>JAFPXH010000007.1 GCA_017394705.1 Paludibacteraceae bacterium | reverse complement strand
TCCAGTCCAATAGCGAGCATTCCCACGTGCTGGTGTGCCGCCTGCTGATATTTTAGCAATTTCATTCAACTTGCAGATAGTCCAACCTTGTGGCAAGTTCTCATAATGTGAGGTATCACAAGGCTTGAACGACGGATTTATTCGGCGTAATAAATCAATGGCGGGTTCATCATTCGGATCTTGTGCTACTAATTTGCCACTTATTGCAAGACTTAGTATTTTGCTCTTGGCTTGCTTAATCGTTTCATGTAAATCCTGTTTACTCGTCTCGATCTCATCTATCAATGCAAACCACTTTTTAATCTCAGCAATGATACGTTTTTGTTCTGCGAGCGGCGGAAGAGGCATTAAGTACTTTTTAAGAATCTCAAAAGGCGGTATATTTTTCATTGCCGTGCCTTTGCTATCATTCTGACTATTGCCTTTTATAATCGAGTCAAAATAGATCAGGTAAAAATCTGTTATGTCCTTATAGTAGAGCCGGATGTACATAAGGGCTTGATTGATAATACCGCGTTGTATATATTGCGGCATGACGTATGTTTCTCCGATAGTACCTGCGCAACTGACAATAATATCTTCAGGGAATACCTCAAAGCCTTTTAGTTGCTCAAAGTGACTATCCGAAATATAATACGTGCCCAATGTGTCATCTTTTTGGATAGCATTCTTCTGTTCATAGACCTTGAACGTAGTATCACCTTTAGGCACAAACATTGCTTTTGTTAGACTGCTCCCAAAAGGTCCTTTCTTATACTGAGCCAATTCGTTCAGTTCCACCCACGCCCATGTTGCCGGTATTTCAAACGGCACATTCTCATAATGCTGATTATCGGATGTGGTTTTGGAGCGTTTGATTTTGCCTTGGGCGATGAGTTGCTCGCGTTCTGCACGGATACGCTGGAGGAGAACCGAAGCCGGTTCGTCGTTCGGGTTTTGCGGTACAAGTTTGCCGCGTATCGCAAGGTCGAGAATCTTTTGTTTGAGCGACTTGGTATCCATAGCGATTACTCTTCGATATTAGCCAATAGAGCCTGTAATTGCTGAACGGCGGAGGTTATTTTGGCGGCTTTGTCGCTGATGGTGTCGAGCATTTCGGCAAGGGACATGTCATTGTCGCCGGTGTCGGCTTTGATCCAAGTGATGTCCATACCGATCTTGTCCGTATTGAGGAAATCAGCGGCGGCATACTTGCGCCAACGGCCATTGGGATTGGTTTCGGCGTTGTAAGTCTCGGTGCGTTGGGTGATGTCCTCGGCATGGAAGCACTGCACGAAGTCCTCCAAGTCTGAACGCTTCATCGGTTTTTGCTTCAATGTGTGGTGTACATTGGTGCGATAGTCGTAATACCAGACATCGGTAGTGGGTTGTCCTTTGGTGAAGAACAGCACATTGGTTTTTACACCGGGTTTGTAGAAGATACCCGTAGGCATACGCAAGATGGTATGCAGGTTGAACTCTGTGAGCAGTTTCTTACGAATGACCTTGCCCGCATGATCTTCAAAG
Organism: Paludibacteraceae bacterium; assembly: GCA_017394705.1. GTDB lineage: Bacteria > Bacteroidota > Bacteroidia > Bacteroidales > Paludibacteraceae > Colicola. The sequence goes on along the minus strand of JAFPXH010000007.1, from coordinate 67,376 downwards.
AGCACATTATCCGGCAGCACGATAGCGGCACGTCCACCATCTTTGAGCAGGCGCATCATGTGCTGTAGGAAGTTCAACTGGTTGTTGCTTGTGGTAGCATAGAAGTCAGGGCGGTCGATAGCTACAGCACCGCTCGGTCGTGCGCCGAAAGGCGGATTGGCCAATATAACATCAAAGAGGACTTCGGGTTGTTTCTCCAACGAGTCGCCGCAGGTGATAGGGCTGCTGTCTTTGCCGATGCCATGCAGATAGAGGTTCATAGAACCGAGGGTAACAACCAATGGTGTGATGTCGGTGCCGTGCAAGGCTTCGTTATTGAGAAAATCCAGTTTGCGCTTGTCGTTGGACTGGCGCTTCATGTAGTCGTACGCCGCCATGAGGAAGCCACCCGTACCGCAAGCCGGGTCGCATACCGTTTCGGTTATCTTGGGGCGCGTGACATCGACCATGGCACTGATGAGGGCACGAGGCGTAAAATACTCACCAGTACCGCTCTTGGTGTCCTGTCCGACCTCCTCCAGAATATTCTCGTAGATAGCACCCTTGACATCACCGCCCATGATGAGCCATTGCTGTTCATCAATCATGGTGATGACCTTGCGGAGATAGACCGGTTGAGTGATCTTGTTCTGCGCTTGGGTGAAGATAGTACCGATGAGGTTATCTTGCTTCTTGAGTTCTTCAAGGGTCTTGTTGTATTGGGTGAGCAGTTCCTGTCCTTCCTCTTTGATAAGGTCGTTCCATCGGTAGCCTTCGGGGATAGCGGAAGCCTCCTCGAATATATCCACGCGCTCCTGATCCATCTTGAGAAAGAGGAGGTATGTGAGTTGGGTCAGATAGTCGGTGTTGCCAATGCCGTGTGCGGCGAGGACATCTGCCATCTGCCATACTTTAGAGGTAAGTGCATCTTCGGTCGGTGTAACGATTTTAGCCATATTATGCAGCTTTTTGATAGATTATGAATTGTGAAAGTGTGAGGAGGCTTTCTCGCACTTTGGCTTTGCCGCCCATAGTGACAATCAGTTTGGCGGTAGCCGCTTCGTCGATAGACTGATATTCCTCGATGGTGCATGAGCCGTTGGCCACGATATAGTCCTTTATGTGTGCGAATATGCGTTGCTGTTCGTCGGTGAGGTCACGCTGAACCTGTCCGCACCACAGACTGAAATACTGGTTGGCAGCCACATAGAGGGTGTCGAGCTTTTCTATCTGATGGTAGGCATAGCGTACCAACTGAATGAGGTTGGTAAGGAGGTTGCGTTGTTCGCGTTCCTCGCTCTTAAAATGCTTTACTTTGTCAGGTTGCACGAGTGCGTAACTATTCCACAGGCGGTGCGGTTCGAACTGGGCATTGGCATTTTGCAGTATTCGCGACAGGTCTTCCAACATCGTCCTATTGACTGGTTTGCCGGAATAGATGAGTTGCAAAGCCTCAATCTCGTCACGGTGGGTATTGACGTACTCCTCAAACGCCTGCACAGCCTGTTGTGCCTCCTCGATGGTGAAGCCCTTGGAAATGAGGTTGTCTTCGCCAGGAATGATGGTCTTGATATATCCGGCATTGAGTTCGCAGAGGTACTTGCGTGCAGCAGGGTTGTTGGTGAGTTCTGCGACGAGTGCGCGGCGTTCGGTGTTCGGTTCGTTGATGTCATTGAACGGCGGCAGCGCATTCATCTCCGGATTGAGCGCATAGAAGATACGTGTTGCCAGTGCCTGCATGGTCACGCCTGCCAGTTGCTCAAACTTGTATTTCTTGGTTTCATCCTTGGTCTTTGCATCAATGCGTGCTATACGCGAAGCGAGGATGTTGAGGTAATCATCATTGACATCACCATGTGCGATGCGCTCCAGCAGTTCCTCCAGATTGGGGTACGGCGGCGGTGTCGGTCCTGTCGGTTGCGGGATGGTCTGCCCACCTTCGGAAACGCCTACTGCATCGACGAGGTAGAACAGGTCTTTAGAGTACGCGTTGGGGGTGACATTATGCAGCACATCGTCGCCGATGGTACGCACGCCACGACCTTTCATCTGCACGTAGAGCAAGGCGGACTTGACATAACGCATGAACATGACCACCTCCAGCGGCTTGATGTCGATACCTGTAGCTACGAGGGTGACGGTGACGGCTATGCGGAATTTCTTTTCGTTGCAGAAATCCTTGATGAGTTGGTCGGTGTTGCCTGCGCGGTAGGTTATCTTCTGCACAAAGCCGTCGCCGTGTGTACGTCCGAAGACCTCTTCGGCTATCTGCACGATATTGTTGGCATGTTTCTCATTGAGTGCGAAGATAAGCGTCTTGGGGAGGTAGTCGAAATTGGGTTCACGCGGCGGGTCGGTGAACATTTCGGTATAGACGGCATCCTTGTAGGTCTGGAGGATGAGTTTGATTTGCGCCGGGTTGATGATGCTCCGGTTCAGTTCTTCCTTGGTATATTCCTCCGTTTCGGTGATGTCGATTTTTTCCACCTTGCCGGTATAGACTGTTTCCTGACTGACATTCTGTCCTTGGAGAATAGCACCGCCATGTTCGGTTTGTTCGGTCTTGATGCGATAGGTACGGCAACCGACATTCACATGGTCGGCGATGGATTTTTCAAGGGTGTAGTTGACTACCCTGTTCTGCTCGAAGTATGCGAGAGTCTGTGGTGCGGGTGTAGCAGTAAGACCGATCTTGACCGCTGTATCGAAATAATCCAGCACTGTGCGCCAACTGCTGTAGATGGAGCGGTGGCACTCGTCAATGATGATCAGGTCGAAGTAGTCGTGCGGTAGATTGAGTTTGCCGCCGAGCGTGACCGCTGCCGGTTCTTTGTCGTCATCGAGATTCAGTTCGGTATCCTCGTCTGTGTCCGGGAGAGGTTCGCCGTTCATAAGTGAGAACAAACGCTGGATGGTTGAGATAACGACATTGGCATCCTTGGGCACGGAGGATGATTTGAGGCGTTCGACACCATAGATCGTGTTGAAGGGATCGCCTGTTTCCGTAAGTTTATAGCCAGCGAACTCGCGTTCCGCTTGCCGTCCGAGGTTGTTTCGATCCACAAGGAACAGCACGCGGTGGAAATTAGCGTAGGTCAGCAGGCGATATGCTGCGGTGATGGCGAGGTAGGTTTTTCCTGCGCCGGTAGCCAGTACCATCAAGGCACGGCGTTTGCCCTCTTTGAGGCTGCGCTCCAGTTCGGTGATGCCTTCGTACTGACAATCGCGCAATCCGCGTCGTTGCAACAAAGGAAGACCTGCGAATGGGATTGGGATGTCGAGCAGTTTGACCACCTCGCGCGGTGACAATATCTTGCTGACTTTCTGATATTCGGTATCGTCCTTGCGAGTGTCGCGGAAATAGAGGTCTTTGCCATTAGAGAGCCATACTAACGGGAGCGGCAGCATCCATGACTTGCACCAATTCGGCACGATGTAAGTGTAGCCTTCCGCTTGCTCGATGACCTCCGGCGTGTTTACGTCTATTTCCTCGCGTTTCGCCTCCAGTACACCAACGGCAATGCCCATCAGGAACAGCAGATAGTCTGCTTCCTTATTGCCCTTCATCAGTCCTTCGGTGACAGCAACAGCTTCATTGGCGACAAAGTCCTTGCGGCAGACCACTTTCCAGCCTGCGGCTTCTAACATTTTGTCGATTTTCACTCTTGCTTTTTCTTCGGGTGTCATACCTTTTGGGGCTTATTCCTGATAATACGAATTATCAGAAGTTACAAAAAACGGCGCAAAGGTACAAAAAATTTTCGGAATTTGCAAATTTTTGTGCGTAATTGTGCGGGATGTAAGGGATTTTAGGTAAAAATGAGACACGCAGCTGTCGCTACGTGCAGGAAACGAAGGGAAATGCCGACTGCCAGTCGGCGGAACTACCAAGAAGATAACGGCGGCAAGAATGCCATCGAAGTGCACAATATGACCCGCATTCAATGCGGGGGTAATAGACGGAGGGTTATTGGAGTTGGAGGTAGTACTCTTGGGTGGCAAGGGTGTGACCTTGCTCGTTGATGAGGTGGAGGCGTTTGCCATCGGGGTACGGGAGGACGAGGAGGCGGCGGTGGAGGCGGTGGGCAGCTTGCAGGTAGATGTAGATGTCGGTGCGGGGTATGGGATACGTACCATGGGTGGCGTTGACGAGGGCGGTGATGTCGGTGCGCTCCTGGTCGTTGGCATAGTCGTTTTGCTGCACCTTGCGTTCGTACTCGCGGAAGAGACGGCGGGCTTGGGAGAGGGTGTCCGTGTGAGACGTTGCATTGATGATGTCGAAGTTATACGGCAGTTCGTTGGTCATTTCCTCATATTGCTCATTGATGAGGATGACGAAGGGGAGACCTGTTTCGCGTGGGCGGCTGTCACTTTCAAGAGGCCTGAACACGAGCCAGTCTTGGGGTTCCGAGAGAGGGGAAAGAGACCCAACCGGACCATGATAATGACCTACATAGTGGGCAAAAGCCCAGATGTTTTCTTCCTGTGCCAAGCGGTCGGCGCGTTGCTGGTATGTGGCGTTGTAGCGGAGCATGGGCTGTTATTTTAGAAAGGGGGAATAAGATGTGCCGTTATCGTTGTAGTGCTTGCGTGGGTCATCGTAGTAGATGACGAGGTCGGCTTCGGAGGGGGATTGGACGAATTGGATGGTGAAGTCTTCACCCTTATTGACGCGCTGCCATAGTCCGCACTCGTCCGGGTTGGAATCCACCCATTGTACGTACATGTCGTATTGTATAGGGTCTTGGGCGACATAGACGGACAAGTCGGCATCTTTGTAGTCCTTTACTACGCGCACTTTACCCCAGAGATAGACCGTCTTGGTGGGAACGGTGGCCGGGACATCGTAGGCACAATCGTGGTATTCCTCACCATAGCCATCTTCATGGGTGACGCTGCCAACATAGATAGTGGCTGAGGCTGAGAAAGTCAGCACAAGGAGAGGTAATATGAGGGTGATGGGTTTCATGGGGCTAATATGTTATCGTTTCGTAATGGATACCGTCAAGGGAGACTTCGATTGTTGTGTCATCAATGGTGCGAATATCTTGATAGATAGGGGCGGAATAATGCAATGCTCCCGTTTTGGCATATCCGTACTTTCCATTGTGGGTGTATATGAAAAATTCATGTTTGGCCCAATTAAAGTGGAAGTCAAGCAATGTTCCTACAATCTCATTCTTCTTGTTGATGTACATGTACGTGCTTTTCCCCTTTGATTGCTTTACAACAAATGCAATGCCATTTTTATCGAACCCATAGTGTATATAATGGTAATCGAAAGGAATAATAATGTTACCATGGGTGTCAATCATGCCATATTTAGACCCCTTATGCGCGACAGCTATGCCTTCTTCGTTGAACTTACCTATAGCTTTGAACCCATCATATATGCAAGGGATAAGTACTTCTTTGTTGATGTTAATACAGCCAGCCCGAAGCGTAGTGTCCATGTAGTAATGGATGCGCAATCGCTCTTTGGGAACAGGGACATACTTTGTGACATAGATACGTCCGTCATCATCACAATCAAAGAAACGATAATCGTCAAACTCTCTCAATAGGACGGTTTTGAGATCAAGAGAATAGATGACTTTTCTGTTGAGGAGCACAAAATGGTTCTTGCTGACATCTACATTGTCAACGAGTTTTTCATTCAGGTAGTAATTCAAACAACGGTCGATAATGTTGTAGCCGTAACCGTTAGACGATAATTTTTTATCATATATCCGGAACATTGTGCCCTCATCGTTAAGGGGGATGCAATACTTATACATTGCCATTATCTCCTCGCGCGAATACTCTTTCGCCTTGGGGTTTTCGGGGAAAATAATCCAGCGTGCATCTTCAAATTCTTCTTTTTCTCCGACGTACTTATATCCTAAGTAAGGTTCATCGGGATTGTCACGGGTGTATAGAGTACCCTCTTCGCTAAAGAAGATGGGATTATCGGCGCTAACCTCAATAAACGGGATATGCTCATCCGGACTGCTGACACAATCTTCGTAGTAGAAGTCCTTGGCGATATGCCGCATAGTGGACGGGAAATAGATGAAGTCAAGATACTCAAACGCTTCACTATCTATTGACTCTACTCCTTCCGGCAAGCGCACGCTGTCAATATGATTGCAATGGAACGCCTCATACTCGATGGATTTAATAGAAGAAGGGAGAGTTATCTCGTCCAAATAGTTGTACTCAAAACAACCAGCCGGAACAATCGTTAAGTTCCGAGAAAGTTGCACTTGCTTCAAACCGCAATTGCCAAATGCCGTTTCTCCAATTTGTTCGACAGAGTCCGATAAGATCAGGTCTGTAAGTTTATCACACGCATGGAATGCAGCATAACCAATTTGCTTGATGCCGTCAGGGATGGTCAGTTTGTCAAAACCATAGCAGCAGAACGCCAAATTGCCTATAATCTCAACTCCTTCAGGAACGGAAAACGCATTTTTATTGAAGCTATTAACCAGCACTTTTCCATCTACAGAAAGGACGTAATCATCATTGATGGTAAATTGCTGCGAAAAGCACTTATTAAGCAGCATTTTAGCGATTACATTTGGCTCGCATTCGTCTTCCAAGTAATCAAACGCCAAGTCATCATCGGGGAGGTCTATAGACAAGTCTGAAACATCAACGATTTTGACATTGCCCTGTAGGACCATGTCGTTGAATCGTTCCAAATCATCGCGGGTTATCTGGCCTTTGAGGACGAGTGTTTCTGTTCTTTGGGTGCTCATGGGATAAATCGTTACTATTCAACCTTATTGACGTAATTCTCTACATCGCTATACAAATCAATGTTCTTGACTTGGGCGCTGTCGTATGGGGTGGCAGTTCCATCATCGTTCAGCCAATAGAGTTGGTTATTTTTGATACCGATGTGTCCTTTTTCGCTTCTGAAAAGCCCCACTAATTGGTACGCCGGCCATTTCGTTTGAATGGCATTGAAATGGTCATTAAAGGCTGTTAAATTATCATGGAAAACACTCGGTACTGCAACAGCAGAATCTTGATGGGCGAGCCAGTAACTTTCGTCAAATTCCGTCACTCCTTCTTTTTGCACAAAGTCCAGCCATTGCTCGAAGGTGATATCCTCGATTTCAGGGAAACCATCGGCAATATCCTCTACGAGATATTCGTTGGCGTGCCAAACCTCTGTTTCGCCTAAAGCTCGCACAATATCCGAAATCATGTCCCGAAGCCAGAAACAACCTTTGTGCGTGGCGACTAAAGAATGCAAACGGTAATGCGAGTTGATTTGCCAAAAGCCATGACGCAAAACGAGTTCGACATCGTAGCGGTTTAGCTTGATAGAAAACTCCGGTGGATAATCATCCTTAGGCTCAAAGAGCAGCGTCTTTTCCCAGCCGAATTGCTCAATATCTTTCCATAAGACATCTTTGCGGCGTACACAAACATCATCATGCAACTGCGTCTTCAGCAGAAAGGCAGTATTGATGACAAACTTTTTGCTTGCAGTCAAGTCATGCAAGTCCTTAAATTTGTGTTTTGCAATATGTGTAACGTCGGCTCCCATTTAAGTTGCAGTTAATTTTTAAAGTTCTGCATCAAAAATCGTGCAAAGGTACGAAAAAAATTCGGGATTTGCAAATAATTTTAGGAGAAATCGCGGAATAGTTTTGTTTTGTCGGGAGTTTGTGATAAAAAGGTATGGTATTGGCACAATTCTTGTTGGTAAAAGGTAAAATGAAACGCTTGTCATTCATATTGCTTTTATGCGGGCTTTGCTTGGGTTGTTTTGCTCAGGCTATCATCATTGACGGGAACACCGGCACGGTGACGTGCAATGGTGTTACTCGTTCTTTGTATGAGGAATCCGAAGATGCTGAGGTGGCATCCGCTACGTCGGTTTCAAAGGATGGTATTGACAAAGAGCATTGCACGTTTACCAAGGATGGCAAGACGTTTCGTCTCTATGGCAAGGTTCGCATAGTTGGTAATTTCGAGGACATCAAAGTGCGTATAGTCGATAACTTTGAGGATGTCCGGGTGCGCCTTGTAGAGAACTTCGAAGATGAGTGCGGTCGCGTCCGTATAGTGGATAACTTTGAGGATGTCAAAGTAAAGATCGTTGACAACTTCGAAGATATCAAAGTGCGTATTGTTGACAATTTTGAGGGTGTCAAATAGAAAGGGTAATACAATGAGAAAGTGGTTAGCAATATGGTGTATGGCGGTGCTACCGATGATGGTAGTGGCGGATGATGTGAAGATCGACAAGGAGAATTGCATCATTACGAAGAATGGGAAAACGTATCCGCTGTATGGGAAAGTGGTCTTTGTAGAGGACTACCCTGATATAACGATTAAATTTGTAGAGTACTACGCTGATATAGAAGTCAAGATAACCGAATCGCCAAGTAGTTCATGTTGCGAATGGAAGATAGTCGGAAGGTCTGAATATTACCCTGACTTGCGTGTAAAAATTGACAATGATTATCCTGATATTACGGTTAAGGTGGTAGAAAGTTATCCCCACATAAGAAGAACAGAATGAAAAGAGCGTTGACCATATTATTTGCATGCATGTCATTGGTTGCATTTGCCGATGATGTCAAGATCGACAAGGATAACTGTACCATTACGAAAAACGGGAAGACTTATCCGTTGTACGGGGAAGTGAAATTCGTTGATACATACGGATCTGCTGATATTGTAGTGAAAGTTGTTGAGAATGGTTGGAGTGATCTTTTGGTTAAGAAGCAGGAGAATGGTTCTCCCTCATATTGTGGTGAGTGGCGTATCATAGAGAATGGTTCTGCTGACCTCAATGTTAAGATAGTAACGAGTGGATGGGCTGATATAACGGTGAAGTTTATAGATGAAGGTTCAAGTGGATTGAGATAATGAGAAAGTGGTTCGTAATATTGTGTATGGCGGTGCTGCCGATGATGGTAGTGGCGGATGATGTGAAGATAGACAAGGAGAATTGCACCATTACCAAGGATGGGAAAACTTATCCGTTATATGGAAAAGTAGAAGTTGTAAAATCCGGTGCAGATTTCAAAGTTCAAATTGTCAATGTCGGTGCAGACCTAAAAGTGGAACTCGTAGATGTTGGCGCAAACTCATGCGGTAAAGTAGAAGTTGTTAAAGTCGGTGCTGATGTCAAGGTCGAGATAGTTGAAGTCGGCGCAGACATTAAGGTTGAAATCACAGATGTTGGTGCAGGCATAAAATAACAAAGCCATGAAACAAATACTAACAATTATACTTGCGTGTATGTCATTGGTTGCATTTGCCGATGATGTGAAGATAGATAAAGAGAACTGTACCATTACCAAGGATGGGAAAACTTATCCGTTATACGGGGAAGTGAAAGTGGTGGAGGCTGGTTCTGCTGACTTGACCGTAAAGGTAGTTAATGGAGGCAGTTGCGATCTGGAAGTAAAGGTTATCAACAATGGCACTGCTTCTTCGTGCGGAGAATGGAAAATGATTACATCCGGGACATGTGACTTTACGGTTCGTTTCGTAGAAAGTGGCTCGGCTGATATTGAAATCAAATTCATTGAGAACGGAACAAGCGGAATATACAGATAATGAGAAAGGGGTTAGTGATATGGTGTATGGTGGTGCTGCCGATGATGGTAGTGGCGGATGAACGCATGTGTGCTACAGGGCCATGTCCTAATCCTGTTGCGGGGTGCGTATATACCTTGAATGAGGGAATGAAAACGCGGAGTTTTGAGGTGTGGGGCAATGTGCGAGTGGTAAGTAATCCGTATGAGGCTGATGTGTGGGTGTATGTTGTCAAAGGCGGTGGCGGAGCTGATCTGGTGGTGAGTTGGGTGGAGAATCCGCATGGTTGCGGGCAGTGGCACAAGGTAGAGAAGAACGAGGATTTTTCGGTATATTTCACGGATGAGGAACGGTTCGCAAGCTTTACCATTCGGTATGGCGATGCAGAGAAAGAATATCCGGCAGGAGTGCTACCCTATTAGGCAGAATTGGAATATCAGAGTATAGCAATACGCACGCGAGAACGCGTGCGTATTGCGTTGTTATAGGAGTTGGGGAATAGCGGAGGAAATCACTCTTGTCACTACTAGATTTTGCCTACCAATTCCACAATCTTCTGCTTGGTTGCTTCGGTCTTCTGCTCATCGATCTTCGCGGATACATGACCGATGTTCTCTACCTGCCAATAGTTGCAGATATCGCGGAACTCGGCGAGTGCACCATCATAAACGCTGGGAGAGTACGAGGACATCAGAAGCGCCATCTTCTTCACCTTAGCGGGTGCATTGACGCAGTACATACGCTGGATAGGCGCCTGAATCTGTGCGCAGAGCGTAAAGTAATAGATAGGTGCAGCCAGTACAAGCACTTCGGCTTCTGCCATCAGCGGATAAAGTTCCTGCATATCATCCTTCTGAATGCACGCTCCGTTGCCCTTGCCGTGGCAGTACTCGCACGCCAGACAGCCTGCGATATGCTTGTGTGCCACGTTGACGAGCGTCACTTGATGACCTGCTGCTTCGGCTGCGTTCTTGAACTCTTCCGCCATCCAAGCGGTGTTACCTTTGGCTCTCGGTGAGCCTTGTAAAATAAGGATTTGCATAGTATTTCTTTGTTTATTTTAGTTTTTCAAAAATCAGCGGCATGGCTTCGGGGGCGAGGGCATCGACGGGAACGAGGCGAAGCGACTCGACCATGTGCAGCGTACCTTGTTTGTAGGCCAGGAAATGGGGCGTCTGCAGGTGCGATTGATACGCCGCTTCATCGCGATAGATCTCCACGATACGAATCGTTGTGGGCTTGTCCTTCACCTGCATCGGGAAGATACAAATCACGCCTTCTTCCTCTTTGACCGAAGTAGCGCCAACCTCATGCGCAGCGGCTAAGTACTCGTTCAGATACTTCTTATGCACCTCAATCTCCGCGATACGGATGATGAGACCGTCTGATGACTGACTACTGATAGCTGATGGCTTCATATAACTCTTCATTCGTTCCATATTATTCTTAATCACTTGCGGGGCAACGTACGGATAGTCCGAACCGTAGAGCAAATGGTCACGTGTGGTAAGCGTCAGAAGCGCCTGCACGGTCTCGTCCGAAGGCGAACCGGCTAAGTCGAACCACAACGAGGCTATGTTTGCTTCGAAATCTATCTCGCCCACCAGTCCGTTCTGCTTCATCACCGGATAAAGAGACCGCATGCGTGGGATAGCAATCGGCAGAAACGCACCTGCATGAGGCACGATGACGCGCATGTTCGGGTAACGCGCCAGCACGTTGCGACTGAGCATGTTACACACGGCACGCGTAGTCTCTGACAGGTATTCCTGCATCGCTAACGGCGTCTGCTGCATCACTTGTGCATTGACCGGTGTCGGCTTGTGCGGATGCAGAATAACCACCGCATGCCGGTCGGAGAGAAACTGCATCAGCGGGTCCAGCACACTATCGCCTAAATACTGCCCATAGACGTTCGTCGCCAACTTAACACCCACAGCGCCCAAACTATCCATCGCATAACGTGCTTCCGCAATCGCCGCATCTACATCGGGCAATGGCAAAGTGGCACAAAATGCCAATTTGTGATTGGTGATTGGTGATTGGTCATTGGTGATTTCCGCCATCTCTTCGTTCAATCGGCGCACCTCGCGTTTGGTCTCTTCGATGTCACCCCAATACGGATGCGGAGCCGGCAGCGTGAGCACAGAAGTCTCAATCCCGGCTTCGTCCATCAGTTGCAGATGCGCTTCTGCCGACCATCGCGGCAACGGAAAACCCTCATCCAGCAACGAGCCATGTCGCGCCACCAACTCCCGATAACTATCCGGAATAGCATGGCTATGCCAGTCCGTCACCTGCGCCATCGCTGACATAGCCGCGCACAAAAGAATAATTGTTATTCGTTTTCTCATACCCACTCGAAATTCTCTTTGCCGGCACCAATCTCGAAGTGGCACTTGGCGATTCCAAGGTCGATGGGAGCGTAGCCGAGACCGTTGGTCAGCGAAAAGGCTTTCTTTGCCTCTACTTTGTTACCGTCATGCAGAATAAAACGGAACAACTGCTGATTGACTGCCGTCGGAGCCAATAGTGCTGCTTCTGCACCACGCACGAACCAATCCAGGAATGGTTTGCCTTCAGCTACATCATCAATCGTCTTTTTCTGGGGATGTTGCACTCCTTGCGTGGCTCCGTAACCGACAGGAACGAGGCACACCAAGTGTTCGCCTTTTTGCACTTCGAACTTGTCCGGTTGCTTGCTGAACGTCAGTCCCACCCAACAGGTGTTCAAGCCCAGCGTCTGCGCCAAAAGCACCACTTGCTCGCCATAATAACCGAGTGTGGTATCATCTCCTTTCTTGCAAACCATAGCGATATAGTTGCTAATTCCACTGAACTTGCCGTACTTGGCCATACCCTCAGAAAAGGCTTTCGGTTCGTCGGTTACCAACTGCATGTGCAGACCGCCCTTGCGGTTACACTCGTCGATGAACGCCCGCAACTGCGCTATTTTTTCAGCCTCAACGGGTTTGTCAAGATACTGTCGCACACTATGGCGGACTTGGATGGCTTCTAATAGGGTCATAATTATTTATTCTTTCGGGTTAATTATTTCATTAACATCAGTACACTACCTGCGGTGATGAACAGTGCTCCTATAATCACGCGCCAGTTCACTTCTTCGTGCAAAAAGACAAACGCCAACAAGATGGTGATGACCACGCTGAGTTTGTCAATAGGTGCCACGCGAGACACGTCGCCCAGTTGTATCGCCTTGAAGTAAAACAACCACGACAATCCGGTTGCCACACCTGATAGAATCAGGAACAACCATGTGTTCCGGCTTACTTCACGCAATTCGTGGATATGTTGCCCGAAGAGGACGATGCCCCAAGTGAGTACAAGAATAACCGTAGTCCGTATTGCTGTAGCCAGGTCAGAGTTGATGTCTTTCACTCCCACTTTGGCGAAAATGGCTGTCAGCGCGGCAAACAGAGCCGATAGAAGTGCATATACTTTCCACATAATTTCAATTTTCCCCAAACACAAACGCACGCATCTTGCGGGCAAAGAACGGTAGGCTGCTGCCGATGAGGTGTTGGAACCATATTTCGAGCAAGGCAAACGCTACTATATAAAGCAACGCGGCATAGAGCCACTGAATGTTGTCATAAGCTATATTGCGATTGATGACCACCAGCGCCCAGATGCTATATGCGCACATGAGGATACCCGTGTACCACCCGGGTGAGGGTTTGCCGAGACGAAAGATAAACGATCCCATCGTGTGCACAAAGCCTTCGAAGATACCCAGTATAAACACAGGGAACACCAGCCACATGTGAGTTGGGAACAAGAGGGCTATCGCGAAGAGGGCAACAATAAACACCGCTTGTGCCAGGTGCGCCTTGCCGGGTGTGAGCGATTGCGCGTCCAGACCTGTGACACGTGTGAAGAGGTCGATGAGGTTCGGCTTCGACATCGTTTCTTCGTACTCGTGCACAATCATAAAGGCGAACATACCCATTACTAACTTCTGGATGAGCAACAGTTGCGACCAGCAGCATGCTGCCCAGATAGCACACCCAATGAACACCAGTGTCATCAGATGGATGTTGTTTTTCAACAAAAATAGACCAATTTTTTTCATAATACTTATCTTACAAACTTGCCACTAAAATCTCCTTGATATCCTGCTCGGAGAGAGGTGCGTAGGCGTGGTCAAGACCTTCGTTGACGGCAATATGGTGCGCCATCTCGTCGAGGCGGCTATCGTCGATACCTACTTCGCGCAGGTGCATCGGGATGCCGATGGACTCGAAGAACTTATACGTGGCGTCGATGGCCTTCTCGGCTATCTCACGTTCAGGCAGTGAGGCGTCGAGGCCGAAGACGTTGATGCCGTACTTCACGAATCGCGGCAGAGTATGGTCGTTGAGGATATGCCGCATCCAACGCGGTGTGATGATAGCCAGACCTTCGCCGTGGGTGATGTCGTAATAGGCAGACAAGGCATGTTCGATACCGTGGCAAGGCCAGCCGGAAGGACTGTTACCGAGCGCGAGGATACCGTTGCAGCCGTAGGAGCAAGCGAGCATCATCTCCGCACGTGCCGTGTAGTCTTCAGGGTTGTCAATGCACTTGCGACCGTTGGCCATGAGGCTACGGAACATCGACTCGCAGAAACCGTCATTGAGCAGCGTCGTGTCTTCGGTGAAATACTGCTCCATGACATGGTTCATAGCGTCAGCAATACCCGCTGCGGTCTGTTTGCGGCTGACGGTGAAGGTGTAGGTCGGGTCCAGAATCGAGGTGTGCGGATAAACCACGGGGTCAATATAACCAATCTTGTCGTTGGTCTCGGTGCGCGAGATGACACTGGCGGCATCGTACTCTGAACCGGTGGCAGCCAGTGTGAGAATGTCCACGATAGGCAGCGCAGCTTGGGCTTTGACCTTGTAGGAGATGAGGTCCCACGGGTCGCCGTCGTAGCAAGCACCGGCTGCGATGGCTTTCGAGCAGTCGAGCACCGAACCGCCGCCGACGGAGAGGATGACGTCAATCTTATGCTCCTTGCACAAACGTACGCCGTCCAGCACAGACGGGTCGTATTTCGGGTTCGGCTGAATACCGCTCAGTTCGATAATCTCAAAGTCCTTGAGCAACTCACGAACCTGATCGTAGAGACCGATCTTTTTAATACTGCCTCCGCCGTAGGTGAGGAGGATTTTCTTACCGAAAGCACTCATCACTTCCGGCAGTTTCACGATGACACCTTTGCCGAAAATCAGGCGTGTCGGGGTCTTGTAATCAAAGTTTTGCATAGTATTTATTGTTATTTGATTTGTTTCTTTCCATTCTGTATCACCACACCTTTGTAACCTTCTGGTGCTTGCTGGCCGGACATAGTGTAAGCAGGCGCGTCGGACTGAGTGGTTTGCACATCCTCCATGCCTGTTGCGGACTCCAGCACACCTTGTACCCATGTCTGCAAATCGGCATCGGACACGCCATTCAGTCGTCTGCCTTCTATCCAATAGATATTCGGATAGGTGGCCGGCAGTTCCTCGTTGACCTTGGTGATACCCGTCGAAGCCGAGGTCACGAACGGCACGATTGTCTTGCCTGCAAAGCCGTACGTGTCCAGGAACGTCAGAATGACGCGAGGCGACTTGCTGTACCATATCGGACTGCCGAGGAAAACGACATCGTACTGCGCCGCATTGGTCAGCGTCGCATGGATGGCAGGACGTTGCTCGCCACCGGTGTTATACTGCTCCTTGTAGGCACGTGTGGTCTCGTCGTAATAGTTGCTGTTCTCGCTGCCATACGCCACTTGCGGTACGATCTCGTACAAGTCACCACCGGTGATAGCGGTAATCTTCTCGGCATACGCCTTGGTGTTATTCGTGAACGAGAAATACGCCACGAGCACTTTCTGTTGTGCTGACGCAGAAATCATCATCGCCGCCGCCAGCAGGGTGAATAATAACTGTTTCATAATATTTGTTTAGCAATAACTGCACAGGCTTCGGCATCGGCCAGCGCGTGGTGATGGTTCTGGAGGTCGTAGCCACAATAACCGGCTATGATATCCAAGTTGTGATGTCCTTCCGGCCATACCTTGCGAGACTTTAGCAAGGTGCATTCAAACTCATAGTCCGGGTATACGATATCATAGGCAGCAAAGACGGCTTTCAAACAGTTCTCGTCGAAAGCCTTATTGTGGGCGACGAACGGCACTTCTCCGTCCTCGATGTAGGGGAAGTACTCGTGGATTTTGCGCTGCGCGTCAGCCCACACGTCCGGGAACTCTTGTGCATCGCATGTATTTTCATAATTCAAGCCATGCACCTCTTGGCAGAACCATGCGTAGTAATTAGGCATGGGTTTGACGAGAGAATAGAAGTTATCCACTATCTCGCCGCCTTTGACGATGACAATACCCACCGAGCAGATGCTGGACTTCTTGCCGTTGGCGGTCTCAAAATCTATGGCTACGAAGTTATCCATAAAATTGCGTGCAAAGGTACGAAAAATTTTCGGGATTTGCAAATTTTTGTGGGTAATTGTGAGGAATGTAAGGGTTTTTTACACAAAAATGAGACACGCAGCTGTCGCTACGCGCAGTTGACGAACGATAATGCCGAATGCCAGTCGGCGGAACTACCAAGAAGATAACGGCGGCAAGTTGTCTGGGTCGGAGCGACGCTCCCCGCTGCTCCTTCCGTTCGAAGTGCCAAGTCAAGGCACTTCTCCATCACCGAAGTGCACAACACTTACCCGCATGGGATGCGGGGCTAATAGACGGAGAGGTCACGAATCAGCTTCGAGCTGGGCGAGGATTTCGGGGTACGCTTGGAGGACTTCATCAGCTTCGGCGGCATTATGGACGGTGATGCGGATGCCGTTGAGTTTTACTGTGATGGATTTGAAGAAACGACCTAAGAAAGGACGCATGCTGTACAGGCAGGCGAGTTCGCTGTATGTGTTGTCGCGGTGCTTCATAGTTGGGATATTTTAAGAAAAAAACAGATAAAACCCCTCAGCCGTTTGCAGCCTAATTTGGCTTCTGTGCCTCAGTTCGATAAGCCGCTTCAGTGAGCAAGCTCACTAATCGTCTTGCCGACCTGCGCCACACTCCTACGGAGTAACAAACGACTTCGGAAATAAACATAAAAAACAAGGCTGCGCGGGCACGGTTAGATGGCGCGATTGAGGAGGTTGATGATGTGGCGGATGCGGTCTTGGGACATGTCGAAGCGTGCGGCGAGGATGTCGTACTTGCGCATGGTGGGGATGGGGAACGTGTCATAGCGCGAGGGGCGTAGCGGTGGGTCGCCGAGGCGGATGAAGGCGATGTAGAGATCGTACCAAGTGAGGTACTCCGGGCGCATGAAGCCATGCGAGGTGAGAAACTCGATGGTCGGGCGCGGAATGAGGATGAAGTTTTGTCCTTTAGTTAGCATGTCGTTGGTAGTTTTGAGGGTTGCAAAATCTTAATAATCGGAGTTCTTATCTCACTCCGTTCGAACGATTACGCTTCGCTCTTCCTTCGTAGTTCCTTCGTAGTTCGTTCGTGTTTTTGTGCGGAGGAACAGCGAGGGTTCAGCGAGAAATAAATCTTAAAATTTGACACTTTTGGGGTTTGGAGTCGTGTCGCTCTTCTCTCGGTCTTCTCTCGGTGTTCGGTCGGTGAAATGCGCGAACGAAAAGCGAGAGTTCAGAGAGAAATTTATCTTAAAATTTGACACAAATAGCAAACCGAATGCTCAAGTAGAGGAAAAAAGCATGATTTTTTGCAAAAAGTGAAAGAATTATTTGCAAGAATCAGATTTTTTTCGTACCTTTGCACTCGGTTTCTGCAATGGCTTCGCGCTTCGGTGTGGGGCCCTTGTTTTTTTATGTCCGTTTGGGTACTTTCTGACCCTTGTACGGCTCCACCGTGAGGGTGCCTTCACGCTTCTTATACACTCTGCCGGTACCATCGCAGACGGGGCATTTTCTACCCATGTCATCTACTCCGGTTCCCTGACATGCGCCGCAGAGTTCCACCTTTTCATTGTTAAATGTCTGTCTCATAGTTTTAGCAGTTAGTCATGTTCAGACTGACAGTTTGGAACTTGCCGGAAGCGTCCTTGACTTCGACCTTGACGAACTGCTTGGTGCGGTCCGGACGGTAAGCGTCGCGGATGATCTTCATGCCCTCGATGAAGGTCGGGTCGCCGATCTCATTCGCCATGCTCTCCAGACGGAGGACATTCTGCGCTTTGAGCTGTCCGGCCTTGCTGCGTTCCATCAGGAGCGTATTGACCATTTCTGCGAGTTGGCGGCTCTTATCATCAGATGCGAGGCTCTGGATGTACTCCTTGACTTTCTCCACACCGGCGGTATAGGTGTCATCATAGGCATCATTGGTATTGAAGCCGAGGGTGACACGTGCGGTACTGTCTTTGTTGGTGAAGGTGTCGGTAAAGCGTCCGTCTTTCGCCTTGCTGGATCCAGAGAATAGTTCATCCTTCATTGAAATAATGCTGTGGAAGCGTTCAAAGATAGCTGCTTTCTTTTGCTCCAGAATGCGGCTGATGTCCTGTGCTTCGGGCACGGTCAGATTGACGGCTTCATCCACCAGTTCCTTGTAAGTCTTTACTTCTTGTGCGTGTTTTTCTTCGGCTTCACGCTTTGCCTTTTCTGCGCGTGCATTCTCCAGCAACGCAACTTCCTCTTCGGATAAATCGTACTTTGCCATAACGGTTGAATTTTATTGGTTGATTATTTGTTTGGATTGCGCTATTGCCTGCGCCTGGCTGTTGAACTCGTAAGCAATGCCCCGGAGTTTGCTGAGTGGTATCTGATGGAAGGCATCTACTCCTGCGGCTCGGCAGGCCGTCCCGGTAATCAGGTTCCACTCAGCAAAAGACCATCCGGAGGCGGGTATCTTACCCTGCGCTGCCAGCAGCTTGCCAATAGCTACCTTGCAGCATGTCTGCGCCTGTTGTAGCGGTGTCTTTCGGCGGCTGGGTTTGGCTTCGCGTCCGTCCTTCCGGAGGAGGTCGTGCAGTTTGTTGCAGATCTCACCGAGTTGCGCACCGTTCAGTTCTTTGCTCGATGTCACACCATAGGAGTTGTAGATGGCTGCTTTGTTGGCATCAGAGATATTGCACTGATTGAACAGGATATGCAGTTCCTTGATATATTGGCTATGCGTTTTCATGTCACTTGCTTTGTAATTTTGCCCAATACTTAGCGGCTCCTTCCGGCCAGATGTCAATAGGATCCTGTGTAACTCCGTCCTCCACGAACCGGCTTTGAGGGATTGCCCGGAAGCCTTCAATGTGCCAAACGACGGAAGCGTCACGGAAGATGCGTTGTGCGGTCTTGCCTTCCGGCTGCCCGCCGTTGATATGGCTGATATAGACAAAGAGTTTGTTCGGGAACTCACGTTTGAGTGTCTTGTAATCCTTGAACGTCATATCGGCGAACTGGATAGAGTCGATAAAGATGATGTTCGGGCTCTTGTGTTGTTTGAGTTTGGCTCGGAGATCTTCAATCTCCATTTTGTCATAGAGGATGACCTTGCCGCCGACTTCCCACATGTTCACGCGGTCCATCGCCATCTGGATAGTCTTGCACAGACCTTCCTCCACGCTATCATAGGCTACACGTTCAAAGCTACTCAGATACTTGGCATACATCATGGCAAAGGTGGTCTTACCGTTCTTGGACGGTCCGATGATGACATGTGTGCCTGTACGCTCAGGCTGTCCGACGGCGCGGAAATACTCACCTTCAAATGGCAGGCAGGTAAACTTTGCCGTGCGGACATTGCTTGTGCTCTGTGCTTGCTTTGACTTAGCCATGACTTATCCCAGTTTGCTCAATTCTTTGTTGATGCGGCGCAAGCTCGGTACGCCCTGTTCGTCACGACTGCCACGGAGGATCTGCATGGTGTCGGTACCCTCTTTGCAGTTAGCTTTGATGATACTCATGGCGGTCGCGTTCAAGAACTTTTCGCGGTCATCGGCATTGGTCGGTACGCATTGCACATACCGGCGACCAAAGCGGCTGAAAATCTCGGTGTAACCGACTTTCTTGTTATCAATGGCGCGGTGGATCTTCTGACGCAGACCATCGGCACCCATCATGTAGTAACCACATGCGCGTTCGGTGGCATTCCAGAGTGCTTTGATTTCAAGGAACGCTTCATAGTGAAGATCACCGGCTTCGTCAAGGATAATCAAAGGTGTGGGCAGCTGCTTGAGGTAAAAGACCAAATCCTCGTACACGTCATCGTACTTGCTTGTGCTGCCCACACCGAATGATTTGGCTATTTTGCGGATAAGACGCTGTTTGCTCTTGACCTGACTGCAATCAATGTAAACAACGTTCTTGTGTGTGCGCTGGTAGTATTGCGCTGCGTAGGTCTTGCCTATGTCAGACATGTCGCACAGGAGCGCGCTCATGCTTTCTTCCTGGCATTTCTCCAGTTGTGCATTGATGAACTGGAATACGGGCGTGTTGGCGGTGTTCCACTTCTTTTCCGAATCCATACCGACACCCAGCACGCGGGCAATGGTGATCCATTTCTCATCGCTCAGGACTTTCTCCCAGTCGCCGCGCATGATACGGCTCAACTGGCTTGCGTTAATACTAAGGGAGTTGGCAAACTTGGCATCGCTTCCTCCGAAGTTCTCACGCGCTGCTGTCATCGCTTGGATGATGCGCGTCTTCATTTCATTACTTACTAACATGGTCTTTTGTTTTTATAGGGTTTATAAACTGTTTATTGCTTGGCTGGTGAAGTCTGCGAACTCGTCACCGTCATAATTGACCGGCTGTTCGTGTTCCTCAATGACGATATCCAGCGGTGTTTGCTCAATGTAACGCACTGTGTCGCGGTCCATCTTGCCTATCTTCGGGATGTCCTGACGGCGGTCTTTGATGAGGCGGTCAAAGTGTGCAGCGCGTTTGGCTTGGTGCAGCATCTTGGCTTCATCCTCGGCGGTACGCTCAAAGGCACATTCGTTGTAGGTGAATTGCTCCATGTTCTGCGCTTCGCCGATATAGGTGTCACCCTGATAGAGGTAAACGGTTTGCGTCTTGCCTTCCTCATCCGGCAGCCAGTACGCGGTCACGGTGCGGTTGTTTGGTTTGAGCCGTTGCAAGCTGCTGTAGTCTTTCAACTCAAAGCGCTGGCCGTCCACTTGGCAATAGTCATTGTTGCGGATGCTGGTCTCGGTCTTGTTACCGATGAACTTGTAGAGATAGCTTTCGTCAATGGCTTGCAGGTTCGGGTTGTAATTCTCCATGAGCACCTGCTTGCGGGTCTTTCCAGGGAAACGCTTCTGGTCAGGGTGCAGCTCATTGTTGTGTGCGTCGATGGCAGCGATATCATCTGCAATCAGTCGGCGCGGATCAAACTCCGGTTCCGGATAGTCGCCGTTGATCTTGTAACGGATGGAACGGTAAGCCTCATGCTTTGCGTACCAACGCCCGCGTGTCTGACCAAGGTCTTTAGCGGCTCCGTATTTGAGGCGACGGATGGCGTGCTCGGCACGTTTCTCAGTAGGCGACTGACAGAAGCGCACGAACTGGAACATTTCCGGCAGCCACTTGAAGTTGCTCATAATGTGGTGCTCCACCTCCAGTTCACCCGGCATAGGCAAACCCATCTGACTGAGCTCACAGAACATATTGCGGAAAGACTGATAAACCGTATCTTCTGACGGTTTGCCCAGCACGTAAGCCGGACGGAAGATGTATTGGCTCACAACGTCGGTGGCCATGTACTTATATACCCACTTGTTACCGAGCGCGTGACGGCTCAGTGCCACGTCATCCATAGATATCTTACTCAGCGAATATGCGCCGTGGTGACGGTGGTTCTTGGGTCGGAGGCTGTTGTTATACTCGAAGTTGCCGTTACGATCCATGAAAATAGCGGTGTTGCCATAGACATCTTTGAGGTAGTTCCAGACGGTGCTTTCGCTCAGTGTCTCGCAGCCCGGCTTGATGAAATCGCGCGGACGGAATACTTCGCCGGTGTTCTGATCGTATAGCTCTTTCTTGCCGCTGATGAACTCGTTGTACAGTTCCAGAACGCGGGTCACAAACGGATGATCTTCCGTGCGGTAGAGTGCCAGCAGAAGGTTTTCCAACTTCTTGCATACTTTTCTTGCATTGTTATTGCCGATTCCGCAGTGTATCAATGCTGCGTAACCGTTGCTTAAATAGTCGTTAAACGCCCTTTCAAAGCTGCGCACGTTCGTATAGGGATTAAGTCCGAACGCGATGCTGCTTTGGTCGGTGCATTGTTGTGTGTACCAAACCAGCATTGCTTGGTACCAGTCTTTCATCACCAGACGTTTGCCGCTCTTGGCGCGTGCCATGCGTTGCGTCTGCAATCCGTTAGCCATGACGGTGAACAGACTTGCCTTGGCAACGTACTCATTCACGTGCGTTGCGTCCAACGGCATACCGTCAGGCTGATGGTACTGCGTATAGAACTGCCGTGCCTGCACATCCATTACTACGGCATAGATATCCGTATTGGTGTCCTTGGCTTTGCCATAAGCGAGTTCTATCAGACGCATCCTGTCCGCACGGCGGATGCTGTCAACCAAGATTAAGGTCTCGCCATGGATACCACGTTGCATAACTTTGAGGTATCCGCGATGACTGTCATTCTTGAATTGGCTGTAGGTTAGTCCTGCCGCCATCCAGTCATTCACGCTTAATGCACAGTTGCCGTCTATATACTGATACATAATTGCTGGTCTTTTTATTGGTTTCTGCTAATTATTCACTACTTATACATGAGCATAAGCAGGTTCTTCAAAATCGGCTAATTTGTCGGCGGCCGCTTGACATTCATCTTCCAAGCGCACGAACTCATCAAGGCTTAAACCTTCAAGGTCGCGGGTCTCTACTACATTACCGTCGCGGATTACACCAAGGGTGTCGGCTTCCCAATACACCACGATACGTACACGCCCGTCGAGCCAACTGCATGTCATCGTTTTGTTCAGATGGTCATGGATGCAATCCATTTCCAGATGGGTAATTGTTGTTTCCATAGGTCTTTTGTTTTAATTGGTTCCTGTATTACTTGTTTTCGCCAATCTTGAATATCGGCGCGAAATTCATGTTATACAACTTACGCACGCGCTCGGCTTTCTTACCCGTCGTACCGTAATTGAGTGCGTTGCTTATCGTCGCGCGACTGTAACCGGTCATCTTCTGAATTTTGGCGATTGAGCCGAAAAATAGTGCATTCATCTTACAATTTTAATTTTATGAGTTGATTTTCTTGTATATGTCATTTTTTTTTTGTACTTTTGTCGCGAAATTAGTTACTTGACTAATTCCGACTGCAAAGATAGAACAAATTTCCGACATGACAAAATTTTTTCGGAACTTTTTTCAATTTTTTGTGATTTTTTAGTAAAATGACGCATAAAAGTGGCAAAAATGGGTACTATTAAGGAAAGAGTTTACGAATTTTGTTCCGAAATGGGAATCAAAATTAGAGACTTCGAGAGAGCGTGTGACCTCTCGAATGGTTATGTTTCGTCAATGAGGACAGGTTTTGGTCATGGAAAATTGAACAATGTTCTATCGGCGTACCCTAATTTGAATAGAGATTGGCTTCTGTATGGTGAAGGAGAAATGCTTCGCCCATCGGTGACTGTTCCAACCGAGACACAACCGAGAGATGACCGAGAGATGACCGACCCAAACACGAAGGAACTACGAAGGAACTACGAAGGAACTGCGGAGCAAGAAAACCTGCCCGCCGGATATAAAAAGCTGCCACTTGTCACACAAACAGCAGTAGCCGGTTTCGGCAATGCCAACTTTGTCATCCATGAAGCCGATGTCAAAGAATACTACGTTGTGCCCAAATTCCGCTACCATCAAGTGGACTTCATGATTGAGATATCAGGATCCAGCATGTACCCCAAATATAACAGCGGTGACGTGGTGGCGTGTACCATCCTCCACGATGGCGCGTTTATCCAGTGGAACAAATGCCATATTGTTGCCACGCGTGAACAGGGGATCCTCTGCAAACGCCTCATGCCCGGTTCTACCGATGACCGCCTGAAAATGGTATCTGATAACGAGAACTACCCGCCTTTTGAGGTGCCCAAAGAGGAGATCACAGGCATTGCTCTTGTGGTGGGTGTCATTCGTCTGGAATAGACCTTCTATAACATAGAAAATACGAAAAATGCGCGTTTTTACGCGCGTTTTTTGTGTGTATATGCGCGTATCTGCTTTATTTATAGACATTTACGCGCACTTTGTTTGCGCAAAATCCCGCTTGCAATCGGGGTGTTTTTGGGTATTATGGGGGGTGCAATCCTGCAAAAATGGCACTTTTTCGGCTCGTTTTGGGTCGTATTGGGTACGCAATCAGTCAATTTTGAGACTAATTTTGAAACTAACTTGAAACTAATTCGATTTTTTCGGCATCCGAAACGGCATTTTTGTCTTTCGTCGGATCATCGTCTCAACGGGTGTCGATGGGCACAAAAAAACGCCTCTTTGCAGGGGCGTTTAAGCAGCGTTGCAAGGACGTTTAAGCAGCATTGCAAGCACCATTCAAGCACGCTTCTTCGGCTGTCTTATGGGTGCTTCATCGGCAGGCTCTCTCTGGGGCGTTTATACGCGCGTGGGCGCATTATGCGCGTGTTTTTAATAGGTTTGCACGGGCGCGTCTGATGACCGTCCTGAGCGGCGTTTGTCGGCGGCGCTTTTTTGACCGTATGTGAAGCCGTGCCAAGTAAATGCCAAGCAAATGTCAACTTAATGCACAATAAAAGGGGCTCAAACCCCTCAAAATGTAAACCAAATGTCAACTTATGCCAAGCAAATGCACAATTCGTTTTTCGTCCCATTTTCCGTAACTTGCTTATTTACAGCACTTTCCCAAAATCCCGAATGTACTTTTCGTTCTGTGCCCCATATATCAATAGGATTCTTACCCCAGTCGACGAAAGAGTTATACGCTGTATACTTTGCTGTCTCATCCAGCGTTGGGTTGTTGCCTGTTCCCCAGCCGAAGAGGTCGATCCAACCGTCATAGGAGGCGGACATGTTCTCATTATCGAGGCCGATGAAGTCATATTGCTTGTCCGCAAAACGCCAGATGTTCGTGCTGGCCTGGTACTGGAGGTTACCACGCGAGAAACGGACCTGTCTGCCGTTTGCATCGACCGTGAAGGTACCATTGAGCGCTCCTTCGGAGCTGTTCCCGTAAGCAGGTTCATTGCCGTCTCCGCAACTGACGAGTAGCAGAGTTGCTGCGATGATAAGAATGAAGGATTTTCTCATATGATTGTTGTTTTTTTGTTGCTGCGCGATTTCCGCGCAAAGGTACTACAAATATTTGAAATATGCAAACAAAATATTTATTTTGTGTGCATTTAGAGGCATAATTGCACCGCTACTATGCCAAATGCGCCGACAAAAGTACTGCTTCAAAAAGACACTACAAGTCCGAAGCAACAAAAAAATGCAAAATAAATTTATCTTTTGCACAAAAAAAAAAGCAGCCTCTCGACTGCTTTTTCCATATCTCAGTTGATAGTTATTAGCTGTTAGCTGTTAGCCATTAGTAGTTAGCTGTTGGGGGTCAGTGGGTTAGGCCTGACGGAAGTTGACGGGCATCCTGAATGTGGTGCGGACATTCTTGCCGCGTATGGTGCCGGGTTTCCAATTCGGCATGATTCTGATGACCCGTATAGCCTCATTATCTAACGACTTGTCGCCGCAGGAACGTATCACTTTGACCTTGCCAATCGAGCCGTCTTTATCGACGACAAACTGCATGATTACCCTGCCCTCGATGCCGTTTTTCTTCGCTTCCTCCGGGAATTTCACGTTCTCCGAGAGGAACGCCTTCAACGCCTTTTGTCCACCCGGGTATGCCGGCATGGTCTGATAGAGCGGGATGGACTCTTTGGGGTTATTGTTCACCTTGCCGTTCGGCTTGTAATAGACGCAGTCATGTTCCCCTTTCTCGTTCAGTTTCTCCTCGTATTGCAGGTTTCCGTTGGGGTAGAAAAGCTTCCGGTCGTATGTCCTGGACGCCTTGCCTTCCTCTCCTTCCGGAGTAGTAAAGACCAGTTCTTCCAGGATGGCTCCGTCGGGATAGAGGAGCGTCTCGCTGAGTAGTCTGGAGCGCACTCTTCCTTCTTTCTCTTTGAGCTCCAAGCGGCGGATGATATCCTTGCGCTCCGTTCCGGGTTCGAAGAACTGGATGGTTACGATGTTATTCACGGTGTCCATATCCTGGACGATACCATAACGCGTGGCTTTCGCGCGCTTTACTACATCCATCTCGTCATCTACCCAAACGGTATCCGCGACAGCGGGCATCTTCGCCATCAATAGCGTCGGCAGCAGGCATGCGAGGGAGAAAAAGAACTTTTTCATATCTCAGTTGTTAGTTGTTAGATGTTAGCTATTAGTTGTTAGTTATTAGCTGTTAGTGGTTAGTATACATGGAGGGTGATGGAGAGAGCGTGATCCTTCACATAGCCGTCTATGCCGTCCACCTTCATCGTGTAAAAAGTGACCTTCGCTTCTCCCTCCGCATGGAACGTGTAGGTGAAAAAGGCATAATTGTCCGATATGGTTGAGTAGAGTTCATCCAACCCAGGATCAGAGATCTCCCATGTGTACGTCGTAGAGGACGGCATCATGTTGCCCAAATGCGCGGAGAAAGTATAAGTCAGCGGAGCTTTTCGTGTATAGGAAATTGTGTTGTCCTCGTCCTCCGATATGCCATGATTCGGGTCCGGTTCGATGTACGGAAGAGCTCCCACGGTTTTGTCGCAGGAGACAAACAGCAGGGCGACTGCAATAATGCAAGCGAGCTTGCTTAATGATGCACCAAAGGTGCCGAATGATGCGGCGAGCCGCTTAATGATGGAGTACATGAGTGTGTAAGTTTAGTTGTTAGCTATTAGCCATTAGTAGTTAGCCTTTAGTTGTTAGTTGTTTTATCGTCGCCGACAATGAGAAGGATGATCCAGGTCAGGAGTGGCGAGAAGAAGAAAGAGAGCAAAACCCATCCGAGCGGGTCGCGATGGCGGTTCTTAGCCATACGATAGGCAATATAGACCCGGACAAAGAAAGCATATAAGAGCGCCAGGATAGCAACCAAGATATACAGACCAATCATGCCTCCAATGAGCTGGAGATCTTCCGACGTGAAGAGGTCCGAGAGAAGAACAATATTCATCATGGGTTATTCGTTATTTGACTGTGTTACAAACTTTGCGGGTGCAAAGTTACTGCTTTTTTTTTACATTTGCAAAATAAAACAATATTTTGCATAAAAAAAGCAGCCTTTTGACTGCTTTTCCCATTTCTTTGTGTTTTTACTCTATATCTATTGTGTCAATAAACTCACCGATGATGCGGAAGGAATCGGCGTCTTCGGCGTTGATGCGGATTAAAGATAGTAACATGGTGTTAATTATTTTAGAAAAAAAACATATAAAACCCTGCCTTACCGTCCCGTAGCACTACCGTGCCAACAAGTATTTGTACATAGATTTGTATTTCATATTAATTGTTTTGGAGCGGGCGATAGAATCGTCTTGTAATACGTTTTTTATCCCTCTTAGGCGGAAACTGCTTCTCCCGTCCGTCGGGAGAACGCTCCGGGGGAAAAGCAAAAAATTTGCATATCTCGCAGCAATCGTGCCCTCGTGGCTAAGACGAATTATTGTACCTTTGCGTGGTCAGTTCTGAGGAATGGAGAAACGGACGGTCAGGCCGTGAGGACGGGTGAGTTCGGCGGAACAAGTGCCGCCATGCAGAGAAACGGCGTTTTTGACAATCGCCAGGCCTAATCCCGTGCCGCCCATGTCACGGCTACGGCCTTTGTCCACGCGATAGAAACGCTCAAACAAATGCGGCAGATGCTTCTCATCTATGCCCGTTCCATCATCCGTAATTGCAAATTCATACTGCGTATTGCCGGTGACGGAAATCTTTGTGCATCCGCTGTACAATATAGAATTATCGAGAATATTGCGGTAAACGGTATATAGCAGATTATAATCGCCCTGCATAGGCAGTTTCGGCGGCATGTCCAAAGCGATGGCAATCTGTTTTTGATCCAGCATTGGGCGCACATCCTCTATAGCCTGACGCGCAATTTCCACCATGTCCACCGCTTGCTTTTCCGTCAACGCCGTTTGCATGTTGTCCAGACGCGTGAGTGTGGACATGTCGCTCAGCAAGGCGGTCATCCGCTGCGCCTGCGACATACATTTTCCGAGAAACTGTTGCCGTTGTTCCAAAGAAAGATCCGGATGAGCAGCCAGCGTCTCCAGATAACCGTTAATGCTGGCAAGAGGCGTCTTGAGTTCGTGCGCCGTGTTCTGCGTCAGATCATGTTTGATACGCATTTTTTCCTCCTCTGCCGTACGTACTTGCTGCCGATAATCTTCAATCGTACTATCCACATGCCTCCCCACATGCCGAGTATAGAAAAACAGTACCGCCGAGAGTAGCAAAAAGATAATCACAGAAAGAGCAATATACCCTTTGTTCGTTATAGGTGCGTCTGCTTTCTCTCCAGGATACGGTATCGCTGTACGGATGATTTGCCCCGATTCCGGGAAATACGTAGCCGAATAGAAATACCGTTCTCCGTTCGTTTCACTTGTACGGCTGATATCGAAACCATAGCCTTCTTGCAGAGCTTGCTGCACCTCGTGCCGCTGCAGGTGGTTCGGCATCGTGTGCGGATCTTTCTCTGTATCCATAAGCACGACACCATCGGTATTGATAATCGTCACACGCACACCCGCCAATTCTTTTTTGTATTCGCGTTCGCGGTAGGCTTGATATACGGCAAAAACCAGTACATACGCCAAAAACAACACACTGATTGCAAAAAACAGCGTAAGTCCGAAATTCCTATTTTTCCCAGTAATATCCATATCCTGTTTTGGCTTTTAGATGTTCACGATAATCACCAATCTTCTTGCGCAGTCTGTTGACCGTCACATCCACCGTGCGCTCTAACACCAAGCCGTCATCCGGCCATACATAGCGCAATATCTCCGCACGTGAATAGATTTTGCCAGGGTGTTGCAGCAAAAATGCCAATAGTTCATATTCCATCCGTGTTAGCGAGATGGTAGTACCGCAGAGGGTTGCCGTTTTCAATGAATCATACAGCACGAGATCTTCGTACGTAATGGTTTTTTCCGCAGACTCAGCTATCATATCTGTTGTACTATGCCGACGGAGCACTGCTGCCACACGGGCCAATACTTGTTTCAAGGAAAAAGGTTTGTGAATGTAATCGTCTGCGCCTAACTCAAAACCGCGCAGTACATCCGCTTCTTCGCCTAAGGCTGTCAGAAAAATCAATGCCGGACATTTCTCTGATTTCTGCCAAACCTCCGCCACTTCCAGCCCGGACATATTCGGCATCATAATATCCAATAATGCTAAATCCACGTGCTCGAGAGCGGCAATTTGTAAAGCTGCTCTTCCGCAACTTGCTTGCAAACAACGGTACCCTTCCTGTTCTAAATTAAAAACAAGAATCTCGCGAATATCCGGTTCGTCATCGACAACCAGAATTGTTTTGTTCTTCATTTCCATACATCTAATCACTACAAATCTTGTGCCAATAACCCTACAAAACCGATTACAAATCAATGACAAATTTTGTTGCCGATTTGTCATATATCTGTCATACCTCTGTAATTAAAACAACGTACCTTTGCAGCAAAATTAAAATAAATCATTTATGGACGACAAAAAAGTAAAAAAAATCCTTTTTATCTACAACTTGACACGTGCTTTAGTTGGAGGTATATTTGTAATTGCCGTCATTTATGGACTGCTTAAAGCATATTCTGTTTTCTAATTCGTATTAGTATGAATACATTTTTACACATCTTGAGCTTCATCGGCTCACTCGGCCTCTTTCTTTATGGCATGAAAATCATGTCCGAGGGGCTTGAGAAACTGGCTGGCGACAAAATGCGCAACGTCCTCGGCGCCATGACGCGTAACCGTTTCATGGGCGTACTGACGGGTGTGGGCGTGACCGCGCTTATCCAATCCAGTAGTGCAACAACCGTCATGGTGGTCAGTTTTGTCAATGCCGGGCTAATGACGCTCCGGCAAGCAATCGGCGTAATCATGGGAGCCAATATCGGCACTACCGTTACGGCATGGATCATCTCGTTTGTCGGTTTCAAAGTCAGCATCTCGGCGCTGTCGCTGCCGCTGCTGGCAGTAGCCTTGCCGCTGTTCTTTTCCGGGAAGGGGAAAACGAAGAACTGGGGAGAGTTTCTCTTCGGTTTCGCTTTTCTGTTCATGGGCTTGAACCTGCTTTCGAAGGCTGCCGAATCGCTGGATATAGGTATGCACATGGCAGGTTGGCTCAGTCATCTGCCTTGCGAGCGTTTCTGGACAATCCCGCTTTTCGTGCTCATGGGTACTGTGATGACCATGCTGATGCAGTCGTCCTCCGCGTCTATGGCTGTCACGCTGATGCTCTTCGGCATGGATATACCCGGTTTCGGTTTCGCACAAGCCGTGGCGCTCACGTTGGGTGAGAATATAGGTACTACCATTACCGCCTTTCTTGCATCGCTGACCGCAAACATACAAGCCAAACGCGCTGCACTCGCGCACCTATTTTTCAATGTCTTCGGCGTGATAGTCGTGCTTGCGTTCTTCTATCCGACCATCCACGCCGTCGAATGGCTTGTGACCGATGTGTTGGGTGCGGAATCAAACAACATGTATCTGGTTTCTGCTTTCCACACTTGCTTCAACCTAATGAACACCCTGCTGCAAATCGGCTTTGTGCCACAGATTGAACGCTTCGTTTGTTGGGTGCTTCCTATCAAGACCGAACAGGACGAGAAATCGCGTCTGCGTTACCTCTCCGGCGGTCTGCTCTCGACAAGTGAACTGAACCTCATGCAAGCCAAAAAGGAAATCAGCCTCTTTGCAGAGCGTTGCCATCGAATGTTCGGATTTGTCAACACGCTACTTACTACGGAGAACAATGAGCAGTTCGTCGGTATCTACAGTCGTATAGAGAAATACGAAGCCATTACAGACCGCATGGAGATAGAGATTGCCACATATTTGCGGCGCGTGAGCGAGGGACGCTTGTCCGACAGTTCGAAAGCCCAAATCACGAAAATGCTGCGTCAAGTGGACGAACTGGAATCCATCGGCGACAGTTGCTTCCATCTGGCGCGGACACTCAGCCGTAAACGCGAGAACTGCACGGACCCGTTTACCGACGAGCAACGGCACCGGATCACACAGATGATGACGCTCACAGACACCTCGCTCAGCAATATGGAGAACCTATTGGAGCAAGACAGTCCTCTTACGGAAGACCAGACAGCCTACAGCCACAATTTAGAGAACGAAATCAATAACTACCGCAATGAACTAAAATCGCGGAACTTGCAGGACATTGAAGCCGGACGGTATAGTTACCAGTTAGGTGTCTTCTATGTGGATTTTATCTGCGAGTGCGAGAAACTTGCTGATTATGTCATCAATATAGTAGAAACAGAAGAATAATTAACAAAAAACTTGTATAATTCTTAGCCGCAAGGGCACGATTATTACAAAAAAAAGTAGTAACTTTGCAGCCGCTTTCGCGGAGGAAAGCGACGTCGGTTCTCCAAGACGTTAAACAGGAGGACATATTGAATAGCACTTAGTGCAAACAGGCATATTGCTTTATAAAACAAAAGTCGACAACTTTTCATCTACAAAGAAGGATATGTCCCTGTTACTCGTGTCATGGCACGGGTTGCGGGGACATCGTTACAGAAAATAATTGCTGACCTGTTTCTTGTTCCAGTGGCCTGTGCTTTTTATGTCCGCTGTCTCATTCATTAAATTACCTCTGTTAATTTGTATCAAGGAGAAAATGCCAAAGATACGAACACACATGAAACGTGTGTGGAAGATGTCACTCCCGTAGATACTTCTTTCTTCTGCACACAACAATTTACTGAAGATATCATCGAAAAGAATTTGCGAAAGGCTATTACCCTTGCAAGCAGTAAAGCCGATGCGTGCAGGCGTATTGATCCGCAGAGCGGTTTCAGACCGTGAGGTCTATTACCAACCGGGACCGCAAATGACAGAGCCTCAGTTGGATTTTGGCGGGTAGCCCCGCAGGCTCCCTTAGTAGAGTAGTCTATTCACTATGTAATAGTGATAGACCTACTAAGGAGCCGGGCCACCACTGCCAAACAGCGGTACAGAGACCGGACGGGGACGTCCGTAATGGTCGCGAGATGGTCGCGGGTCTAATAGCAATGAATCCGCATTCAATGCGGGGCTAATTAACAAAGGAAAAAGAAATGATATGAAAGTAGAACTCATTATTCCGATAGACAAGCTAAGAAATCAGTAAGATCGATATCGCCGAGCGGCTGGATGAGGTGCTCGGTGCGCAAGTCGGCATGCAGGGCCTCACCACACTACTCTACGGCTGGACCCGAAAAGACCCGCGGTTTACCGCACCAACAAGCCGCGAACGTAGAGAGCACCTTATTAAAGGGGGAAAAGCAAAAAAGATAAGACCGTGAGAGAAACGAACACCTTATAAAAATATAAGTATTTCAGACTACATGAATGTCCATTCTCCTGATTTTATTATTTACAACACATCCCCAATAATTCTTCACCAACCCAACTATGCACAAAATGACAAATGGCAAAGTATTATCTGGGAGATATGCAATCTTTACTATAGAAAAAATGTCTATCCCAGATGGTGTTGGATCTACTTCAGGGTGCGTATGCCATTCTCCCAGATATATACAAGTATGTCCAGATTGTTCATATTGTTCTTGAACAAACGTATTTGCCAAATTGGCATCACGCTCACAGCCAGTTCGTGTAGCCCCTTCAATTGTCATTGAAGGTGAGACTTTCTTTATCCTATACCGATTATTTCCTAACACAACCCCCACAAGCACTCCTGCCCTTTCCGGACCTTCAATCTGCTTATGTTCATCCAGAGCCTCCAACACCTCCTGTGTAATTTCTACATATGGAATGATTGGAGTTCGCATTTTCTTAGTGGATCTTGCGTGGAGAGAAGGATTCCCTTTTCTTTTGCTATATCTATATTTCCCACCCATCTATAACATGTTGATTTTATTGGTTCTTGTAATAATTTTTGTATAATCGGGTACATGGCTGACAGAAATAACACCACATCCGAGCCACCATAATTTGTATATGAATTTGCGCATCCAGATTCTTGCTTTGTAAATGTCTTATCTTCCGAATTATATTCTGATTCCGCTATTAGATTATATGGATATAAACCTATCAAAAACTCAGAAGAAATATTATCTTTGGGGTTGATATACACCATGTGTCCAGCAATGGCATACGGTTCTAACCATAGAATAAAAATCGGGTACTCTGGAAGGTAGTCTTTCAACTTCTCCAAGATATATCGTTCTGCATTCGTATTTCCTGTACATAAAAATAAGGCATCAGGAGTATTGGACACCATCTTTTTAGAGAATAGTATCTGCTCTATAGACTCTTGAAAAGCAAAAGCTACTCTTTCCGGACGAAGGCTACAGATATATTTTTTCATTTCCTCTGCTTTGCCTTTTCCAATACTAGGAATGCCTAGAAAATGCCTGCCAATATTATCTACTGTAAGCAACTCATCGTCTGCCAAAACAAACGACACATTCTGTTCACTATTTAAATAATACACTAAATTAGAGCCAATGCTTCCAAGTCCGCCAATCCAATAATTTCGTTTTTCTGAAACTCGACCAGAAGTTCTCTCGCTAATACGCTCAATATCATAAGGATGTATAATATAACGGAGCATGCATTCTGATTTATTCATAGTAAACAAATATTGTAAGGGAGAAACCTTACCCGGCCTAAATCCGTTTAATACAGTTGGAGTTGGTGGGATACGCACAGCTCCGAATGATGTAGTATCTGGTATAGGAAATAAAAGATATGAATAAGTGTTTTTATGCTCCGCAATAAATCTTTTAATATCATCAAAAGAACTTAATGTGTTCTTTTCTAATTTAGAAGGAGTAATATGATATGGAGGTCTATCTGGCACTATATATTTAGAGACAAACAGAACATCATAGATTCGCCCTTCTGGTTCTCCGCAGCAATTCTTCAGTATACGGATAGATGTCGTATCCGCTTCGTCGAAGATAAATAGGTCATTTTTTGCGAAGCGAGCCTTCAATTGTACATCTTCAGAAAGAGTCGAACGACTTAGTATATATCCCGTTCCAATATATGATTCCTTATCGTAGGTATATCTCCAATAACTTAATATTTCGTGCTTAAAATCATCATTTAATTCTCCTTCTATATTTTTTCTCAACAATTGACGTGCAATTTTTAGAGAATCATCTATCATCTCTTCCGGGTCTTGAGGATTGGTCATTGTTTCATCTGGAAACAAACATAATTTCCGGTCATCATACCCGATATGAGCTAAATAATCATATTGTTTATCTATGAAATATATATCTGGCCAAGAATATGGGAAAGAAGAATCGAAGCACATATACAATGTAATGCGCTTCGCCATTCCTGAAACCGATATCAACGGTTTAACCTCCCAACATTCAATATACTTTGCTGCGATAAGAGGACTAGTCAAAACTTTCTTTACGTTTACCTTGGTGACATCCTCTGTTAGTTGTAGATTTATGAAACATTCTTGCAATATGTCTGTTACGTCACGCATAACGACTTGTATTCAATTTTGGTCCTGCTGAAGATTGTTCAAGAGCATCCTCATCTTTATCAAGAGCAGAAGAGCAGCAAAAACGTTCGCCAAAGTGCAATTGCCATTTCAAGCAGGCGTCATGAGAATTCTTAGAATTAATTGCCCGTACTGCATCGTCTTTCAGACTTCTTAATTTATCCAAGAAAGCATCTCGTCGAGTATCAGAATACTCTTCAAACAAATTTTCGTACGGTTCTACAGGTCGGCGGCAATAAAATAATTGTTGCAAGGAATCATACATCTTGGACACAACATCTTTGAATGCTATATCATCTCTATCATTAGGTAAAAAATGATATACTGCGAGGATAGTCAATATGCACCCACATGGCATTTTAATTCTTTGGTTTTGTGATTCTACATAATCTGCCCAGGCTTTTAAATATTTTACTATTCTTCTCAATTGCGGATGAGTTGACTGATTATTAAACCACTCATATAACTCTTTAGGACATGATATCATCCATCCTTTAGATAAATGAGCCAATCGTGGGCTATTATTTGGTTCTTGAAAATAAATCGGTAAATCTATATGGTGCCCATCAGCGTAATGCACTCTTACACATGTTGATTTATTCTCCGGCGGCGTTTGAGTATGACCATCAACAGCAGATACAACCCTACTATGATATGTAGATACAGACATGCGTTCCTTTATATCCCCTAAGAAATATACTCCATCATCTAAATCATACACAACTAAACCATCATCATCTCGAATAGGATTAAGTAAGGTATCCATTGCAAACGAACCTTGCATTCTAAATTCGGGTTGAATCTCATCACTGTAATTATCGGAAAAATAATTACTAATTTTGTCACGTAACAACTTACGTTGATCTATCAATTGCTTTTTTCTTTTCTCTGACAAAGAAATCGCTTTATCAAACTCAATAAACTGGTCATGATTATTTGCCATAATTCTAAAAATTAAAAGTTTTCTTTGTTTCAAAAAATTTTGCCACACAATCTTTCTGCATAATAGCAGTATCACTACCTAAACCTTTCATCAAATTCATGGAGTCTTTAGAAGCACTATCCATTTCAATATACGGGGAAAGATTAGGGGACAAAGGTTCATTCGCAACGCGAATTATTTCGACATTGAAAGAAAGAAATGGTCTAATTTGTTCTACGAAGAAATTAGCACTTTGATTCTGTCCATTTGTATATATATCAAATAACGTATCTTTCCAGCTATAAAATGAACGCTCCTTCATGCGTGCATAGTCTTGAATACTTTTTTCGCAACTGCTAATGGATAGAATAGAAACTGAATCGTAATCATATGGAGCTATTTTATTATAGAAATTTCTTGCAAATTCTGTCAAAGCTACTATGGTTGGATTCAATGCCCACAACCCACCGTCTATATATTGCTCATTTTCGATCTCTTTAATAGGGAAATATGTCGGGGCAGCAGCTGTTGCAAGAGCGACATCTACATAACTTAATTTATTATCAGTATGATATGGACCATAATCTTTTTTAAAAATCCTATTACGCGCAGTTGTAATTTTATAAGACGGAATACATAACAAATTATTACTATCTTTTAATACAGCATCTCCAAAAACCTCTCGCAATGCACTTTCTAAATTTTTACTATTATACTTGCTCTTTATCAATGCTTGCCTTATACCCATCCTTAGTTCTCTTAAACTTTTTCCTAACTTAGTTTTGGGAAGATCCAAACACGAAAAAATAGCAGGTCCTTTTTCTTCGTAGAATTTTACGATATCACTCATAGGAATTCCCAAAGAGGCTCCTAAAGCAATTATACCACCTGTCGAAGTCCCTGCTATTAGATCAAAATAATCTGTCATTTTAACACCATATATTTCCTCATATTTTGCCAATACTGAAGCAGAAAAAATACCTTTTATTCCACCTCCGTCAATACACAATATTTTAAAACGCTTTCCTGTCATATATTCCTTTAATCTATATATATAACAATTACATTTTTTTTTGCTTCTCTATCAAGAATTGTACAGCCTTGGGAATTTTTGTATAGGATTCTCCTAATTCGCCCAGTTCCTCTGCATTCTTCATTGCGTATTTACCACGATTCTCACTTACCAAATGAGTAAACCATTGGGGTTGTGACAAAAACTTTTCCGTTTTTTCATAAGGCATATACTGTTCTAAGACATCAATTACTCTATCCGAAGATTTAAAATAACGGTTAGTTTTTTCAAAATGGAGCAGAAACCAATATTCTATACTAGGCATACTTTCACATAATATGACGTCCGGATTCTTGCAATATTCTTCAATAAATCGTTCCTTTCGTTCCTTTTCGACTTCATCCCATTGGGTAGTATCCATGTCAAAAACACAAATGGCTTTTCCTCCCATAGATAAAACGCCTTCAACTAATTTCTGCATATCATATGCCGTATCTGACCCAAAATATTTCGGTTTCACTTCAAGTTTCAGATGCTCAAGATTCTTCAAATGGCGAAAATACCATTTCTCTGTTATACCCGCCCCAATTACTGTTGGTAACGGTTCTCGCAGTTTTCGAGTTTCTTTCTTCCGTGCCATACAATTAGATATTAGGAGTTGCACCAAATCGCCCTCCACGATATGCCCGTTGAAGCGAACGCAACTTATTTAGACCTGCAAACTCTGCCAACGAATATAACGTCGACGCGCCGTCCTTACCTTTCTCGGTAAACCAAACACAGTCTTTGCGAATTAAGTCATTAACTAAATCCAAAAGATAATCATAATGGGTTGTGACCAACAACTGGCTTTCTCCCCCCGTTTTAAGGAAGTCATATAATACTCGTTCTATTAATGCCGGATGCAATGACGACTCAATCTCATCAATCGGAAGCAGTGCTCCTTTTTTGTTAGCTCGGAAAATAACTGATTCCACACCGATCATTCTTCTTGTTCCTCGCGACTCCCATCCATCCTCTAATATATATTTCTCTTCTCCACGACTATTATAAACCGTATGTTCAAATTTCGCCTGTAGATCTGTGAGCAGGTTGCGTTTCATATCATCAGATATATCAGAAGCTTCATTAATCATTTTGATCATTTCAACAGGGATATCAGATGCTTGACGTTCCGTTTGCAAACCTGTAATATTAAAATCAGACGAACTTAATTTTTCCAACAAATAGGGGACCAACTCCGGATTCGTTTCGATTTTTGATTTTGCATAATCGAACATATGCAAATCCGGATCAACCGTCTCAAGAACTTGCATACGCATCCATTCACGGGCTTCATCTATATAGGATAGTTGAACATTCACCTTTCCTCGTGCAGCAAAGAACGACATATTGTCAAAGCAATTGATTTGCAATTGTTGCAACTCTACATCGTTTAACTTGTTCACAGCAGGATTTACATTCAGCTGAAGTCGACCATTCTCCATAACGCGATGAAAGAGCATTGTTGGACGATTGGAAGAGTAATACGATAATTTCTCTTCAAGTACTTGATGTTCTGTTAGTCGGAGAATATACCAATAACGCGTGCCTTTCGCGTAAAAACGAAGCGTCAACTCAGTGGGTTGATTTGGTGTTTCCGTGTCAAAACGGAACGGCATCCAACCTGTAGTTTCATCTACATCTTTCGGAACAAGCCCCCAATATCTCTTGAGACTATTCAGAATAAATAACACATTTGACTTTCCAGACGCATTAGCGCCATAGATCATACCAAGTCGCAGCAGTCGCTTGCCATCAGGCATGGTTGCTACTAATTGATCTTCTCCCATCATATCGTTCGTCGCCTCAAAACTCAGGCACATTTCATCACGAAATGATAGAAGATTTTTTGCACTTAATTCTTCAAGCATGGAATTAAACTTTTAATGTTGGCATTAATTTTACTAAAATCGGCTGCAAAGATACAAAAAATAAATTACATCTGCAAATAAATTTTCAATAATTTAAATTTTATTTTAATTTTTAGTCGTTTTCTGTCCGATTTTCTATTTTAATTATGCCAAAATGTCAGTTTCTTTTTGTACGGCATAGTTTTTGTACTATATACGATGTCAGTCGACCAGGATAGAACCCGAACCTGTAGAAAAGAAGGTATTAGTCTAACAAATTGAGTGTCACGAAAGGAGGTGTATGGTATGGCAAAAAATTCAGGACATGCAAGAAGTGCAATTACAGGTAAGTATGTTACCATGACTTACGCGAAAAGTCATCCCAAAACAACAGTAATTGAGAAAAAGTAATTGCACCAACCCAAGGACCTACTACACTTGGTTAAAGAAACGGGTAGTAGGCTGAGTTATCAGAAAATAATGATCTATTAATTAAAACTTGAATATCTATGGCAAATTTTACAAATGACGAAATTCTTGCTGTATGGCAAAAAGGTAAAGTTGTTCCAGGAAATGATCCAACTTATTGGAGAAAAGACCAGTGTGATGCATGGATGAGTTTCAGAGCATATGGAAATCGTCAAAGTGAGTATGGATGGGAAATAGACCACATTACTCCTGTATCTCACGGAGGCTCCGACAACTTGTCTAATTTGCGTCCATTAAATTGGCGGAACAACATGTCAAAGCTTAACGGAAGACTTACATGCGCAGTAACAGCAAAAGGCGAACGTAATGTTCCCTGTTAAAGTAACACCGCAGCAATTAAACGCTGCGGTGATTTTTTTATATCGACCATCTCAAGTTACAACTTTTTTTTGACATAAACAAATAAATCTTTAGATTTGGAAGAGAATGCACATGAGCAACGCGGAAAACAAAACGAAGCAGAAAGCAACGTATAATCAATTCATTTTACTTGCAAAATCAAAATTTTATTAACACATCTCAAAAAATTATTGTATCTTTGTGCTGATTTTTGAAAAAAAATGCAGACCGTTTGTAAGATTTTTCAGTTTCAATCGTATTACATATAGATAGCCATCCGAACAGAGTATGACGCACGAGCAGTTTACGCAAATATATTTGCCGTTCAGCGGAAAGATGTATGCACTGGCATACAACTTGCTCCGTAACCGCGACGAAGCGCGGGACTGCGTGCAAGATGTGTACTCCGAGTTATGGAGCAAACGGGACACGATAGAACCCGACAAACCACCACTTCCGTTTGCTCTGACCATGGTACGAAACCACTGCCTTGACCGCCTCAAAGCCCGAAGTACACAAGCAGATGACGAAACCCTTGAGACGCTTTTAGACTACAACACCGAAAATCAAATTGACGCAGCAAGTGACCTTAACGCAGTGTTCCAACTGATTGAAAAACTGCCTCCTGACCAGCAAACAGTGCTTCGATTACGCACGATTGACGGACTGGAGATAGAACAAATACAAGAACTGACCCGTTTCAGTCGCGAAAACATTTACACCTTGCTTTCCAGAGCAAGAAAATCATTAAAAGAACTGACCGCAAAGTTATGACATACAACATGACCATAGAACAAATTAAATCGCTTCTCTCTCGTTTCTACGAGGGACAAACGACGCCGGACGAAGAACGGCTGTTGGCTGATTTCTTCCGTCGTGAGGATGTGCCGGAAGAGTTGCAAGAAGACAAACAACTATTTCTTATGCTTGCGCAGATCTCCGACCAAGAAATGCCGGCTGACATAGCAGATGAGATTGCCACTTTTATCAACAATCTTGGAAAGTCGGACATCCAACCGCTTACGCACGTTAGCCAACAACGTAAAGGCGTGATTTATCGTCTTAAAACACCTCCGAAGATATTTTATCGTGTAGCAGCAACGGTGGCTATTCTTTTCGCAATAGGCGGCGGTGTGTTCTTTCATCAACGAACATACACAACTGACCCATTCCGCGACACGTGTAGCACACCGGAAGAAGCAGCACGGGAAATCCTATATGCCAATGACATCATCAATCGTTCAACGGCTCCGTTTTTGCGCTCAACGATGATTGCAACCGAGCAAGTAAACGAAATGAATAAAACCATTCAAACAGCAACCCGATATATCAACTATTAAAACTATACAATTATGATGAAACGAATTCTTTTAGTAGCAGTCATCGCCCTTTGCGGCATCGCTGCGCAAGCCCAA
The DNA here is from genome assembly GCA_017394705.1 of Paludibacteraceae bacterium. Taxonomy (GTDB): domain Bacteria; phylum Bacteroidota; class Bacteroidia; order Bacteroidales; family Paludibacteraceae; genus Colicola. Next base: position 27,031 of record JAFPXH010000007.1, on the reverse strand, counting down.
AATAAAATATTTGAGAAGTACGCCAAGATGGAAGGTGTGGAATATGTTTGCATCAACAAAGCCATGTTCAGTGCCGGTTTGTCTTTGGCTACGGCAGGACAAGTTGTTTTTGACAGCATAGACACCAAAGGCACTGGCCTTGAGAAGTTCGCTAAATTCAACCGAATGATCATCATCACCGCCAAAGGCGACAAGAAGCAACAACTCTCCAAAGACATTCAGAAACTATCGAAAGAGAAAGGCTATGAAATCCTTATGGAGTCGCACTCCAACGGCAACGATGATGCGATATTTCTGTCTTCCGATACAGAGTTTATCATCTGCAATACCCGTGAACAAGATTGCTCGGTAGTGCTGATGCTCAAAGACAAATAATCTGTTCTATTCCATAAAGGCTTTGTAGCGACCGTTCTACGGCTATCAAAGTTTTTTACAAAATTCCTTTATACATAGTATGTAGAACGGTTGCTCTATGCCCTTTACCAGACAAAATTTGACGAACAATGAAACACACCATATTTCTTGCGGTATTGCTATGCTCTGCCATTACCGCAGCGGCGAACAGTGCCAAAATCTCCGGGCGATAGAGGTTCACGATATATCCGACAGAGATAGGCACAACCATCAGCACGATATTCTATATCAGCAGTTTGCCGACAGGCAGATGGATATTCACCGCATCCCCTTGCCGGAGAACGTCTGCCATGGCGTTACGTCTTGGGGAGTCAGAGTCCCCTTGGCGGCAAACCAATCAAGCTTTGAGCCATTCATATTTGGCTACGGAATAAATAGGCAGTAACGGTATCAGTATAGGCGTTTTCTTCACATACGCCTGATATTCGGGGTCGTTGCCGTAGGCGGCGTTCTGACGCAGTTCCAGCCGGCGTGCGCCGCTGAACATCACAAACACGATGCCTGCGTACCCGATAGCCACAATCAGCCATTGCCACCAGTTCAGCCCTGCACCTATAGCACTGAGCAACGCACCCGTCCAGATGGTCACTTCGCCCAGATAGTTCGGGCAGCGGACTATACGGTACAGACCGGTATCCACAAACCGCTTCGGGTTCTTTTTCTTGGCGGCACTCTTCTGCGCATCGCTGATGCTCTCCAGCAATATGCCGCAAGCCACAACCGCAGCACCTATCCATGCCCACAGCTCGCTATCGTGCGGTCCGTTCGCCAGCCGGAAAGCCACAGGGCTCACCTGCGCCACGTACAGCAGCGCGCAGAACAGCCATATCATGATCATCACGCCGGCAGGCTTCTTGTCAGAATGACCCTCGCCATACAGAATCTTACAGTAACCGACCGCCTTGCGTTCGCGCACCAGCAGGTACGTTCCCAGCCGCACGCCGAAGATGAACAGCAGCACTAACATCGCAATTGTCGGCACCGTGAGATTCGCATGGTACATTACACCCATCGCCACCGCCAGAGCGGCAATGCCGTACCCGTAACCGAGACTGAAGAAATACACGAAGTATTTCCATCCTACTGCGGACACCGCCATCGCTACCGCAAAAAGAATCAATAAATCCATCATAATTGTATTGTTTTTGTTTTATGTTAATTTGTACTAATTAGGCTGCTGCGTGGTTTCTTTCTGCACGCAAACTGCGTGCAAAGTTACAATATTTTTCGGACATATGCAAGTATTATGGCGGAAATTGAATTGGGGAATGTGGTTTTTGACCGTTTTGGAGCGAAAAAAAACGTCCCGAAGGACGCTTTTGAAGAAGATTTTTATGTGATATGTCATAATCACTCTTTTGTCTCGTTGCTCTCTTCCTTCTTGCCGTATTTCTTATACAGACGCATCTCTACGAGGAAAGAGCAGAGCAGCCCGATGCCGATGCCGAAGGCGATGATGAGCCAGAAATAAATGTTCTTGGTTGCTGTTTTTGTTTCGTTGAGTGTGTCTTGGCTAAGAACCCATCATATTCATATACATTCCCTATGCATCCTAGACAATGCTCTTTCAAAATTGCTGAAACGTGCTCATTTTCTGACTCTTACAAATAATTAAAAAAGAGACAAAAAACGCCGCTTTTGCCATTTCATTTCTTAATAAAAAACCGCCCTGCGATGGGCGGTTAGGTAAGGTATGAAGAAATATACCTTGGTTGAGTTTCGTTTCGTATTAACTAATTGTCACAGGGTGGTGGAATCATAAAGCAGGTTATTCTGCTTTCCAGTTATCCTCGGTCGGGTGTTGTTTCTTTGCTAGGCGCAATTCTACGAGGAATGAACATAACATTCCTATACCGACACCAAAGGCAACTATCAGCCAAAAATAGATGCTTTTTGTACTAACATCAGCCAGCCAGTCAATACCTGCTCCGAGACCTACACCGAGCAACATGCAAGCGAAGCGAAGGTTACCGACATCAATCGTGCCGGGCTTTGGCGCTTTCTTCGGTTCGTCAATGAGCAGTTTGGCGGTCTCCGGATCGGTGTGGTTCTCAATGATGAGTTGGCGGACTTCTTTGTCTTTTGACTTCTTATGCATAAAGGACCAAAAGGCCATTACTACTGCTATCACAGGCAGACCAAAAATAAGAACAATTGTGACCAAGCCAACAAAATTATGACTTAATGCTTCCATAATACTATAAATTTAATTGTTTAACCATGTTATTTTTGCGGGCTACCGGTCTGCCCTTCTATTTGTATGATACGCGGGGTGCAGAAAGGTTACACCTCCGGCGAAAAATAATGCAAGCGTTGCGCTGCCAGACCAAGGATGGTAGCAACGGGGATAGCTATGCAAACGTTTTGCAGCTGCTCCGGCATTTCCGGCATGAACATGAACAGCGCATAGATATACACCACTACCGCAACCGGCAGACCGAAACAGAGACCGAGCAGTTTTGCCCATTTGCGCAGGGTCTTGAGCCGCATATCACGGCGTACGGTGCGCATCACCTGACGGTTTATTTGCTCCACTGCCTTGTGGTGCTGTGCAGACTGCTGAAACAGCGCGTCCAATTCGTAATCAGTTATCCTTTCCATGTTCTATCTTTTTCTTCAGTCTTTCTCTGATGCGGAATAGCCGCACCTTGATGTTGTTTTCTGTTTGTCCGAGCCGTTCGGCGATGGCTTGTAGCGGCACTCCTTCGTAATAATGCCATCGGATGATTTGTTGCTCTTGTTCCGGCAGTTGGGCTATCGCTTGCTCCAAGGCTTGGAGTTGTTGTTCTTTCTGCTCGTTGTATGTCTCATCCGCTACATCCGCCAAATCCGTTGTACATCGTACATCGTCAAATCGTACTTCCCCTCGTCGCTTTTCTTTTTCCAGCAGACGTAACCCGATATGATTAGCAATGACAGTCACCCACGAGCCGAAATTGCCGCCTTGCCATGAATCTAATTGTTTGTATGCTTGAATAAACGCCATTTGTGTCACTTCTGCGGCATCCTCTTCGTCATGCATCAAACGCATGGCAACACTGTAAACCTGCAAAGAGTAGCGTTGCACCAGTATCTCAAACGCCCGCGGATTGTTCTCGCGCAGCACTTGCCGGATTAGTTCTATATCGGATACATTGTCGTTCACCTACTGATAAGATACACAAATCGTCAAAAGGTTACACCTCCAAAAGCATTTTTTGGAATTTACAATTAGTGCGTTCTCACAAACTGCCCTTCGGGCTGGTACTCCAGAAAGCAACTGTCATCCCGCTGCTCCTCATCCATCGCCTGCTGCTCTTGGGCTATGTATTCGTCGTAGGTCATAATATCTGTTTGGCAATGATGGCACATGCCTCTGCATCGGCGAGGGCATGGTGGTGATTGGTCATGTCGTAACCGCAGTAGCCGGCAATGATGTCCAGATTGTGATGTCCGCCGGGCCACACTTTGCGCGAACGGAGCAAAGTACATTCAAACGCATAGTCTGGATAAACGATGTCGTACGCACGGAAGACCGCCTTCAGGCAGTTCTCGTCAAACGCTTTGTTGTGCGCGACGAACGGCACTTCTCCGTCCTCGATATACGGGAAATACTCATGCACCTTCTTCACCGCCTCCGTCCACACGTCGGGAAACTCCGGCGCATCATTGGTGTCGTCGAAATGCAAGCCGTTCACTTCGCTGCAACGCGCGTTGTAATAGTTCGGCACCGGACGGATGAGCGAATAGTAGTTGTCCACTATCTCGCCGTCTTTGACGATGACCAGCCCGACCGAACAAACGCTTGACTGCGCGAAGTTCGCCGTCTCAAAATCTATGGCTACGAAATTATCCATCGTTGATATTTACCATTTAGTCATTTACCATTTGGGCATTTATTTGACTATTTAGGCATTTGGGCATTTACCATCTATCCATTTAACAATTCGCACAGTTTGTCGTCCCGGATGATTTTCGGTGCACTCTTACCGGCAAGGACCAGTATTTTCTTCCCATCGCGGTAGATATGCAGTTGTCGCGAACGCACTACCGCCGTGAGTGTCGGGTCGCTCTCTATCTGCTCCCAGATAACACGGTACTCGCCGTCCTCAGCGAATAACTTCCGCTGCAGGTGGCTGCACATATTAGTAGTATCCATCTTCAAATTTGCCGCAAAGGTATAAAAAAAATCACATATATGCAAATTTATGCACAAAAACTCTTGCTAAATTCGGATATTTATTGTACCTTTGCAGCGATTTGATATGAATGACCATCCGGACATAGAGCGGCACCCTTTGCAGCCGTTTCTGCCGCCTGATGCGCAGATACTGATACCGCAAGAAACAATTATTGGAAATAGAGCAACTATGATAACGATTCAACACAACGAGACCGGGAAGAACGGCATTTTCGAGGCATGGATGAGAGCCACCGAAGAAGGAGCTTGTACAGACCAGGTGCAAGTGGGTGAAATGACGTACCAACGCCCCACTCCGCAACGGATGATCATTGACCATACCCGCGTTTTTGAGGGCTTTGAAGGACGCGGCATTGCGCGCCAAATGGTTCTTGCTGCAGTGGATTTTGCGCGCGCCAACAACCGCCAAATCATCCCTGTCTGTTCTTACGCGCAAAAAGTGCTGACCCGCACCGACGAATACCAAGACATCCTGGCGTAAGTCCAAGTGTTCGCCGTTCGCAAACAGCGAACACGTGGGTAATTGCGTTTTTGTGTTAATAGATTCGTGTTTTTATATCCCCCTCCATATATAAGTCAAAAAAGAGTCAGAATCTATCACCTTCGCGTTCGGCAAGGAGGTTACAAAAGTCGATACCACTCCGCTTAATCGACGAGGTAACTCCTGCCTTCGCTCTCCCCATGCGGAACGCTTTGCTGGTTCCTGTGGGGACCCCAATATAGATGGACTTTTTTCGTTTTTTTGTGTTTTATCTCTGCTAATCTATAAGCCGCGGAGATAAGCAGAGAGTTTGGCTTTTGCTGCTTTGTGATGTGCTACGCAGGCGCAACAATATTTTGTTTACTTTTTATTATTGATATATTTTGCTTCTCTATAAAAAGTAGGATATTTTAAATTCCTATCCCGATTAAATACAAAACCAACTTCGATTTCATAATTTTTAGAAGAGAATATATTTTTAAGTCTTATGATATTATCCCCTTTCTGTTTACAATAATTCTCGTCTAGTACATATACTCTTTGACCATCATTTTGTATTTCAAATATTTTAATAGAAAGACAATATATATCCTCAATAATGGCATCATTAAAAAAATGACATATGAAATCAATATATGGCTGACTTCGATCCGTCATTTCCAACCAAAAATAGGGAGCAGCACTACGAGGAGAATACCCCTTTGCATTCGGAAATGATAAGTCTTTTGAAATATTGTTCACACTATTATCGTTGACGAAATCTTTGGATTTACGACTTAATACCCGTTTTTTTACAGCATCATCTACTATTTTTTCTAGTCTCTTTTGAGAAAGATTAAGAGTGCTGTCTGTCAAAGGTTCATAAACATGAACAATACTAATTGTGTCTGGCACCTTCTCTACAATGGCAGGAGGATCTGGAACAATTTTATCACAAGCCTTGGTTACTATAGCAGATATTATTGCTGTTAATATAATCCCAGCAATAACAGCAATATGCTTTTTAAAATAATCTGCGATCGTGTGCCATTTACCTTGATTTCGTGTCTTTTTCTTTCCTTTCTTTTTCATTTATCACGCTTCTCTATCGAATCTTTAACAGAATCCGGCAAACCTTGATAAAGAGAATCTATTTCATTCGGCTCTGTGATCATTCGGGTAACAATCATATTTAAAAGGTGCATCAGCATAGTTGCTGTAGCATTATCATCTACGTCAAATACGATTTGTCCCGGATGTACGGCCTTATTTCCTACAACGCGTACAATATCTAGCGCCTTTTGTACGGACTGTGGCAATCCTTTCGCAACTAAAGCACCTATATTCTTATTGATATCTCTATCTGTCTCGCCTAATTCATTGCACAATCTATCTATTGCAAGGCGCAACAATGCACACGCAGCGCGAGGTGACTTATTAGCAATCAAAGCAGCCTCGTTGTAAAGTTGCTTTACGGATTCCGGCATATCAGGATTGGCTTCTTCAGGAATAATGTCTGGGTAAATATAATTATCATCAATCCATATAATCTTTTTCCCGCAACATTCACATCTATGGATAGTTATGTCATTATGGTATTTTATAACACTCATTCCGTTATGAGGCATGCTGTATTCATCTGATTGAAAATGATGCCCTCCCTTGTCCATTTGTGAAAGAGTATTACAATGAGGACAAGTATATTTAACAAGTTCTTTACTCGGTTTTACATATGTCTTAGCCATAATTCAAAAGGTTTTAAGTTTACAATACATACACCGTTTCGTCGCCGCAGATATTGCGGATTTTGAGACGGAGAGGTTTGGATTCGGAACAGATGGTTGCATCCCAGAAATCCGGTGTCTTGATACCATTTTTGATCATGTAACCGAGACGGTCAATCTTAATCTCCGCGTCGCTGTGCCACGGTGCTTCGGAATCGGCTATAGTACAATCGAGGCTGAGCCATTCGATAGTTTCCAAGCCTTCCTCGCTAATCTCCAACGGTTTGAAATCTTTGCCTTTTTGCAGGGCTTGCTGCTGTCCTTTGAGGTTTACTTCATCTATCTTACGCAGTACACGGTCGGAATGGAAGTGTTTGAGCGTCAGTTTCCATCCTCCATATAAATCTTCGTGCGTTTCGCTCAGTTCCCACTCTGCATTATCTTCGATAACCACATCGTCCAAGACTTGCTTGAGGTCACGCAATTCAATCTCAATGGTTGTACGGTCGTTGTTCTCGCGAATGAAGTCCTCTATCTCCTTTCGGTCGATGATGTCAATATAATAGACGATGACACGTTTGGTATCTTCCGGCAGATCGGGTAAGGCTTCACGGATGATACGGTTCATCAGCGGCTTGTCCAAAAGACGAGTTGTGCTGTCCATGAGGTTCGGCAAATATACAGGCATCATCCCGTATTTAGTATCAACTATACTGCCTTCCCAGAACTTATCCAATGCGTCTTCATTACGCAATCCTTTGATGAGCGATTTGAGTTTGTCCATCGTCTGCACGGGATTGCGATAGAGGGAAACACCGTCTTTTATTTCGAGCACTTCAAACTCAGCCTTATTGGCTAATAGTCGGTCACGCACAGTCTGAATACTATTGACACCTATATCGCAATGAATAAACCTCCTCCCTAACTTATTTGCCACTGCCGCTGTGACACCACTACCACCGAAGAAATCGGCTACCAACATGCCTTCATTACTGCTGGCTTGAATAACACGTTCCAATAAAGCTTCTGGCTTTTGGGTAGCATAATCTACAAGTTCATTTCCAGTTTTAGATGGTAAAATGTCATCCCAAATACTTTGGACTGCACGCCCCTTTTGTGTATATTCATCTTCATATTCTTTCAAATATGGAATGCCTGTTGAACTATAATATATGCGTCCTTGTTTTTCTAATTCATTTATTTTTTCTTGAGAATAACTCCAATGTCGACCACTAGGTGGATTTATTTCTCTTCCATTAAATACTCTGCTAGGGCCACTTCCTGGAGCAGTAATAGGACCAGGATAGAATTTTCTGCCTGTTTCTTCTTCTATATTTCTAAACCGAGTAGATTTATGTTCTTCTGTCAAATCAATAAATACATTCTCAAAATAATATTCATTAGATTTTGAATACCAAAACAGCGTGTCATGTACGATGCCATATTTTCCTGCATCGTTGTGCGCTCCTGTTCTTTTCCAAATAATCTCATTTCGGAAGTTATCTTCTCCAAATATCTCGTCCATAAGGATTTTGACATAGTGCCCTATATGGTAATCCAGGTGTACATAGATGCTGGCTTCATCGGACATGACGCTTTTAATCGCCATGAGGTTTTCGTACATCCAGTTAAGGTAACGCTCTTTATCCCACACATCGCCGTACATCTTTTCCTCGAAGGCTTTCAGTTCTTCTACATCCAATTCGCTTTCGGCTTGTTCGATAGCTTTAGCCACCAACGGATTGCGACGGATATAGACTTTCTTGGCGTAGTCTGCTCCGGAAGCAAAAGGCGGGTCAATATATACCAAATCTACTTGTATGCCATGTTCTTTAAGATATGCACATGCAGAGAGACACTCGCCACGAATGATCTTGTTTTGATCCGGGTTCGTGCCGATGGTCTCTTTGGTTTCCATCTCATAGAGTGGCATACCTCGTTCGATACGCTCAATCACTTGGTCGTTGTCCCGATAACGCAACACGCGTTTGGTACGCACGAAATTGTCTAAGATTGCTTGTCCTTCCAGTGTGTTCGGAAAGTAAGGAACATATTTGATTGCCATAATGGTATAATTGTTACATGTTAAAGAATTGGTGGATAGCCTCTACGGTCTTTTGTCTGCGCTGCTCGGCTGTGAGCGTGTCTTCGAGATAGAGGAAGTCAAACCGTTTGTAGCCAAACTTCTCGTTATTCTTACAGATAAACTCTGTTTCCATGAACGCCTTTTTGTCCGCAAACGCAGGTGCATAGCCTTTGCCTTTGGTCTCGATGATAATAACTTTGTCTATCTCGTTCGCTTCGTTACGGCTGAGCAAAAGGAAATCAGGCACATACTTGCCGATATAATTCCATCGTGTGCCGTTTTTCTTGTAGCAGTTAATTTTGAACTCGGTAAGCGTGTCATCACCATTGAAATATAATTCAAGCGCTTTGCCATGAATAAGCGGCAGTACCTCCGTGGAGAAATAATCTATCTCCAGTTGACTATCAAAGCGATAAGGCAGATAGTGGTACGTCTGATTGCGTTCCGGGTGAGGATCTGATTGCGGTGTGAGAGCAGAGACATCTTGACCCAATGCACTTAATTGGTCGATTAGTTTTTGTACTTCCGGACTCAATTCTTCCTGCGGTGGACGTTCATCCCATTTTTTGATATCTTGAACTTCTTGCTGTGAGGGATAGAACCGCCCAAAGTCCTCAATAGGCGAAATCAGTTTTTCTATTTGAAGCAATGCAGCCTTTTCGGGTACAACTTCTTCTTTTATTTTAAAATCGCGGATTGGTTGGAATGTTTGACGAATAAGTGAACGGACACGCTGATAGTCATGTTTGGGTGTGAGTGCATTGTAAATGGCATGCAATTCCGCTTCGTATTTTTTGAGTTCTGCCACCTTGATTGTACCGAAACTCTCTTTCGCTATTTGTTGCAGCCACCATTGGAAAGAAGGCTTTTCCTCTCCGGTTGTCTCTTGTTCATAAGAAGCGATGAGTTTTCCACTCATATCCTGCTGATGTATAAGCGCGTTATCAGCCTCCACCAAAATAGCCGGATCTTGCAATCGTACATGCGGGTCATTATTCTCGTCAACAACTAGTGTTTCGTAAGATACTTTCAGTTGGTAGAAATCAATGGGCGGCACTTGCATCTGCTCCATTCGCGAGTAGCGTTCAATAGAGGTTCTTGCAGTGGTCGGTTTCTGACTAAACTCTTGGAGCGTGATATTTTGCTGTTGCTGCAACTGTTTGTTCAGCGTATCGGCATTAAATTTATTGAGCCAAACAATCGCCGTTTCTTGGTTGCGCTTGACGACCTGACGCAAGCAACGGCAAGTTGTTTGTAATACCATATTCAGCGGGCATGCTCCTTTTTGCGGAAGGATAACACCCGTGAGGCTCTTGCAATCCCATCCCTCTTTACCGATTTGGACGAGAAGAACCACGCGCACCTTGCTTAACGACAAATCCAATGAAGCAAAAGCGGTTTCTGCTCCTTCCGGTTGCTTGTATTGCGCGTTTCCCTTATGATATTTCAAGATGACTTCTGTCGGATTGAATCCGTAAGAGGCTGTAATTTCTGCCACTTGCGGATATACAATTTCTTCTAATGTCTCAATGCTTGGACTATAAATCGCAATTTTGGCGCATGTACCATCTGCATAGACGGTGTCGCGGTATTTGTCGAAGAACTCCTTCACGCCGCTTGTGACAATAGAGAGTGTGTCGTTATCCACAGACTTGACATCCGGCACTTTTAGGAAGTTGCCGATACCTTTAATAAGCGGATAGTAATACACCACGTTTGCAAGGTCGGTGTTCTTGATGGCAAACTCATCGGACAACTGTACTTTCTCAGCACTCTCCAGATAAGGTGTACCGGAGAAACCAAGCACGGAATTGAAGGTATGTTGTTCCGTCCATTTGTTCACGACCTGACGCAACTTGATTTCGCCATCAGCGGCATGGTGTACCTCGTCAATATAGATAGCAAGGTTCGGAAGTTTGCCTATTAGATCTCGCAACTCATTGGCAAGTTCCATTCGTTTGAGTTCATCATCCGAGTACAAGGACGTATCTTTGTCCGTGTCCATTCGGTCAAGAATCACTTTCTCGGCATTCGTAATCGCTACCAAGCCCATAAGATCCTCCAAGGGCTGATGATTGTTAATCTTCTGCGCGTTCGGGTTCTTGATACGGTTGCTCTTGTTTGCTGATTTCTGCTCATCCAAGATCTCGAACTTAATCTGCCGTTTGAGTTGTGAGGCTGTAGGTTGCGGTATAATCCAACTCGGGTCAAATTCCTGTATATGCTTCAAACTCGGCACAATAGAGGATTTCAAGCCGGACGGAGCCATCACCATGAAATTATGCGCAAAAGCAGGGTTGTCAGGCTCGTTCTGCGCAAAATACAAATCCAGATAGATGAACGCCGCCATCAGATAGGTTTTACCTGCTCCCATCGGCAGACTAAACAGATAATCGGTGTAGGTGACACCGTAGAAAATCTTTTTGAATGTCGCCTCGTAATCTATTTCGTCCGCGTGCTGTTTGATATATTTCTCCAGTTCCGGCGCAAGTTGTTTACCGTTCTTATCTTGGAGACGTGCGTATTGGAAGAGCGCAACAGCGGCGGGTGTTGTGTTGAATATCTGACGAGCCGTCTCGGTCAGTTCCACCTGCCCGATATTCGTATCATTGAACCGCCCATCTGTAAATAGTTTCCACAAAGGCTGGTTGCCGCACGCTATCTTCAAAAACAGATACGTCTTGATGGCTTCCAACTGTGCGTCACGCATAAACCCTCGCTGCTCAATGTATTTGAGCAACTCGCTTACGGTGCACTCGTTGGAGTTCAGCCACTCGTTCCGTTTCTTTTCTATCAGTTTATAAAACATGTTATTATGTTATGCTAAATCTCTCCTTCTTTCCCCTGCCCGTTCCTTTTGGGCTATATCTTCCATACTTATTTAATACTTGCAGGAACAAGCCCTAACTTATTGATACTCTCATTAGCCTTTTGTAATGCCTCATGAACTTCGAGAACATCTGTATAATCCCAATATTTGATGTCTTTGTTAACATCTGAAAGCGCCTCTACCTCTTTTCGTATCTTCTCAATCTGTTCGGCATCAGAAACGGCTACGATACCTTGCACAGCCTTGTTGTTCTTGGCTTTCATCAGATTAAGAATCAAACTGTCTATTGAGCCGGAAGTCTGCACTTCAAACACATAAATAATTCTGCCCATGTTGCCAATAGAAACTTCCCATACGGCATCCACTCTGGCGCCATTAGCTACAGAGACTTCCGTGGTCGCCTTAAATCCAAGACACTCGCCGATCTCTTTGATTTTATCGCGTATGTCGTTATGTACAAAAGTGGATTCTTTCTTGTTCTTCGGAACTTCAACTTCTTTCTGCTCCGGCTCGTCTATGTCTTTCTGAACTTCCTGCCAGATGAAATAGTCAAGCGCTATCAGGTTTTCCAAATCATGGTAGCCGTTGTTCTTGGCACACTCCAGCATCTTCATGCCACACTCTGACAGATAAGCATACATTTTGCCATCCATTGCTGAGTCATATTTCGGTGTGTTGGGCACATCCAAAATAGTGAAACCTGTTTTGGTTTTGCTGTTCCAAAGAATACATTCATCCGGAAATGCTTTGTTGAGAATTTCACTCATGATAGCAGGTCCGATACCCTTCACTTTCTGGCGAAACTCATCCCAACGCTTGGCAAGTGAATCTTTCCCATAAAGCAGATTGGCAAACTGGGCACGCATCAGCTCAATGGTGTTGGTCTCGATCAGATTGTCTATTTTATAATGTTTGTTGCCCCACATAGCCATAGCCCACAGCGGAGACAGCAAATCATAAACATCCTCAGCAGACATGTTGAGAAGACGGTTCTTGTCATATTTCCGCATCTCTTTGGCATGGTTCTCTCGCTCTGCCAAATCTTCTTTCGCCTTTACCTTATGGCTTTGTAACCATTGGTGGTACTGTTTCAAATAAGATAGATACTTCTTCTCATTCATATCGTTGTGGTTTTATAGAGTTTCTTTTATTCTATTTAGTTTTTTGTTGCTATACTAATCATAATAGTAGTTGTGTTCCTGATGATTTGCGAGTTTCTCGCGGTACTTATTTAACATTGGATGCTCTGTACTTGTCAAGTAAGAAATATATTCCAATAATTTTACCACCAATTGCAGATACAGCATTTTCACTTGATTCATAGTATTTGGAGCTGCTAAATTGTTGTATTCCCAATTATGTAGAATTAAATCGCTACTTCCTCGACTTACCAACAATCTATTAAATTCATCTAAATCCATCTTCGAGTCACTAATTATATCGCGTATATTCTCTAACAACTCATTATCTGCAGATATAATACCACTTAATATATCGTCAATGTTATTTATACAATCTTCTAATGCTTCTATTAATTCTTCTATTGATTTTTGATTTTCCACCCGCATCTTAAAATCTGCCCCTGGTACATCGGCATAGTCTATTTCTTCTATTCGTTTCCAAAAACTTTCACTACTCATCAGTAAATACCGCAATTGTTCATCTGTCAACTTAAGCATCTCTGCATTATATTGCAATTCATGTTCCAGTTTGTACTTTTGCAGCATTTCAACAGTATATGTTTGCACATCTGCATCAACTATCCTATGATGACGACTGCATAGCAGTATTAGATTTTCAACCCCATTTCGTTCTGCATCCGTTTGCGTGGCATCATATCTCGGTCCACCGGGACTAAATGCTTTAATATGACAGCATTCAGCTGTCAGCAGACCATCTTCCTCAAAGATGGGAGCATGACAACCCGGGAACGCGCATCTGTTTCCTGAATGCGCATATAACAAGCGCATTACTTCATTCGATATTCGCCTATTTACTGCCATTTTTGTATTCTCCCTTGCATTGCAACTTAGTTTTCTTCTGCTTGGTTTTGATGCCGTGTTAGTGGCGTTACAGGGTATTTACCTATGCGGAACGGGGTAATCACGTATCCTACCTTACCTTATATATAGTATATATCCAATGATTTTAATTTTTTCTTTTGCCCGCTCATCGCTCGGTCATCGGTCGGTGAGGGCTTGCTTGGCCAGTTGTGTGAGTTTGTCTGTGTCTATCGGCTCCAATACTAAGTCCTCCGGGGCAAGGTTCAGAAGGAATGCCATATATAGCGGTATGGTCAACAAGGCTTCGTTGCGCCCTACGTTGTAATCACCACATTTGATGGCATGGTACACATGATATTTCTCGGGATGTTTGAGTACGGTTTGCAGGGACTTGGCATTGCCGCTTCTGGCCTTGCACTCCAACAACACGCATTCGCCTTGATGGCGTATCAGGAAATCAATCTCCAGTCCGCTATCTTTATGGTAATAATAGAGTTTACGCCCCATCTTTCCCAATATATCTGCCATCAGGTTCTCATAGATAGCGCCTTTATATGCACCTAACTGACCTTGAATAATACTTGAAGCAGTACCATCTTCCAACATGCTGACAAACAAACCTGTATCCGCCATATACACCTTAAACTGGTCTTGTATGGCATTGCCTTCCAAAGGCAGTTCGGTTATTTCCGTATTGTAACAACGACGGATGATACCGGCGTCCTCTATCCATTGCAGACTACCGGCATAATCTTTGCCTCGGCCGTTGGGACGTACAGCAGAATAGGTGAATTTCTTATTCTCCTTTGCCAGCTGCCGGGGAATGGACTCAAAGCATTCACGGATCCGCGATTTATCCTCGGTCCGCGCATATTTAATCATATCGGCTTTATAGCTGTCAATAATCTGACGTTGTACCTCCAACAGCGGACCTACTTGTCTGGTTGTCAAGAAAGTACTTACCGCTTCCGGCATTCCGCCTACAAACACATATTGCAACAGCAACTCGCGCATTCTCAGATGAATAGCTTCGTCAACGGGAGTCTCCTCTTGGAAATGCTTGCGCAAAAGGGCAATATGCTCTTCGCGGATGCCGTTCGCCCATAGCCATTCCTCAAAATCCATAGGGTACATATCGACAATATGCTCAAAGCCGACAGGAATAGACGCCTCGTTTTCCTCCTTTTGTTCCTCTTGAGTCTTGTAACCATTCACACCCAACAAAGACCCGGTGCATAGCACGTCATACCGTCCGTCCAGATAGAAATATTTAAGAGACGCACGGGCCATGGGACAATCTTGTATCTCGTCAAAAACAAAGCAGGTCTTATGCGGCTCAATAACCAACGACGGCAAAGTTGCCGAGATGCGCATAATAATCTCGTCAACATCCAAACTGGGATGAAAGAAATGTTTATATTCCCTATGCTCGCGGAAATCCAAATATACGACATGATCATAATGCGCTTGGGCAAAAGCCTTCACGCTACTGGTCTTGCCGCACTGACGGACGCCCTTAATAACGATGGGTTTGTGCTTTGGATTCTCTTTCCATTGCAAAAGACAGTCTTCAATCTTCCGTTTATACATAGTATAATCTGTTTGCAATTACGTTTTTCAAGCGACTTTTTGCGCAAATCGTCACATTTTTCAAACGAGTTTTTGCATTAAGTGATACATTTTTCCAACGAAAACCGCTGCAAAGATACACAAAAATCCGCATATATGCAAGAAAAATCAGAGATTTTTTGTTTAAAGTTTAAAGTTTAGTGTTTAGATAATCAAAAAAGGCGATTTATTCAAACGGATGGAATTGTTTATAATCGTGCAAGAGAGAGTTGAATTTCCATGCTCGGAGGGTGGTATAAGACTTGCCGTTAGAGGCGATATGGTTGGCGGCCTCGTATTCAGCCTTTAATTGCGTCAGAGAGGCCGGATCGGACATGAGCAGGCGTAATTGCCCATGCGCATACTTGAAGGCCGCAGAATTCCATTTTTGACGCGGGGACTGGTTCTTCTGGTAGTCTTCCACACGGTCGCGATAGAACTGCTTGCCATTGCGGATGTAGAAGTAACCGGCATCGGACTTTTTGAACTTTCCGCGGATAATGTCAATCCCGGAGGAGGTGATAATTTCTGACATAAAAAGAGGGTGTTTATGATTTATATGTTAAAAAGATGTAATAATTGACTGTCGGTTCACCGTCGGTTGACCGTCGGGAAACTATGCAAATTCGATGCAAAGATACTGCTTTTTCTTGAGATATGCAAATAAATATAAAAATAAATATAAAAAAAGAAACGCGCACGTATATGCGTGCGCGCTTTCTTTTATTTAAGGAGTCTTTGCATCCGAATGGCTTTTCGCCTCCGGGTGCGACCCGGTTACCAAGCTGTTCCAAGCATTCTCAGGTAAGACTTGTAACGCCACTGTGCATTTTCCTGTGCAGCAGCAAACAACTCATCTGCCTCTTTCGGGAACTGCTTTGCTACGGAAGCGAAACGAACCTCACCCTTGAGGAAGGCTTGGAAGTTATCCCAGTTAGGCTCTTTGGAGTCGAGTTGGAACGGGTTCTTGCCCTCAGCCTCAAGTTCCGGATTATAGCGCCAGAGGTGCCAGTAACCGCACTCAACAGCCTTAGCCTCCTCAGCCTGGCTCTTGCCCATACCGGCTTTCAGACCGTGGTTGATACACGGAGCGTAAGCGATGATGAGCGACGGTCCGGGATAAGCCTCTGCCTCGCGGATAGCCTTCAGCGTCTGCGCCTGGTCAGCACCCATAGCGATCTGCGCTACATAGACATATCCGTAAGTGGTAGCAATCATACCGAGGTCTTTCTTGCGTACACGCTTACCCATAGCTGCGAACTTGGCGATAGCGCCGAGCGGCGTAGCCTTGGAAGCCTGACCACCGGTGTTGGAGTACACCTCGGTATCGAGCACGAGGATGTTGACATCTTCGCCGGAAGCGATGACGTGGTCAAGTCCACCGTAACCGATATCATAGGAAGCACCGTCACCACCGACGATCCACTGGCTGCGTTTAACGATATGATCTTTCTCAGCGAGAATAGCCTTGCAGGTATCGCAACCGCATTTCTCCATAGCAGCCACCATCGGCTCGTAGAGGTCGTTGGTGATCTTAGCGTCATTGCGGTTGTCGAGCCACTTCCGGAACATCTCTTTGAGTTCAGCCGAGCAGTCTGCGCACTCGAGGCCTTTCTGCATGAGGGCAGCGAGACGCTCACGCAGTTTGCGGTGGGCAATCTGCATACCGAGACCGTACTCGCAGAAGTCCTCGAAGAGGGAGTTGGACCAAGCCGGACCGTGACCCTTCTCGTTCTTGGTGTACGGAGTAGAAGGCACAGAGCCGGAGTAGATAGAGGTACAACCGGTAGCGTTAGCGATGATCTCGCGGTCGCCAACGAGTTGGCTGATGAGCTTCAGATACGGAGTCTCACCGCAACCGGAACAAGCGCCGGAGAACTCAAAGAGCGGCGTAGCGAACTGCGAGTTCTTGACGTTGTTGAGTTCAACGAGGTGTTGCTTGGTAGCTACGTGCTCTACGCAGTAATCCCAGTTGGCAGCCTCTCCGAGTTGTCCCTCGAGCGGTACCATCTGGAGCGCCTTGCCCGTCTTCGGGTTGCCCGGACATACATCGACGCAGTTGCCGCAGCCGAGACAGTCCATAACGCCGACCTGCATACGGAAGTGCATACCTTTAAGCGCCGCGGGAGCTTTCATCTCCCTTGTCGCAAATTGGTCATTGGTCATTTGTGATTTGTAATTTTCGAGCTCCTCCTCGTCGAGAACGAACGGACGGATACAAGCGTGAGGACAAACATACGCACACTTGTTACACTCGATACAGTTGTCTGCGGTCCAAACCGGTACAAACGCCGACACACCACGTTTCTCGAACTTGGCGGTACCTGCAGGCCATGCGCCGTCCTCGATGCCCTTGAAAGCGGAAACAGGGAGGAGGTCACCGTCCTGACCGTTGATAGGACGAACAACCTTGGTGATGAACTCAGGCTCGTTTCCGTAGTCCTTAGCCGGATCAGCAGGCAGTTTCGACCATTCGGGATCGATAGCCAGCTCCTGATACTCGCCGCCGCGGTCCACAGCTGCGTAGTTCTTATTAACGACATCCTCGCCCTTCTTGCCGTAGGACTTCACGATGAAGTGCTTCATCTCCTCTACCGCCTTCTCAACAGGGATGACAGCGGTGATACGGAAGAAAGCAGACTGGAGGATGGTGTTGGTACGGTTGCCCAAACCGATCTCCTGCGCAATCTTGGTAGCGTTGATGTAATAAACTTTAATCTTATGGTCAGCGAAGTATTTCTTCACTTTGTTCGGCAGGTTCTTAACCAGCTCGTCTCCCTCCCAGATGGTGTTCAAGAGGAACGTACCGCCGTCCTGGAGACCGCGGGTGACATCGTACATGTGGAGGTACGCCTGAACGTGGCAAGCCACGAAGTTAGGCGTAGTAACGAGGTAAGTCGAGTGGATAGGCTCGTCGCCGAAACGGAGGTGCGAGCAGGTGAAACCGCCGGATTTCTTACTATCGTAAGAGAAGTAAGCCTGGCAGTATTTGTCGGTGGTGTCACCGATGATCTTCACGGAGTTCTTGTTAGCACCTACAGTACCATCGGCACCCAGACCGTAGAACTTAGCCTGGAAGAGCGAAGCGTCACCCATAGCAATCTCCTCGCCTACAGGCAGAGAAGTGAAGGTGATATCATCGTTGATACCCACGGTGAAGTGGTTCTTCGGCTCGGGCAGAGCGAGGTTCTCGAATACTGCGAGCATCTGTGCCGGAGTGGTATCGTTGGAACCCAGACCGTAGCGTCCGCCTACAACGAGCAGGTCTTTCAGACCGAGTTCATCGAGTGCGTCGCGTACATCGAGGTAAAGCGGTTCGCCGTTAGCGCCCGGCTCTTTGGTACGGTCGAGGACGCAGATACGTTTTGCGCTCTTCGGCAGAGCCTCCTGCAGATACTTGAGGCTGAACGGACGATAGAGGTGTACGTTGATGAGACCGAGTTTCTTGTTACCCTTGGCAGCCTCGTAGTCGATGACTTCGCGGATAGCCTCGCAAGCAGAACCCATACAGATGATGATGTTCTCTGCGTCAGCAGCGCCGTAGTAATTGAACGGACGGTACTCGCGGCCGGTGATCTTGCTGATCTCCTTCATATAATCGGAAACGATATCCGGCACTGCGTCGTAGAAACGGTTGCAGCTCTCGCGGTGAGTGAAGAACACATCGGGGTTCTCCGCCATACCTTTCATCTCCGGACGCATCGGGCTGAGTGCACGCTCACGGAACTCCTGGAGCGCCTTGTAGTCTACCAATGGACGGAGGTCCTCCATATCCATCGCTTCCACCTTCTGGTACTCGTGGGACGTGCGGAAGCCGTCGAAGAAGTTCAAAAATGGCACGCGGCTCTTGATAGTAGCGAGGTGTGCTACTCCGGCGAGGTCCATCACCTCTTGTACGGAAGCCTCAGCCAGCATAGCGAAACCGGTCTGGCGGCACGCCATGACATCCTGGTGGTCACCGAAGATACAGAGCACGTGGCTTGCCAGCGTACGAGCCGATACATGGAAGACGGACGGGATAAGCTCACCGGCAATCTTGTACATGTTCGGGATCATCAGCAGCAGACCCTGCGAAGCGGTGAAAGTGGTGGTGAGCGCACCTGCGTTCAGCGAACCGTGAACAGCACCTGCGGCACCTGCCTCAGACTGCATCTCCTGCACGAGAACGGTCTCACCGAAGAGGTTCTTGCGGCCTGCGGCTGCCCACTCGTCCACGTTCTCCGCCATAGGCGACGACGGCGTGATAGGATAGATGGCTGCTACCTCGGTGAACATGTAAGCTACATGCGCCGCAGCGGCGTTACCATCCATGGTCATAAATTTCTTTTCTTTTGCCATAAATAAAAATTTAAACGTTGTTTATATTTTTGATCATTCGTTTCACTCATTGTAAGACCGGCCTTCGGCCTGTAGGACCGTTTCACTGTAGGACCGCTAGCGCTGTAGGACTTTAGTAGAGGAAGCCCAGTAGCCAGAGCGGAATCATGTTTCCTCTTCCGGTCTCGAGTTCTCCGACAGCCGTTGGACGGATCGTATCTCGTGAAGACGGTTTCTCCCGTACATCGAAATAGTACTGATTGTCAACGATGAACATCGCGCTGCGCTCGGTGGCATTCACTTTATGTCCGCCATGAATGAATGTATAGAAGCAGGTCTCATACATATCCAAGGGGGCAATATCTCGTGTGAAAGTCATTTTGGCCAAATTGGTATTATGCATATATACCTTGGTCGGCTTCATCGGGAAATTCTTATCCTCGGGATACAGCAAGTTGATGAGTCGCGAATCCTTGAGATATTTGATATAGTTCATTGTGGTGGCTCTACTAAGTCCAATCTCCTCCGAGATGCTGCTTATGTTGAGTGCGCACGGCGCTTCCCTCATAAGGATATACAGCAGTTTGCGCAACTTATGGAGGCAAGCGACATCAATCTGCTTAATCATCAGCACATCGACCTCCAATTGGGTATTCATCGTCTTGAGCAGCTCGGCTTCAAAACTCTTACTCTCGAGGTAAGAGGGGTAATAGCCATGATCCATATATGCCTTGAAATACTCCAAGGGTCGTACGCGTTCGCATATCTCGCGCGAGATGGAGCCATGATGCTGTATGATTTCCTCCAGCGTATAAGACTGCAAGCGCAATCCGGTTTGCAGGTTGAGATATTCCCGGAACGAGAACCCGCGGAGGTTATACGTCTTCACGATGTCCACCAGGTCGTTATTATCCTCATCAATCGGCATGACCGGCGTGGCGCAGAAGATGATATGCAGCTCCGGGAACTTGTAATAACACCTCTTGAGTTCCCTTGACCAGTGAGGATACTTGAAGATTTGATCCAAGAACAGGTATTTACCACCGGACTTGGCGAACTTACTTGCGACCTCGACGATAGAATGCTTGGTGAAGAAGAAATCATTGAGGCTGACGAACAGACATGGTCTAATCTGTTTGTAGGGTTTGCGTTTGCGTCCCTCCGGTATTTCATCAGGCCTGTTACTCCACTCCTGCTCAATCTCCCTCGCTCGGGAGAGCAAGAAATCGGTTTTGCCGACTCCGCGACCACCCTTGATAGCGATAAGGCGGTCATTCCAGTCGATTTCGTCCATCAGTTTCCTACGGATAGGCATTGAAGAATGCTTTACGAGGAAATCATGGATTCTAAAAAAAGTGTCCAACATGGTCATTTTCGTATGTGTTTTTAAGTCAAATTCAGCCATTTTTTGCAATTACGCCGCAAAATTACAAAAAAAAAATCATATTTGCAACACATAGATAGCATTTTTTGCAAAAAAATGAGGGACTACGCGTTGTAGTCCCTCAAAATTACACATTTTTTGATAAAAAATGCACTTTTTAGAGGCTGATAGCTCCACTGGGGCACACATCAGCACATGTACCGCACTCGGTACAAACGTCCGGGTCAATCGAATAGTGCTCGCCCTCAGAGATAGCACCCATCGGACATTCGTCAATACACGTACCGCAAGCGATACAATCGGTTGAAATCTTGTAAGCCATAACGTTATTTATTTATTCATTTACCATTTCTAATCTCCCTGCGGTCGAACGATCTGCTTCGCCGTATGGGTCATTTATCTGGCCATTTGACCATTTCCGAGTGCAAAGGTACAACAAAAAACTGAGACTACCAAATTTTAGGGATAAAAAATCTCACTTTTTTCTCTTTTTAGCACTCGCGAGAGCCGCAAGGAGTTGTGCGTTTGGTCCCGTTAATCCTTTGTCTGTCAACCCTTTACGTTTAGCGTAGGTGGTCCAATCTTTTGCGCCGCCTTCGGAGACAGGCAAACCGAGTTGCAGGAAATGGCAATAGGCGATAGCGAGTGCATCTGTAGCATCGAGTTTTTTAGGCATCTGCTCATCCGGGATATGCATGAATCGCTGGAGCATACCCGCCACTTGCTCTTTGGAAGAATGTCCGTTGCCGGTAATCGCCATTTTGATTTTCATGGGCGAGTACTCATAGATAGGTACATCTTTGCTGAGAGCCGCGGCGATAGCTACTCCTTGTGCGTGCACAATCTTGATCATCGTCTGCGGATTTTTATCCACGAACTGTGTCTCGATTGCCAGGCATGAAGGATGGTATTTATCGATGATTTCCTGGAGGAAAAAGAACTCCTTTTGCAAGCGCGGATACTGGCCTTCGAGTTTATGCACATCATACGCGCCAAACTCCAGAATATCAACCTGTTGACCCACGGTTTTCAGTACCGCGAAGCCCATAAAAAGTGTACCCGGGTCAACACCTAAAATGATATGTTCATGACGCACTTCGTCGCGCATAAACGTTAAATAGTTAAATAGTTAAAATGGTCGCTATCGCGACGTTAAACGGTTATTCGTCTTTCTCGTGGTTGCGAAAAAAACCGCGGATAATCACTACTACCGCTCCGGCAATAAGCACATAATCCGCCCAGGGTTCAATCTTAGCGATACTCAACCCTGCTCCTACAGCCAAAATGACGAGGCCGATGATTAATATAATGGTAGATTTTCTCATTTTTCTTCGACGAGGTAGATATCCTCATTCGGCGTATGCATAAAATAATGTTCGCGTGCGTAGCGCTCGAGGCTATCCGTGTTATGCAGCAGGAGTATCTCGCGTTGCGCATTTTCCGTAGCTGCCCTATACATATCACGCTGCTCCTCCAACTGGCGTATCTCGCGTCCGCGCTTGAAGAAATGGATGGCACTTTGGTCTCCAATAAAAAGGAACACGGCCAAAAAGAGCAGAACAGTCACAACATACTTGCCCCATTTGCGTACCTGAATATGTGTCCAGAATTCGGAAAATGTCATAATATTCACCAAAAATCGGTGCAAAGTTATGAAAAAACTTGCATATATGCAAATTTTTATGTACTTTTGTAGCCGATTTATTAAATTACGATACATGAAAACTCGTTTCTCCCTTTTGGTAGCGCTTCTTTTCGCCGGTTACAGCATAGCGCAGGTTCATATCCGGATAGACGATCCCGAGACATGGTCATCCGATGCGTTAATTCCGTATATCGGCCAAACGGTCATCTTCGACTCACCTTTGGTGGTCAGTTCGAATGCGTCCTATTCCACTTATATTGTCGGTCCTCGTCGTCTTTTCACGCCTACCAACCAGGCCTATCCTCGCGACACGGCCGCTTATAATTCCGTTCTGCGTCTGAATAACTCGGGTGCCATCGAGTTGAGCGATATCAGCGGTTATCATCGTTGTGGAGAGAAGATTTACAATCTCAAGGCGCGTGTGAACAGCAAGAACCGGCTGACATGGGTTAGCGGTTCATGGAAAGGTAATTCGCGGAGCGACATGGAGAACGCGAACATACGCAAAATGGTGAATGTCGATGGTTGCGATGACTGTCTGTTGGTATGTACGATGAACCTGGAGTACTACCTGACTACGGATTTTAGACCCGGTAGCGGTCAAGGTCCGGAGGATGCCGCCGAGCACACAACCCAACGCATCAAAGTCAGCAAAGCCTTAGCTCAGATAGGTGCAGACTTGTATGGCTTTGTGGAGATTCAGCAAGGGCAGGGAGCAGTAGCAGAGATAGCGGCGGACTTGAACTTGTATGTCAACCGTACTATTTCCGACCCCGACAAAAAACATGAATACACCTATATCAACGACAAGTCTATCGTCAACGGTACTTATACCACAGCGGCCTTTGTTTATGACGCCAAGAAACTGAAACCTATCGGTGTCCTGCAGGAAACGAGTGTGGCGGGAGCTTCCATTCCTGCTAACCGCCACAGGATGATTTGTTTTGAAGAGATAGCGACGGGCGAGCGGTTTATTTTCTCCGTAAACCATTTCAAAGCGAAACGAGGCAGCGCATCGGGTGCAGATGCCGACCAGCATGACGGTCAGGGTCTTTTCAACGCTGCGCGTACCAAAGAAGCACAAGCCGTTATCGATCTGTACAAAGGCTATTACAGCAACAAGGCCATCAAAGACAAAGATATCCTGATTATGGGTGACTTGAATGCATATGCGAAAGAGGATCCTATCACGCGAATGATCGGAAACGGTATGATTGACCTGCATCGTGCGTTCCACGCAGACAGCAGTTACAGTTACCAATTCGCCGGTTTGGCGGGCTATCTGGATCACGCGCTGGTCAATGCTACGTTATTCCCGCAAATTAAAGGCGTGGCTGCGTTTAACATCAATTCGGACGAACGGGATTCTTATACATACGAGTCGGGGGACGTGACGATGTTCCGTTGTTCGGACCACGACCCGGTTATCGTAGGACTGAAATTGGATAGCACATTGATGTACGACCCAAGTCCGTCTGTGAACGTGGCAGAGATAGCAAGCGGAGAGGACAACGAACTCATCATTCACAACGCTGTCAAAGATGGTCAACGGGCTTTCTATGCTATTTATTCCATCAACGGTACACTCATCGAGCGGAAAGAGATTCTGGAGAACGACCAGAGAGAAGCGTTACCTCTCTCTCCGGGTGTGTACATCGTTTATCTATACGCAGAAGGACGTGTTTACCAGCGTAAGCTGATTATCAGATAGTGGATTTGTTTTCCCAAATAGAAGAGCCGGAACGCGAGGAGTTACGTGCCTTGCGCAAAGAGCTGGAGGAGCAGAACTATAAGTACTATGTACTTAATGCGCCTACGATGTCGGACCGTGAGTTCGACGAAAAGATGCATCGCCTGCAGGATTTAGAGGCGATGTTCCCTGATATGTTCGACCCGAAGAGTCCGACTCAACATGTGGGGTCAGACTTAGCCGAAAGCCGAAAGTCGAAAGACAAAAGCGGAAAAACTTTTCAGACCGTCAAACACAAATATCCGATGCTGTCGCTGGCGAACAGCTATTCACGGGAAGAGATTGAAGAATGGGTGCGTAAGTTACCGCAAGGCGTGGAGATTGTCTGCGAGCTGAAGTACGACGGATTGTCCATTTCGTTGTGGTACGAGCATGGGGTCTTGGTACGCGCGCTCACGCGAGGAGACGGACAGCAAGGCGATGATGTGATAGACAATATCAAAACCATTCCGTCTATTCCTTGGCGCATTGAGCGAAACGACATACCCGATTTCTTTGAACTGCGCGGCGAAGTACTGTTGCCCTGGGAACGGTTTGAGGTGCTGAACAAAGAGCGGGAGGAACAGGAAGAACCGCTGTTTGCCAATCCGCGCAACGCTGCGTCCGGAACATTGAAATTGCAAGACCCGCGTGAAGTGGCAAGACGTGGTTTGGACGCGTATTTATATTATATGCTGGGCGACCATCTGCCCGGCACAACCCATTACGAACGGTTGGAGACAGCCAAACAATGGGGATTCCACATCTCCGATGCTATTAAGGTTTGCAAGAACGTCGATGAAGTGATGGCCTACATCGCTTATTGGGACACGGAGCGCAAGAATTTGCCTGTTGCTACGGATGGCATCGTTCTCAAAGTCAATAACTTAGCCCAACAAGAAGAACTGGGCTTTACCGCCAAGACGCCTCGCTGGGCAATCGCTTATAAGTTCCCCGCAGAGAAACAGTTGACGCTTCTCAAAGAAATAACGTATCAGGTTGGCAGAACAGGTGTCGTAACGCCTGTGGCTAATCTGGAACCCGTTCAATTGAGCGGTACCATCGTACAACGCGCCACGCTACACAACGAAGATTTCATCAAATCGCTGGATATACGGCCCGGTGACCGTGTATGGGTAGAGAAAGGCGGAGAGATTATACCGAAGATTGTCGGTCGTGCCGACCGAAATGATGAAATGAGCGCGACTCTGTCGCTCAATGATGAAATGATGTATTCTTTCCCGGATGTTTGCCCGGAGTGCGGGGCCAAGTTAGTGCGGGTGGAAGGAGAAGCCGCTTGGAGATGTCCGAACGAGGCAGGGTGCCCGCCGCAGATTAAAGGCAAAATAGAGCATTTCGTGAGTCGCAAGGCCATGAATATTGACGGCCTGGGCGAAGAGACGATTGATATGTTTTATCAGAACGGATTGCTGAAGAATATCGCGGATATCTATGATTTGAAAGCAGAAGATATCGCGGCACAGGAACGGTTGGGCGAGAAGAGTGCGCAGAATATATTGGCCGGCATTGAGGCTTCCAAAAACGTACCATGGTCTCGTGTGCTCTTTGCGCTCGGTATCCGCATGGTGGGCGAAACGACAGCTAAGAAAATCGCACGCGTCTATAATTCTATTGACACTCTCCAATGGGCGACAGCAGAGCAACTCTGCGCGATTGAAGATGTGGGGCCGCAGATTGCAGAGAACATCGTAAAGTACTTTGAGGATTTGCGCAATCTGGAGATCTTAGAGCGTTTGCGTCAAGCAGGACTTCAGTTTGAAGGAGAAGCATCACCCTTTACAGGAAACGAGGGAGTCCTGGCCGGTCAATCGATTGTTATAAGCGGTACGTTCAGCCATCACAGCCGTGATGAATACAAAGCTATGATTGAGGCAAACGGAGGAAAAAATGTAGGTTCGGTAAGTAAGAAGACCAGTTTTATTCTCGCAGGAGAAAACATGGGACCCGAGAAACGCAAGAAAGCCGAAGACCTCGGCATCCGATTAATGACAGAAGACGAATTCCTCGAAATGATAAAATAAGAACATGAGGAAATGTGAAAATGTAAAAATGGGAAAATGGGAAAATTAAAACAATATATCTTTGATTATCTGCAGCGTAAGCAATCGGAGCGTAATCCACGCTTCCCGCACTTGGACCAACCGCTGAAGATTATACTCATTTACGAGAGTGATGTGTTAGAGCGCAACGATGGTATCAAGACCATTCGCCAGGAGTTGTTACGTCGGCAGATGGATGTGACGATGTGGGGTTTTGTGGCGAAAAAAGAGATACAGACGCTTATCCTGCCGCAAAGCCGCATCTTGGGCTTGCCGGATTATAATCTGTTTGGCAAGCCGCGAGAGTATGTAGTGAAAGACTTGCAGGCAGAGCACTATGATTTATTGATTGATTTGACGACACGACCGGTTTTGGCGTTGCGATATCTCGCGATGCTAACCGACGCGGATTTCAAAGTAGGACTCAATCTGGGTGAAGGGATACACGATATGTTGATTTCCCTACCCGATTTCACACCGGAACAGGGCGAGGAAGCTGATATCGAAGCCTCATGGCTCTTCAACCAAATCATGAATTACTTAACGACGATTAAGAGTAATGATTAAGTGAAAAGTGAAAAGTGAAAAGTG
>JAFPXH010000001.1 GCA_017394705.1 Paludibacteraceae bacterium | reverse complement strand
TCGCCGCAGGCGAAGCATTGGCTACCTTTGGTAGCCGATTAGCCGTTCGGATGAGCGGCATCATAGGTCTCCATTTCGAGCTTCCAGAGGTAGCTTCTCATGGTGCGCTTGCCGTTCGGCTCATCACGCTGTGCCAGGAAGGCCTCCTGGTCAGTGGTCATCTTGGAGAGGTCCATACGACGCTCAGCAACGGCCTGTGCCACGGTCTTGAAGCGGATACGGTTCGCTTTCTCGGTCTGCGAGAGAGCACTCTTGCGCTGTACCTTGCGACGAAGGTACAGACGGTTGCAGTCATTGCTGGTTGTCTCTGCTACGCGGTGTGTACCAAGCAGCATCTTTTGACAACTGTGTTGCGGGTTCTTACCCGGTTTTGCCAATGCACCGGATACGGTATCGATACCGGCACTCCATTCAACTTTTGCCATAATAATTAAAATTTAGGTTAAATAAGTTTTAAAAAAATTCTAAATGTTACGCGGTAAACCGCGTGGATGCAGCAGAGCTGCAGCAATCCGCGGAGCGGAAGCAATCATCACTCGCGCTCCGCGCGAAGCACTTGCAGCTCCGCTGCATTAGTGTTTCTCTCCACGATAGGTCTCCGTGGTTTTGGTCATGATTGTCGTAGTGGTGTCACCACGTTGCACGTAGCTCGCACTCGTACTGATCACTCTCGTGGCTGTGCAACTCTGCAAACCCAGCCCGGCAGCCAGCGCCGTCAAAGCCGCAATCAGCACACTAACAATGATTTTGATGATTTGTTTCTTACTCATGATTTAGGTTTTAATGGTTTGTTAATAATTTGTCTTACAGGCCGTAGGCCGGTCTTACAGTGTAACGGTCTTACAGCGAAGCGGTCTTACAGGCCGACAGGCCGGTCAGCAATGGTGATTTAGTCGCCGATTAAATCACCGTTTGCGTCGTACTGGTCATTCAGCTTGTGCATCGCGTAGCCAAACAAACTACCATACTTGTTCTGAGCTTTGTACTCAGCTACCAACTGGGTCTTCTGCTCACTCGATCCGGCCAGAATCGTACGCACAGCCGCCGACACTTTCGCAAAACGCGCTTTAGCTGCAATCTGAGCTGCACTCGGCTCTTTTGTGCTGGGGTAACACAACTTGCCGGTCGTCACTTTCCCGGTCTTTCTGTTCGTGCGGAAATACACATCGCTGTGCTCGCACACTTTCTTGCTCATACTCTCAATGAGCGCCATAGGTTTAATCTCTGCCATAGTTGTTAAGGTTTAGGTTGTTAATAAAAAGGTTAGCTTTGCGTTCTTTTTATGGGGTCCCAAGCGTAAACAGAACGCAGTGTTTGCGATGATTTGAGGCCTTCCTTTTTGAGTTCTCGAGACTGAGAAGGAAACGATAAACGCCCCGAAAACTCATTATCTTATCTCTCTCAAATCTGGTAGGGCTCCCGACGAGCGCTAGCCCTGGTGCGCTCGGTGGGAAGAGGAGGAAACGTGACCATTACATTTGTTACGGAGTAACTTAATCATGGATCACCGTTTCCGACGACAAAGGTACGAAAAAATTCCGACTTGGGCAATTATCCCGCTTCGCAAATGGAATTGGACTTCCGCGGGCGCAAATCATATCCCGCATACGCACTTAGTTCCTTTACTTCGTACCTGAACAGCCATGTGCGGTGCCTGATGTTGGTCCGCAATTGCGGGTCTTTTCGGGTCCAGCCGTAGAGCAAGGTGTTCAGACCTTGCATGCCGACTTGCGCACCGAGCACCTCATCCAGCCGCTCGGCGATCTCGATCTTACTGATGTGCTGCATCATAGGCTTCCGTAGCAATTTTCCACAGTTGCTGACTGCTCTTCTTCGTTCCGCTCTTGCGCATCTGCGCTACCATCTTTGTGATGGCGCCAAACCGTTCTCGCTGTGCTATCATCGCAGCACTCGGCGCCTTCGCCGGACCTTGTTTCTTACTCGGCAATGTGTGCATATACACCTTGCCCGATTTCTTCATCGTGCGGAAACAGTAGTTCCCCAAGCGCCCCGATATGGACGCAATACCTGACATCGTGGTTACTTTTGCCATACGCTTTTTCTGTTAGTGCCGGATAGTATCCGGCCATATTTTTGTTATTTTTTGTAAGGGCAAATCCCGCATTTTTGTAAGCATTCAACGTGCTGCTATTAAGCAGCGAGTTGGGAGTGTAGGCTTTTACGAGCGCTGCAAGCTTGCTTGTGAGCGCTTGTGGAAGATTACGCTCCAGGCCGTGGAGAAGCCAATTGACTTTTGGCTTCGAAGAGGACAGGCTGGCGGGGAGCCTTAGCCTTCCCAGACTGGCCGCAGGCTTAGCGGACGTAAATGCGCGTTTTTGATTTCCTCATTCTTTAAACTTTCACTTTTCACTTTTCACTTTTCAACTTTCAACCTTCTTATACCTCCTCCCCCATGTCGCCGCGAATTTCTCTCGCGCCGCCTTGCGGGCCGGTGTGTCCTTCCATTTTGTCGGGGTGCTTTGTACAATCTGCTGCCCCCGGTACATCCGGAAATAAAATCCGTCCTTCCGTAACATGCCTCTTAGCTTGTCTATCGGAATAATGAGTTCTACTTTCATACCATTTCTTTTTCCTTTGTTAATTAGCCCCGCATTGAATGCGGATTCATTGCTTTTAGTCTCATTCGCATCTCGCGACCATTACGGACGTCTCTGTACGGTCTCTGTCCGGCTGCTTGGCAGTGGTGGCCCGGCTCCTTAGTAGGTCTATCCCTATTACATAGGGAATAGACTACTCTACTAAGGGAGCCTGCGGGGCTACCCGCCAAAATCCAACTGAG
Source organism: Paludibacteraceae bacterium (assembly GCA_017394705.1). GTDB lineage: Bacteria > Bacteroidota > Bacteroidia > Bacteroidales > Paludibacteraceae > Colicola. The sequence goes on along the minus strand of JAFPXH010000001.1, from coordinate 21,428 downwards.
GCTCTGTCATTTGCGGTCCCGGTTGGTAATAGACCTCACGGTCTGAAACCGCTCTGCGGATCAATACGCCTTGCTGCAAGGCTGCGACTAACAGTCCGCCGTAGATACTATCGCTTCGGAGGTTTTGGCGCATCATCACTTGCGCCTTCAGTGCCCCTGCGCGCATCTCGCTATGCCCCATCATCGCTGCGCGGAATATCTCCTTTACACCAGGCTGGCTGGTATCTGCATGGCTGACTTGCTCCGGTTCTACGCTGGCGCACCCCACCGGCAAACCCTCCTTGTCCACGCAGAACTGGATCTTGTTCGGCATGTCATATTTGCGGGTAGCCGTTTGCTGGATGCTGAAGATACGCGTCTCCGGGTCTTTCTTACATTCGTACGTCTCAAAACTCTTGTTCTGCAACTCCGTACCCAATGCCCCGCGAAGCGTCTTGTCTTCCGCCGCTTTGTTCTGGTGCAGCACGCATACGATACACGTCTTGAACTCCGACGCCGCCTTCAGCAACTGGCCGATGGTGTTCTGCGCTTCCTCGTAGTTGTTGATATCGCCTACCACGTCTCGGATACCATCGAAAATAACCAAGTCCGGCATACAGATTGCTATTGCGGATAACACGAGCGTCATACGGTCTTGCCAGCGTACCTGACGCAGGTTAAAGACATGATATACCTCGTCGCTCGCCTCTGCTCCTGTCATTGCACCGATGCGGTCACGCAGTATCTCATGCGTACTGTCCGCACTCTGCTCCGTGTCTATCCATACCACCCGCAATGGTTTTTCCCGTATCCGCTTCAAGCCAAGGAAGTGCCCTCCGTCCATTCTCCCCGCATTGTATGCGGGTTCTAGTTCGTTTCCTGCTCCGCGTGACAGCGCGGAGGTACCTGCTGCTGCCATCAGGATCGAGTTAAGGTATGTCTTGCCGCTTTTAGCCTTACCGGTCACTGCCACCAACTCACCGCGTGCAAAGCACGGCACTCCGTTCCAGGTGTACAGAAAGTCATGCGGCGGAATCTCCGAACGGCTCGTGATGCGCAACTGCTCCAATTGCTCGAAAATGCTCTTTTGTTCCATTTCCATAGTCGTTTAATTATATTTTTTAGGGCTCCCAATGATTTTTAATCCTTGGGAAGAGGAGGAATTGCGGCAACCTATCTGAGTCACAGAGTGACGAAACGTGTTGCGAGCCAATTCCGACGACAAAGATACTACTTTTTTAGGGTTCGTGGAATTCCATCTGCCACAAACCGCATCCCAGTGAAAATCAGGGGTGTGGACAGTCTCGTCTCCGAGCAATTCGAAGATGCGGTTCCGGACGGAATGGTCGAACCGATGGACCCGTCGGAGCTGTCGGGAAAGGGAACGATAGTCCAGTTCCCATCCCAGTTCAGCGCTCAGTATCCGCGCCAGTTCGGGCTGTGAAGTAAACGGTTTCTCCGGCCAATGCCGATGCGTGATGGCCAAGACGGAGGATGAATTACGGGCGTAATACTCGATGACTACATCGCGATACGCGTTTCTGCGCACTCTCGTGCGTTTTTGTTGATTTGCCATAAAGCTTAAAAGTTTTATGGCCAATCGTCAATCCATTTCGAACTCGAGGTAATGGATACTGTTGGAACCTCTCGTTCTATCCAACTCGGATTGACCGATTAATAAATATTTTTTGACGCTTCCTGTATATATAAGGAATGCGTGTTTCCGGGTTACTATTGAGTATTTTATATCTACTATACACGAATTAACGTGCTCAGGTTAGCTGCGATTTTTTTTGCAAAGGTAGTGCATTTTTTTCAAATGTCAAAAGACACTACTTTTCGTGTGCGCGTGTGCACGCACTGGTTTCGCGCACGCCGCGTTTTAAAAAACCTTACTTTTTTTTATACGGGCGTTTTTTGCCTCTCCACACCACTGTGTTTACTATACCTACAAATCATTGTTTTTGGGTTACTTTGAGTGAATTCGCATTGCAAAAGTATGCAAAAAAAAAGCAGCCATCCAAGATGATGACTGCTAATGTTTGATTTATATGCTATTTTCGGAATATTATCCTTCATCTCCGTCCATTTTGTCTGAATTTAATATCCTTCATCTCCGTCCATTTTGTCTGAATTTAATTCAGACAGAACCAACGGGTTATAATTCGTAACATATCTTCTCTGCCATCTTATTCATCGCTACGCACTCCTCGCGGGTGACATGTTTCTTTCCAGCGTCATAGTCCCACGGGCTGAGTATCAGCACGCGACCGGCGGCAACGGCATCAAACAGGTTGTCTTGCGGTTTGTAATAATCCCGGAACCCATTGTCTGCGATATAGATGAACGGCAGGCCTTCTTTGAGCAATACGTCCATCACTATTTGCTCGTACTTGCTGATATACGGCGATACCATCACGGTTCCTTGACGGGCAGCCAACACACAGCTGTTCATGTAGTCTCGGAGTTGTTTGTTATCGCCATGTTTTTCGGCATTCTCCACCCATATATTACGCACATGAACAGGCATGTATTGCGCTCGTTGCAACAAATCGATATTTCCCACACCGCAGTATGTTTGCCCGGCAATCTCAATCCCCTCCTGCACACGAAAAAACTCCGGCATTAAGCGCTTGGTTGCGAGGCGTTGGGGATTCATCTGAACGTAATGAATCATCGTTTGGAGCTGACCTTTATGGGACATGGGGCGGATGAACGGCATCTCGGTGAAGATAGGTGATGGATATGCCTTCTCTCCGTCCTTTTTGTCTGAATTTAATTCAGACAGAACCAACGAAGTCTCCTTGGTGATTGTGTATTCGCGTCCTATTTTCTTAACGCCCTGCCATAGTCCGCGGATGACGGTCTTGATGCTTTTGGTTTGCGATTTTGTGACGTAGTAGATGACGTGGAGATGATTAGGCATCAAGCAGTGCTGGATGACGCGTATATCCGGATAAAAATGGTTAATACGCAGCGCTTCCTCTGTTACCTCGTCTCCCAACTTCGTCCGCTGTATCCATGCTTTTGCCGGATCGTTCTCAGGAATAACCAACTCACCCAACAATGGCTCACGAGTGGGTATTGTTAATGTGACATGATAGATGCCGACACCATACCACGCTTTACCTGTCTGCCAATGCCATGTGTCGTGATTAGAGGGCATATCATTACGGGTTTTTTCTTGTTAACTTTAGAGTCATTCCTCTATGTTTTATGCAGACAGGAGATTATTTGATTATCTCCCAATGACCATTTTTGTTTGCTCCGATACGACGGATAAGATTTTTCTCACGCAACGAAGCAAGCAGCCGCTCGGCTTGTCGTGTAGTAATACCTAACAACTGACCTATTTTGACTGCGGAAAGCGAAGCGTCTGCACGCAGGGCATCTAATACCCGTTGCTCGTTTATACCGACATTTATACCGACATTTATACCGACATTGTCCGTCACTTTTTGTTGCTCTTGGATTGTTTGGAGAATGCATTTGAGCATAAAGACGATAAAGTCTGTGCTGTCTCCCTTTGCGTCTGATTGTGCGATAGCTTGGTAATATTCTTGTTGATATTTTTTGACGATTGTTTCCACAGGAAGCCAAGCAAAGATACCTTTCCATCGGCTGAGCAACAGTGTCTGCCAGTAGCGTCCCATGCGGCCATTACCGTCCATGAACGGATGTATAAACTCAAACTCGTAGTGGAACACACAACTGCTTACAAGCGGGTGAGTTTTTGCCTGTCTGATCCAAGCAAAGAGGTCCGCCATCAATGTAGGCACGCGGTCTGCAGATGGTGCAATATGAATACACTTGTCGCCATCAAAAACACCGACACTGCCTTTACGGTAATGCCCGGCATTATCTACCAGATTAGCCATCATCAGACTATGCGCTCGGAGCAAATCAGCTTCCGAAAAAGCATCAAGTTGCAGCATCAATTGGTATGCTTGCAGCGCATTCTTAACCTCTTGTATCTCATCGGGAGCACCTAATATATGCTTGCCGTCAATGACGTCCGTCACTTGTTGCAGCGACAGACTATTGTGCTCAATTGCCAAAGAGGAATGGATGGTTTTTATTTGGTTCTCTTTCCTGAGCATAGGCGATGGCATACGCTCTCCAAGGAGTGCATTCAGTGTGCCTATCTGCTCTGAGATCTCTGAAACCAGATGCAAAATCTCATCTGTTACTGTAAATGGCGGTGTGTACATTGGTGTGGTGTTTATAAAACTATTATTTCTCCCATTCAATCCCCCTCAAGCCATGGTGGTATTTATTTTTGCGGAATCACCTCTGTGCCGGTGAGGGTGTAGGAATGGCCGGAACGGAGGATATAGACTTGCCCGTTGTAGATGATTTTGCGAGGCGTAGCCTCTCCATCCTGCAGGTCTTCCAACCCTTGCCCGGAGGCGGTGGTGATGATAATCTGCTTGGTCATACATGTTCCCGGTTCGCCGGTCTTTTCTTGCTCGGCGCAGTCGATGCCGTACTCGCACAGATGGCCAACAGTGAAGGTGATATCGGTGGCGTTCCCGCTCCAGAAGAGTCGGTACTCGCGGAAGGTGTCGGTAGCGTCTTTGCCGATATAGGGTTCGCCCATTGCGCCTTTGGACGGCGTGAGGTTGGCCAGTTTATAATGTCCGTTGCCTCCGATGACGAAGGTGATGTCGGTTATCGGGTCTCCTGAGAGGCTCTCGATGCGGAGGGTGTTATCGGCGTAGAGTCTCAGCAGCAGTCCTGCTTTTGAGTCTGCGCCAAACTGCGGTCCGCTGACGCCTTGGGCTTTGTCGCTGGTGAAGCGGAACAGTCCGTCGGCGGTGGTGAAATCGGATGACGGTATCTGCTGCTTGTAGTTCGGGAACTCCGCGTTCCACACGTAGCTATGCTCCTCTGCCCTCGCACTCACGGCAATAAGCGCCGCCACGGCCAAAAAGATAAATAGTTTTTTCATATGTTTATTGATTTATCATCCAATTCTTTATTCAAACTCATAAATATCGTAGAAGCGGTCGAAGTAGTCGCAGAGTTTGGCGAGGACACGCGCTTTGGTCTGCTCTCGCTCGTTATTGGCGCTGAAAAGCGGAAGCGGCGGCAGGCATTGCGTGATAGCTGTTCCTTGCATCTCCACTTCTCCTGTCTGGAAGGCTTTGCGTACAAAAGCAATCGTCTGCTCGCGTTTGAGATTCTCCGATGCAATAATCTCCTCCAACTGTTGCTGCGCTTGCTCATGCACAAACGCCATCCATTGTTTGCCCACTTCTTTATCCGGAGAGTAGCGTTTGACAAAAGCATCAATGAGGTCGCGTTTGTTACGCAAGGCAGGGCTGGAACCAATCGCTTTGGAGAGCAGTTCTTCCAGCGTAGGACCATTCACAACCTTGTCCTTGCCGTATTTCTTGGCAATGAGTTCAAGGATATAATCGATATTGATTTCTACCTGTTTGATGAGTTCAATCTCGAAGGTCAGATCATCGTTGATATCCACCACATCGCCTTCAGTATGATGGCGGTATTTCTCATTCAAATCGAGGTAAACGGACTTGTAATCTTGCTCTGCAAAATCGGAGATATAGTTCGCTTTGTCTTCTTCAAACCGGTCGAAGGTGTTTAGCAGGTTGACCATGCGGAGGTAAGAACCAAAGAGCCGGATAAACTCTTTCTCTTTTTCCTCTCCGATCAATGGCATGTTTGCCGGGTCTGGGAAGAGTTGCTTGAGTGCTTCCACAATCTTGGCAAAACCGATATGCTTCTTGCCGTTCTCATCCGTATAGCCGTTGATATAATCGTCGTAGGATTTGAGCAAGACGATGTTACAAGCGTTCTTGTCGCCAAAGAGCGTAATGGCATCATTAGTCTCTTGTTCCAGATTGCGAAAACAAACGATATTACCGAACTGCTTGATGGTGTTGAGGATGCGGTTGGTACGGCTGTAGGCTTGCATCAGTCCATGCTGGCGCAGGTTCTTATCCACCCAAAGGGTATTGAGCGTAGTAGCATCAAAACCGGTAAGGAACATATTGACCACAATGAGCATATCCAGTTCACGGTTCTTCATCCGTTCGGATAAGTCTTTGTAGTAATTGCCGAATTGGTCAGATGAGGTGTTATAATTGAGTCCACCGAACATCTCATTATAATCCGCAATAGCCGCTTCGAGGAAATCGCGAGATGACTGGTCCAGTTTAGCGGCACTGTCGCTGTTCTCTTCATCCAAGATGCCGTTCAGTTCCACCTCTTCGTTGGCTCCGTAACTATAGATAATCGCTATCTTCAGCCGTTTCTCTTCCGGCAAGAGGTCTTGCTGGCGTTGGAACTCGGTATAATAGAGTTTGGCTGCATCGATGGAAGCCGTAGCGAGAATGGAGTTAAATCCTGTCACACGCTTGTCATCCAGTTTGTAGGAGCGATTGCGATAGGTCTTTTGGTCAAAATGCTGCAAGATATACTCCACGATATTATGGATGCGTTCGGGCGCCAGCAATGCGCGTTCGCGGTCGATGTCTCGCACTTCCGCATCATCTATACCTTCTTTCGTTCCTACGGTCTTGATATACTCCACGCGGAATGGCAGCACATTCTCATCGGCAATCGCATTGATCACCGTGTAGGTATGCAGACAATCGCCAAAGAGTTGTGGCGTAGTGAGCAATGCCTGCTGTGCGTTCTCTGCAAAGATAGGTGTGCCGGTAAAACCGAAGATATGATATTTGTTAAACCGCTTGACAATCAGTTTGTGCATATCGCCGAACTGACTACGATGGCATTCATCAAAGATGATGACCACATGCTTATCGTATATGGGATGTTTCTGCTCGGACTTGCAGAACTGGTTGAGTTTCTGAATGGTTGTTATGATGATGCGGTCTTTGTCTTTGCTCAACTGCTCATGCAGCACAGCCGTGGATTTATTATGGCTGACGCAGCCTTTCTTGAACTTCTCATACTCCTTCATCGTCTGGTAGTCCAAGTCTTTGCGGTCCACGACAAACAGCACTTTGTCCACATATTCCAATTGGGTACATAGTTGCGCAGTCTTGAACGATGTGAGCGTCTTACCCGAACCGGTCGTGTGCCATATATATCCACCGGCATCAATAGTACCCATCTTGCGTTGATTGGTAGAGATGAGTATCTTCTGCAGAATAGCTTCGGTGGCGGCAATCTGATACGGACGCATCACCATTAGTTTCTGATCGGCAGTAAAGACGCAATAGCGCGTGAGGATATTGAGTAAGGTATGCCGGGCAAAGAACGTAGTGGTGAAGTCCGTCAGTTCGCGGATAGGCGTATTCTCTACATCTGCCCAATAGGAAGTGAACTCAAACGAATCGCAAGTCTTTGTTCCGTCTTCTAATGGTGCATCGTTGGGTTTCTTGCGGTTCAGTTCGGTAAACGCACCACGGCTGGTGGTGTTGGAGTAGTATTTGGTCTCCGTGCCATTACTGATAACAAACAGCTGCACATAATCAAACAGACCATTATCGATACCAAACGCATCGCGATGGTAGCGGTTGATTTGGTTGAAAGCTTCTTTGATAGCTACGCCGCGTTTCTTGAGTTCGATATGTACCAACGGCAGACCGTTCACCAGTATCGTTACATCATACCGGCATTTACGCTTGCCGGAATCGGCTTTGTACTGATGGATGACTTGCAAGCGGTTCTCGTGGATATGCTTCTTGTCTATCAGTTTGATATTCTGGAAAGTCTTGTTATCGCGGATAAGTACCAACTGCGAGGTCTTGTCGTCTTGCAGAAGCGTCGTCTTATCTTTGAAGGACGCACCTTGGTTCGCCAGATGGACCCGGAAGAAACCTTGCCACTCATTGTCGGTAAAAGTGATGCCGTTCAGTATCTCCAACTGCTTGCGCAGGTTAGCTTCCATTTCCTCGGAAGTATGGATATCCAGATACTCATATCCCTGTGCTTGTAACTGCGCAATGAGCGCATCCTCCAACTGCGCTTCACTCTGATAAGCAGTGCGGGAAGAAGGCTTGTACTCGTATTTGGACACAACCGTCGATTGCGGGTTTTCAGAAATCAGTTTCATACTTCTTTACGGTCAAAAGTTAATAATAGGTCGCGGTAATACTCATATCGCTTCTGCTGTGCTGCTTGCTCCGCAGGGATACCATCGGAAAGGCTGGATATTATTTTCTCAAACTTATCAAGTTCATTTGCAATCTTTTTTTGCAGCTCTAATGGTGGAATGGGAATAGATAACTTTGCAAACTCTTTCTTTGACACATTAAAACGCGTAGTTCCATTGGCTGTTTTTCTCACTGCTTTACGGAAAGCATCGCATCTAAAATAATGTTTATAGAAAGAAGGGCAGATGCCATCTAAACTATTAAAACGAAAACCAAAACAAAAACTATTGAGATACAATTTTTCAGTTGGGTGCTCTGTTACAACAGAGGACATCGCACATTCATCAGGTGTTTCAGATGAACCGGTAAACAAAGCATCTCCATATTGTACAATATTTTGCCTTTCGTTAGGACCAATCTTAACGGTTTCGCTAATATCTAATCGTAATGCAGGATTACAGCCAATATTAAGATAGGTGATAAATTTAGCATTACCATCCTTGAAATCATCTTTTGATTTGCCTGATAAGCCGCCATAAAAAGTACCTATCTCTCCCAGTGTTTTCCATTCCCAATTGCAATCATCGGTTGAGTCTCCAGCAGAATTGCAATCCGAGTGTGGCGTGAGCAGATGGGTACGATAGTACTCATACTGCTTACGACGCATTTGCAGCTCCGCTTGCAGCTCCGCTTGCAGCTCCGCTGCGAGTGCCGAGAATTTATCGAGGCACTCGACGATTTTTTTTTGAATTTTGAGAGGTGGAAGGGGAATTTCGAAATCCGCTATAGAAGATGGATGCACATGAGGGACACCACTTCCCTTTTTAGTGTGATATATCTTATCCTGTATGTTCGTCAAAAAGTAATACACAAACTTAATATCAAGGGAGGCTTCTTTTGGGGTAACCGTAAAGGCATCAGACACAAATATCGGTTGATCCCAATAAGCGACATAGCCTGCATATGCACCAGAACCTGCAACTGTGATATTTTTGCCGGTTCTATTACTTTGATTGTGGAAATATGCGGGTTTTTGACCTCCGGCTATAACCGGAATTTCACCATCTTCTGCTTGGTTAGCAGTAATAGTAGAACCGCGCTTCATTTCGCAAACCTCTCCGAGTGTTTTCCACTCGACGCCATTCGGACACATGTCCTGTATCATTTGTTCTATGTGTGTCATAAGGAGGCGGTCATTTAGAGGTTGGCAATCAATTCGTCAATCTGCGCACGGAGTTCGTTCTCGCGTGCAACAATCTCTTTCAGTTCAGCATTCAGCTTGTCAATATCGATATGTTCACGCGTGTCTTCTTGCTCCACATAACTGTTGACGGAGATAGTATAGTTATTCTCTGCTATAGCCGTATTGCTGATAAGTGCGGTCAGATGTTGTACATCCTCGCGGTTGACATACAGACCTAAGATGCGGCTGATATTCTCTTCCGTCAGTTTGTTCTTATTACCCTCATGTACAAACTCATTCGAAGCATCGATAAACAGCACTTTGTTGTCCGTCTTGTTCTTACGGATGACGATGATACAGGTAGCAATAGACACACCGAAGAAAAGGTTTGCCGGTAACTGGATAACTGCATCTACATAGTTGTTGTCAATCAGATACTGGCGTATCTTCTGTTCTGCTCCACCACGATAAAGCACGCCCGGGAACTCAACGATAGCCGCAGCGCCATCGGTAGATAACCAAGAGAGCATGTGCATAGTGAAAGCCAAGTCTGCTTTGCTCTTAGGAGCCAATACACCCGCGGGAGAGAAACGACGATCATTGATTAGAACAGGACTATCGTCGCCTTTCCATTTGATAGAATACGGTGGATTAGATACAATGACATCAAACGGCTGGTCATCCCAGTGTTGCGGTTCCATCAACGTATCACCCAAAGCAATACTGAAATGATTATAGTTGATATCATGGAGAAACATATTGATTCGGCAGAGGTTATAGGTCGTCTGGTTAATCTCCTGACCAAAGAAACCTTGCTGCACATTCTCTTTGCCAATAACCTTGGCAACCTGCATCAGCAGCGAACCACTACCGCACGCAGGGTCATAGACCTTACGCACTTTGGTCTTGTTATGCGTAGCGATACGAGCGAGCAATTCGCTCACTTCCTGAGGCGTGAAATACTCACCACCGGACTTACCGGCATTACCTGCGTACATCTTCATAAGGAACTCATACGCATCGCCGAAAGCGTCAATCTTATTGCCTTGCGGTCCGTCGAGGTTCATATCACCAACTGCGTCCAAAATACGCGCGAGACGCTCGTTGCGTTTGTCAACCGATGAACCGAGTTTGGTGGAGTTGACATCCAGGTCGTCAAACAGACCTTTCATATCGTCCTCGCTGGCGGTGCCAATAGCAGACGCTTCAATCGATTTGAAAGCAGCATCCAGCGTCATATTCAGTTGGTCATTATGATGAGCGTGTTTGCGCACATTGCAGAAGAGTTGAGACGGCAGAATAAAGAAGCCTTTCTCCGCTACAATACTTGTACGCGCAGACTCGGCTTTCGCGTCGTCAAAAGAGGTATAATCGAAATTAGGTTCACCTGCTTTGAGTTGCTCGTTGTTGATATAGTTGGTGATGTTCTCCGATATATACCGGTAGAACAACATTCCCAGCACGTATTGCTTGAAATCCCAACCATCTACTGACCCGCGTAACTCATTCGCGATCGCCCAAATACTCTTGAATAACTCTTGTTTCTGTTGCGTTGATGTTGCCATATTGTATGTGTGTTTATTTCTGAATTTTGTTATGTGCTTGTTTGTAGACAAAATGCACTCTTGGGAAGTGATTAACTATAGTTCTGAGTTCGTCAATTTTCTCCGACATTTCAGGTTCTTTGCCTACAACCAATAGAATTATACCAGATGTAATATAGTGCTCATGTGCATAGCATGCTATTTGACCTATAGCACGATGAAATTCATCCGCTTTGCTCTCTAATGAACTTGCCAATTTCAATTCTATACCACAGCCACCAGAAAACAAATCGACATCACATTTCATTTTGAAATTCTCTCCAATACTGCGTTGTCTATGTACAAAATCTTCTCCAAATTTTTCTTGAAGTTGACGAACCAAAGAGTTTTCTACAGACTTTTCAGATTTCCCGCAAGCTTGCTTAGAAATGACAAGATCATTCTCAAGGAAATCTTTCACTTCCTTGATAATGTTGCTATGTTTGTTAAAGAACAATCCCATCATCTTTCTCTAATTTAGCGGATTAATACGGTATATTCTTATCTTGGCAGTATTTCTCAATTTCTGTGTCCGTTTTGAAGATATCATCACAGATATTGGCTAACTCTGCCTTAGCTCCTTTTGCATAACTCTTCGGAGAATCCAACCAAAGATTAAGTTTAACAATAAACTCATTCACATCGGCATTCATCTTGCAGAGTTTATCCAAGGTCGTGTAGTCAATCTCTTTCTCACGAGCCTCGTACCAAATCTGCGTTGCATCGCTGTGTGCTTGCAGCTGTATGATACCAATACCGAAAGCAGCGTTGAGGCGCTCAATCTCCGGACGTAAGTCTTCATTGATATCGAATGCTACGAGATAGCCTTTATTTGCCCAACTACTATTGGACAAGGCTTGGAAGAAATACTCCTTAAGATCATAATCAGTGTTTATTTCACGCTTCATCTCATATGAAATAAGGCGTATAGATTTATGCGCATCTATCTTCCGCTGAAGGGTTTTAGATGCGTCTGTGAGCAATGCGCTTTCCTGCACACCAATAATATCCGGGTGAACCCATTTCTGTGCTTTATCAGACGCAGTAGATTTCTCGTGATAGATAGTTTTAGCAAATATATCTTGGTCACGCAGATACGTACAGAACAATGGATGTAAATCACGCTCCAGAAATCTCTTTTGAGCATGTGCCACGGCTTGCGTACTAACTGATGTGACAGGGGCAGCTTTACCCGCCATTAGTGCTTCTATCTCTTCGGCATAGCGAGTGATATCGCAAGAAGTACCAATAGAACCAGTAGAATTGCGCAACTGCGGAGACATGGCGGAACGCGGGATAACTATATCATACCATTTAACCGGACGACGGTGACGTAAGTTAGTCCCCGGTGCATAGTAATAGTCACCTGCTATCTCACCAACCAAATACTCGCCATTCCCACGAGGAGACAAGACGATATCGCCATTTTGTAATCCTCTGCAGATAGTCCACAGATAGCCGCAACTCAATCCTGCAGCAACCTTTGATTTCTCGGGCGTATGTTTCATGAAGATAGGAACATAATGCTTGTTAAAATCTCGCCAGTTGTCATACAGATGTCCCGTCAGGTCTTCAGGGATTTCGTAATCAGCTCCGATGAAACCGCCTTTGCGGCACTCTTCAGAAAATTGTCCCCCGCGTCCTAATGCTACGCGATTGTATTTTTTTCCCATATCTTTGTGTTGATTTAATTTTCGTTCGTATTATCTTTTCCAGCTTGTTCCTTTTCGTGCATCAAAAGGAACAAGTCCACTCTCCAGTGCGCCTTAACCGCTTCACAGTCATCGGTCGGTGGATAATTCTTTGGCGGCGGCTAAGGATTTTTGTAATTGGCGCAGAAGAACCTCTTTGGATGGCAGTTCGGTCAGATATTGCGCTACCCGGATGCCCGACTTATCCAATTGAAGCAAGTTTATCTGTTCCTCGCTTCCTTCCGTACACAATAGTAATCCAAGCGGCGACTCTTCACCCGGTTGCATCTCATTCTGTTCCAACCAACGCAAATACAACTCCATCTGTCCTTTATACTGCGCTTTGAAACGACCCAGCTTGAGATCAATAGCAATCAAACGATGCAACTTGCGGTGGTAGAACAGCAAATCCAAATAAAAGTCCTCGCCGTCAATGATCATTCGTTTCTGGCGCTCCACAAACGTAAAGCCGTTGCCCAATTCCATGATAAACTGCTCTAAATGTGCAACCAGACTATCCTCCAGCGATTTCTCCGAATACATGCCTTTGAGACCTGTGAACTCCAAGAAATAAGGGCTCTTAAATACCAAATCCGGAGACAGAGTCTCGTTATCACGCAAATCTGCCAGTTCTTGCTTGATCAGTACCTCCGGTTTTGTGGCAATGGCTGTACGTTCATACAACATGCCATCTATCTTCTCGCGTAGCTGCTTAATACTCCATCGTTCATTAGCTGCCATCGTGATATAAAACTCGCGAGCGACATCATCTTTGAGAGGCAAAACCTCCATAAAATGGCTCCAAAATAATTTGGTCGCCAGCGTCGACACAATTTCTTCATTTGGGAATAATTGAGAAAATTGTATCATTCGATGTAGATTCCTGGTAGAGAAATCCTTGCCGTATAATTCCGTTAATTGTGTCGATAGCGTCGACACAATTTGTTGACCATACTCAGCACGCTCGTTATTCAGCACATCGCGATTGATGCGATCACCGATATGCCAATACATCATCGTCAACTCATAATTGGCTGTAGCTGCTACGTGTGAACGCGCGGAATCGATTATCTTCCGCAAGTCACCAAGTAGTTCCGCAGAAACTATTTCGGTCGGATTGATTTTCTCTATATCTGCCATATCTCAGTTTTGTTTTTTTTCGTTAGGTTTAATATAGACTCTGCATCTCATAGTACACAGAATAAGCGGGGTTGATGGTAAAGACATGCTTATGATTGCGCTGGAAAACCATGTTACGGGTATAAATCTCCCTTTCCGTAACCGCATCGGCATCCCACATCCGGATACGAACACGCACGTTGTCTTCAATATTGTTTCCAAGATCATCCTGTACTCTCATCGGCTCGGACGTGGAATGAGGTTCTGCTTGCACGAGCAAACTCGGATTCTTGGGCGTTTCGATATAGAGAGAGACCGTATTCGTGCACTCATTGACCAATAGAATAGTAGCCGCATTCGAACTGCCTACTGAAGGCGGGTTCTGATTGCATCCCGCGAGCAGCAGGGCTGCTGCAATAATGCAAGCGAGCTTGCTTGATGATGCACCAAAGGTGCCGAATGATGCGGCGAGCAAAAGATAAAATAGTTTACGCATGATATCTTTGTGTTTTAGTCAATTGCTTTTACATCTTGTACGAGGCGGACGGATTGACCAATAATGCGCCACATGGGTTTGACATTCCATTCGCGTTGATGGCACTCTATGCCATATGCTTTCTCTGCCGTCGAACTATCCGATGTCTTAGTCCAATAACGTCCAAAACCCATATTGATACGAGGCTCTCCATTGCTGCGGAATCCTGCGCATGGGAAGAAGACCGCACCATGTGCCTCCATCTGCTGCCACTGTGCTACAGTGTATCTATTATTGGCGAACATGCCGCCCTTTGGGTCGTAGTACACGTTATTGTCCGGATCCCATGCAATATTACCCGATTTGCTAATCGAGACAAAGGGAACACCGGTATAACCCCAGTCATCCGGCAAAAGAATGAAGCCGTTGATGCCGTTCACACTTCCCAAACCCGCCAAGTCGATTCGGTTGTCTTTGATACGGCCGAAGATAATATATATCCACTCGTCCGCGGTCAAAGTGCGCCACGAATTAGCTTGCTTGCCTCCGTTATCTATAATCGCCAAAACGAATTGTACATTTTCTTAAAACGAAAAGTACATTTTTTTCGCGATTTTTTGCACAAAAATGAGCAGCTGAATTTCTCAGTTGCTCATTTTCTATAATCGCGCTTTTTCGCCTGTTTCAAAGGCTTTTCAACGCTGTTTCAAAGTCAGTTCAAATTAGTTGATTAAAGTTGATTCTAATCTGCATTTGAAAATGTCTTTTGCTCTAAAATAGTACAAAAAACGCATTTCAGTTGATTTTTGGTTGATTTCCGTCATATCCAATGCAAAAGCGTTGAACCGCAAAAACCTTTCTCAAAGACAAACCAAGCATAATTGACTGCTGATGATTTACATTGCTCAAAATCGCCGTTTTTAGCACACACAATGCGAGACGAAAACAAATACAGTTCTTTCAATACTCCGCGCGAATAAATGCGCTGAAAGCGTGATTTTCCTGCCAAAATGTTCACGTTCAGCAAGAAGATTGCTTTGCCTCCTTTCGGCAGGATCTTCAATGCGTGTTCAATGAACTCTGTTGTGAACTTGTACGGCGGATTTGTCAGTATGCAATCACAATTTTCCGGCATTTGTTCTACCTCCAGAAAGTTGACGTTGCCTTGGCCGATGCCTCGATCAATAAGATCCGTTGCAATGACTTCATGTCCAAGTTCTGTGAGTGCCTTGACTAAATGCCCTGTTCCGCACGCGCATTCATATATAACGTGTGGAAGTTGCATGTGTTGAGCCAAAGCAGTCAAGGCTCTTGGATCCGTCGCGTAGAAGTCGTGTTGCTCACGTTCTGCCTCTGTGTGGTTGCTGGATCCAAGCGCGGCAAAGAGTGATGAACGGTTGCCTGTCCAGTCTTTCATACGTTTAGTTCAAACTTGACATCCTGAGCACCGTTCAGCAGTTCGTATGTGCGCAATAGATTGGATTCGTAGATATGCACATTGCCGAGGAATAGCGTTATTGACTTTAGTGGCAGGTCTATTTGTCTTGCCATCAAATACAAGTGATAGATGTCTGCCGGCAAACCAAGGTTCGCGTCTGATGAACGTTGATATGCACTCAGCACAAGAGAATCATCCTCAATCTGGAACTGCACAAGGCTCAAACATGGTTGCTGATTAGTCTCTGCGCCCGTTTCGCCCAGAAACAGCACATAGTTCTTGCTGTTCTTGTGCTCCGCATTGATTTTCTTAACCAGTGCCGGCAACTTCTTGAAATAGGTCGGATAACTGTTTTTCAATTGCTCTCCACAGTAATCCCACCACGTGATCCCCTCAGCACGGTATTGCTCCGTGGAGGTGATGCCGGCTTCAAACATCTTCAACTCTGTTTTGAGTTTCTTCCGGGCAATGCCGTGTGTTTCAAAGATATCCAGCAGATCTGCCGGCTCCATGTGCAGCACTTCATTGGTTAGATACCTGATGCTTCCCTTCTTATTGGTCTGATCCTACCCTCGGACATAACTTTGTCCAGCATTTTGTAATAAGCATGTCTGATTTCAACCGATTTCGAATGAAAAATTTGGATATGTCAATTTTTTTTTGTATCTTTGCAGCGTGAAAGCAATTTTATACATATTGTTAGCTATTGCGGCTCTGGTCATCCTCTTTGTTTTGGGTGTCATGTTGGTTACATTTTACCGCCTTGCCACCGGCAAAATCTCCAAGGATGAACAGGCACGCATTTTAGCTTCTGCGAGACGTGAACGAGCTGAGAGAAAAGCGAAGTCGCATTCAAGAGGATTGCTTCATTTCTTATCATACCCTTCGCCCCTTAATAATTGGGGGTTGTGGAGGTAGCATTTGCCGAAGCCTCCAATTTACGCAGGTACTCCAGATTCTTATACTCTCTTGCCCATTCCTCGTCAGTTAGACTGTCGGGGGTTTGAATGTGCATCTATTTGCCGACTATTCAAATGATATGATAGCGGCGGAGGATGAGGAGGGTGATGATGGTGAGGGCGGTGACGAGGGAGAGAATGAGGGTGATGAGGGAGGCATTGAGCCATGTGGGACTGCGGGAACGGGTGTCGGTTTGGGATGAGGTGTTGATTTGGGTGGTGTTGTCTTGGTTTTGGGTGGATTGGGTTGTGGTTTGGGCAGTGACGGCGTGGTTGTTAGCGGTGGTGGTATGGATATTGCTTTGCTGACCGCGATGGGTGGTGCGGTTGGTGGTGGTTGTGCGCAGAGGGTGTTGCGTGCCGGTGGAGTCCGGGGCAGACCAGACGGTTGTGGTGGTGGTCTCGGTGACTGTTTCGGCTTGGGTGGAACGGTCGGTGGTGGTTGTCGTGGCAGAGGCAAGGGCGGTGCTGTCCACGGACTGGGTGGAGGTGGTTTGGTTGTGCGACTGCGATTGGGTCTGCTGCTGCGTGGCCATCTTGACGGACTTGCAGGCAGGGGCAAGGATGAGGGTGAAGAGAGCGAGGATGTATAAGAGTTTTCTCATAGGTCAAAATTATCTAAAGGATTCAACAATTTATAAATGGGCATATTCGGTGGTGGCATCAAAGCATGGGCAGGCTTTGGGGGCGAAGTCGCGGTGGCTATGGATGGTGGCGTGCGGGTAGCGGTGCTTGAGTTCGGTAAGGAGCCGGATGAGGGCGGCTTTCTGTGCAGGGGTGCGTGTGTCGGCAGGGTTGCCGTTGGCATCGAGACCGCCACAGTAGGCTATGCCGATGGAGTGCGCATTGTGGTTGAGACAGTGCGCTCCTGATTGGTTTTCGGGGCGACCAGGGAAGATATTGCCGGCTTGGTCGATGAGGTAATGGTAGCCTATGGTGTGCCAACCCCGCTGCTTGTGCCAACGGGTGATGTCGGCTACGGTGACGCGCTGGTCGGCGAAAGTAGCAGTGCAATGGATGATAAGTTCGGAGATACGTCTCATGCATCGCCTCCTTCCTCCGATTGGGGTTTGCGGGATTGCGTTTTGGACTTGTAGTTATAGTCTATACCCATGACTGTGCCGGAAAAGGTGAGTATTTCGCCGAAGGCGGTGAGTACGGAGGGGTGTATCTCGCCGGAGGGTGGCGCGATGAAAGCGGCTACAATCATGAGGCAGCCGAAGATTGCCATTGCTACGGCAAGAATGAGTTGAAGGCGCATGGCGCGCGGTGAGGGTTTGGAACGTTTCATAGTTGGTGTCGTGGTTTAAGACAGGGCAGCCCCATTCGGACTGCCCTATCGGGATAGTTAAGGTCGGTTTACATGCGTCAGCCTTGCGGGTGTTGTGCGTCCCACTCTTGACCGCAGATATACCAGTAATAGGACTTCATCGTCTTCTTGCCGTAGGGGTTGTTACGTTGGGCGATAAAGTTCATCTGGTCTTGCGAAATCTTCAACAAGTCGCGACTGCGCTGACGAACCATCGCCGCAACGGATTGGAAACGTTGACGTGCCCATACTGCATCCGTGCTGAACGACTTTTGTATGTTCAGTTCATTACGCAGATAGAGACGGTTACAGTCCGGATTGGTTGTTGCCGCGCGACGGTGGGTCGCAAGCAACATTTTTGCGTGCGTGTGCTGACCTTTTTGGCCACACTTGCATAATGCGCCGGAGACATATTCAATTCCGGCAGTCCATGCTACTTTTGCCATTTGTTGCCGACTATGCTTAACCTCCAGTCAGCGTAGAGGTGTTAAGGTTTAGTAATGTTGGTAGTCCGGCTTACAATGACGCAGGCCAATTGACTTGGTTGGTTCCCTCGTCAAAGTAACGCCATGCCTTGCCGAAGAGCCAGCCTTTGTACGTGCTGTACTTGGTGTTGATACCGGCTTTGCGTTCGTTAATGAATGCAATCTGGTCTTGCGTCAAGTGCGACAAGTCCATAGAACGGTTGCGTGCGGCGAGACGGACAATGCGGAACTTGTTGCGGCGTTGCAACTCTTCAGCCGTTACCGGCGTTGTACGGTCTCCGTGTACGGACGTGAAGTTGAGTTTGGAAACGCGCTTGTGGTTGTACACGGTGCGGTACTTCTTGCTGATTTTGCCCGATATATGGTCTATCGGGTCATCATAATACACTTTTCCCATTGTTTTCGGTTTGTTAAAGGGTTAGACATGGAGCCGCAGACCGCGAAGCCTGCGGCTCGTTAACTTACAGTTTCGCGTACTCCTGTGCGATGGCGTAGCCACGGAAGGTCTTGTACTTAGACTGCTTTTTGAAGGCGGCCATGTACGTAGCCTTAGCGGTTGCATCGAGCGCGTTAACAGCTGCGACAGCGGTTGCCATCTTGGTGCGTTGCGCGGTCTGGTTGGCGGTCGGATCGCCGGTGTACGGGTTGCAAACCTGCGAGGTGAACTTGGTGCCGTACATCTCCTTGTAGATGATCTGCGTGTGCTTGCAGATTTTGCCCCTGAAGGAGGTGAAGGGGGCTTCGAGTTTGATTTTAGACATTGTGGTTCGGCATTGTTTAGTCTCGTGCCGTGCGAGGGGTTTAGGTTGTTAATTGGGTTATGTCATTCGAAAGACGGTGCAAAGGTACTGCTTTTTTTGCAGAATCACTGGCTGGGGAGGCGACCTATCGGACTTTTTGCAGCATTTATTTGCAATTTTTACTCAAAGCTGGTGCTTCGAGCAGATAACGAAGGCTGTTTCCGGTAATCAGCATTATGAGAATGTGCCGTTTGAAATACCTGCCTCATGGGAGTGGGTACGATTGGAAGATGTTGTAATGGCTGTTACGGACGGAGATCATCAGCCGCCACCACAGTCTGCCGAAGGAGTGCCGTTCTTGGTTATCTCAGATGTTAATACTGGACGCATCAACTTTGAGAATGCTCGCTTTGTCTCCAAATCCTACTACGATAGCTTACCATATGTTAGAAAAGCAACGGAAGGAGACATATTGTTTACCGTAACCGGTTCGTATGGTATTGTCATAAATGTTGACACACAGCGTGAATTTTGTTTCCAACGACACATAGGCTTAATAAAAACAATATTATGTTCTCGGTGGTTGACAATGGCATTACAATCCCAATATGTAAAACAATACTGCGACGACATAGCAACCGGCACCGCACAAAAAACGGTTTCTTTGGGTTTTCTTCGTGCATTGTATATTCCCATACCGCCATTAGCGGAGCAGGTTCGCATAGTAAGCGAGATTGAGCAGTGGTTTAAATGCATAAAAGAAATAGAAAATGAGACGATAGTATTGCAAGATATTGTACGCCAAGCAAAATCAAAAATACTATCACTGGCGATCAGTGGCAAGTTAGTTACACAAGACCCTAACGACGAACCGGCGATAGATTTGCTGCGCCGTATCAACCCAGCCTTCAATCCTTGTGATACCTCACATTATGAGAACTTGCCACAAGGTTGGACTATCTGCAAGTTGAATGAAATTGCTAAAATATCAGCAGGCGGCACACCAGCACGTGGGAATGCTCGCTATTGGACTGGAGGGAATATTCCATGGCTAAAAATAGCCGACATTACTACAGGAGGGAAATACGTAACTAATGCATCAGAGTATATAACAGCAGAAGGTCTAAAAAACTCATCAGCTAAGTTGATGAAAAAAGGCACATTACTATATACAATTTTTGCTTCTATTGGAGAGGTTGCTATTCTTGGTATGGATTCAACATGTAATCAAGCCATTGCAAATATTGAGTTATATGCCCATGAGATGACGGATTACATTTTCTTTTTCTTAAAAAACTTGCAATCATATATGTATTCCATTAGCAAAGGTTGCACACAATCGAATATCAATCTGTCTATTTTGAAAAATATCATCATCCCTGTACCACCACTTGCCGAACAGAAGAGAATAGCAACAAAATTGGAAGATATATTCAGCCAAATAGATAGCATCACCGCAGAACTTTGAACCTGCGGTGATGTCTTTCTTTACCAGTTAACGACTTTATCCACTATCTTTCGTTGTTCACTTGCGGTTCGTCGCAAGTATATGCGCGTTGTCTCTATACTCTCGTGCCCCATCAGGTCTGCAAGTAAAGCGATGTCATTGAAACGGTCAAGGAAGTTCTTTGCATACCGATGTCGGAACGAGTGCGGATAAACGACTTCACGTTTTAAACCATACACACCGGCAAAGTGCTTCAACTGCATAGCTATCCCGCGCGTGGTGATACGTTGCCCAAAACGATTGAGGAAGATATAACCGGAACTAATCTGTCGCTCATGCAGCCACTGACGCGCTTCTGCCTGCAAGGTCATGGGGATGTATATACGCCGCACCTTTCCGCCTTTGGTGTATATGTCAAGATGTCCGGCTTGCACGTGCTCGGCTTTGATCTGCAATAACTCACTTACTCGCGCACCGGTTGCCGTCATAAACCACACCACGAAATACCAATCTTTGTGACCATCTTTGAGCAGACTGGATTTGAGGAACTTGTAATCAGCATTGCTGATGACGTTTTCAAGAAAGTTTTTCTGCTGCACCTTGACAAAACGCAGTTTGAGTTTGTCTTGTTTGGTAAACTCCAGATACTTGTTGATTGCTTGCAAGCGCAGGTTCACGGTCTGCGGCTTGAAATGCTCCACAAGATAGCCCTTGTAGGCAAGCAGGTTCTTCTTGTTAATCTCCTTGTATGTGTTCAAGAAATAGCGCACCGTCCACACATACGAACTGACGGTATTCTTCGCAAGGTCTGACCTCCGAAGAAAAGATTCATACTTTGATACCATAGACTAAAATATATTAGTGTACGGTATATAATATAAGGAGTAAGTCAAGTTTTCCAAATTGGCGTATCTCACATTATGAGAACTT
>JAFPXH010000003.1 GCA_017394705.1 Paludibacteraceae bacterium | reverse complement strand
ACAAATCACAAATCACAAATCACAAATCTCCAATGCTTCGGCGGATGTCGCAGCCGGTTGGCTTGGCCGTATCACGGAGCAATTAAAAAGCGACCCGAAAGCCTTCGAGTCGCTGCGTCAGCATTATCCGTTGCGCTAATCAGCACAGTCCTTTGTCGTGCGCCAGCTGAAGCAGGTATGCTTTAGCGGCGTCGTATTCATTAGGGATGATGCCATCGAGGATAGCATCCTTGATAGCAGCCTTCAGTTCGCCCACGGTCGAGCAAGGTTCGAGATGCAGAATCTCCATGATCTCGTCACCTTTGACGGGCGGTTGGAAATTACGGATTCGGTCACGCTCTTCGAGTTCCACCATCTTCTGCCGAACGAGCTGATAGTTCCGATGAAATCGGGCTTTTTTCTCCTCATTACGG
This sequence comes from Paludibacteraceae bacterium, assembly GCA_017394705.1. Taxonomy (GTDB): domain Bacteria; phylum Bacteroidota; class Bacteroidia; order Bacteroidales; family Paludibacteraceae; genus Colicola. The sequence goes on along the minus strand of JAFPXH010000003.1, from coordinate 132,369 downwards.
CTGGTGATATCGGCATCGCAGAGAATCATCAGATCGTCTATATCATCGCCTGCTTCGAATAGCAATCGTCTGACTGCGCTATCCGTTACCGTGTCTTCAATCAGGTTAATCGGCCGCATATGGAGGTCCACCATTTTCTTGACGTACTCCATTTTCTCATTCAGCGGCAGTTTCATCTTCGCGAATATTTTCGGCACCATCTTTGCGCCGATATAATTATGGTTTCGGAAGGTCCATCCGGCTTGCGGGTCCCATGCTTTGCTGCGCGGTTTGCCGATGTCGTGCAGCAGTGCCGCCCATCTCAACCATAAGTCTTTCTCCTCTAATCCTCTAACCCCTAATCCTCTAACCCTCTCATTCGTTAACTCCGCTACATTATCCAGCACTTTCAGGGTATGGAGGAATACATCTTTATGTCCGCGTCCGTCTTTGTTTTCCACTCCTTCAAGCGCCGCCAATTCAGGGAAGATCAGCGGCAGCAGTCCGGTCTTATCCAGCAGCATCCATCCCTCGGAAGGACGGCGGCTGAGCATGATTTTATGTAGTTCGTCAGCGATGCGCTCGCGAGTTATAATCTCTATTCGTTTCGCATTGCGTGCGATGGCATCAAACGTCTCGCTATCCAAGTTAAATCCCAGTTGTGTAGCAAAGCGGATAGCGCGCATCATCCGCAACGGGTCGTCGCTAAAAGTGATGTCGGGATCCAGCGGTGTACGGATGATACAGCGCTCTAAATCGCCGATTCCATCGAAAGGATCGAGCAGTTCGCCGTATTGCTCTGCGTTCAGGCAGATTGCCATGGCATTGATGGTAAAATCCCGTCTATTCTGGTCTTCCTGAAGCGTTCCGTCTTCGACAATCGGGTTGCGGCTGTCGTGCTGATAACTCTCTCTCCGTGCACCGACGAACTCGAGTTCAATCTCCTCTAATCCTTTCGCCCTTTTCGCCTTCACCTGCGCTGTACCGTAGGTTTTGAAAACCGCCAAATGCGCACCTTTGCCCAATCGCTTCGCTACCGCCTCCGCCAAAGCTATACCAATCCCCGATCTCGCGCCTGTCTCCCCTAATCCGTTAACCTCTAACCCACTAACCCCTTCTTTCCTTACGACCACCACATCTATATCCTGGGACGGACGATGGAGGAACAGGTCTCTCACCCATCCGCCTATGACATAGCAATCCAAGCCCAGTTGGTCTGCAGTCTCGCCCACCATCCGCAGGATAGGGTTCTCTATTTTCGGGTCATGGATAATCATTGTCGGCACTTTTGCAGCGGCAAAAGTACTGCTTTTTTTTGGACTATGCAAATGTTTGTACTGATTTTTGCGATATTTAGCTGACAAAATGAAGATTTTTTGTCTTTTTTGCTCAATATATTTTTTTGTTTCAAAAAAAAGCCCTACCTTTGCGCCGCTTTTTATGTATATAATAAAAAAACAGCAATATGAAGAAAGTTTTTAAGAGATTAACAATGCTTGCGTTGCTCGCGCTGACGAGCGCATCGCTTGCATGGGCACAGTTTGTAGATGATCCAACGATGTGGTACTATGTAACCTTGCAAGCAAAAGTATCTACTCCGTCCTGCGGTGCCAACCCAGGGCAGGTACAGTTGACGTTTACAGACGTAAATGGTAATATTATTAATCCGTGGCTTACCGGAGCCAAACCTAATTGTCCTTATAGCGAGAAATGGGAATGCGACCAGTGGCAAGACGACAGCAACGGTTTCGGGCTTGGAGCCAGTGAGGCACAAAACGGTCTACCCAAATCTGCCGGAGGTAACGGCCATGACTGGGTGGTAGAAGTTCCTGCCTTTGAAGCAGGATATAATGCGGGTTATGATTGGTATATGTCCGGCCAAAGTCTGAATACTGCCAATCCTTCCGAATGGGCGGCTAATGTATCGCTGAACGGTTATGCGCCTGTTCATATCGAAGGTCTGGAGGTAGAAGGTATGATTTCCTCTTATGCCTATTTCAATGCGAATGTGCAAGAGAACGATGGTTGGTATTTTACAGGCTGGTCCTCTTTTAATGGAGGAACAGAGCATGGCGGCAATGTGGGTGAAGAGAAGTTATTCAAGATTTTCCCCGGCGCAACGTCTGGTATAGCGAATATTACCACGCAATCTATATATGCGACTTTCCAGCCGGTTATGGTGGCGGACTATAAAGTAGATGGGACCATTAATGTCGGAACTTCTGCCGGTTCAAACAGCACAACGGTGATTTTTGACGCTGTTGGAGAGCGGGTAAGTACATCGGACTTTACGGTAGCTGTGCCGGATGCTCATTTCTCGGCATCCATTACTTCCTGTGTAGATAATAAAGTGACGGTAACTGTTACCTTTACCAACCCCGGCGATTTAGATGAGGATACGTACCGCGGCAATGTGACGCTGACATCCAAATCCGGCTGCTCGGAGTTGGCAGCAGCGGTCTATGCACGTGTTTCCGAAGGAAGTGCAACCCAAGCGAGCCTGTATGAGGGTAAAGTGGCTCCTGATAAATTAGTGGAGTCCGGCAATGTCGAGACGCTTATCGCCAAAGCAACAGCGAATCAGATAGTTGCGCTCAACGCCAACTATGCTTCGGCATTAGCAGTAAATAAGACGGTGGCGCTTGACCTTAATGGTTATAACCTAACCAATACGCTGGATGTGAACGGCGGAGAGGTAACGCTGGTATATAGCAAGTATGGCGGTCGTATCACGGATAAGGTGACTGTCAACGCCGGCAAACTGATTCTCAATGGTGGTATCATTGAGGCGGGAACGGCGGTGGAAGTAAAAACCGGCGCATCGCTCGAGCAGAATGGCGCAACTATCAACGCGACATCTTACGGTATCCTCAATGCCGGAACAACGCTTATAACAGAAGGAACAACGACAGGAACTACTGCCGGTGTGAAGAGTACGGGAACGCTGACGGTTAAGGGCGGTACGTTGACCGGTTCATACGCATTATGGGTAGCCGGCGGTACGGCCGCAGTGGAGAAAGGAAATCTCTCCGGTACAGGCTATGGTATCTATAGCGAAGCGACCACTACAACGGAGAAACTGGCAACTGTCTATGGCGGAACGAATGCCGTCTATGTAGCCGGAGGTACAACGACGCTCAATAACGGTAAGTTTGCTTCAGAGACAGAGGCTCCGCTGCATAAGGGATCGGGAACGCTGACTCTCAATGCCGGTTATTTCAAAGTAAACGAACTGGGTATTGCTTTGCCGATTACCAAAGAGATTTTTAATGTGTCGGCCGGTCCGGAGTATAATGCCGGTTATCGTTATTTTGTCGGAGATAGTGAGATTGCGCAGTTGAGTGGTGTGGGTGTTTGCCGCATCGGTACTACGCCGTATACTACACTGGAGGACGCACTCGCTTATGCGAATAATAACAAAGATGAAGAGGTGGTTATCGTCATGCTCAATGACTATACGCTGCCTGCCGGTTATTATACTCTCCCTGCCAAAGCTACGCTGATTGTGCCGATGAGCGAAGAATATGAAACGCCGCATACTACTATCACACGCGTTTCCAACAACGGAACTATTTCTAATCCCCGTCGTGTACCTACAGCGTTCCGCCGGCTAACGTTTGCCAATGGAGTGAACTTGGATGTACATGGTGATATAGAATTGGGCGGTTCGCAACGTGCAAGTAGCGAACAGCACGCTTCGGCTCCAGATGGCCCTTACGGATTACTTGTAATGAACGAGGGCAGTAAGATGGTGCTGCAGGATGGCTCAGAACTCCGCGCATGGGGATATATGATTGGTAAAGGCGAAACAGATGCTCGTCGCGGTTCTACTATTCGCGAGCAGTTCGAGATGGGGGACTGGAAAGGAGGACAAGAGTCGTACGCCCTACTTAGCAGTGATATCTTCCCTATTACGCAGTATTATATCCAGAACATTGAGTCTCCGGTGAAGTATCATCCCGGATCCGTATTGAGTACGACCGTCGCTGTTTCTGTGACATATGGCAGTATGGGTATCACCGCTGCTGCAAATGATGTGAAGATAGTCGGTGTATCCGGTAGAGACGAAGCGATGTTCCTCATGGATAACGAAGCTGATGCGGATAACACATGGGTGCGCAAGTGGTATGATGCGGCCAATGATATCCAGACCTACGAAGTCAACAGCGGCGCGCATATCGGTTCCATGGTGCTCAGACTCGGACAGGCAATGGGACTGGACCTGACGATGAACTCCGGTCAGTTTAATTTGCCTATCACCAATAATATGAAGATTCACCTCCTCACCGGAACGATGGACTTTACGCAGAACACCGCTTTACTGCCCGGTGCGGAAGTGGAGGTGGACAAGGGTTCTACCGTGCTCATTAAGACCAATACGGACCCGAACATCAAATCCGGAGCACTCTTTGTCTATGATAAGGAGGAATGGGACACCTATGCGTTCAACGGCAAATATACCAAGCGCGTGCTCTATTCCGCGTCCTTGAATGCACAACCTACAGTGCGCAACGAAGGCTCAAAACCCGAAAGCGCCAAAATCAATGTGCACGGTACATTTAATACCGAAGACGGCTATGTCTATACTTCGGCAAGCGGCGCCAATATCTTCTCTTCCAATGCAGATGCCGGAACCTTTATTTTCAATATGGCAGTTCCTACAGAAGGAGTCTCTATATCGCAGGTAAAGGGTGTTAGCAATCATGTGGAGACCACGTTCGTTCCGGCATTACTTAAGAACGGAGCAGGGGTTTCTACTCCTTACGCATCCACTGCCGGCGCTCAAGCTAATACATCGTTCTGCTATATGAATAACCAGTGGACCACGATGATGTATGCCCAGTGCTTTACAGCTGAGGTTTCCGGTTTTGATCCGAGTACCTATATGCCGATTGTAGAGGCTGTCTATGCAAAACCGCAAGAGTATGTGCAGATCATTGCTGATATTAACTTCGTCACCGGTGATGTCACGGGTAACGATGACCATACCTTCAGTGATGCAGCAGGTGAGGGACGTCTTTTCATTCTGCTCAATGACTGCCAGTGGTGGGAAGTAGAGAATGTAGATAATCTCTACCATTGTATCCACCCCAATAACGACACCTATTATTATTGGGGCGAAGATCCTGAGACGCTGGAGGAAGGCTGGTTGGAGAAGAAATACACCATCACCTGGAAGAACTGGGATGGTACGATTATTCAGACAATGGATAACTTTGGCAATCCGGTGGATGAATATGAGGTAACATATGGTACGGAGGCGGAGTTCTTCGGTACCAACCCGACGCGTAATGAGGATATAGACTACACCTATGATTTCGCCGGCTGGACACCTGCTTTGGGCCGTGTCACGCAAGATGTGACCTATACGGCTACTTATACCAAGAAACCGCGCAAGTACACCATCATCTTCCTGAACGAAGGTGGCGTGGAGATTGAGCGTCAGTTCCTTACGCATAACGAGATGCCGGTATGCGAGAACGTACCGACCAAGATTGGTCATACGCTGGAATGGAGCCCGGCCATTGCCGCAGTAACGGGTAATGCTACTTATACGGCTATATGGCATGAGGATCCGCCTACCGACTATGCGGTTACATTCTTTGATTATGACGGTACTACCAAACTCAAACCGACGGGTTCTGAGCCGTACATGGTGGCTGTGGGTGCTATGCCGGAAGCTCCGGCTGATCCTGCCGGCAAACCTGCAACGGCGGAGTATGAGTACGAGTTTGACCATTGGTCTCCGGCATTGGAAACCGTTTCGGCAACCAGTGCGAAATCTTATACCGCTATTTACCGCGAGAAGGCCGTTAAGTATGCAGTGACCTTCCAGGATGAGAACGGCGATGAGATAGAGACGAATGAGTATGCGTATGGCGAGACGCCGGTTTGCTCGGAGACACCGACTAAACCGAATACGGCTCAGTACTCCTATTCGTTCCGCTGGAGCCCGCAGATTGAGACGGTAAGAGGTACAGCTACCTATCAGGCTATCTTTGATGAAACGACCAATATGTACACCGTGACGCTGAAGACCAATGACGGGTCTGCATGTACGCTCACCGGTGCCGGTACGTATGAGTATGGTACGTCCATCACTATCCGTGCGAACGTCAAGAGCGGATATGATTTCGTAGAATGGCAGGAGACAGGTAATACGAATGCCGAGATTGCCGATTACGAGGTAACCGGCAACGTAACGCTGACAGCAATGGTCAACCACGTGCCCGATTATAGCCGTACGGTATCGAATAATATAGGTACACTTTGTATTCCGTATGATATTCCGGCAGACGGTATAGAAGGAGCTGTATTCTATGAGCTGCAAGGTAAAGACGAGAACGGCAAACTTGTATTTGATGAAGTTACATCGTTGCAAGCCGGTCATCCGTATATTTTCCAAGCTTACGCAAGTGAAATCAAACTGTATGGTTCCGCCAATAATGTAGAGCCGGTGACAGTGAACCAAATGAAGGGTTCTTATGCAGATTTCAACCTTCCGATAACAGAGGAGAACAAGCATAAAGTAGTGTACATCGCGAATAATAAATTCTGGTTCTGCGATGACTTGGTAGAGCAAGGTCTGGAAGTTGTTGAAAATCGTTGCTATATCCTGGATTACTCTGCTATAGGCTCAGCTCCTAATCATGCGCCCGCTCGCAGAAGAGTTGTGCTGGGCACCAATGGAACCAATATTGCTACAGACATAGATAATGTCAATGGTGACGAAGTACAAGGTACTACTGTACGCAAAGTGCTCATTGATAATATACTCTATATCCAACGCGGCGAAAAATTGTACAACGTAGAAGGCCAGATGGTCAGATAAGGAGGAATTATGACTAAGAAACAATATATCCAACCGACCGTAGAGGTCTGCGAGTTGCACGTACAAAACCTCATGTTCTCGCTATCCCCGGGTACCGGTTCAAGCACAGGAAGGACGGAGGCTCCCCGTCGCGGTCTACCTATCGAGTAATTAAAACTCATTTCTCGGAATGACAGGAGTTCTGAGTTATATCACGTGGAATGTCTCGCCCTTTATTTATGAGGGCGAACATTTTGCTATTGGATGGTATGGAACGCTCTGGACATTAGGTCTGTTAGGCATGCTTATAACCTTGCTCGTTACCTTCAAACACGATGGGGTGCCCTCGCAATTTGCACTCATCACATTTATGGTATCGCTGGTATGTGTCATCTTCTTCGGACATCTATTTCAGGGTTTATTTTATGAGTGGCGTTATTTTCCGGATGACCCGGTACATTTTTTAGGAACGGATTGGTATTATCGCAACTATTATTTCGAGCATCCGTGGAAATTCTTTGATTTTGCACATGGCGGCTTTGCCAGTCATGGGGTAATCTTTGGAGTATTAGTGGCTGGAGTGTTGATTGCAAGATGGTTTGATTGTAGCCCATGGTTCGCTATTGACAGAATTACATTGGGCGTTTTATGGACAGGAGTTGCTGTACGATGTGGAAACTTAATCAACAATGAAATCTGCGGTATAGAAACAACCCTTCCGTGGGGATTCCAGTTTGGAGAAAGCCAATATGTATTACACCCAACGCAGATATACGAGATTCTATCATATATACTTGCCATGGGAATAGGATGGTGGCTGTATATGCGCCGTGATGGAGGTAAATACAAGGGTTTGATAACTGCCGCGATGACGACCACTATTATGTTATTACGTATCATGATTGAGTTTGTGAAGCAACCCCAAATGGCGATAGAGCAAAACTGGTCTCTTGATATGGGTCAATGGCTGTCTATCCCGTTCGCCATATGGTCTGTGTGGTGGCTATTTCGCTCTATAGAGCAAGGCACACAACAGATGATAATCCCTTCTCTAAAATTATCAAGAACGGAAAAGCGGAGAAAGAAAAATAATAGGTGAAACATAAAAGCGCAATAGTTTTATTAACATGCCTCTTAATCGGACTCGTATTGGCGTGTTTTGCATCGTTGATAGAGATTACTACCCTTGTGAGTTATGAAAATTGGTTTACAAGTGGGGAGATGTTTGCTTGGGTAACAGCGAATCCGTATGAGGTAGGAGATATTGCTGATTATTGTCTTCGTTATGTGTGGCCTTATTGGGTGCTGTGTTTATTATTGTACCTTGCTTTGGGTGTGCTTATTGGATGGCTTGTAGTGAAGAGAGCTTCCTTACTAACCCGTATGCTATCTGTTGGCATTGTGTGCCTACTATTACTACCTTTTATCTTGCCCGTCCGTAATAGTTTATTGCGTGAGATAGTATGCGTTATACGTCAGGTACACAATATAGAGAAACATCAAAACGATAATATTTGTTTTAAATATGATGCCAATCGACAAGATTCTTTGGATGCCAAAGAAATCTATGTTCTGTCGTTAGGAGAATCGGTGAGGTATAGTAATATTTCGCTTAATGGAGTGTATCAACGGATAACAACCCCGCTCTTGGCAGAACAATCCAATCTTTACCTGTATTCCGATTATTATGCAAATGCCACGTTAACACAACATGCGCTACCTATGTTGCTCACAGATGTCGCATGCAATAATTTCGTACAACATTTTAACAGGAAGACGATTGCTGCTGCATTCCAAGAGGCGGGGTTTACAACTGCTCTCATCAGCCATCGGGCGCAACTGATGAATAACGGCTATCATGACTATCTGGCGAAGGATTTTGACACGCTAATCTTTGTAAAACATGATAGTCTCATCGCACCGGAACTCGCCAACTTGGCGAAGAAGAACGAGAAACTGTTTGCAGTAACGCATTATTTGGGCAACCACATGTTTTATACCAACAGGACGGAAGATTGCCTTGTATGGCGACCGGACTATAACGCAGACCCGAAAACCAAAAGCGACAGCCTCTTCCTCAATGCCTATGACAATTCGTTGCTTTATACGGATAGGCTGTTGAATAAAGAAATAGAAACACTAAGACAGATGCATAAAGCCGCAGCATGGTTCTTTGTATCTGATCACGGCGAATATATAAGCCCGAAAGTCAGCGGACACGGGCACACCTATCACCCCACCAAAGAGGAATACCACGTCCCTTTGATGGTCTGGTATAGCGACGAATACAAAGAGGCGTACCCCGAAAAGGTTGCGAACCTCATCAAACATAAAGACGAACCGGTCTGTGCCGACCATGTCTTTTGGTCTGTACTCGACATGGCGAATATACGGATAGACAGCACCTTGCAACAAGACGGCTTGTCTGTCTTTGAAGATACGCTTCTCCCTCACCGGCGTACGCTCCTCCTCCCTGATGGCAAAAGCATAATGACGTTAGATTAAAAAACTCTAACCCTCTAACCCCTAACCCCGAAAAATGCTCCTCTCTGATCACATCTTCTCCCCCTCCATGCGCTATGAATCGCATCGATTCTACGTCAATTGCCCCGGCGACGAAGACGCTTTTGTCTTCGGCGGCATACTCGGTGCAGCGCTTGCGGCGGTATCTCTTGTCGATACCGATGAAGGAAATGCCCGCGGCATACGGCTATATACGGATGAGGAAAAAGAGGAGTTCTTCGCCCGCTACGACCGCGAAGTTCTGCATGACGACTGGGGCTATCTCACTGCCGAGATAGACCAACTCCATGATGCCTATGTCCAACTGGTAGTAGCCGATGTGCCGCTTTCTGCTCTTTTTCCCAATGTCCGTTTGTTGAATCTGGCGCTGGACCTCATGATGTCTTACATGCATCGGCTGGCTCTGGAGCAATATCGTGAACATATATGGGATCTGATTCCGTGGACGGAACCTTTCGCTCAATGGCTGTGGAGCGCTTCGCAGGTTGAGAGGTGCCGTCAGCGATACCTTCAAACCGATTGGTCCAACCTCGTTGAGGTAATCTCGATGGTGGACAATCCGGAGCCGGAAGAAGGGCCTCTTTTCGTTTTTGTCGGCGAAGAGGCAGAAGATATCATGTCCCGCTACCTCCAATGGCTTTCCGACGAATATGTAGCTATGAAGCAGGAAATACCCGGCGCTAAAATCACTTCTGCCGACCGCAAATACATCTATGCTCAGGAAACCGATTGGGCGTTTTTGTCCGATGAAATCGACCAATTGGATGCCTCAGAGCAAAAAGAATGGAACCGATGGCAAATGGAGTGGAGTAGGTTCCTTTCCGAACGCCTCCTGCCTATGAAAGAAATCCGTTTCTGGGCAGACGATGTGCCCGAAGAGATCCAAGAGCACTTACTCTACCATCTCCAACTCGCGGAGCAACATCCCGCGCATTTCCGAGACCTCACGACGGCTGTCTATGCCATGCGCCAACTCGGCTATATCCGCCGCAAATGCCCCGACCGCGACATCCGGCAGTGGCTTAGCGAGCATCTCAAACTCGATTATACCGAGCGCAACAACGCCTCGCAATTCCGGCGTGCCATGAAAGAACATGGACGATACACACCTGAAGTGCGAGACGAAGTCATTCTCCTCGAATCTATGGGGTATTTCCGCTTTCAAGTTCCCGCAGAAGAATAGCCCGCACAAAATTCGGAAACATCGTCACACGCTTGGGATCCAATAACGAATCCGGCTTTCCTTTCAACTGCGCATTCCATCGTGCACGTAACTCCCCGTATCTCGGGTGCGATTTATCCTTGATAATCACACTCGCACCCCGACAGGCTGCTGTCCATTTCTGTGCTTGTGCCTCCTCAGCTCCTTGCCGGGGATGATGCTTGTAATCGCGTTTCTCCTTAAAATAAATCTCCTGAGGACCATATTTGATCAAAGTCCCGTCATCTGCTCGGTATTCTTTCAGGCGTGTCACCACTTCCGAGTCGCGTTTCAATTTACCGCGCAGCAAATCAATGCCTACGCTTAATTCTGCTTGTGCCATAAATACTTAGAATCGTTAGTTATAATTTAGAAATAAGTTTGATATTTGTTTGATATTTGTTCGATATCATCGGTACAACTACCTTACATCCACCTAACATCCTCCTGTACGTCGTCCATTAGGTCGGATGTCATCCGACAATAATTTTTGTCCTGTCGCTATGTCGCTTTGTCGCTTTCTGTGTAATCTGCTGTTTTTCTGCTAATTACATCCGCATTCAAAAGCGACATAGCGACATAGCGTCACGCTACTTTTCGATATTGACCATGATTGGTCTTTTCTACAAGCCCGTTTTCTATCCAACTTTGGTTCCATCGTTCTATTGTGCGTTTGGATATGCCTTGACGTTTTGCTTCTTCGGCTAAATCGCCGTGGTTGTACTCAGCCTTCAGTTGTTCAAAAACCACCTTCCTCTGGTCGATCGGCTTAATCTCCGGCACGCACTCTTGTGCATCCCCGTCTATCATCCGATATGCCGCCGCCATATGCAGTAGCATCTTGTTCCCGATCATCTCTGCCGTCTCATAATCTTGGTCGCTACAATAGAGTGTATCGACCAAGCATGGTCGATTGTTGTCTTCGCCTGTTTTGTCCATTATGCCGGATGGTATCCGGCTGTCTGTATGTTCGTTTCCCCGCATTGTATGCGGGTTTTCTCCCCCTCTCATCGCCGTCAACACCATCGCCATTCGTTCTATCTGTACCGCCATCCTCACTACCGCCGAATGGAAGTTCTCTCCTAATAACCCGATCAATGTATCGTACTCCGTCTCCAAATGTTCGCCGAGCCGTTCTTTCTGGGCGTTCGTCAAACTCCATTCCCGTTCGCCGCCGTTCATCAGCGCCTTGTACGTGCGCAGCAACCGCTGCCCGACGATCTTCGGTGTCGCGATCTGCCCTCCTTTGGAGCTTACATACCGCTTGTCAAAACCGTTCGTCCCGCGGATCACTACCGTCAGCATACGGCTGAAGTATCCGTTCTCCACGCTTGGCACCAACGCCTTGTACTGCCCGAACGTACCCGTCAGCAGCATGCTCAGCCTCGGGCTCTTGATCTCCGAAGCGCCCTTGACACGGTTCCGGCTAATCGGTTCATGCTCCGCAGCCTTACGCAAGGCCGTGTTGTAGTTCGCTGCACTCGTCTTCCAGATGTCCGTGATGACACTTCCCTCACTCTCGTGCATGTAGCCGACGCCGTCTTGCTGTTCCAGCGCTTTGTAGAACGCCGCCAACGTGCTATCGCCCGCAATAAGCATCGGATACTGCTCATCGATCACGCGTACCATCTCTAATGCTTGGTTCGCGATGCCTTTGCCGCTTGCTGCTGCCGCCAAGATGAAACATTGCAGGTTCGCGTAGTACTTTTTTCCCGTCGGACCATACGCAAAATACAAATTAGGTACGCACGCACTCGCAGCCGCAAGCGTTGCCATCAGGATGATGTCTTGCTCCTCCGGCGTCGAAGCCAGCGCTACCATTTGTTGTACACTCTCAGGAAGTTTGTGCATGTCGAGATGTTCAACGATGCGGAGGTCTTCCTGTCCCTCCATCCAATTAAGGTTTGTTAGCATAATGTTAATATTTTAGGTCCCCGGAAATCTGCCGATTTTTGGGGAGAGCGGAGGCATAAGTCGCCTTTACCAATTAGCGGAGTGGTTTGGTCTTTGCGATCTTATTGCCGAACGCGACAGCAAAGCGTCAACTAAAAAAATTCCTGCTTCTATCAATGGTGTTTTTTATGTTTTTTTCTTAATAGAAATTTTCTACAAAGATAAGAGGCTGTGCAACATCTTTCCGTACATCCCTTGACGTCTCTTCTTTTCCCAGGCAACAGCAAAACAACCTATAAGTAACAGATTCTCAGCCTCTTACAAAATCCTATTTCCGCACTGTCTCTTTTTTTTACTTCTATAAAAAATCTCATTTTTGTCAACTAAACATGACAATTTGGTATTATTTTTGCATTTTTATATGATAAAATTTGTGTATTTCATAGAAAAGCAGTACCTTTGCGCCGCTTTTTGTCGGCGCATGTACAGGCACGCGTATATATATATGCGAATAATAAAAAGCAATAAGATTGAAATGGCAACACACGATTTGGTCAAATTGTTCGAGCAGACGAAGGTTCGCGTCGTTTGGGATGATGAGAAGGAGAAATACTTCTTCTCGGTGATGGATATTGTCCAGGTGTTAACCAATCAGCCGGACAGAAGGACTGCGGCTAAGTATTGGAGTGTGGTAAAGACGCGTTTAAAGGCAGAAGGAGTTGAGATGCCTACAATTTGTAGTCAACTGAAATTAGCAGCAGCTGATGGTAAGTATTATAATACAGATGTGGCTGATTTGGAGGGTATTTTCCGCATCATTCAATCTATACCGAGCAAGAAAGCAGAGCCGGTTAAACGCTGGCTGGCACAAGTGGGGAGTGAGCGGTTTTACCAATTACAAGATCCGGAGCGTAGTATAGAGCAAGCGGTTAAGGATTATCGCCGTTTGGGCTATTCGGAGAACTGGATTAACCAGCGTATCAAGACAATAGAGATTCGTAAGGGTCTGACGGATGAGTGGAAGCGCAGCGGTGTGGAGAGTGAGTCTGATTATGCGGCGTTGACGGATTTGATGAGTAAAGTATGGAGTGGAATGACGACACGCGAGTATAAGCTTCATAAGGGTTTGACGAGCCAGAATCTGCGCGACAACATGACCAATATGGAGCTTCTGCTTAATGCATTGGCGGAGCAAACAGCTACTGATTTAAGTAAGGAGCGCAATCCGGAAGGAATAGTAGAAGCTGCTCATGTGGCGAAAGATGGTGCTGAAGTGGCTCGCAATGCCCGTGCTGACATTGAGCAGCGCCTTGGTCACTCGGTGATAAGTAGCGACAAGGCGATAGACCATGTTACGCCGAAGGACGAATTGCCGTTTAACAAAGACGAAAAATAAGCAAAAGACTATCAGTAAGAATAAAGCAACCCGATGCCGAAAGATATAGCATTCATATTGTACAACACTCCCGAGCATTCGGAGAAAGTGCAAGTAGTCGTCCGGGAGGAAACTCTATGGATGACGCAGAAGGCTATGTCTGAGTTATTCGGAGTGCAAGTCCCGGCGATTAGCAAGCACTTGAAGAATATCTTTGAGAGTGGAGAATTGCGGGAAGAAGTGGTTGTTTCCAAAATGGAAATTACCACTCCGCATGGAGCAATGGCTGGAAAAACTCAAAGTAGCGAGACTGCTTTTTATAACCTCGATGCAATCATCTCTGTGGGCTATCGTGTAAACTCCGTGCAGGCTACCCGTTTCCGCCAGTGGGCGACGAAAGTGCTGAATGAGTATATTCGCAAGGGTTTTGTGCTGGATGACGATCGGCTGAAGCAAGGCAAAGCGGCATTTGGTCAGGATTACTTCCGCGAGTTGCTGGAGCGTGTTCGTTCGATCCGTGCTTCGGAGCGCCGTATATGGCAGCAGATAACGGATATCTACGCGGAATGCAGTATTGATTACGACAGCGATTCGCAGACGACGCGCGACTTCTATGCAATGATACAGAATAAGTTTCATTATGCGATTACGGGCAAGACGGCTGCGGAGATTGTATATGACGCGGCTGATCATACGAAACCGCACATGGGACTGACGACTTGGAAGAATTCCCCGGAAGGACGCATTTTGAAGTCGGACGTAACAATTGCGAAGAATTATTTGGATGAACAGCAGATTCGGCGTCTGGAGCGCGCAGTAACAGGATTCTTTGATTATATTGAGGATTTGATAGAGGAGGAGAATACTTTTACGATGCAGCAGTTTGCTAATAGCGTCAATGAGTTCTTGGAATTCCGCAAGTTCAAGATTCTGCCAAACAAAGGGCGCGTGTCCAAGGCACAGGCAGAAGAGAAAGCGGGACAAGAATATGAGATATTCAATAAGACACAACTAATCGAATCAGACTTCGATAAAGAAGTAAAGCAGTTATTGGAGAATAGCGATAAATAACAACGATAATTAAGATACAAAAGATATGAGTAATCAACAAAATAGCATAATGCCTTTGCCACAGCAGTTTGTTGCTGACGTCCGGCAGATTATCGCCACTGCTCGTGCTAATGCGGTGCGGAGTGTGGATTTTTGTCGGGTGCAGATGTATTGGAATCTGGGCAAGCGAATCCTTGAGGAGGAGCAGCAAGGTAAGGCTCGTGCTGACTACGGTACATATCTTATCCGCAATCTGGCCAAAGAGATTGAACCCGAATATGGTAGCGGTTTTGGAGAGCGTCAGTTGAAATTTTGTCGTCAATTTTACCGCGAATATCCAATTGTGAACACACTGCGTTCCCAATTAAACTGGAGTCAATACCGTTCGCTTATTCAGATACCCGATCACGATAAACGCGAGTATTATGAATTAGAGGCTGTCAATAATGCATGGACTGGACGCGAACTACAACGACAGATTGATTCAATGTTGTATGAGCGTTTGCTGATGAGTAATGATAAAGCGGCGGTGCTTGCTGTGGCTCGAAAAGAGCGGATTCCCGAATCGCCTACAGAGATTATTAAGCAACCGACAGTGCTGGAGTTCTTTGCGGATTTGGTGTTTTATAACCGACTGCTGAAGTGCTTTGTGATAGTGGAACTGAAAACGGGAGAATTGACTCATCAGGATTTAGGACAATTGCAGATGTATGTCAATTATTATGACCGCAATGAGAAACTTCCCGAGGAGAATCCGAGTATAGGCATACTTCTGTGTTCGAGAAAAAATGACACATTGGTGCGGACTACATTGCCCGAAGACAATACAACAATTCTTGCAAGTGAGTATCAGCTCTACTTGCCGACAGAGGAGCAGTTGATAAATGAGATAGATGAAGTGAAAAGTAATTTTAACAAAGACGATAAATAACAACGATAATTTAAGATACAAAACAATATGAGTAAGAAAATTTTATTTATGAGTAGTGCAAAACTGACAGCCATTTCTATTGGTCTGTTATTGGCTGTGTTCTGCACAATCGGTATGTCTTTCCGTCCCGTCTATGATGAGGATGAGGCGGCGGAGATAGTCATGTCCGGCCAGAGACGGAGTCACTGGACGACGTCGGGGACAGAAGGAAGTGGATGTAACTCGACTACTGTGACTTATTATAACGACAAGAAAGACTATGCAAAGACTGAAAGCGTTACGCTTGGGAATGGATATACAACCATAACTGCTAATTCCAAAAAAGCGACCCCTGTTAACTCAAATGCAACAGCGGCGAATAGCAAATCTTATGTAGAATGGAATAGTGGAGTTACTGAACACGTACCAAATGATAAAAATAAAACACAAACAGATGAAACATCACTTGTACTAGCTCATACCAATACCATCACTTTTAAGGCAACGCCTATGGATGGGTATTATTTTGTAGGATGGTATGATAATAGTAGTGGCACAGGAAATGCATTATCTACGGATACCCTTTGGACTACAGATGTGCCGTTTGCAACAGCTACAGGTATTACCAGTTATGGCACATCGCAAATAACGACTTATGAGAACTCATCAAACCCTTGGACGAAGACGTTCTATGCGAAGTTCGACGTTATTCCTGCTATAGATGTAACCTTTATTGCGCCATCTACCGCCTCTGTCAACCGCGGAACATACACCGTGACGAGCGAGGGCGTGACTACTACTATTTCCACCACCGACCAAGAAGTCGGCGTCAAAGGAACCACCCTTACCGCCTCTCTTACAGACAAATATGAGTTTGTAGATTGGTATAAATTAAGTGGTTCGGGGGTTAAAACGATTATCTCCACAGACAACCCATGCACTACCTCTTTCACCGAAGAGGTGAGTGTGGGTATTGATTATAAAGAACTGACCAATAATCATCTTAAATTCACTTACAAAGCAGTAGAAAAAGATGAGGATGGTAGCTATACGGGCAGTTATATTGTGGATGGAATAACCGTTCAAGCAAACGATTATATCTATAATACCGGCGATTCATATCACTATAGCCCGACATTAACCGCTACTCCTGCGTCAGGTTATGCTTTTGGCGGATGGTACACAAAAAGCGGTAAAAAGAAAACATATCTTAGTTATGACAATCCTTGGAACCCGACCTTTATTGAAGAAGGTGAGACCATATATGCCAATTTCGTATTCAATAACTATACCGATGACCAAAAGGCACAATTCAAAGTAGGCTCTACTACGTACACCGACCTTAATGAAGCCAATGCGGC
This sequence comes from Paludibacteraceae bacterium, assembly GCA_017394705.1. Classification (GTDB taxonomy): domain Bacteria; phylum Bacteroidota; class Bacteroidia; order Bacteroidales; family Paludibacteraceae; genus Colicola. The sequence continues at coordinate 115,266 of JAFPXH010000003.1, read as the reverse complement.
TGCCTCATCAGGAAGTAACAAAACAATTATTTGTGTCAAAGATGGTATCCTTCCTCCGGGCAGTTATACCATATCGGCGGGTAATACATTGCTTGTTCCGTATAATGATGCCAATACAATGATTACGGAGGAAAGTAAATTTGAGAATATGCAAAGCCAAACATATGTGGCACCATCAGCTTATCGCACGTTGATATTCGCAGACGGAGCTAATGTTACAGTTGACGGCACTTTGTATGTGGCAGGAATGCATTTCTCCAGTACAAATGTGATGAAGGATGCATCCGGCGGACCGGGACGACCAATAGGTCCTGTCGGAAGAATTCATATGGCAGATGGCGGACATATAGAATTAAACGGCAAATTATACTGCTTTGGTTTCATCACGGGACAAGACTTTACAGTGGGTAATAATACAATAGATGTTGGAACGATAACCGCAAATGGAGGATCGCTCGTGTACGAAAACTTTATTATGGGAGATATGCGAGGGGGTGACGCAACGTATGCAATGACAACGAGCAGCAACACGGGAGCATCCGGCTATAAGGCTTTCCCCTTCAATAGTTATTTCTTGCAAAACATAGAGATTCCTATATCTTTTAAGTATGGATCCAGTGAGAAATGCGTCACTTCTTTTAATCCAAGCAGTACGAATGCGACAACTACATTTACAATAATAGGCGGAAGCTCGTCGGATGCGATGTTCCGTCTGAATGCTTCTGATGCTGTGGTGAAAAAATGGTATGATGCCACTACGGACCATTTCTGCGTTCAGCTTAGCGGAAATTCCAGTCTTGAGAACCTGAAGTTGTCTTTCACGATGAAAGTATCTATTATTTCGTACGATGTGGAGATAGATTCAAAAGATTATATCTTGCCCATTCCGAGTAGTATGCATATTGTGTTGGATAATTCCAATGTGAACTTAACCAACCAAATGTGTTTATTACCAGGTTCTATAGTAGAAATTAAAGATAATGCATCCTTAACATTGAGAACCAACTTACATCTTTATGATGTCGGTGAATGGGATAAGTATTGTCTCTCTGAATATTTCACAGTATATAATACTCCTTTCACTCCGCGTTATATACGTAGTACGAGTGATATGTCCCAATTGGACGCCGCTAAATTTATTATAGACGGAACGTGCACCGTTAACAACGGATACTACCTCTATTCGACGGCTTCCGGAGCAAATATATGTGGTAATGGTGGAGGAATACTAACCTATAAAGGAGCACTTCCCGGAACTAAAAATGTGTACCAAGTATATGGCTCTGCAACAGGAACTAATACATCTTCCTCTTATACCCTAAGTGGCATAAAAGCAACAGTCTATTTGACGCAAATAAATATGAACGCCGCAAACCTCTGCAACGAGGATGGCTCATATACCAAGTCTATTGCCTCTACAATTTTCCATAATGTACACGGTCGTTGGTTTGTAGAAGGCAAGCAAGATGGGAAAGCAGACCACACGTATGACTTCACCTACATGGCTTCCGGTAACAGCGGTTCCGATGTGACAACAGATGCTGTCTATTCTTGGGATAAAACAGGTCTTGAACTTCAACAGAAATGGGCGAACGTAACCTATTCCTGCGAGGGGAAAGATGAGAATGAGAATACACATTACTGGTGGCAAGGACAAGGCGACCAATCCACTTGGTTCTATAACTGGACGATCAACAGCGATTGGCATCAGTTTATGCCTACTGCTACGGAAGGCATGTACAGCGGTTCGAACAATAAGATTTATACGAAAACCGACTGCGATTGGGAAGAACTTGGCGAAACCGATGAGAACTGTCTCTATACCATTGGCGGAGTGAAGAAAGCCCTGGTGGAAGGTGAGTTTGTTGCCTTGGAGCCCAATAACAATGACCCGGCATACCACGCTGCGGAAGATGCGACCCAATACTACATCTGCTTCGAGGGCTGTAACTGGCACCCCGCCACAAAATACGAGGGAGAAAACAAAGCCTATATAGTGGACGGAAATACATATATATGGTATGAGGAACACTGGATGGCAGTGGAACGCGAGGAACCGTTCTTCTATACCACAGACGAAACGAATGTGAAAGTGTATTACGAGTATATAGGAAGTGACTGGAGTATAGCAGAACCCTATATTAGACTGACGGATGCCTTTGAGACGCGTCTCTTAATGCGTTTCAGCGATGCTATTGCGGTAGCAAGTGCCAAGAAGAATGCAACTATCACTATCCTGCGAGACTTTGTGAATATAACCTCCCCGATGACCTATACGGCATCGAACACCACTTGTACCCTTGACCTGAACGGTCACACGGCAGAGGTGCAGGTAACGGGAGATGGAACAACAGCCGTGAACATGCTGACTCTTAACGGAGCTGGTTCTACATTCACGATAACGGATAACACTGCGGAAAAGAAAGGAGAGTTAAAACTCGTCACGTCTTTTACTACCGAAAATAACACCAAACGATGGAGAGGTATATACTTACAGAATGGTTCTTTAGTTATGGCGAATGGCAAATTGCATGTAGAGAACCCTGTTCCTTATACTAAATCCACCAAATTAGGCTATATAGAAGCCATATTGGTTGCTTCGGGGAAGACCTTGACAGTGAATGATGGCACAATAGAAGCTGTTTCCGCTTATAACCCCTATGGTATAGAAGGTGCGTCCGGAACCCCGACTATTACTATTAATGGAGGAACAATTGAAACAGTCGCAACAACTAATGATTCTCCTTATGCTATCTATGCGTACGGAACGATAAATATTAACGGAGGATATGTCAGAGCATATGCCAAAGCGAGTACAAGTTCAAGAGCTATCAATTTGAACGCAAGTACATCTTATCAGGCTACACTCAATATGACAGGCGGAACAGTAGAAGGATATTCCAAAACGACTGCTTATGGCGTATTTGTAAACTGGAATTACACGACAGCCAAAACAGAACCCAATACAATCACGACACCTTATTACGCCAAAGCAAATATTTCCGGCGGAGAGATAAAGGCGACCACCTTTGGCGGCGCCACAGCAGAAGCCATCCGTTCTTACGGAACAACAAAGATATCCGGAGGTACAGTTTCCGCATCACCGAGTACCACAACAGCATTTGGAATCCGTATATTCACAGGAACGACCACTATCAGCGACAACGCAATCATTAATGCAACTGCTACGGAAACGGCATATGGTGTGAGAGTGTCAGTCGAACAACCGGTTGATAAAACAGGCGTGGTGTATAACGGAACTCTTATCGTGAATGGAGGTACAATCAATGCCACTACAACATCCAAAGCAACAGCTTATTGTGTCTATGTCGGTGCCCATTCAAGACCGATTACAACGACGAATGCATCTAATGCTTCTTACTATGCCGGAAACTATGCTAATGCCGGAACGGCAACCATCAATGGCGGTGTGTTTAACGCAACCGCTAAAACGACAGGAGCTTACGGGGTGGTAGTAGCGGCTGCTAAAACGGAATCCGGAGCGGAAGGCTATGCTGCTGCAACAGCAACACCAAAATGCACCATCAACGGTGGATACTTTAAGTCGGCAGGTACCGGCTCGGTCTTCCCTATAAATGATGCTGCTCTGCCGGAGAACGTCAAAGTCAATGCCGGCTACTACAGCCACAACGGCAATCTGGAGACCTATGCTGTTTCTCCGAAACACGTAGTAAATCTTCTTCAAACGGATCCCAATCGCCCGGACTACGAATACAAAGTGGCGGAAGCATACACCGTTACCTTCAACAACGGCGGGACGCAACTACAGTCCGGTTATCAGGAAGCAGGCAAATCGCCTGTCTATGAAGGCGATGCTCCCACTAAAGCAAGTTCCACTACTGCCTCTTATGTCTTCGATGGCTGGTCCGCAACGGATGGTGGCGCATTAGTTTCCCCGCTCCCTGCTTTGACTTCTGCCGGAGCAACCTACTATGCGCATTTTGCGGAAACGACGCTCAAATATATGGCTACGTTTGATGCGAAAACCAACGGCGGTAATGAAGATGCACAGGTGATATATGTAGAACCGGCTGCTGGTGTCGGTACTTTGCCGACCGCTACCAAAACAGGTTATACCTTCAACGGATGGTACACCGCCGCTTCCAGTGGTACAAAAATCACCTCGGCTACTGTGCCTACAGGCGATGTGACCTATTTTGCACAGTTTACCGTTAATTCTTATACCCTTACATGGAATCTGGACGGAGGTACGGTAAGCACTGCCGGAAAGTACGGCTCTACTTCATGGCCTGCCAAGAATGCAACAGGAGTACCAAGCGTAGCTGTTCCTTATGGCTCTGCGCTCACTGCTCCTGCGGTAACTAAAACAGGTTACACCTTTGTCAACTGGGGAGGTGCTGTAGCTGCCACCATGCCGGCAGAGGCACTGACATACACCGCTGTTTGGCGTGCGAACACCAATACTAAATATACCGTTAACCACTACCAACAGAATATGGATGGTAGCTCTTATCCGACTGAACCGTCTGAGACGGAGGCACTGACCGGAACTACTGCCACGACCGTTACTCCGGCTGTCAAGAGCTATGACGGCTTTAACTCTCCTTCCGCGCAAACGGTGACAATTGCCGGTGATGGTTCTACGGAGGTAAATTATTACTATCCGCGATTGGTATATACCTTCACTCTCGATGCTTACACCAACGGTGGAACTAGCGAAGTACCTTCAATCGAGGTCATCCACGGCGCTACGATTGGTGCCGTTCCTCCTGACGCACAGAAAGGATGTAATGACTTTACCGGATGGTACACAAAGCCGGTGGGTGGCGTGAAGATAACTCCGGAATTTGTTATTGAGTATGACATGAAGACCCTGTATGCCCAATTCTCTGATGACGTGCGTACGTATCCTATTATTTATAACGCGGGCGCGAATGGAACGGGAACGGTAGCTGCGGGAACGAAGACCTGTGGCGAAGATGCTACTTTGTCAAGCAGCACTTTCACTCGCGACGGTTATGCGCAGACGGGATGGAGCCTGACTGATGGCGATGCGCAAGCTTATGCTCTCGGTGGAACTTATACGGCAAATGCTGCCTTGACGCTTTATCCGGTTTGGACATTAGTGGGGTATCAAATAAATTTTGTTGATGAGGATGGAACAACGACTCTTGGCGATTATCCCAAGACATTAAATCCGGGTGCCACTGTAACTGCTCCTACTGAACCAACCAAGGCGCAAACGGCAGAATATACATATACGTTTGCAGGCTGGTCAGACGGCACCAATACATATACATCGGATGCTATTCCTAATGTTACGGCTGCTGTTACCTATACTGCGACTTACACTGCCACACCCAATGTCGCTTCTGTAACCGTCGGTGGCGCAACAACGTATTATGCCGATTTTGCGGAGGCATGGGAAGCAACTAATTCTGCAACCGGAGCAGTTACCCTGAAACTCCTCCAAGATGTAACAGATATTGCTTCTTCATTGGTTTATACCAATGCGCAGAACTGCACGCTGGATCTGAATAATCATTTATTAAAGGGTGCTGTAAACCAGAAGTTGCTTGATATCAACAAAGCAGGTTGCACATTCACAATCACTGATAGTTCGACAGAACAAGGCGGTGAACTTTACAATGAGGCTTCTGGTGAAGTTCGTTATTATGGTGTATATCTGACAGCCGGTACACTGAATCTGGAGGCAGGTACAGTGCATGCCAAGAACTTGAAGTCAGACTATTCTTCTGCAACAACTGCAGCTAAGAAATGTATGGCATCGGGTGTGTATGTTACTAAGAGCCAGACATTCAATATGAATGGCGGTACTGTTACCGGAGAGGCTATATATGCAGCGTATGGTGTAGAATCTGCCGGTGTTATTGTTATCAACGATGGTACAATCAATGCAACAACTACTAAATTTACTTCGGCATATGGAATTGTTAGCAGTAGCACCGCGACTATCAAAGGCGGAACCATCAATGCTACTGCAAAAACCACTACTGCTCAAGGTATTCGTTGCAGTAGTACAACAAAGATATATGAAGGAGTCAAAATTAAAGCAACAACCGGAACGACTACTGCGCAGGGCATATATGTCAATGGAGGAACAACAACTCTCTATGGAGGTGATATAGAAGCATATACAACAACAAAGACATGTTATGGAATATATGTCAATAGCGGAACATTAAAAGTTCCAGCAACAAGCACCGTTGAAGTTACCGCAAAAGCAAAGACTACTGCGTCATACGGAGTTTATGTGGCAGCAAGTAAAACGGCTACTATTGAAGCAGGTACTTTCAATGTAAGCACTTTAGGAACGACGAGTGCTAATGGCGTGTATTCGCTGGGAACTACTACGATTATGGGAGGTGAGTTTAATATCACGGCTAAGACTACTACTGCAAGAGGTGTACTCGTTTCCCGTGGTATTACTACTATCAGTGGAAACCCTGTCTTCAATGTAAAGGCAACAGGTACTGCATACGGTGCTGTTGCTTATGCAACAACTCCGGGAAAGACAGGAGCAGCATATTCCGGCACGCTGAAAATACAAGGAGGAACCTTTAATACAGAAGCTACTACGGATGCTACAGCATACGGAGTATATGCGTATGCAGGAACGGGCCTTTCCATATATAGCACTGCCAGTGACTCGGTGCCGGGCAACTATATCAAAGCAGGTATTGTTGAGGTGTATGACGGAGAGTTCAATGTCAAAGCTAAAACTTCGGCATTTGGCATTGTGGTAAGTAACGGAACGCAAAATGCGAATACAGCATTAACCTCGGCAACCGCATACGGAAGTTGTAAGGTTACGGGCGGTAAGTTTAAAGTGGAAACTACCGACGATGCCAATGCAACAGCCTATGCCATGAACAAGACGGCAACGGCAGAAAATCTGGTAATTGAAGGAGGTTTTTACAACACAAAACGTACAAACGTTTCGACTACTTCCAATATCGAAGATAAATATACCGCTCCGACGAAGGAGAATTGCAACTACTATGTACTTGATTTGCCAAGTTCTGAATTGCCGTACAAATACGAAGTAGCTGAGGCATATAACATTACCTTCAAGAACGGCGAAACGACTATGCAAGAAGGTCCTGTCAAGAAAGGTACTACGCCGACGTATAATGGCGAGACTCCAGCCAAGGAGGATGAAAGTTATACATACACCTTTGATGGTTGGTCAACAACAGACGGAGGGGCCGTAATAAGTCCGCTGCCTAACGCAAATGCTACGGCTACGTACTATGCGCATTTCAATGCCGTTTCTTTGGAAACCGGAGACTATCTGGACATCGTGGATTGGACGGCAAGCACGCTGACTATCAATGCCAACGGTTGGACTGCAAGCGGATGGCCGTATACCGTAAATGATGTAGTTTATCAGAAAGATCAAGCTACTGCGGAGGCTATCTCATCGTCGAACTATCGTGCAGCAGACCGAACATTGACAATCCCGTATAGCGGTGCTGCCGGTTCAGAACTGGATATAACGGTTAAATCCGGTGAGACAGTCATCAGCAAACATACCTATACCATTCCGTATATCAATACTGCGGCAGCAGATGCATTCGTGTATGTAAGCAGTGGTACGCTGAGTATCGATGCTTCATCCGTATCCCATTTGGCTACGCTCTCGATTCGTCCGGAAGCAAGCGTAACAGTCACTAACGGTACGCTGGCGGTAGATAGTTTAGTTCTTCGTACCTTGCCCTGGCAAGCGGCTTCCATCAGCGGAGACTTTACGGCTACCAAGACATATTATACCCGTATAGCTCCGAACAATCGCACTATCAGTGGTCCGGGCGGTGATATTACCTATGTATCTGCAAATTACTATCAATTCGCTTTGCCGCTGAATTGTACGATACCTGTGAAGGACATCAAGGTATCGCACGGGGCAAAGACCACGTATGGTAAGGCATGGCTGTTGAAGAGTTATAGCGAATCCAGTCGTGCAAAAACTGGCGCCGGGGATAACTGGGTATCGGTTGGTGAAAATGAATATATACAAGGTAGAGTAGGCTACGAGATGTCGTCCAACTCGGCTTATTATCGTGAGTTCCTGTTTCCGGTAGGTGCAGTTAACTCTGCTGAGCTTGGTACGACCACGCCCGTTTCCTATGACTTGGGAGCTGCCGGAGAGAATCATGCAGGGTGGAACATTGTAGGTTCGCCATTAATGAGCGTTTATGATAATTCCAGTGCCGATCCTGAGACAGGATTGAAAGTAAGCTGGCTGCAGACGGATGGTTCGTATGACCAAGGCATACCGGATTATATCTATCCGGCTATTCCGTTCACTTACCAAGCATCGTCTGGTCAGACGCAAATATCGTTTGCCGAAACTTCGTTGAAGGCATCTGCTCCGCGTCGCAGAATTCCAGCCGCAGAAGAACCGGAACGTATCCAATGGATCCATCTGGATGTCAAGGATGCTAACGGTAAAGGTGATCACACCAGTGTGCTCTCGCACCCGACGCGCTACGAAGAAACCTATAAGACGGGTATTGATGTGGCGAAACAGTCGCTCACGGCTGCGCGCGCAATATTATATAGTTCGCACGCGTATGGAGATATGGCCTTCGCCGGCGTATCGGATGAACTGTTTGAGCAAGGCGTGGCCCTGACGGTTTACAGCCCTGCGGCACAAGAACTTACCTTCTCGCTCCGTCATAACGATTGGCTCAACCGCTTGCAGTACGTCTGGATCATTGACTTCGAAACCGGAGCAATGATTGACCTGCTCAACTCCGATTATACGGCGGAGGTAACGGAGGGAACGACCTACGGACGATTCTATATCTCCGGACGCTTCCGCGCTCCGCAGATAGCTACGGATATAGATGAAGTACAAGGTGACGAAGTACGAAGTACAAAGGCCCAGAAAGTGCTTATTGAAGAGAAGATATATATTATGGTTGGCGATAAACTATATGACGCCACCGGCAAATTGGTAAAAGGTAAATAATAGTCTGTTTATAAAGGTATAATGAAACAAAATACATTCAAACCCCGCGGAGGGGCTATCATAATCTTGTGCATTGCAGTCGCTGCACTATGGCTGACGGCAGTGTACGGAACATACGAAGATAGCCAGCGGGAGAAATATAGTGTGACGATTAAGCCCGGCGAGGTCGCTTACGGCACCCACTCATCCGCAGTGGTGCCGATGACCGTAACCACCACCCGTCCGGGCAGTACAGTACCAATGGTAAGCGCCAGCGCCGTACGCAGTTATGCCCATCATGGGCATGCTACCATGCCGGCAGCGTCGCAGTCGTCGGGTTATACCATGCATACCACTTCTTCGGCTACCGTGCATACCGTCGGTTCCGGAGGAGGGGCAAGCGGTGGAGACATGAGTGCAGGCGGGTCGTCCGCCTCACAGCGCGGACTTGTCTATGGCAGTCCGTCCATCGCTTTGCCAACGCTGGCGATGGCAACGCAGTCTCATGCATCGAACATATCCGCGAATGAACCGCTTCGGCGTTCCGTAGGTCCCAAACGTGTGCCAGGATATACGCTTGATGAAGAAGATGAAGGAACGGAGCAGTATGTTGACGGAGAAGGATTGTGGTATTGGAATGGCGAGGAATGGATCCTTGGCACGCCTGAAGGTGCAACAAAAATTGAAGGTGGAATAACCTATAAGTACCAAGGTGGTGTATGGGTTCCGGTAGGCGACCAAGGCGATCCTGGTGTACCTGTCGGCGCAACGCCGTGGCTACTCATGCTCGTGCTCGGAGCACTTTATCTGGTTTGGAAAAAGTTGATAATTATTAATTGAATATATGATGCGAAAAACAATGCTTATGTTGCTGTGCCTGACGGCAGCAATCGGAGTGAAGGCGGGGGACGGCTCGTCATGTTACAACGCTATCGAGTTAACCAAAGTGGAAGGAGAGACGTTTAACTTCAGCGTGAACCAGCCGAAAACGGTATGGTTCTCCGCTTGGACGTTTGACCTGCCTCTCAAAGTATGCTTTACACCTATCGATCCGGCTTTCCCGCCACCTGATGTGGAAATGGATTTTACATGCCGACCCGGCGTGTATGAGGACAGTATCCTCTGTAGCCTCTTCTGCCCGTCCAGCAGTACCGGCTTGCAGTTCGATATGCCCCATAAAGCGGTGCTGACCAAGGAAGGAGACAGCTACTGTATCAGTATGGGTAAGACCTACCGGGATTTGCTGCTCAAGACCGGTATCAGTTATAATGTGCAGGTGTTTGTTAAGGTGGTATTCAAGTCTGCCGGCGGACTGACACTCGTTCCGGATTCGGAGTTCGCGGATTGTATGGACGGCGGTAAGTTCTTCAAGCTGGGCGATACGGTCAATATCAAGACGAATGATACCGAGCGCTACGTTGTATTGCCTTTCGTGCAATGGAAAGAAGACTCGATTCGCTGTATATGGCAAGGTACAGAGCCCTGTCTCTTTGCGTTTGCGAATACCTGTCAGTTTGACCCGATGGATGTATGGGACGCGAATATCCTGGACCGCAAGACCATACAACCCGGCGACACCATCTCTTATTCGGCAGCCCGCGTGAAGGAGTATGCGGAATTTGAGAACGCCCAGGCCGGTATGTACTATGGCCGGATGCTCAGTAATAGCGAGGGTGTCTTTAAGATTGAGCGCATCCCAGTAGCTCCGCCGGACGGCGATGCTACGCTGCTGCGCTACGACAGGGCGGTTACTATCATGGCGAATGATACCAATGCCCTCTTTGCACTCCGGCGTGATACGTTCGGCCTGCGTTTTGACAGCCCAACGGACCATGTACTGCGTATGTATATCGGCAAAACGGCAGACTTTACGCCTTCTACAGCGATAGCGTCCTATCAGTATGATATATCCGATAAGGGGCACAGCCTGATTCTCAAGCGCTCGGAAGTAGAAGCCCTCTGGGAGCAGACGACAGACTCCTATCTCTATGTCCGCTTCCAGACAAGCGCACGTACTACCGTCACACCATATATATGGTCCGTTTCGGTTTGCGCCGAGAAATGGGGCAAACTGCCCAAAGGTTCGTTTACCGTCGATCGGTCCGGTAACGGCGCCGTGTATTACCGACTCTATTACAACGAGTGGAAGAACGGCGAGATAACGTTCAAATGGGGCGGCTCGCAAGCATGTACGTACTGGATTGCGGATACATGCGGATTCTCCGCTAAAACAACCGACCCGCGGATTATACCAGTCAAAGATGTGGGATACGGATCGCTGAAAAGCAAAACGGGAACCAAAACCTTCTCGCTGGACGAGATAGCCCAATGGGCCGATTATGTGGATGATGAAGGCAACCTGTATGTGCTCTTCAATACCTCGGCGGCAGGATCAATGAATATCACCTCTGATGCACCCGAAGAGACGGATCCGACATACCCCTCTGCTACTATCGCCGTGGCATGCATCGAGGGCAGTAGCGATATGACGGTTCGTGTGTCGGAGAATCAGACTATCGTCATCAAAGACATCGCCGGCAGCATTATCAAACAATGGGATGCTGAGGTCGGAGAAGCGTATATTGTCACGCTGCCCGCAGGCGCATATACCCTGTCCGGAGAAGCAGAAACGATAGCACTAAAGGTGCCATAATGTGGAAAAAACGTCAAAATTGTAGAAAAATTGATAAAAATCACTCTGACGTTGTAAAAAAATTTGGTTATTTGAGTAAAAAAGCGTATCTTTGCGCTCCAATTTGTGATGTGCGCGAGGCGCACGCACATATACGCAAGGACGCGAGCGCATAACAAGACGATGAAAAAGAGTTTAGCAATAGTGTTGATGCTGACGGTGAGCATACTTATGCTCGCCCAGAAACCCGACTATGCCGGTATGACGATTGATAAAGCGACGGTCATCACCGATACGGTCGAGTTGCTCGTGCAGGATGGAGATAATTATATCAAACTGATGGACCGTTTCCTTCCGGCAACGGTGACCTATCTGCCTGATACGGCGTTCGGACCTTTCCCGACGGCTATACTGGACGGAGCGGAAACGATAGAGGCTGTAGCGGTCTTTGAGGACTGCCAGGCCGGATGGCGGTGGACCGTGCAAAAGGATGAGGAGACCCATTTCTTCAATACTGTAGTGCATGAGAACGCGCGCATCATCGTGGAGCCGACCGTTGTGCAGTATATCACGGAGAATAGAACCGAAGAGCACGCGTGCGACAGTTTCCTGCTGGGAGACCAAACGGTTTATGAGAGCGGGGAATATATCACGAAGACAACCGAACTGCCTTATGGCGACAAGATTATAGATATACTGGTGCTGACAGTCGGTCAGACGGAGCGCCTCTCCGAATCGCATACGGCATGTATGCGCTATGAGTCGCCGGACGGCAAGGTCGTTTACGACATGCCGGGCGAGTACACCTATAGCGATACGGTGCTGAAAGCTGACGGATGCAACAGGATAACGGAGTACACCATTACGGTGGAGGATGATTGTCTTATCATCGATACCATCTATTTCTGCCGCGGACTCAATACGCAGCATGAGGAGCAGGACGGAGATCATATCCGCCGTTACGAGCCTTATGAATATGAGTCTCCGTCGGAATGGGATTATATGGATGGAGTTGTGCTGCAGCGCGAATCGGAGCAGACTCTGGTGGACCTGCTGCGCGCGGAGCAGAACCTCTACGAGCACTATGTAGGAGGCTTGACGCCCATTAGCCGAATCGCATGGAGTCATCGTCCTGCCGGTGCCAGCGCTTATCAGCCGCTTACCGTGGAGAATCAGCCTCAATGGATTCCTGCCGGCATGCTGGCTGTACAGATCCGCTTCCTCTGCGGAGAGGTATATAATAATGAGTTCCCGACGGATATAGAGACTATCGGCGACGGACAAACCATCACGAAGTATATCGAAGAAGGTCGCGTTATCATTCTTCGCGGCGGAGAGAAGTATACTATTTTAGGCGCCAAAATACAATAACACTACAGAATGCGTAACGTTCTCACCAAATTATTCTGCTTGATGATGACAGCGATGCTCATCCGCCCGGCTTTGGTCATGGCGGAGCATAGTTTAAGATGCGATACCATAGCCGCTCAGCAGCAACTGCCCTCTCATTTCTGCGAGTGCTATGAGAATGCGGAGCAGTTCGGATTCCCTATCGAGCGTGAAGTGAAGGACACGATGTGGTATGTTACCTCCATCGAAAATCTGCAGCAGGGACTCTCGGCATATTGGTTTGCCGACTGCTCTGTCTTCATTGATGTGTTTGCATTCTGCACCAGTCATGGACCGGCTTTCTCGGTCACTGTTCCCGCCAATCGTATGGCCGAGATAGACAACACCATGGTCAACCAGATGATAGAGGAGTTGGGTGAACAGGCCAAGATGATGGCGCAGACTCTCTCGCCACGCGTGCGTGTATGTCCTAACGGCGGCAGCGGAAAAGTATATTGCTATCCTTACGACCAGGGACCGGAATCGACATGTGAAGATCCGTTGCCATTGTACTCGCGCATGACCTATGTATGTGAGAAACCGTACAATGTGTATCGTCTCCCATACTCCCGCATTCCTGCATCAGGAAAGACGTTTATTCATTGGAAGCAGAAAAAGAACCTGCCGTGCGAGGTTCGATTGACGCTGGATAGTTGTAACGGCGAAGAGATAGGACGTGCTACGCTCTCCGATTCGCTGCATATCTATCAACCGGACTCTGTTCTTCTTTTACGCGCGCTGACCCAGAAAAAATCAGTGTGGCTGCATGTGACGCATGAGGACGGCTATGCAGGACGAATATATCTCTATACCACCCGCCAGTTTGTGGACCCGCTGCCGGCTGTATCGCAGAAGACATGTCTGGGTAAGAAACTGACGGTGGATCAACGCGCGTACGAGAGCGATACTACCTTTACCGATACACTATGGGTGAGCGCCGATACACTTCAGACACGCCAGGTGAGCCTCCAGTTCACCCAGCCGAAGCTGGAGTACGATACTATCCGCGTGGCGGCGAACGATCTTCGGTACGGCTATCGATATACGCCATCCGGTACCATCCTCTATGCATACGGAGATACGATTGTGGAGGTGAAGAAAGCCAACACCTGCACGCGCCGTATCGCGCTGACGGTCAAGCGACCCGGAGAGGCCGTCGAGACTGTCGAGACGGGAGACCCGCGGACCTATAAGCAAATACACAACGGACAATTATTCATCATCGTGGATGATCGCAAATATAATGTCTTGGGACAATCAACAAAATAACATAATTAACCCTATTTATTAACCAACAAACAAATTACATGAAGAAGTTATTACTATTGACCATGGCTTCCCTGATGACCGTCTTTGCGATGGCCATGGGGGACGACAGTGGTAGTACCAAAGCCAATGCTATTGACTTTGACTGGGACAATGGTGCGATTCATGAAAGTACCACCCCATTATGGTATCGTGTAAAATTGGACAAGTTGTACGAGGAGGACAATCCTGCCCTCACGCTCTATCTCAACAACCTCGAGTCGGCGTCTGTTGACGTGAAGATGGTAGCGTATGTGGCAGGCGAAGAGCGGCCGGAGGAATATACCATCGCGCCGAATTCCCATAAAACGTACACGGCCAATGCATCGGTGCTGGTTCGTATGCAGCAGACGGACATCTACCTTACGCTGAATGCGAACGGCAGAATCCTGCTAAGCGCGAAAGTATTTGAGCAAACAGACCTCGATGAGAGCTGTAAGACCAATACACAGTTGCGCTGGCAAACGCCTGCTACCCAGGACGTAGCAAGGAATGCATGGTGGAAAGTGGACATCCAGAAATTCAAACAAACCACCAAGCAGGATGTACAACTGACCATCACCAACCGCGGTAACCAAACAGCTAATGTGACAGCCGGCGTATCGTTCGACTGCCCTTCTACCGGTCTAACTTCGCGCTCCTTCACGGTAGGCGCAGGCAAGTCGGTAACACGTGTGGTGCCCGGAAGTAACCTCCGTTCGCTCAACGTAGATGAGCTCTACGGATGTGTCACAACTGACCAACCCCTGGCACTGCAGATTGATTCCGTTCCGCAAACGGCAACCACTCCGATCTTTAACTGTCAGGTAACGCCGGCAACCAAACTGGAGCTGGAGCAGCAAGGACAGACCATCACCAGCGGACTCTACTATATCAGCGTAGAGGAGGCAAAAGCGGTGAAGAATTTCGAACCAGAGTTCACGTTCTTCAATACCAATGCTGCGGCTGTTAAGATGACCACCTTCATGGCGTTCGAATGCGAGGCATACAGCGCCACGGAGACCAACTACAATATCCCTGCAGGCGGTTCGGAGGTTGTAGTATTCAAGCGCAATATGTTCGAAGGACTGGATGCCAGCGTGCACAGTGTGTATCTGTTGATCGAGACAGAGCAGCCGCTCGTATGCGACGCCCGTCTCAAACATATGCGCGAAGGTAAGGACTGCAAAACGAACATCGATTTCAACTGGGCTACAGGTCACCAGCAGGAGGCTAATACCACCCAATGGTATGCCGTAGATATGACCGAGGCGAAAGCCAATGTGGAGGATGTAACCGTTTATGCGCAGAACATGGGTCAGGGTAAAGCATCGGTATCCGTATCGCTGGCCTTCTCCTGCCCGTATATCGATGTGCAGAAATTCTCGCATACGATAGCTGCCGGCGCCAACCCAATCAAGCATACCTTCCCCTATTCGTTCTATTCCGCCACATCGGATACGATTTGGGTAGGCGTGGAGACCAATCAGGAACTCAAGATATGGGCTACTACCGCACCAGCAGCAAAGAAGGAGAATGTGGATACGAAGTGTCAAGACGCTATTGAGTTCAACTGGGAAGACGGCAAACGCCTGACTGCGAATGATACGACTTGGTATCATGTGGATATGACCAAGGTTCGCAACCTGGAGAAATACCCGACCGTATATGTTCATAACCTCGGCGAGAGCAAAGCTACTGTGTACGGCGAGATAAGCTTCGAGTGTCCGGACAGTCTGGAGAATGAGCACCGCTCGATCTCTGTTCCCGCAAGAGGTACATACAGCAAGGAGCTGTCGCGTGACCTTTTCGAGAATATCAAAAGCGACGAGGTATGGGTACGTGTTGTATCTACCCAGGATATTCATATTGAAGTCCGCTTCACGGAAGAAGCAGAAGGCTCCAGCTGTAGCTCGGCTATCAAGTTCAATTGGGAAATCGGAAATGACCAGGCTGCGGAAGCCAACCTCTGGTACTATGTAGACCTCAGAGAGAAGAAAGCAGGCAATAAGGACCTCTATGTGACGGTTCGCAATAAAGACAATGCCGCTTGCAACGGTGCGCTCTGGATTGCGTTCACCTGTCCGTTCGAGACGCAGCAAGTACAGAAATTCTCGCTTAAAGCCAAAGAGACGAAATCCAAACTGCTGCCTCATAGCACGCTGGAGACCGCTGATGATATCGTCTATTTCCGCGTCATCAGCAACACGGCACTCCATTTCGAAGCGAAAGATTCCACTCCTGCTGACTTTGATACCATCCATTGCGAGGGTATAGCATTCCAGGAGCTCCAATGGAATACCGTTTATCAGCATGCTGCAGGTACATCATGGTATATCATCCCGAAGGAGATTCTCCAACAGTTGGAGGGTATCCAGGAAACACCGGAATTATGGGCACATAACCCTGGTGCTAATCGCAATAAGATTAAAGCCGAAGTGGCTTATCACTGCCCGATTACGGAAACGATGATGAGCCAGACCAAAACGCTGTCTCCGGGACAAGAGGTAACCAAACTCGTTGAGCGCGGTACGATGGAGCAGGTAATGGGCAAAGACTCTGTACTGATCCGTATCACTTCAGCAGAGGACTTTGAGTTCAGCGCGAACCTCGTTAACCCGAATACGGGTGAGAATGAGATGCGCCCGATCATCATTGACCAGCTCGGTGATACCACCTATCAGATTGCGGCTAACTCTACACTCTGGTATCGTATCAAGACCAAAGACATGCGTAAGGACGAGTCCTTGCATGGCAAGAGCCTGCATGTAGCAACGCAGAACCTTGGCGGCAAAGCGAAAGTACAGGTGGCTATCTTCGAGGATGCAGCCAAACTGACTGATGCCGATGACCTGCTGCAAGGCGAGGGCACCCGTTCTGTTCCGGCAGGTAAGAAGGGTTCAAAAAATATCCCGGCTTATGTCGTTCACGGACTGGGCGACGTGGATATCTTGGTTCGTGTAACAACCGACCAGCCGTTGACCCTCTCTACCAAACTGAATGACTATGCATCCGCATCGGTCGACCCGGACCAAGAGAAAGCGAAACTCTTTGTACCGAATGTGGATTACAATATCCCTGCCGATACGACGATGTGGTTCGTGATGTGCGTTCCGTACATGCATAATAACTTCAACCTCTCTGTGGATGACGTCATCACCTTCCAGAACCTGGGTGCTGATGAAGCTGTCATTACCGGAACGGCAACCTGTCAGGCTAACTGCACCTATGCTATTCCCGAGCGCACACGCAGAGTGGCCGGTGGCCGTAGCGTTACTAAATCCGTTAAGGAACTGGCGAACAAGGCTATCCAGAAAACAGGTATCAATTATTCGATCATGGAAACGAAGTCAAGTTATCTGGATAGTCTCTTGAATCGCTTCGTGACCAAAGACTCGGTGGAGGCATATGTACGCGTTCGTTCGTCACAGCCTCTCTTGGTTCGCTTGAATAGCACACCGGCGAAGGGTGCCAGCTGCGAAAACTACGTCAGCTTTGACTGGAAGCACGGTAATGTCAACCCGGAGAACAAGACTACGTGGTACAAAGTATTCTTCGGATATGAGCAGGGACCTGATGGCAAACCGGCGAAAGATGCGGATGATAACATCATCATCCATCAAGTGCCGGCTGGCAAAGATCTCCGTCTCCATTTCGACACCGAAAAATGGGGCGGCACGCCGAATGATATAAAAGTGAAGATCAGCGAACTATGCGGAAGCAAGCCTCTTGCAGACTTGAGCAAGTTGATGGGGCAAGATACCTCCAAACTCATCTCCCGCAAAGTGCTGGAGACATGGCAGAGCGACCTCTTGATTGAGTATAGCTCCACGAAGACTTCTCATATATGGGCAGAACTCGTGGATACAGTTATCGTTGATACCACCGTCGTAAACGATACGATGTATATCTGTCCGGGTGAGAAATATGAAGACCGCTTCACCATCAAGGCCGGCGAGACGCATATCATCGACCCGAACGACCCGAACTCATGGAATTGGACAACGGATTATGACTCTATTGATCAAGAAGATGCAACCTATGTCCTCTTCCACTTCGAGTATACCGTATTGCCGCTCCAGCAACCGAAGATCATCCCGCTTGATCAGTTGACCAATATCCCGACTGTGAAACGCGGAACAGTCATCGACTGCGCTGCCGCTATTGACGAGATCTACAATGCATTGGAGGAAGCACGTTTGGATTCCACTATGTATGTCGGCAAAGTAGACAGCATCGTTTGGATGTACAGCACGGACGGCGGTTCGTCTTACAAACCCGTACCCAATACGGTTACCAAGACAGAGCAGGTTAGACTCTACTATCAGATACTCACCGAGTGCGGTGATGTCTTAGAGAGTGATACCATCAAGAATGTAGCGGTTGACTCGCTGGTTGTAGAAGAGTGTAACTACTATCAATGGAAAGCAGGTAACGATAGCGTTTACAAGACTTCGACACGCGACACCTTGTCCTTCCCGAGCAATGATCCGGATAGTCTCTCTATCCTGGTTCTAACGCTTAAGAACGACGTGGTAATGCATGTTGCTGCTTCACAGAAATACGGTAACCGTCTGTTGATGATCAACCGTAATGCAATGAACGACTCTATCCGCAAATACATGCCGGATGAGTATGAAGCACTGGCATTGGATTCGCTGGAGGAGGCGGGTATTGAATCGCTTGTTAAGTGGTATATCGTAGAAGACGAGCAAGATCAGACTCCGGAGCGTGCCGGTACAGGTTATTACATCACCAACGCGAATGGTTTGGGTGACCCGATGCCGTCCGGTATGTATTATGCTGTAGTAACGATTCCGTCCCTCACTCCGGGTGAATGTCCGTTCATCTTATATACCAATCTTCTGGATTGTAGAGCAACGGATACCTCTAATCCGGCACCGGCGCTCAGACCGTCTATGGCGCGTGCGAGCGAGCAGATCAATGTGGTCAACCTCGATCCGGAGCAAGAGACAATCATCCGTGTTTACACGTCTGAAGGATTCCGAATCGGCGATTACACTGTAAGCGGTGAATCTTCCTTCCAGATGAAGGCAGCTGCCGAGCGTGGTATATATCTCGTAGAGGTTAACTGCGACGGCATGAAATCAACCTTACGTTACATTGTTAAATAAGAATAGGAGGTAGCACTATGAAGACTATAAAATCAATTCTAATTGCAGCCACCCTGATCAGTGCTTCTGTTGTATCGACGCTGTCGGCACAGCAGGCTGAACCAGCTCAGACACATGAGTTCAAAGTGGCGATAGGCGACTCCGTGATGATTAAGCGTGAGTGCCAACAGTACTGCACAGGCGAAAGACCTTCTGTTTGGGTATGGGATAAAGTGCATACAGTTCGCCAATTGGGTACCAAGAAGTTCCCGGATGGTGTGCTCTTGATGAATATCTATTCATGGATGTGCGAAGAATGCTTGATTCCTGTTAATCATCATGCCAAAGAGGCTCAAGCACAAGCTGAGGCTGAGCAGAAAGAAGAAAGAGAAGCTTTTGAGCAGGCACAGCAGGCACAGCAAGGCCAAGCTGCACAAGGTGGCGAGCAAGGCCAAGCTGCACAAGGTGGCGAGCAAGGCCAGGCTGCCGAAGGTGGTGAACAGAGCCAGGCTGCCGAAGGTGGTGAGCAGGGCCAAGCTGCACAAGGTGGTGAGCAAGGCCAGGCTGCCGAAGGTGGTGAGCAAGGCCAGGTTGCACAAGGTGAAGAACAAGAGCCTGAGCAAATCGCTCAGCCGGGTGATACACTGGTATCCAAGCAACAGTTCAAGCATGACTATGACCGCTTCACTATCGGCGCACGTGTCGGTGTAGCTTCTCAGCTCCACCAGCCTATCGAGAAAGTGAACGCTAAATGGGGTGTTGGTTTTGATGCTATGCTGGACCTGCAATACGCGCACTATTGGAGCAATGATGCCCGCCCTGTTGATCTCGGTATCATCGTAGGCCTCGGTATCGGTTATGCACAAGGTACGTTCAACGGATCGCAGGATACTGTTTATCAGGCAGGTGACAATAACGAGATTACGTATCATGTAACCGCGGACAACATCAGAGAAACGGACCGCCAGTTGCAACTTGAGGTGCCGTTGATGTTCTCCTTGATTCATGACAACGGACTATTCTTCAACATCGGTCCGAAATTCATGATTCCGGTTTATACTCCGTATAAACAGACTGTCAACAGCGCTGATGCAAGCATCACTGCGGTTTATCCGGAAGAGGGTATCACCATCAAGGATAACATCGTTACCGGTAAGTATATCGATCAGCAACCGACAGAGGATAACGGTATCCAATTCAAGGTGAACGTTATGCTGACCGCAGAAATCGGTTATGAGTGGATCCTGAAGAGTGGTAACTCGCTCGGTCTGGGTGCGTACGCTAACTACTGCGTATACAACAACTTCTCCAACCAGTACAAGAATGCTGCTGCCGGTTCGGCAGACAGCCGTCCGTCACTGCTCGATATCACCGCTCCGACGGATGCAGCCGGTGGTGCCATCGCTGACCTCAATATGCTCTCCGCAACGAGAACATATGCGGACAAGCTGGGTTACTTCGACGCGGGTATCAAGTTGGCTTACCACTTCAACTTCCCCAAGAAGCAGTACAAGCACTTTAAGGAATCCAAGTTGTTCTAAAACGCACATGACGATACTATGTATCGAAACTAGTACATCTGTCTGCTCGGCCGCCATCTGCAAGGATGGTGTGCCGGCAGAACAGTGTATATGTTGCGAAGGTAGCAACCATGCCCGGTTGCTACCTCGTTATATACAACACCTGCTGCAGTACGCAGCGCAACATCAACTGACTATTGATGCCGTGGCGCTGAGTGAGGGACCGGGTAGTTATACCGGCCTGCGCATAGGAACCAGTACCGCCAAAGGGTTATGCTACGGACTCAATGTACCATTGATACCTGTGCCTACACTGGAGATACTCAGGCTGGCTGCTAAAGAGGCAATCGTCAGCAACCAATGGTCAATGACCAATGCCTGTCTCATCCCGATGATAGATGCCCGACGCATGGAGGTATATACCGCCATTTTCGATTGCGATAAGCAGAAAGAAGAACGTTCAAAGTTGAACGAAGCCCGCGCCGTAGTTGTGGAGAACGAGGAGAGTCTGATTAAGGGACAAATGGACAAAGTACAAAGTACAAAGGAGACGGCGTATTACTACTTTGGCGATGGCGCAGCCAAATGTCAAGCGGTCTTCTCCCAACCCAACTGGCATTATATACCTGATATAGTTCCCGAGGCAAGATTTCTGGCAACGTATATCGAAACCACAGCAGAACCTTCTATAGCGAAAGCTACGGACATAGCTTATTATGAGCCATTCTATCTGAAAGAGTTCGTAGCCGCGCAGAGCCATGTGAAGGGACTGGTGTAGAGTTTTGAGTTTAAAGTTTAAAGTTTAAAGTGGAGAGTTTAGAGATTAGAGAAATGATTACCATCACATCTCATAAATCATCCATCATCTATGGATTAATCTTGATAGGATTAGTCTGCTCTTCATGCTCCACGCAGAAAAACACGTGGGCGACTCGGTCGTTCCACCAAACGAAAGTCAAATATAATATTCTCCATAACGGCAATATAGCCTACGAAGAAGGCTTGAAAGCCATCCGTGATGCCAATACGGATGACTATAGCCAGGTGCTCTATCTCTATCCCGTCAGCAATCATACAGCGGCAGAAGCCGCTGCTTCGCAGATGGATAAGACTATAGAGAAATGCCGTAAGTGTATCAAACTGCACTCTATCAAATCTAAACCGAAACGTGATCCTAAACGTGCCAATGACCCCAAATATAAACTATGGCTGCAGTCCGAGGAATTCAATGCCAATATGAAACTGGCATGGATTCGTTTGGGTGAAGCGGAGTTTCACAAAGGCGATTTTCTAGGGGCCGTTAGCACCTTCAATTATATCATCCGTCATTATGAGAACGATGCGGATATCATCGCGCAGTGCCAGTTATGGATAGCACGCGCCTATGCGGAGATGGAATGGCAGTATGAGGCGGAAGATATGCTCAACCGCGTACAACTCGATGCGTTGAGTAAGAAGCATGCACGCCTCTATTCCGCTGTCAAAGCGGATGTGTTGCTCCACGGAAAGCAATATCATGCCGCTATTCCATTTGTGAAGATAGCCATCCCTTACGAGAAACGCAAGATCTACAGACCGCGTTTCGAATATGTATTGGGTCAATTATATGAATTGGACGGCAACAAAGATGACGCTATCAGTGCTTACAAGGCCGTAGTGCGTCTTGCCCCTCCTACTGAAATGGAATTCAATGCCCTGCTGCGTATCGCAGAATTGGGAGGAAAAAACTCGCTGCGTCAGTTGCGTACCATGAGCAAGCAATCGAAATTCAAAGACCGTCTGGACCAGATATACGGTGCAATGGGTAATATCTATTTGCAGCACAAAGATACGGTCGAGGCGCTGAAGATGTATGATAAAGCCATTGCTGAAGCGACGCAGGCCGGAAGTGCCAAAGCGGCTGTCCTCGTGCGCGCGGGTGATTTATATTATGATATGCGCGCATATGTGAAGGCCCAACCATGCTACCGGGAAGCGGTGACGATTCTCACCCCTGAGAAACCGGACTACCCGCGTGTACAGAAACGATCAGAGATATTGGATGAGTTGATTGTGGCTTATACACAGGCCCAGCTGCAAGACTCATTGCAGCGCTTAAGCCATAAAACGGAAGAAGAACAGCGCGCTGTGGTAGATAAGATTATCGCCGAACTTATTGCTGCCGAGAAAGCGGACTCTACCAAGCAAGCGCAGGATAAACGCGAGACGGAACTGGCTCTCGAAAGACCCATACGGGGTGTGAACACCATGAATATGTTAGGCGGCGGGGGCAGTAAAGGCGAGTGGTATTTCTATAATACCCAATTGATGCAGCAAGGAAAGCAGGAATGGCAACGCCGATGGGGAAACCGTCCGCTGGAAGATAACTGGAGGAGGAAAAACAAACAAGTGGTCAATCCCTATCCGGAGGAGACAACAGACACGGAACAGGATTCGATAGCCATCGCTTCCGACTCAGCCGCTGCTCCTGCGGTCATTGAAACAGATGATCATAAACCCGAGTATTATCTGCAGCAGATACCGCGTACACCGCAAGACTACGCGATTAGTGACAGTTTATGGTGTGATGCGCTGGTAGCACTCTATCATATCTATCGCGATAAACTGGAGTCGGAGCAGTTGGCGGAAGAGACCTTAAGTATGCTGAAAAAGCGCTTCGCCGGGCATCCGGCTATAGACGCGATACACGAGGAAGAGCAATTGCGTGCCTTACGCAATGATGAGGAATATATCGCCCGAATGAAACGAATGCTTGCTGAGCAAGACTCCTTGTATGCGGCCACATATACGGCTTATACGAAAGGGCAGTATCCGCAAGTGAAAGCGAATAAGCAGTATGCCGAGAAGGAGTTTCCTCAAAGTTCGTTGATGCCCCGTTTTCTCTTCCTCAATGCAGTGTCCGTTGCGCGCACGGAAGGTCAAGAACCGTTTGTGGCGGAATTGCAGCATCTCGTAGAGCGTTATCCCGAAACGGAATTAGGCGCAATGGCGAAAGATATGCTGGCGATGATGGGTCAGGGTAGAGAAAGCCAACAGGGCGGTACGACCGGTTCACTGGCAGAGATGCGCGGACAAACGGAGCAAGAAACCCAAGATACAACGGCTACAACATTGCAATGGAGTGATGACCGCAAACAACCGTCTATCGTGCTCCTGCGCTTGCCGCAAGCGGATGAACAGGCGTTGAACGAACTGCTCTATGAAATAGCGCTCTTCAACTTCAGCCAGTTCCTTATACGTGACTTTGATCTGCAGAAAATGCCGGTACTCGGCGACGGATGTGCATTGCGCGTAAGCGGTTTTGCTGATCTGGATGAAGCAGAGTGGTGGATGGATATGATACAGAAGAGCGCCGAGATGCAATCCGTCTTGAGCCATGTGACCATACAAGCCTTGGCGGAAGTGAACCTGCCGCTGGTGCAATGAAACAAAAAAGGACGGCGATAACCATCCTTTTTGTCGGGGAGACGTGATTCGAACACGCGACCTCCGGTCCCCCAGACCGTTGCGCTACCGGGCTGCGCCACTCCCCGAGGCTTTCATTTTTCGAAAGCGGGTGCAAAGGTACTGCTTTTTTTTGATATACGCAAGAGAAATGATAAAAAAATTCTATATAGAGACATACGGCTGCCAGATGAACGTGGCGGACAGTGAAGTGGTGGCTGCTATTATGGAGACCACGGATGCACAGCTGACTGAGCACTGGGAAGAAGCGAACATAGTGATTCTCAATACCTGTTCTATACGCGATAACGCGGAGCAGAAAGTAGAGGCACGGCTGAGAGAGCTCAAAGCCCGTTCTAT
Source organism: Paludibacteraceae bacterium (assembly GCA_017394705.1). GTDB lineage: Bacteria > Bacteroidota > Bacteroidia > Bacteroidales > Paludibacteraceae > Colicola. The sequence goes on along the minus strand of JAFPXH010000003.1, from coordinate 90,564 downwards.
CCAAAGCCGCTCGGAAGTGGTACAAAGAGGAGATAAGATCATCCTCGGTGTGATCGGTTGTATGGCCGAGCGGATGGGGAAGCAGCTGATTGACGAGTACGGAGTGGATTTCGTAGCAGGACCGGACGCCTATTTGGATATACCTAACCTCTTGGCTCAATGCGAGCAGGGCCATAAAGCCATGAACGTCGAGTTGAGCACAACGGAGACCTATCGGGCGATTATCCCCTCGCGCATAGGGCGCTCGATCAGCGGATTCGTCTCTATCATGCGCGGCTGCAATAACTTCTGTGCCTATTGCGTGGTTCCCTACACGCGTGGACGCGAACGCAGTAGAGATGTGGAGTCTATTCTGAACGAAGTGCGTGATTTACAAGCACGTGGATATAAAGAAGTAACACTGCTTGGACAGAACGTCAATTCCTATCGTTATACGAGGAAAGACGGTACTGTGATTGATTTCGCGGACCTTTTGGAGATGGTGGCAGACGCAGTGCCGGATATGCGTATTCGTTTCACAACCAGTCATCCGAAGGATATGTCGGATAAAACGCTGGAAGCAATAAGCAGGCATGATAATCTATGTAAGTTTATCCATCTGGCGGTGCAATCAGGCTCTAATCATATCCTGAAACTGATGAATCGTAAATACACCCGAGAGTGGTATCTGGAGCGCATCGCTGCGATTCGGCGGATACTGCCGGAGGCCGCTATCGGTACGGATATTTTCTGCGGATTTCACGATGAGACACTGGAGGATCATGCGCAGACGCTCAGTTTGATGCGTGAGGTGGGCTTTGATACCGCGTTTATGTTCAAATATTCAGAGCGTCCGGGGACGTACGCGCAGAAGCATTTGCCGGATAATATACCGGAGGAAGAGAAAGTGAGGAGACTCAATGAAATCATAGCACTCCAAAATCAGTTATCGCTTGAATCCAATCGCAAAGAGATAGGTCATGTAGTGGAAGTGCTGGTAGAGGGATTTTCCAAGCGAAGCAGAGAAGATATGTACGGCCGTACCACAAGATACAAAACAGTTGTTTTCCCCCGTACGAACCAGAAAGTAGGAGACCTGGTGAAGGTACACGTTTTAGACGCTTCTGCGGCTACTTTGCGCGGCGAAATAGTTGAAAATTAGGCAAAATATGCATTTTTTTGCCCAAAAATTTGGTTATATCAAATAAAAGCAGTACTTTTGCATCGAAAACAAAAATTTTCATAGTTAAGGTTTAGGTTTAATGGCAATAGGAGGCTGTGAAGTTTCCTATTGTTTTTTGAAAAAAACGAAAAAGATAGACAGCAGTGTCTATATTTTTTAGACGGAACACGATGGCAACTGATATTGAAAATAAGGATGTGAACGTACCGGATTTGACCGATACGGACGAAGTTCGCAAAGCGATTATTGCGAGCGAAATACTCAATCGAAAATACTAAAAAACAATATTATGGCAGTAACGTATATGACCGAAGAAGGTCTGCAAAAATTGAAAGAGGAACTCCAAGTCTTGGAAACTATAGAGCGCCCACGTGTCATTGCCGCAATCGCTGAGGCACGCGAGAAAGGCGATTTGAGTGAAAACGCGGAGTATGACGCCGCGAAAGAGGAACAAGGCATATTGGAAAGCAAAATCGCGCACATCAAGGCTAAATTGATGGATGCCCGTGTTCTGGACACCAAGGATGTCAAGACCGATGAGGTGCAAATCCTGACCAAAGTGCGCGTGCGCGTTCGGAAGACAGGCAAAGAGAAAACATATCAGCTCGTTACCGAGGGAGAAGCCAATTCACTGGAGGGCAAGATATCCGTCACAACACCCATCGCTAAGGGACTGATGGGTAAGAAAGTGGGCGAAGTGGCTCAAGTACAGGTACCTGCAGGCTTGCTGGAATTGGAGATTTTGGAAATTAGTCTTTAATACATTATGACTCTTTTTACACGCATTATCAAAGGCGAGATTCCGAGCTACAAAGTAGCGGAGGATGAGAAGAACTATGCCTTCCTGGATATCAATCCATTGGTGAAGGGACATACATTAGTAGTACCGAAATTGCCGGAACCCGAAGCGGATTATATCTTCGATTTGGACGATGAGCAATTGCAGAAACTGATGGTGTTTGCCAAGAAAGTAGCCAAAGGAATCAAAACTGCGACGGGTTGCAAACGCGTGGGAGTAGCGGTGCTGGGAATGGAAGTGAATCATGTGCATGTACATCTGATTCCTCTCAATTCAGAGAAAGATATGCTATTCAGCAATCCCAAGCTTCAGCTTCCGGCCGAGGAAATGGCAGTAATTGCCAATTCCATAGCAGAAGCGATTGAAAAAGCATAAAAAGAAAGGGTAGCCAAGCGGCTACCCTTTCTTACTTAATGCAGCTGCCGTCAATGCGGCCAAGCGAGCATTATTGAGTACTAATTGTATGTTTGCCGCCAAGCTGTCGCCGCCGGTCAGGTCTTTCACTTTGGCTAACAAGAAAGGTGTACACTGCTTGCCATGGATACCTTGTCGGTCTGCTTCACGCAGCGCATTCTCTATAGCGGCGTTAATCACGTCGGCAGGCATGGAGAATTGCTCGGGAATAGGATTGGTAACCAGCATGCCTCCCTTGAGACCGCAGTCCTGTTTAGCCTTGAAAGCAGCGGCTAACTCTTCCGGAGTATCTATGCGATAATCTACTCCGAAACCGCTGTGACGGGTATAGAATGCCGGCAACTCATCCGTCCCGTAACCGATAACGGGAACGCCTTTCGTTTCCAGATACTCCAACGTCAGCCCCAAGTCAAGAATAGATTTGGCACCGGCACATATAACCATTACCGGAGTCTGCGCTAACTCTTCCAGATCCGCAGAGATATCAAATGTCTGCTGTGCACCTCGATGGACACCGCCGATACCGCCGGTAGCGAATACATGTATGCCGGCCATCGCCGCAATCATCATAGTTGTGGTAACGGTGGTCGCCCCATCCTCTCCACGTGCCAGCAGCACCGGCAGATCACGGCGGGAGGCTTTGATAACGGCCTGACCTTTCTTACCCAGATACTCAATCTCTTCATGTGTACAACCGGCCTTGAGTTTGCCGCCGATGATGGCAATAGTAGCGGGAACGGCACCATTGTCACGGATGGTCTGCTCTACACGCAACGCCGTCTCTACATTTTGCGGGTACGGCATGCCATGACTAATAATGGTGGATTCGAGAGCTACTACCGGTTTGCCTTCGCGAAGTGCCTGCTGCACTTCTTCGGAAATAGAAAGATACTTGTTCATGTTATAAAAGGATATTTGCTATATTCGGATTAACTGCTTTCGGGCTCATGAGCGTTGCTCGCGCTGCCATAAGTCCGTATTGGGCGGTCTGCGGAAAACCTATACCTTTGGTATACGCATATACGACGCCGGCCAAAAAGGCATCGCCCGCACCGGTGGTGTTTACCACTTCGCCAGGGAGAGCAGGGAAAAGCCATTCTTCCGCCGCATTACGACAATATACGCCCTCGCTGCCCAGCGTAATATAAACATGCTGAACACCCATATTCAGCAACTGTTGTGCCGCTTCGCCATAAGTGGATGTCTCCGTGACGGCCAATGCTTCCTTAAGGTTTAATTTGAGAGAATGAAGATAAGGCAGTTTGCACTTATGCAGCGCATTCACTACGCGATGCGCTTTGGTGGAGCTGACCCCGTCTATAAACAACGGAACCGTGCTATTCTCCATAAGCCATCGAATGGCGTCTTCGCTGATATTCGTGTCTGCTACAATATAATCCGAGATATTCAGTTCTCCTGCTCTTTTCTCCAGCCATTCAGGGGTAATAGTGCGTATGATTTCAGTATCGGCTACAGCCGCAATCATCTCACCACCGTGATTGTTAATGCATAAATAGACACCCGAACGGGCATCGGGTGCTTTGTCGGACAGGTGCAAATCAATGCCCTGCTGCTTGCAGTAATCTTGCAGCAGTCCGCCGAATAAGTCTCCCCCGAAAATGGACAATAACTGCACACGCGCACCCAGTAGTGAGAGGTTGTGCGCTATATTGCGCGCAACGCCGCCGTAGCCAATCTCCACGTGACCGGGATTGGAGTCCGCAGCAATAAAGGCGTCGGATAGCGTAGCGGATAAATCAACATTCGATCCGCCGATAACGGAAATGAGTGTCTCCATGGTGGTTCTTTTTATCATTAAACCTTTGCGACTGCAAAGGTACGAATAATTTTTAAATTACACAAATTTATTTTAGGAATACTATAAAAAACAAAGAAGGTTGTCTCACGACAACCCAATCTTTTTACTTAACCTTAAATCTAATACCATGAAAAACACGGTGCAAAGGTACTGCTTTTTTGTAAATGCACCAAATATTTTGCCAAAAAAATGTTATAAAACATAATTTTGCTATTTTTACTTAGCAAAATCAGTCTTTTAATAGGTCTGGTCGCCGTTCTTCTGTGTGTTTGAGTGATTGCTCATACATCCAGTCTTCAATCTTGGCTTGATGTCCGCTGAGGAGTATATCCGGCACTTTCCACCCTTTATATTCCGCCGGGCGTGTGTACACTCCGGCTTCGAGTAAACCATCCTGAAAAGAATCGTTCAACGCGCTCTCAACATCGCCTAATGCCCCGGGAAGCAAGCGTACGATAGCGTCCGTCATCATGGCTGCGGGCATTTCTCCGCCTGTCAAAACGAAATCTCCGATACTGTATTCACGGGTAATAAGATGATCGCGCACGCGCTGGTCTACGCCTTTATAATGCCCGCAAAGAATGATAATATTCTCTTTGAGAGACAATTCATTCGCTGATTGTTGGGTGAACCGTTCGCCGTCCGGCGCGGTGAAGATAATCTCATCATAATGGCGCTCGGACTGAAGGTGAGTGATTAAGCGGTCTATAGGCTCGATTTGCAGAACCATGCCCGCGCTGAAACCGAAAGCGTAGTCATCTATCTTACGGTGTTTATCCAAGGTCCAGTCGCGCAGGTTATGCACGTAAATCTCACAAAGACCTTTTGTCTTTGCGCGTTGGATAATAGAATGATTGAGTGGCGACTCCAGTAACTCCGGGCACGCCGAGATAATATCTATACGCATAATAGTATTAGTAGCCATACCGGCACGGGATCATATCCGCTGCCTCCCCATGGATGGCATCTTAAAATCCGCTTGATACCAAGCCATGTACCTTTAAAAATACCATATTTGAGCACCGCCTCCACCATGTATTGACTACACGTCGGCGTGAACCGGCAGGAGGGCGGAGTGAGAGGAGAGATGAACACCCGATAAAAATAAACCGGTATCAAAAAAGCCTTCCGGAGTATTATTTTCCATTTATTTTCTTCAGGGCTTTGCATACGGCTTTTTCGATTACTGAGTAGGGTTGTGCTTCTTTGTCCATATAGTTGAAAGCTATCTGCGCATGTTGCTCTTCCAGCAAAGACTGATTTAAGCGGAAGGCTTCACGCATCAGACGTCGCAAATGGTTGCGTTGCACGGCGTGTTTGAAGAGGGACTTAGGTGCCCATACCAGCACTTTCGTTTCTTCGGCGGGACGCCATGTGACACGAAGAGGCCAGCATACAAAGCGCCGCCCCTCATGGTACAACTGTGTGATTCGCAATTGACCGCACAATCTTTTCTGTTTAGGTAAACCTCTGAACACAAGTGCGCTAATCCGTCAATTGTTCTTCTCCAGATAATCCGCAATAGCCATTGGCAGCGAAGCGAATGCCTGACCTTGACCGGCAGTGATGTCAACGCGCAGACCTGCTTTCTCCATCGCCTGAATAGTGCTGTTGCCAAAAGCGGCAATCAATGTGTCGCCTTGTTGCCAGTCCGGGAAATTCTCTTTCAGCGCCTTCACACCGGCGGGGGTGAAAAGAGCTATCAAATCGTAGTCAAAAGGCTTGTCTGCAGGCCAGGGAGTGGTGACTGTGCGATACATAATGGCCGGTTGTACCTCGATATTGTTTTCGGCAAACATATCAATGGGTGCTTGGGAGTGAATATCAGACAAAACCATCATATATCGCTCGTTCGGACGACGATGCATTGCGGGTAGCAAATCTTCAAAACGGTTACCGCTTTCCGGGAAAAAGACTTTGCGTTTGCGGTATTGGATATACTTCTGTAAATATAATCCGACTTGCTCCGAGTTGCAGTAATAATGCATCGTGTCGGGCACGGTCAAACGCATCTCTTCGCACAAACGGAAGTAATGCTCTATGCCCAAACGGGAATTAAGGATGACAGCCGTGTAATCCAGCGGATTAATGTGCTGCTGGCGAAACTCACGGGCGGATAGTCCTTCTGTGTGAATAAACTGGTGAAAATCACATTGTACGCCGAACTGCTCTTCCAAACGCGAGTAAGGGTTATGCGCCGTTTCCGGGCGCGGCTGAGAAAACAGAATTTTTTGTATCATATAGCCGATATCGTTTTCTGGGACAAATAGAGGAGCATCGCCAAGGGCAATAACTCCAATGTACATATATAGAGAGTAAGATAGAGAATGGATATAGGGGAAATAATGAAGGTACGGATAGCTCTGTAAGTCCACATAACAACAAACAGAGCTGTCACGATACCTAAAAGCCATTGGCCGACGACAGGATTGTCAATGCGCAATACCACCAATAAAGCGGGATATAAAATGCACACGGCAATCGTGGATATATTGGCGTAATGCTCATATACGGCCGCAAAACGGCGTGAGAGCATAAAGGTGTAATCCAGTATGATGTTGCAGACCATCTTTACCAGCAATACGGCAATAATCAGACCGCAGACGGCTGCATAAGTGGCGAAACCGAATGTGCCGAGGGGGTAGAAACAGAAACACAGAGCCATGGCCAATGTTCCGATACGGAATATAGTAACCAGCGTCTGACCAAGCAAATTGGTGGGGGCATCCTTATACGTTCGCTCCGTGCGGACAATCAAAGAGGAGCCCGACTGACTGATGATGCCCGGCTGAAGGTATTCGCTTAAGATGGCGCATAGGAACAAAAACAACATCGTCCAGCCGCACCACGCTGCACTCAACGGAGAAATGATATGTGATATACCGCTATACACGAATGCCGTTAACTCTTAATCCATAGATATAATTTATCGCCTCTTCGGAGCAGTTTGTCCGTCTTAAGGGAGAAAAACTCGCCTTTCCGAACGCACGAAACGGACTGGCCTTCTGCATTACGCATACCCTCTGCCTTGCTTTCATATACACCGGTCGTCTCGCCGGTGATGAGCAAATCTGTGCCTTCTTCAATCTGGTCAACGGCTTCTACCAAAAACTCCGCCACACTCAGGTTCTTGAAGAAATTGGTACACTTGGCGGCATACACTTTTGTACGGGTTGCCAGACTGCCGTAGCGATGGTTCCATTCGCCCAAACGTTGCCCCTGATAATAACCATCCCAAAAACCTCGATTGAAAACGCGGCTCAAACGTTCATTCCACTCCGCTATCTTAGGTTCGATAAGTGCATCATTGGAATACTCCCCGCGTTGCCATGCTTCAACGGCTTCACGATAGCATTTCACAACGGTGCTGACATACTCCGCACCACGCGCACGACCTTCTATCTTCAGCACCCGGACACCCGCATCCAGCATCTTGTTCAGGAAATGAATTGTCTTCAAATCTTTCGGAGACATGATATACTGGTTGTCTATATCCAGTTCCAGGTCCGATGATTTGTCTTTAACGGTATAACCGCGACGGCAAACTTGTACGCAAGCCCCGCGATTGGCGCTGAGACCATAGTTGTTCAAACTCAGATAGCATTTACCGCTTACCGCCATGCATAATGCACCGTGACAAAACATCTCAATCCGTATGGGTTGACCGCTGCGGCCGCAGATGTGCTGCTCCTCAATGTCACGGTAGATAGAGGCCACTTGCTCCATATTCAGCTCACGCGCCAGTACTACGACGTCCGCAAACCGGGCATAGAATTTCAAAGCCTCTGTATTAGCGATATTCAATTGGGTGGACAAATGTACCTCTTGGCCGATTGAATTGGCATACTGCATCGCCGCGATATCGCTGGCAATAATCGCATCTACGCCTTCCTGATGCGCACGGTCGATGATCTCGCGCATCAATGGCAGGTCCTCAGGATACATCACGGTATTTACCGTCAGGTACGTTTTTACGCCTTTCCGCACGCCTCCTTGCCCGTCCGGCACTTCTGCTTCACGACACGTACGCACGATAGTTGCCATGTCATCCATCGTAAAATTGACCGAACTGCGGGCACGCATATTCAGATGCTCGATACCGAAATAGATACTCGTGGCACCGGCTTCAATCGCCGCTGCCAAACTCTCCCAACACCCCACGGGCGCCATTATTTCGATCTGCTCAGTCATGTTACCTATCTTTTACGTGGTCATTACGTAGTTATATCGTATCCTACCACACCTTATATATACTACGTATATATCCCGTGATTTTGAATGAGTACTTCTGCTATCTGTACGGCGTTTAGGGCCGCACCTTTGCGTATCTGGTCGCTCACGCACCAAAAACTTAGTCCGCAATCATCACTCAGGTCCTTGCGTATACGTCCCACAAATACCTCATCCTTGCCACTCAGGAACAGGGGCATCGGGTAAATCTTTTTCTCCGGTTCGTCCATCAGGCAGCAACCTTGTGCGGTCGCAAAAGCTTTTTTGGCATCCTCTACGCTAATCGGGCGCTCGGTCTCTACCCATATACTCTCGCTATGTGCACGCAACGAAGGAACACGTACGCAGGTCGCGCTCACCTTTACATCCGAATGCATGATTTTGCGCGTCTCGTGGTACATCTTCATCTCCTCTTTGGTGTAGCCGTTGTCGGTAAAAACATCAATGTGAGGAATAACATTATAGGCCAACTGATAGGCGAATTTCTCCACGGTGGGTTCTTCTCCGTTCAGCACTTGGCGGTACTGTGTCTCCAACTCTTTCATTGCCTGCGCGCCTGCACCGGAGGCTGCCTGATAGGTAGCTACATGAACGCGCTTGATATGACTCAGACGTTCAATAACTCGTAATGCCACTACCATCTGGATAGTGGTGCAGTTAGGATTGGCGATGATGTTTCTCGGATGATGGAAAGCGTCAGCAGCGTTCACTTCAGGAACTACCAATGGCACATCCTCATCCATACGAAAAGCGGATGAGTTGTCAATCAGGATAGTACCGAAACGGGTGATGTCACTCGCGTACTCACGCGACACGCTCGCGCCCGCGGACGCAAAAGCAATATCGACGCCCTTGAAAGCGTCGTCATGTTGAAGCAGTTGAACCTTGTGTTCTTTGCCTTTAAACAGGTATGTTTGTCCGGCACTTCTCTCCGAACCGAATAAGCGGAGTTCGGAAATAGGGAACTGCCGCTGTTCTAATACACGCAGCAGTTCCTGTCCGACGGCGCCTGATGCGCCTACGATTGCAATGACCATAATTAAGCTAATGCAATGATTGTGTCAGCCTCTGCCTCGGTGAAGGTGATTTTACCCTCGCGAGCCAGCCAACCCAGTGCCAGGAAAAGCTCCTCGTTCTTCAGCTTCGTTGCTTTCTTGAGTGCTTTGATGCCCTGAGCACCATTCTGCAGTGCATTCCAAAGAAGGCCTGCATTTTCACCAATTTTTGTAATCATAATACCTTAAATTTTAAAGACTAATATTGAGTAACAAACGATGGGGTTACTCTTCCCATTTCTTAAAGATCAAACATGCGTTATGACCGCCAAAACCGAAGGTATTACTCAACGCGTATTTGATATCGCGTTTCTGAGCCTTGTCGAATGTGAAGTTAATGCGATAGTCAATCTCTTCGTCCGTATCTTCCGGATCATGGTTGATTGTCGGAGGGATGATTCCTTCCTTGAGAGCCATGATGCACGCCAGCGCTTCCACGGCGCCAGTGGCACCGATCATGTGGCCGGTCATTGACTTTGTGGAGTCGAGATTCATCTCATATACATGTTCGCCGAATACGCGTTGTATAGCTTTTACTTCCGTTACATCGCCAAGAGGAGTAGAGGTTCCGTGGGTATTGATAAAATCAATCTGTTCCGGCTGCAGACCGGCATCCTTGATAGCCAAGCGCATCACGCGCTCAGCACCCTTACCTTCCGGATCGGGAGCAGTCATATGATATGCATCGGACGTCATGCCTTCGCCAATCATCTCAGCGTATATCTTTGCGCCGCGAGCCTTGGCATGCTCATATTCTTCCAGAATCAAGCAGGCGGCTCCTTCTCCCAATACAAATCCGTCACGGGATTTGGAGAAAGGACGGCTGGCTGTTTCCGGGCTCTCATTACGAGTGGAAAGAGCGTGCAGGGAGTTGAAACCACCGATTCCGGTGTAGGTTACATCTGCGTCCGCGCCGCCGGTCAACAGCACATCTGCATGACCCAGACGAATCTGGTCAAATGCGGTGCCTACTGCGTGCGATGACGAAGAGCATGCGGTGGAAACAGAGAAACTCGGACCACCCAAACCAAAGCGAATGGAGATATGTCCTGCAGCTATACTCGGGATGGCTTTTGGAATCATAAACGGGTTAAAACGAGGCACTCCGTCGCCTTTGGCGAAGTCGAAACACTCTTGCTCGGTGGACTGCAATCCCCCCATGCCACTACCCCAAATAACTCCCACGCGGCTGCGGTCTTCTTTCTCCAAGTCTAAACCACTGTCACGTAAGGCCTCGTCAGCCACACATACGGAGAATTGAGCATAGCGATCCATCTTACGTGCCTCCTTGCGGTCCATCACGATGGACGGATCAAAATTCTTTACTTCGCCCGCAAAATGCGTCTTGAACAGACTCGCGTCAAAAGAAGTAATAGGAGCGATGCCATTCACTCCGTTCTTTAAAGACTCCCATGTCTCCGGCGCAGAATTACCTACCGGAGTAAGCGCACCGAGACCCGTAATAACAACTCGTCGTAACTGCATATATATTTGTTTGTGTATAAAAAGCATACGAGTTTACAGTTTCCCGTAAACTCGCAAACTAAGGTGAAAAGGAAATTATTTTCCTTCAACTTTCGCCTCAACATAAGCGATAGCGTCGCCTACGGTAGCAATTTTCTGAGTGTCCTCGTCAGGAATAGAAATACCAAACTCTTTCTCAAACTCCATGATCATCTCTACGGTGTCCAGAGAGTCTGCACCCAGGTCGGTTTGGAAATTAGCCTCGTTGGTTACCTGAGACTCTTCTACGCCAAGCTTATCAACAATGATTGCTTTTACTTTTGCTTCAATTTCTGCCATAATTGCTAAAAATTAAATTAATATTTAAGTTTTTCTATGAATGTTCTAATGTTTCGTTTTTCGCGTTTTCCGGAAAATCGGCGCAAAATTACTGCTTTTTTTTGAGATATGCAAATATTTTGATGTTATTTTGCGTTTTTGTCACTTAAACTTAGCACAATTTTCCCTAAATAAACGCCACTCTTGCCCATTTGGCATACCGGAATGGAGTCTCCGTCCAAGTTGGCCACTCGCAAATTGTCATACAATTTGTGGGTGTGTCCTCCGATCACGACATCGATGCCACGGGTGTGTGACACCAATGCTGTGTCACATACATCCTCGGGAGCTTTACCGAACGTGCCCATGTGGCTTAAGCAGATAACCACATCACAGTTGTTCCGGCGCAGTAAATCTGCCGTTTTTTGTGCAATAGGGTATGGATCCAGAAACTCTATAGGCTTGAAATTCTTATCTGCTATAAGGCCTTTGGGATCGCACCCTAAACCGAAAATACCTATTTTCAGTCCTCTTCGGTGAAGAATAATGTATGGTTGGACAATGCTCTCTAACGGAGTGCCGGTGAAGTCATAATTGGCGCAGACGATGGGGAAATGCGCGGTTGCCAGCACTGCCGCCAAGGTATCCAAACCATTATCAAACTCATGGTTCCCTAAGGTTGCGGCATCGTATCCCATCCGGTTCATTGCTTCCAATTCTACACGGCCATGATAGAAATTGAAATACGGAGTGCCTTGACAAAAATCGCCGGCATCTACCAATAGCAGATTTCTATCTTTGGCCCGTTCTTGTCTGATAAGCCCCATGCGGCGCGCATAGCCTCCCTGATTATTGGATTTGGGTTCTACCTGCGAATGCGTGTCATTCGTGTGCAAGATAGTCAAATGATCCGGCGTGCACGAAAAGAAAACGAAGGCGATGAGGCAGTAAAGAAATGTTTTTTTCATGGCAACTATTGTTAGCTGTTAGTTAGGAAAATCGTTTGTTGATTTCTTCATCGTTCAGCAGCGACATGATAATCTTGCCGTCTGCCATGCGGCGATGGTTTTTCAATTCCACCAAGTGGAGTACCATATCTCTCATTTCCTCGGTGGTTAGACTACGCCCATAGGGAACCGCGGCTGTCTCTGCTAAGGAAGTAGCAATCTGTTCTCTCCATTCCTGCTGTGTGTCTGCTCCGCGTTCGCGTACTTGCTGCATAATGTGTTGCAGCACCGGAATGGGGGATTGGGCCTCTAATTGAGAAGGGTGACCTAATACCGAATAACTATCCGGACTCAGTTGCTCCAACTCAAAACCAATAGCCCGCAAATCGGGCAGTAGTTGCGCCAGCAAGACCATCTCATCGGGCGGAAGAGTGATTACTTCTGGGAATAGCAACTGTTGCATAGAGCCTTGTGTTTGCGCTATTTGCACTAGAAATTGCTGATACAAGACTGCGGCATGCGCCCGATGCTGATTAATCAGCAGCAAACCTTTGGCGGTTGGTACAATAATATACTTTCCGGCATACTGCCATAGCGAACATGTCTCTACCTCTTCCGGGCGCAGCAGTTCCACTTCTGCGGGTTCTTCCAACTGATCCGGATAGATTACATTCTTTGCTTTGGTCGGCAAGTCGGCGTACAGGCTTTCCCAATTGGCAACCGGTTGTTGTTGGGTGTACGACGAGCGCGCATGGAAAGGATTATAATTGGGGTCAACGGTCAAGTGCGGACGGCTGACGGGATTATTTTGCGGAGCAGGAATATCGATACTGCCCTGCGTGTCAAAATCAATTTGTGGTGCGAGTGTAAACTTGCCTAATGCTTCCCGTACGGAGGCCATGAGAATTTGGAAGATCGTCTGCTCGTCGGCAAACTTAATCTCCGTCTTCGTTGGATGTATATTGACGTCTATGGCTTCAGGATTTATCGTAAAATAGATGAAGAAAGATGGCTGATAGTCGTTGGTCAGCATGCCTGAATAAGCCGTTTGCACTGCTTTCAGAAAATACGGATGGCGCATATAACGCCCATTGACAAAGAAATATTGCTCCGCTTTGCGCGTAGCGGCCTCGGGTTTAATCACAAATCCGCGGATGGACACCAGTTCTGTCTCGGTGTTGATGTCCACGAACGCCGACGTATAGACGTTCTTCTTCGGGTTGCCGAAGACAGCCTCGATCCGTTGTTTCTCTGTGCCAATAGGCAGTTCCAGTAGTATCTCGTCGTTATGAACGAAGGTGAAAGCCACTTTCGGATAAACGAGCACTATATGATAGAACTCATTCAGCAGATTGCGTAACTCCGTTTGGTCGGACTTGAGGAACTTACGGCGAACAGGTACATTAAAGAATAGGTTGGAAACCTTGATGTTTGTTCCAATGGGACAACTGCACGGTTCTTGTCTTACAACGTTGGAGCCGTGTATCTCCAAGAGTGTGCCTGTTTCATCTTCCTCGCGGCGTGTCGTCATCTCCACTTGTGCTACTGCGCAGATAGAGGCTAACGCTTCGCCTCGGAAGCCCATGGTCCGCAAGGAAAAGAGGTCTTGCGCTTCGCGGATCTTACTTGTGGCATGTCGTTCGAACGCCAGCCGTGCGTCCATCTCGCTCATACCGCTACCGTCATCTATTACCTGCAGTAGTGTGCGACCCGCATCACGAACAATGACTTGAATACGGGTAGCTCCCGCATCAAGACTATTCTCGACCAGCTCTTTCAGACACGAAGCAGGGCGTTGAATCACTTCTCCCGCAGCAATCTGATTAGCTACACTGTCCGGTAATAAATGAATAATATCCATCCGCTAACAACGACTAATAGCAACCAACTAAGGATAGCTCCTTATTATATTATAATATAAAATAGAATGCGAAGATGAGGAGGCCGAGGAGAACGAGCCAGAAAACGAGTCTCGATTGTTTCTTTTTGCGCAACTCGGTCATGTTCTTCTCATGCTCTTCACGGAAGGCCCCGTGATGAAGACGCGCAAGTTTTTTATCCTTGCGCGCCTCCTTTTCCTTATCGAAGTAAATGGGGCGGTAGTCCCACTCACGGGGTTTCGGTACTTTAGGGAAAAGTACTGACATGATTATTTAACGATAGCCTGGAACTCTGCTTCCTCAGCGAATTTGGCGAACTCAATATCGTTAGCAGCACGATCTTTGAGTTTGGCGTCTTGCTCAATCGCGGACTTAAGATTTGCGTAAACAGCTTCTTTGTCATTGGTACGAGCCCCTACGATAGCCTTGAGGTAAGCGGTGGTTGCATTGGGCTCTTTTACGTTGTTGAGCGTCTGCGAAGCACCTGCATAGTCCTCGTTGAGGATTTGCTGAACGGCAGCGTTGTTAGTAGCGTTGTCGCCATAAGCCTGCTTAGCAGCAGCGTAGTCACCCTTCTGCGTATAGAGTGTACCCAGAGCGGCATTGAGGTTAGCTTTCGTGCCAGCTGCTTTGCCCAGATACTCCTCTGCTTTGTCGAGATCACCGTCAGCCATAGCAGCCAAACCGGCGTTGTAGTTCACGTCCGGATCGTTGGGTTGGATCTCCAGAGCCTTGGCATAGCAACGACGTGCCTCAGCGATGTTACCGTCCTCGAAATAAAGCTGTCCGAGACTGTTCCATGCACGATAGTCGTTGAACTGGTCTGCTGCTTTCTGATAGATAGCCATTTTCTCTGCTTTATCATTGGTCAGGGTAGCAGCATACAGCAACTCTTCGACGCTCAGTTGGGCCGGGTCGTTCTTTGCCAACTCACGGATCTCGTCATCGCTCTTGCCGATGAGGTCGGTAGTGAGGATAAGACGGCTGCGGCGGAGAGCCGGAAGGATTTCGTCAGCAATAGTGCCATATACAGAACTCAGGTTCTTGATTTGCGCTTCGCGCTCCTCGGGGTCGCTATACATAGAGAGGACGCGGAGAACGAGGTCTTTGTCCTGCATGTTGCTGTTCTCCATTGCTTTCTGGAAGCCGTCCCAGTCCTCAGCGGTGATATTCGACTCAATAGCGTTGTTGAGTTTGTTCTTCTTAAGGTCTCTCTTGAGGAAGTCCTGCGCCACTTTCTGACGGTTCTTTGCGAGTTTCTCGTTGAGGTCCTGTGCGCCATCGGGAGAAGCGTAACCGGCTACTTCGATTTTGTTAATCTCTTTTTTCTCATTCTCTTTAGCGTCCTTGATAGCAGCCTGGAGGTTCTTCACACCATCGGCTTTGGTTTCAGACGAACGCAGTTCAGCGCTTTGGATGAGGAACTTGATGTCCGCCTCGGTCAGTTCTTGAATAACGCGTTGGAACTTATCCGGGGTGGTAACTGTTTTGTTATCACTTGCTTCTGCCAATTCAGAAGTAGCAACTACACCGTCGGCGATTTTGAGGTCTGGGATTTCAATCTCTTTTTTGCCGATTTTAGCCTCAAAGCGAAGATACAACTCCGATTTGCGCATCTCGGGAACATAATCGAAGGAGCATGATTGCGAATACGTACCTCCGTTTTTGTAATTAACGGTCTTGCCGTTCTCTTTAGCTTTCTCGCCCACATACGTAACGGACTCTCCAACGACCTCTTGGTCAGCAAATTTGAGAACCGGAGTAACGACGAGCACACCCTTGCGAGCGAATTTCTTCTGCGGGAAAGTACCAGTGATGTCGGCATTGACTTTGTTTCCTACTTTCTCCAGCGGGCTGGGGTTAACGGTGATTTCATCGGGTTTGGGCAACGATTTGTTGCACGATGCCAGCAATGCTACTGCAGCAATGAGGCTAAGAAATAAACCTTTCTTCATATGCATATTAATTAGTTAATAGATGTTTGTTATCCCGTTTGGGTAGGTGTAATCACACCTTTTGCGGTGCAAAAGTACTGCTTTTTTTTTAGATATGCAAGAAAAAGGCGAAAAAAAATAAAAAAAACTCAACAGATAGCAGAGCGTATGCATTAAAATGAAATTGTTCCACGCTCTTTAACAGGTAATTACTCCGATGAAAGTCCGTTCGTGGAACAATTTAGATGGCACTCATTTTTTTGCATACCTGCAAATTTTATTGTATCTTTGCGGCACGAAACGATTTTTAAATACTATGGTACATGATTTATACATACTGATGATCACTGCGGGTGTGGTGAGTCTGTTGTTCAAATTGTTGAAGCAACCGGTAGTGCTCGGTTATATCGTGGCAGGTATATTGGTTGGTCCGAACCTCTTCGGGGAAAATTTAGTCAGCCATGAGAACGTGGAAGCGTGGGGAAACATAGGCGTGCTGTTTGTGTTGTTCTGTATTGGTTTGGAGTTCCGGCTGAAGAACTTGTTCTCGAGCGGTAAGGTGGCGCTTGTCGGTTCTGCAACCATCATCGGAGGGATGTTAGTATTGGGTTACGGCGTAGGACGCTTTGCGTTGCTGGATAATATGAACTCACTCTTTCTGGCGGCGATGTTATGTATGTCCAGTACTACCATTGTGATGAAAGCCATTGACGAAGCGGGCTTAAGCAAAGCGCGTTTTGTGAAAGGGGCCACGAGTATCCTTATTATAGAAGATATTGTGGCTGTCGTTCTGTTGGTGCTGCTTTCCAGTATTGCCGTAAAGAACAGTTTTGAGGGCGTTGAATTACTGAAAAAAGTAGGAGTACTCGCCATAACGCTGGTTGTCTGGTTTGTAGTAGGAATATTGGTTATTCCCACCTTGCTGCGCAAAGTGCGTCCGTACCTGAACGATGAGACGCTGATTATCTTGGCGTTAGGGTTGTGTTTGGGAATGGTGTTGACGGCAGAGGAAGCCGGTTTCAGTAGTGCTCTTGGTGCTTTTGTGATGGGTATGGTATTGGCCGAGACGTTAGAGTCACATCGTATAGAGCAACTCATGGCGCCTCTTAAGAATGTGTTCGCGGCGATTTTCTTTGTCTCTGTAGGTATGATGATCAATCCTGCCTCGCTGGCTACTTATTGGTCTTCTATCCTATTTGTTTCCGTCGTCATTATTGTCGGAATGATTGTTTTCGGAACATTAGGCTGCTGGTGGGGCGGAGAGACGTTAAAAGATGCGATGTCCACGGGTTTCTCTTTTGTGCAGATAGGGGAGTTTTCCTTTATCATCGCTGCACTGGGAAGCAAATTAGGCGTCACTGATCCGGCTATTTATCCTATTATCGTGGCAGCCAGTGTATTGACCACCTTCCTTACGCCGTATATCATGAAGGCGACGGTGCCTTGTTACAATTTTTTATACAAGCATGCTTCGCCTCGTCTGCGCAGTAAGATTGATAGCCGCGAGCAAGAGGTTGAGCAGGCAGAGCAAGCGTCGTCTGTGAACGAGGTCAACGCACCTTCTACGGCCGATAAAGTGCGTCATGCAGTGCGCAAAACAATTGTGACCAAACGTGTCGTTGATCTATTTATAAAAAACATGAGTGAGCATGATGAATAGAATGTATGTGTTGATTGCAGCAATGATGGTTAGTGCCGTTGCTGCCATGGCGCAGGACAATCGTCTTGCCGCCGAACAAGCCTCTGCAGCCCCTGAGGTTGCAGTTGTCGGAGAGACGGTCGCAGCAGAAGATAGTGTGGCCGCCAAAGCGCCGGTCAAAGAGATTCCGCTATGGAAACAGAAACTCTACTACGGATATAATTTCGATATCTATTTCCATCACGACTCGCGTTCCGAACGCAAGGAGAACGGCTGGTCCATAGCTTTGGAACCGGAGATAGGATGGAAACTGAAAGAGCGGGTTTATCTCGGTATGCGTATCGGAGGAAGTTACGCTAATATGGTTACTACCTACGCCATCGCGCTTCCGGATACTGCTTTCACGACCGACCTGCGTATCCATCAAGGCTCATGGCAAGTGACGCCCTATGTGCGTTATCGCATGAAATCACTCTTCGATGGGAAATTGGGCATATGGTTGGGGGCGCATTTATACACCGGTATGGACTTTCCTACTATTACGAAAGGAAACGTCGCAAAGACCGATTACGACGGACTTAAATACAACGTTACCTATGGTTTTCAGGTCTCTCCGGTTATTACTTACCAGTTTAACCGCAAGAGCACTTTCCAGATTTTCTTCTCTATCCTTAGCCTTGGTTACAGCGGTACAACCTTCTGTTATCAAGATCCAACGGATGGTCACCGCTATAACGAATACACCAACGACATAATCATCTTCTCCGGTAAACTGCGCAATCTGATTGCCAACCAGTTCACTCCGGGATTGTATGGTTTACGTTTCGGTGTCCAGAAGAGTTTCTGAGCGGTTTTCCAGTTGCTTAAGTCGTTTATGAAAACGTATGTGGAACAAGATGGCGGGGATGGCCAGCGCCACCACAAAAGCAATCCACATTCCTTCAGCCCCGAGTCCAACGGTATTTATTCCCAACCCTTCTCTAAAAGGAAGGGGGTAGTAGAAAGTTAAGTATAGGCCGAGTGGCAGTGCTACGCCTATGTAGGCGAATAGCGCTATCCGCATGGGAATACGTACGTCTTGGATCCCGCGCAACATTGCTGCGCCGATACACTGTAACCCGTCGGCATATTGAAAGGTACCGGCGATAATGAGTAGTGTCGAGGCAATAGGTACCACTTCCGGATCGTCCGTAAAAATATACGGAATGACTTTACGTCCGAAAATCATAATGGCAGCTCCGATGGTATTCATTAAAAGGCATAAGTGCGCTGACGCGCGCGCGGCCATACGAACGGCATGCAAATCTCCTTTACCGAGTTGGTGAGAGACGCGGATAGTGGTGGCGGATCCGATGCCGAGCGCTAACATGAACGTCAGGTCGGCCATCTGGTTGGCTATGTGGTGCGCCGCCAACGCCTCTTTGCTGATCCATCCGATGATGATAAAGGAGGCTGTGAAAAGGAAAGCTTCTGCAAAAGACTGCAAGCCGATGGGCAAGCCGATGGAGATAAGATGCTCTACTTCTCGGCGGGTGATTAAGTTCCTGTGCATGGTTGTTATATAACGTCTCCACTCTTGTTTCCACAACATCGCGAACAGGAAACAAACAGGCATCAAACAACGGGCGATGAGCGTCGCCCATCCGGCGCCTTCTGCTCCCATGGCAGGGAACCCCCAATGACCGAAGATAAAAATCCAGTTTAGAAAGATATTCAGCAAGTTACAGCTGACGGTGATGATCATGGCGATAGTGGTGTTACCGAGCCCTTCGAGAAACTGTTTGCTGAAGGTGAACAGCAAGAAGGGTACGATGGATAGTACTATCAACGTAAAATACGGTCGGGCGCAGACGACTACTTCGGGCTCTTGGCCAAACGCGTCGAGCCACCCGATACATGGTGCCAAGAGCACTAATGAAAATATGCATATCAAGGATGTAAAGACCAGACCATTGGTCAGGCAGGAAGAAATCTGGTCGTGCTTATGCGCAATCTCTTCGTCTTTGCTTTTACCCTCCGGCCATTCGCTATCCGCCACAATTTTTTCCAATCGTCCGTGAATATGCCCGACGAGCGGTGTAATACCCATTAGTGCCCCCATAGCGAACACCATTACCGTGAAAAACAAGGCGTTGGAGAAGCTGACTGCCGCCAAATCGGTCGTACTATAATGTCCAACCATGATGGAATCGGCTAAGCCTACCAATGCCGCACCGAACTGCGTCAGCATCACCGGAAATGCCAACTTGAGGTTGCGCTTGTAGTAAGGATAATATGTGCGGAACGAATAAGTCATATGAACGTGCCCTGGCGGATAAGGCGTGCAAAGGTACAACATTTTTTTTACATGAACAAAAAAAAGTATCCTCAAAATTTGCATATATGCAATTTTTGTAGTAATTTTGCAGCCGATATGGTAAAAAGGCTTATCGGATTAGAGGTCAAGGGATTCGTGATGAGCGTATTGGCATTGTTGCTAGTGAGTTGCGTTAGGTCCTCTCGTGTGGATCAGTACCGTGCGGAGAAGCATATGCGTGACTCTATTGCTCTGACGGAACAGGAACGCAGTCTGGCTTATTATCAGTTGCAGTTGGAGTCTTTGATGCCCAAAGTGGATAGTTTATTGCCGCTGTTCAATTACGAAAAAGATGCGCGGTATCAAGACCATGGTTACTATGTGGCTACCAGCCGCAACGGTGTTCGCGTCAAAGTGCGAGACGACGGTCGTCTGCCGATACTTATCTATCGTGAGGGAAAACGTCTGAACTCAACGGACGACCCGATAAGGACTCGTGCAGAGGAATTACAGGTGGTTATGTCGGATGTGCGTGAACTGGAGAAGCGTATCGCACGGACGTCATTGGAGATAAACAAATACGAAAAACGATTAGAGAGTGATGAGCGAGAGTAAATACGAGAGTAAGATAACGTCTGCGCCGTGTTCCGCGCAGCAGATATACCGCGTGCTGAGTAACATGGAGAACATCGAGCGGGTACGGGAGTTCATCCCGCAAGATAAAGTGCAGGAGATGGAGATCGAGCCCGACCGCATTCGTATGAAAGTGGACGGCTTGGCGCAGAAAATAACCATCGCTATTGTCGATCGCATCGAGAACGACACCATCAAATTCGGTGCAGAAGGCATACCGATGGATGCTAATTTCTGGATTCAACTCAAAGAGTTGTCGCCCGTGGATACGCGCATTAGGTTGACCATCAAAGCGGAAATACCGATGATGTTCAAGATGATGCTGAATAAAAAACTGCAAGAAGGGCTGGACCAAGCGGCAGATATGCTTGCGCAGTTCCCGTATGCTCAATGGAATTGATAATGAAAAGACCCAGAATACATAGAGAAGGACGTAACCTGATAATAGGTACGGTGCTCCTTTTATTTTTTATTAATGTGCCGGTGTTCCTTTATTTTCCTCACTGGCTATTAGGTATTACGCTGGCGGTGACCGCAATGCTGCTGGTGTTTGTGACGTATTTCTTCCGTAACCCGGTTCGCGTGCTGGAGATAGACGATCCGAATTTTATTATTGCTCCTGCAGATGGTCGTGTGGTGGTAGTAGAGCCGACGGAGGAGGATGAATATTTCCATGAGCGCAAACTGCAAGTGTCGATTTTTATGTCGCCGTTCAATGTGCATGCGAACTGGTATCCGATAGAAGGAACAGTGATGGTGAGCGAACATCAGAAAGGGCGTCACAAGGGTGCATGGTTGCCTAAATCCAGTACCGAGAACGAGCGCTCGTTGGTCGTTATAGAGACGCCATCCAAAGTGCAGATTGCAGTTCGTCAGATAGCCGGTGCCATGGCTCGCCGCATCGTTACTTACGCCAAGCCCGGACACCAGATTCACCGTAATACTCATCTGGGCTTTATTAAATTAGGCTCGCGCGTGGACATGTATCTCCCTTTGGATACAGAGATGTTTGTGGAAGTGGGCGAACATGTGCGGGGCAATGAGACGATTATCGGTCGTTTGAGCGACAAAGAGATCTAAACGACGTTAGAGCGTTAAAGTGCTAAATTGCTAAATCGTAATAATAAAATAAATTACTATGAACAAGTTTGAAGAATTATTTGCGCAGTATCCCTGCCCGTTTACAGATGAGCAAGTAAAAGCTCAAGTGGCTGACATCGAAGCAAAACATTTTGCAGAGAATAACAATGTCGAAGTATGGAAAGAATGCCTCCACCAGATTGACTACACGACACTAAGTGCAGACGATACCATTGCGAAGGTAGAAAGCATGGCGAATGCAGTAAACACTTTCGAGGAGAAATTCCCAGGAATACCTAACGTAGCTGCTATCTGCGTTTATCCTGCTATGGCAGAGTACGTACGCAAGGCGCTGAAGGATCCTAAATTCAATATCGCGTGTGTGAGCGGCGGTTTCCCTGCATCGCAGACTTTCTTGGAGGTCAAGGTGGCAGAGACCGCTATGGCGCTGAGAGCCGGGGCTACGGAGATAGATATTGTTCTCTCTGTGGGTAAGTTCCTCGAGGGCAACTACCAGGAGTGCTTCGATGAGATCAGCGAACTCAAAGCCGTTTGTGGAGACAAGCATCTCAAGGTAATCCTTGAGACCGGTATGCTGAAGAGCGCAGAAAATATCTGGAAAGCATCGATCCTCTCGATGGCTGCAGGTTGCGACTTCATCAAGACCTCTACCGGTAAGATCGCTGTGAATGCTACTCCGGAGGCTACCTTCATCATGTGCCAGGCTATCAAAGCATGGAAAGAGAAAACAGGCATCAAGATGGGTTACAAACCTGCCGGTGGCGTTTCTACAACAGAGGAAGCGGTTCAGCATTTCACGCTTGTGAAAGAGATTCTCGGTGAAGAGTGGCTCAACAACGAGTGGTTCCGTTTTGGCGCTTCTCGTCTGGCGAACAACCTCCTTTCCTCCATTGTAGGTAAAGAAACAAAACATTTCTAAATGATGAAATGAGCGTGATAAATCGCTCAAAGATGTAATGATGAATAAGATCATTTCCAAACGATTCTTTTCAGACAATGTAGCGGAGCTCGTAGTGGAAGCTCCGCTCATTGCTCGTAGCCGCAGAGCCGGCCATTTTGTAATTATCCGTGTTGATGCTCAGTCGGAGCGTGTACCATTAACGATTTCGGCGGCAGATATAGAGAAAGGTACCATCACGTTGGTAGTGCAACGTATCGGAGTGTCCACTCATAAGTTGCTGGCGATGGAGCCGGGCGAGTGTCTGCATGACATCGTTGGCCCGCTTGGTCGCGCAACGCGTATCGAGAAATACGGAACGGTCGTTTGTGCCTGCGGCGGAGTGGGTGCAGCCCCGATGTTGCCGATTGCTGAGGCCTTGAAGAAAGCCGGAAACAAAGTCATCACTGTCCTTGCGGCCCGCAATAAAGACCTCATCATCCTAAAGGAAGAACTGTCTCAGTTCTCCGACGAACTAATCGTTATGACCGACGACGGCTCTATGGGCAAACAAGGTGTCGTGACTGTCGGTGTCGAAGAAGTGATCAACCGCGAGAAAGTGGACAAATGTATCACTATTGGTCCGGCCATCATGATGAAGTTCGTGGCTCTTACTACGGCTAAATATAATATCCCTACAGAAGCGTCGCTTAACACCATTATGGTGGATGGTACAGGAATGTGTGGCGCTTGTCGTGTCACCGTAGGAGGAAAGACGAAGTTTGTCTGCGTCGACGGACCGGAGTTTGATGCGCATGGCGTGGATTGGGATGAGATGCTCAGTCGAATGAAGTCCTATCGCGCTGAAGAAACTGCTGCTTTCGAAGCCTATAAGATGCATTTAGACTGTTCAAATCAGACTAACGAGACACTAACGAGAGAGAATCGAATCGAGGGTAAACCAGAAGTGTCTGCGCGGCAAATACAGGTAGAACCTTTCGAAGGCAAACCCAAAGACCGGGTGGCCATACCTCGTGTACAGATGCCCGAACTGCGTCCTGAGATACGCGTTAAATCGCTGCACGAAGAGGTGAATCAGGGTCTGACCTTTGAGCAAGCCATCACGGAGAGCCATCGTTGTCTCAATTGCAAGAACCCCACTTGCGTACAAGGTTGTCCGGTGAACATCAACATACCGGGTTTTATCAAGACACTGGAGACGGGCGATGTGTTGGGTGCAGCCGCGGTCATCAAAAAGAGTTCTTCCCTGCCCGCTGTCTGCGGTCGTGTGTGTCCACAAGAAAAACAATGCGAGAGTCAATGTATCCACCTGAAGATGGGACATCCTGCTGTCGCCATCGGTTACCTTGAGCGTTTCTGCGCCGATTATGCAAATGCGCAGCCTCAAATCACCAATCACCAATCACCAAAAAAAAATACAATGGCGAAAATCGCCGTTGTCGGCTCTGGGCCTGCGGGCTTGACTTTCGCCGGTGATGCCGCTAAGTATGGTTATGAAGTACATGTATTCGAAGCGCTACATGAGATAGGCGGCGTACTCAAATACGGTATTCCTGAGTTCCGTCTTCCCAATGCCATTGTTGATACCGAAATAGATGGTCTGCGTGCCCTTGGCGTGCAGTTCCATACGGATACCATTATCGGTAAGACCATTTCTGTCAAGGAACTGGAAGAGCAAGGCTTCAAAGGTATTTTCGTCGGTTCCGGAGCGGGTCTACCGCGTTTAATGAATATCCCGGGAGAGAACTTGAACGGTGTGCTCTCGTGTAACGAGTACCTGACTCGTGTCAACCTTATGGACGCTTCGAACCCGGCAACGGACACACCATTGCTCTATGGCAAGAACGTTGCCGTCATAGGTGGAGGTAATACTGCAATGGACGCAGTGCGTACGGCTAAGCGTCTTGGTGCAGAACATGCCATGATTATCTACCGTCGTTCGGAAGAGGAGATGCCTGCGCGTATAGAAGAGGTACACCATGCCAAACAAGAAGGTATTGAATTCCTTACGCTCCATAACCCCATTGAGTACCACGCAGATGAGAACGGACGTGTTTGCGAGGCGGTGCTTCAAGTGATGGAACTTGGTGAACCAGATGAGAGCGGACGTCGCTCTCCAGTGCCCGTAGAAGGCAAGACCATCACAATCCCGGTGGATTTGGTCATTGTGGCAGTAGGAGTTTCTCCGAACCCGCTCATTCCGTCGTCTGTCGAAGGATTAGAGATCAGTAAGAAAGGTACCATTGTCGTTAATGAAGGCATGCAATCGGCAATCACGACTATTTTCGCCGGAGGTGATATTGTCCGCGGCGGTGCGACTGTTATTCTCGCGATGAGCGATGGGCGTAAAGCTGCGGCTGCTATGCATGAATACTTAAGCCATCAGTAATTATAGCCATCAGCATTCAGATGTTATTTCTCGCTGCTATATTACTTTCCGTCAATTTTTTGACAAGCCATCCGATAACAGGGCAGGCAAATATGTCTGTGCTGGTGCAGAACCTTACCACGGGGGAGGTGATAGATAGTTATCGTCCGGATCACGTTGTACCACCGGCCTCGGTAATGAAGCTACTGACGACCGGCGCAGCACTGGAGATACTTGGACCCGGTTATCGTTTTCCGACGTTGATAGAGTACAATGGCGAGATAGAGAACGGTGTGCTACGCGGCAATTTGTATGTGCGAGGATGTTGCGACCCGTCGTTAGGATGGAAAGGGCAAACGGGTTTTCTGAACAGATGGGTGACGGCCGTCAAAAAAGCGGGTATTCATAAGATAGAGGGTGCGGTAGTAGCGGACATGACGATGTTAGATGGTGATGCGCAGAACCCTGCATGGCTTTGTGAAGATGCGGGTAACTACTATGCGCCTGGCATTTTTGCTCTCAATTACTATGGTAACACGATGAATATAGTGCTGAAGAGCGGAGAACCGGGTAGCCTGGCAACCATCGTTAGCACGGAGCCCCAAGTGGAGGATATCTGTTTCATCAATCGTGTCCGCTGTGGCAACATCACGTACGACGGTGCTTTCGTGAGTGGTTTGCCCTATAGTAGGGAGCGTTATCTGACCGGGGCAGTACCCTCTAACTTGGGTACATTCGGAGTGAAGGGTGATTTACCGAACCCGGGCTTGCTGCTCGCGCGTCATTTCACGGCACGCCTTCGTGAAGCAGGAGTTACTATAAAGCGCGATGCTACGTACGAAGCGGATTATAATCCGTTAGCACCGGCAAGGCAAGTGCTTTACACCCATTACTCAGAACCGTTATCAGAGATTATTAAGGAGACCAATGTCAATAGTAATAATCTCTATGCTGAGTCGCTGTTCCGTTATTTAGGTACACGTTATACACTACCAGGCACTATTCATAACAGCCAAGATTTGCTCCGCGACTATTGGCGGCGTCGAGGAGTGATGATACAAAATGCCATCATAAAGGACGGTTGTGGTCTGGCTCCCCAAGATGCAGTGAGTGCCAAGACGTTTGTTCAGGTACTGAGTATCATGTCGCGCAGCAAGAACAAAGAAGCATGGGAAGCGTCTCTGCCGATTAGCGGCCAAACAGGTACGCTTAAAACATTATGCCCGGATACCCCTTTGGAGGGACGTATTCACGCAAAAAGCGGAACAATAGCCGGTACAAAGAATTTCGCGGGTTATATTGATATGCCGAATGGAGACACTTGGGTGTTTGCTATTTTAATCAACTCGGCACCCGGTAAAGCACGCAATATACAAACGGTGATCCAACAATACCTGCTTGATGTTTGTAGAGAGAACCAATAGTACGAATACGTTATTGCGGGAAATGCTTGCAAAAGGCGAGTGGCCTCAAGACGAAGGTTTCCTTTATGCCGGTTACCAGACTGCCGGCCGCGGACAAACAGGTAACGGATGGGAGAGTGAAGAAGGGAAGAACTTGTTATGCTCAATACTGTTGCCGCCACCACGAGAGAACCTGTTTGAACTCAATATAGTTGTCAGTGTGGCAGTACAGCGTTTGTTAGGAAACGAGTTTACTATCAAATGGCCGAATGACATCTACTGGCGGGACAAAAAAGTAGCGGGTATCCTGATAGAGAATGCAATCGTAGGCAATAAACTCCAATACTCAATTGCAGGCATAGGTATTAACGTCAATCAGACGGAGTGGAGGTCAGATGCTCCAAATCCTATTTCGCTCAAACAAATATCAGGCAAAGAATATGACATAAAGGCCTTGATGCAAATACTGTATAAGGAAGTATGTAAAGCACAAGAAGAGGATGGGTGGAAATACTACAAGGCACATTTATACCGCCGCGAAGGATTTTGGCCATTTGTGGAACGGGTTGTTAATAATCAACCAACCATGAATGCTGACTATCAGGCAGAAGGGCAATTCATGGCGCGCATAAAAGATATCCTTCCAACAGGAGAGGTCGTGCTGGAAGACGAGCAAGGAAAAGAACGAAAATATCATTTTAAACAAATACGATACGTATTATGAGTAAAAGTATCATCATCACCGGCGGAGCCGGATTTATCGGAAGTCATGTGGTTCGTTTGTTTGTAAACAAGTACCCGGACTATCGTATCATCAATGTGGACAAGCTGACATACGCAGGTAATTTGGCAAACCTCAAAGATATCGAGGACAAACCGAACTACCGTTTCGTACGTGCAGATATCTGCGATTTCGACACGATTTACGCGTTGATGCAAGAAGAACATGTGACGGGTGTTATCCACCTGGCTGCAGAGAGCCATGTGGACCGCTCTATCAAAGATCCGTTTACGTTTGCCCGTACCAATGTGATGGGGACGCTGTCCATGTTACAGGCAGCGAAACTCTACTGGGAAACCCTGCCGGAGAAGTATGAAGGCAAGCGCTTTTACCATATTTCCACAGACGAGGTGTACGGGGCGTTGGAGATGACCCATCCGGAGGGAATTAAACCGCCGTTCACTACTACCGCTTCGTCGGCCGAACACCATTTGGCATATGGAGAGGATTTCTTCTATGAGACGACGAAGTACAATCCTCACTCGCCGTATTCGGCTTCAAAAGCTTCATCGGACCATTTTGTGCGTGCGTTCCATGATACCTATGGCATGCCGACTATTGTTACGAATTGCTCGAATAACTATGGTCCATACCAATTCCCGGAGAAACTTATACCTCTTTTCATCAATAATATCCGTCATCGTAAACCCCTTCCTGTTTATGGAAAAGGCGAAAATGTGCGCGATTGGTTGTTTGTAGAAGACCATGCCCGCGCGATAGATATCATTTTCCATAAGGGCACAATAGCGGAAACCTACAACATCGGTGGCTTTAACGAGTGGAAGAATATTGACATTATCAAAACTGTCATTAAGACTGTTGACCGTCTGTTAGGCCGTCCGGAGGGTGCAGATCTTGATCTAATCACGTTTGTCACCGACCGTGCGGGGCATGACATGCGCTATGCCATAGACTCAACGAAATTACAACGTGAGTTAGGTTGGGAGCCTTCTCTGCA
This sequence comes from Paludibacteraceae bacterium, assembly GCA_017394705.1. Classification (GTDB taxonomy): domain Bacteria; phylum Bacteroidota; class Bacteroidia; order Bacteroidales; family Paludibacteraceae; genus Colicola. The sequence continues at coordinate 62,465 of JAFPXH010000003.1, read as the reverse complement.
GTTTGAAGAAGGTATAGAACGCACAGTGCGTTGGTATCTGGATAATCAAGAATGGCTTGATAATATCACTTCCGGAGACTACGAGAAATACTACGAAGAGATGTATCAGGGAAGATGAAAAAAAGACGCCGACCGGCGTCTTTTTTATGCATTCCTATATGCTTTAGGCGTTACGCCTACGTGCGATTTGAAGAAACGGTTAAAGAAAGCTACATTGTCAAAACCAAGGCTGAGTGCAATCTCTTTAATCTGAAGATTTGTAATCTTCAATTGGCTCTTTGCGTCGGTAATAATCGCTTCGATGATGATGTCACCTGCGGTGCGATCTCCGACTGATTTGATAGTAGAGCAGAGATGAGGCAACGTCAGACGCATCGCGTCGGCATATTGACTGACGTGGTGCCATTCCTGATAATGCTGCAGAACCAATTGGCAGTAATCCTGATAAATCTCTGTCTTGCGGTCCATCGGTTTGATGAGGTATTCGTCCTGCTCGCGGGCATACTTGGCGTAACTGCTCTGCAGCAGGTTGAAAATATGGACCATTTTCTCGCTGTCCAGCATTGTCGGAGTTGCATTCAACGCTTTGACGATTGTCTCATACATAGAACACAACACTTCTGCATGATTTTCGCTAATGCTTAGTTTAGGCGAGTGCAGCTGCAGCGAAGAGAGTGACATCCGGTTGTTCACGGTGTTCTTTTCAAGAAATTTACTACCAAAAACAATCCAGTATACGAGCGCATCATCCGAGAACTCTCGGATAAGCAGAAAACTGCCGGGTTCCAACAATAGCACATCGTTGGCTTTAAAGTCATATTCGGTCACGTTTATAGTGGCATGCGCCGTACCACGAACGAGTAATGCATACACACCACACTTGATTTTACACGGATATCGACCATATTCGTTCATCAGTTTGCCGCTCGCATCTCCAATCATGTAATCGCCGTACGGGCAATCTACAATAGGAATGTTGTTCTCTTTCATATGGGTTCTTTTTTATATAATTCTTAAAAAGAGTATCTAAATCGGGCGCAAAGATAGTATATTTTTTTGAATTGTGCAAATAATCGTGTATAAAAGTGCATAAAAAAGAAGAACCACCGCTTGGTGATTCTTCCGTTTGACCTAAATGCGTATTAAGCAAGCTTATTAACGAAACGAGCCAGCTTCGATTTGAGATTAGCGGCTTTGTTGTCGTGAATAATGTTGCGCTTAGCCAATTTGTCAAGCATAGAGCTAACTTTGGGCAGAGCCTCAGCAGCAGCTTTCTTGTCCGTGGTCTTACGCAAGTCGCGCACAGCGTTACGTGCGGTTTTAGCATAGTAATGGTTGTGTGCTTTGCGCGCAGCCGTTTGGCGAATACGCTTCAAAGATGATTTGTGGTTTGCCATCTTGTTTTTTCTTGTTTTGTATCCCGCGAGATTTGAGAGGATCACCCGCAGGAGATTGTTATAAGGAAGGTCTTTGTAGTGCCAAGGGGAATCGAACCCCTATTGCAAGAATGAAAATCTTGAGTACTAACCGTTATACGATGGCACCGCGTGCGGTCTTTTCCGCAAAAAAGCGTGCAAAAGTACTGCTTTTTTTTGAATTGACCAAATATTTCTGTGTTTTTTTGTCAAAAAAGTGTTTTTTGCGCTATCCATGTAGCCAAATATTCTTGTTCCGGTTGTCCGGGAGTCGGGATGAGTTCCGCTTTTGATAATAAGTCCAAAGCATTCAAATCCATAATGGTTGAATACCCCGCGCGTGCGACGATGAGTTTTGCACCGGTCATTGCTGCTACCAATTCATCATCATTCATATATGGTACGATGGTTATATTCGCTCTTTTGATACGCGTGTTGGGTTTGTTGAGCAAACCTTGTACGATGAGTACGGATTGATTGGAATCCTGGAAACGAGCCAGAAGTTCTTTTTCAAGTAATGTCCGCTGTGGCTCAAGTCCGCTCAACACAGCCACAATGTCATAGTTCGTTTCTTTTGTTGCGGGCAGGAATCGACTCAATGGACCGATATATTCTATAGAGATTTGATTTTTGCCGGTTGTTATTGGCGGATGACTCAACTCACCGGCGAGACTTTGTTTATAATCCTTATAATCAGGCACCCACACCTTATTGAAACGCGTGTACACGCGTGCGTGCAGGCGCGCAGCCAGTGGCTCTAACCATCGCCATCCTTTGGGCAGCATAATATGCAGTTGGTGGGTGATGTAGATACATATCGGCTTTGCCTGACAGAGCACAGACTGTTTGCTTCTCTCACTGACAAAATATAAACCGAAGCGATTATCGGAGATGATTTGGTCGAATGGTTCTTCGCGCAGGACGGCTTTCAGTATTGCATGATCTTTGAGTGCCCATGTCCATAGTTTAGGTAGTGCTTTGATCATTGCCCATACTTGTCGCTTTCCTTTGCTGTAACGCAGTTGAAGCGGCGCCAGATAGACGTAACGCAGTTTGGGGAAATGCTTGCGGAGCAGTGTCAGACTTTCTCCATCTCCTCCCAATACGACTTCATTCCCTTCATCCAGGAGTCGTTGTACCAACGGGACACATCGGCTGGCATGGCCAAGTCCCCAGTTCAGTGGCGCAAGGAGAATTTTCATGCGGATATAGAAACATTAAACCCTTTGGCGATGAGCGGTGCCGCGATACGCTCCATCTCTTCACGGGAGATTTTCTCCAGATGTTCTTCCGGTGTCTTACGGTCAATGACGTATATCATGATTTGCTTGGGATGAAGTGCCTCAACGGCATTGTACCAAGCCCTCAACTCTTCAGGAGTAGTATTGTCAATTTTCTGCCCATTATGTTCTCCGCGCAAGAAGCAGGTCTGTAGAGTAAAATCTCCGTCAAACTGCGCGAGCATGTTGATGAGTGTACTGACTGTTAGGAGTTCATTGACCGGCATATCAATGCGTCGCATCATCGTGTCATTAGCAGCATCCAGTTTAAGAATGCGGTTGTCGCAAAGACGCAGGGCTTCCACTACATCCTGTCGGCCGAGTTGGGTGGAATTAGACAGCACACTCACTTGCGCATTCGGGCAATACTTGTCTCGCAGTGCACATGTGTCGCGTATGATACCTAAGAAATCCGGATGCAAAGTGGGTTCTCCATTGCCGGAGAAGGTGATAGTTGACAAGTCAACCCCTTGCCCCTCTCTGGATGGAAGGGATTTTAGTTTGGTTTCCAGAGCGGCTTTCACTTCGGCACGTGTGGGCAGTTGAGGGTGCGAAACGGGTTGGTTCCATCCGCACTCACAATAGACACAATTGAAGGTGCATAATTTATGCTCCAATGGCATTAGTTCAATGCCGAGACTCATGCCTAAGCGTCGGCTATGAATAGGACCATATATAATGCTGTTGAACAGCATAGTGGTAATTTGTGATTTGTACTTTGTGTTTTAGAGGTTGATAATTCGATTGCCGAGACGTTTGCAAATTTCGTTCCGTTGCTCCAATAGTTTGGGTTGGAATGAGAGTAAACTCAGTTGGCGTTCTATATCATTGGCCGCTTGTGCCTCTTTGATATCTGCTTCCAGTTGCTCTGCCTGCATATTGATGACTGTCAGTTTGATTTCAAAGAGTAGTTGTGTGACAAGTTCTCCCAAATGCATATCGGTGTTGTCTTGCACTTTGCGTGTCACATTCTCCGATATATTCTGATGCGAATAGAGTGAACTCAACTGGTATTTCTCGGCAATCATATCAATCGCCAGCGCGCTGAGTTGCGGGTCCGGATGGAATTTAAAGAACGTCTCTGCCTTGAATCCTTCGTCCTTGAAATGCCGTTTAAACTCATCAATCATTTGTTGGAAGACGGGCAGCGGTGCCTTAATATCATCGTTCTCCAATGTGTATATAATCACTTCTCCAATCGTATAAACGCCGTCCTCAATTTCTATGGGTCGTTCGCCATACTTGACGATGAGTTGCATGAGGTTATAGTAGTTTTGCTCCAGCGGCGATTTGGGGGTAACGGGCGTAGTGGGCGTCTTGACGGAGGTTGGTGTTTCCGTAGCGGCCGGCGTTTCCTGTGCGTTTTGTGCGTCATCTAAAGAGGTTTCTTTCTCTTTGGATTTAGCCCGTTCTTCCGCTTTTTTGCGGCGGAGATTCATGACCTCAATCGTCAGCACTTTTTCACTCATATGCAACCGCTCGGCGCTATCTTTAATGTACACTTGACGTGTAATGAGATCAGGAATGATAGCGATAGAGGAAGTGATATCTTTGATAAGTGCTGCGCGTTTCTGCGGGTCGTCACCAGCCTCTTTTCCCAACAGGGCAGATTTGAAACGAATGAAATCGGTTTGGTGTTCCTCAATATAACGGATAAACTCTGTGGAGTCATGGTTCTGCGCATAACTATCCGGATCTTCTCCGTCTGGCAGCAGGACCACTTTGACATTGAACCCTTCTTCGAGGAACATATCTATACCTCTCAGTGCCGCATGTATGCCTGCGGCATCACCGTCATAAAGAACCGTTATATTGGAGGTAAATCGCTGGATAAGGCGGATCTGCGGTTTGGTGAGCGCCGTTCCGCCACTTGCTACCACGTTCTCTATTCCGGATTGATGCATGGATATAACATCCATTTGCCCCTCCACCAGATAGCACATGTCTGCCCGCGAAATAGCCTGCTTGGCCTGGAAGAGTCCGTATAGTTCGTTGGTCTTGGAGTAGATGAGTGAATCCGGGGAGTTGACATATTTGCCGACTTTGTCATTCTTCTTCAATATACGTCCTGCAAACGCGACAGGCTTACCACTGACAGTGAAAATGGGGAAAATAACGCGATCGCGGAAACGGTCGTAGAGTCGCCCGTCTTCGCTCTTACCTACTACGCCGACACCAATTCTGGTATCCACATTATTAGAGATGAATTCTTCCTTAAACCCTTTAACCTGCAAAGCCTTCGCCAGCGGATTTCCTTTCTCGGGGGAATAGCCGAGTTGGTATTTACGAATGATGTCATCTCTCAGTCCTCTTCCGCGAAAATAAGTGAGACCAATAGCTTGTCCTTCCTGCGTTTCCCAGAGTTGTTCTTGGAACCACTTGTTGGCAAACTCATTGACGACAAACATGGATTCGCGGTTGTCCTGTCGTTGTTGTTCCTCGGCGGTCATCTCCCGTTCGGGTACGTCAATATGATATTTCTTGCCCAGTTGTTTAACGGCTTCAATGTAACTGCATTGCTCGATTTCCATAATGAAGCCGATGGCATTGCCACTGACGCCACATCCGAAGCACTTATATATTCCTTTGGACGGGCTGACGGTGAAGGAGCCTGTTTTCTCGTTGTGGAACGGGCATAGTCCAATCAAGTTCGCTCCGCGTTTGCGGAGCGTGACATAATCACTGACCACTTCTTCAATCTTCGCCGTGGCGTGAATGCGTTCGATGACTTCTCTTGGAATCATATTAATCGGCGTACCATAAGTAAACACCTAATTTGATGGACCATTGATCCAAACGTCCGCGTGTGTAGCGGTCGAGTTGTGCGCCTGTGACAGGATCGACAAACTGCGCATGCGCATAGGGATTTAGGAGACCAAAGTCGTATCCACCGCGCACAAAATACCGTTTGTACTGGAATCCGGCACCCACACCCCAAGTTACATTGAGGCGCTTGAAAGTCTCATTCTCGTTGTCACTCTTATACCCATCGTAGTGTTGATACTCAATAGGGGTGTCGTAGTCTCTTTGGTGGTCAGCTCGCATATCCAATTGAAGTCCACACTGAATAGTAGGGCCAGTATAAAGCATGAGGTAAGTTTCCTTAGCTACTTCGAATTTGTACTGCCAGTCCACAAATACTTCAATTTCATGAGATGTAATCAGCTGTCGGCTGCGCGGGTAGTCCATGCCGTAGATGTTGTTTGATTTCCAACCTGAATTAGATACACCAAATGTATAGTTCAGTCCGATGGAACTACCGAAGCCAGCCACAAAACTGGCGTCATATGTCAAACCGACTTTGAAACCATTCAATTTGACGATCGTGCTAAGCGAGTCTTTGGCAGTGGCCGGATTGGTACGGTTATTGAGGCGCAAGATAGGTTGCGCCCATCCGATTTGTATTCCAAACCCCTGTTTGGGGAGATCAATGGCCATCGCGCTGACAGCAGTGCAAGCGATGAGAAAGGATAAAAAAATCTTTTTCTTCATATGTGTAAAATCTTAATAATCGTATATGTTTTGAGCGTCTTTAACGTACCTTAAAAACAGGTAATTACTCCGATAAAAGTGCGATAAAAGTCCGATCACTGTTCTTTGGGGCTAAATCTTAATAATCGTGTACTTTTCTGAATACATCTTCGGGAGAAATCGGTCTAATCAAATCGGCCCAAAAGAAGTTGACCATTTTATCAGCTCCTTGCGGGATTTGGTCCATCGGATAGAGCACCCCGGTAGTCTCTTTGGTAAAAAGAATTCGCTGTATCTCACGTTTGAAGACAAACGAGCGGATGTAGCTGCTTTCGGTAGTATTCAGTCCGACAAATGTGCCGTCATCTTCTTTCGGGAAATAAATAGTGAGTGCGTTTCCGCTCATATCAATCATATACACTTCTCCGTCTTTCAAGTAAGCTGTTACCTCTTTTCCGCTCATTTGATTATAATGCCCTAACGTGTCCTCCATGACGCACAAAGCATTTCCGTTTCCAACGGTGTGGTCCACGGTACCGTGAACGATATAAACAGTGATGCTATCGGACGATATCTGTTGGTTTTCACTCCAGCAAATAGGTTTCTTGTACAAGTGCATAGTTGAATCCGAGCCCAGATATACCATTGAATCACAGGTCATCTGCATATCATCTCTGAACACGCGCACTCCGAAAAACGCCCTAACGCGCCGATATGTGCTGTCCATTAGTGCGCTGTCGGTGTAATGCAACTCTTCCGTAAAGAGCGTATCGGCGTGGATATATGCGATATGTTCGCTGTCAGACCAGTCGACCATTAATGCGCTGTCCGTGGCGTAGCCATGATTGTTTTCTTCCCACATTTCTCCGTACTGACCATACAGTGTGGCATGTTGGGTAGAATCGCGCATTTCCATTCGTCCGATTACCTGCCCAAACCCTATATGCTTGTCGTAATAAATAGTGTCGCCAGTCATCGTTTTCCCGTCATTATGTGCCACGACAGAGCGATCCAAGAGCATGGATTGCTCCGTGTCTGTATTATACCATCCGCGCGAAGTGGTAATGGTGGTTTCTTCTTCGTAAACAATAGTGGTGGGACTGACAATATCCGTTACTTTGGTGTCAGTGTTGTAGAGTAATGTGTCGCTGGTCAGTATAAAATTAGGGTTGACCAATTTCACTTCTTGGCTAAAGATGGCTTGTTTTTTATTAGGAGCATATTGTCCTCGTACCGAAGTCAGCGTGTTGAGAGAGTCGCGAACGGTACCTCCTGTGAAATAGTAGGCGAGGTTGGCGCGTCGGTCGTAGTTCAGACTGTCCGTGGTCATTACAGTCGGGTTTTCTTTCTCTCGCCCGTGTATCATGCGTACATTTCGGCGCATGCGCGCGACACGTGTGTTCCCATCGTAAAACAGCTTGTCACAGTACCCGCTCAGTGTGTCGCCTTGCACGAAACGCACGTGTCCAAAAGCGTCCAGCGAATTGGAGTTTTCGTAGAAATAGGCACTATCGCAATACATCAGTGCCTCTTCATGCCGAAAGACAACATTGTTTTTCAATATCTGTGCGTCGGCGATGCGTTCCTGGTCGAAACTCAGATTTCCAGCCCGCTCCAGGTACACCATGGTCTGTGAAATGGAAAATTGAAAGTTGAGAATTGAAAGGAAAATAATCCCTCCAATCAACCATATCCTATTTCTCTTTTCACTTAACACCTTTTACTTTTTATTTAATGGATCCATCCCGGGTACTCAAAATCACATCCTTGCCACTCCGGTGAAATCTGGACGTAAGTGTTCTTTTGTTTTTGCAATATCCACTTGTGCACCAACTCTCGGCCCAGTTTTTCTTCGAGCATGCTCTTGATGGTTTGAAAATCATCCTTCAGGTTGGCGCGATGCACATCTGTTTTCTTTCTCACCCGTACAATAGCGCACACTTCGCGGTTTTTCTGTTGATCCATCATCACGAATGGCTGCGACAAGTCCCCTTCTTTGAGGTTGTAAATCTGTTTGGCTATTTCCGGTGCCAGATCTTGGTATTCGAAGCGACTGCTTCCTGTGTTCGGGTTGATCATCAGACCGGCGTTCATCACAGTGTTTTTGTCTTCCGAGAAGCGAAAAACAGCTTGCTCAAACTGTAAACTATCCGCTTCGATCATATGGCGAATGCTATCCAATCGCTCAATAGCCCGCACCTTGTCCGTTGCGCTGATGCGCGGTCGGAGAAGAATATGGCGGCAGTTGATGCGCTCTCCTTTTTTCTCAATCAGTTGGATAATATGATATCCGTATTCCGTCTGCACGATGCGGCTTACACGCTTAGGGTCGTTGAGGTTAAACGCTACTTCTGCGAACTCGGAAACCAATTGCCCTTTCCCAACAAATCCCAGTTCTCCGCCTCGTTTGGCACTTTCCGTATCCTCCGAATAGAGTCGGGCTAACATACCGAAGTCGGCACTGCCATTCTGTACCCGCTCCGTGAATTCGCGCAAACGTTGCTTGATGCGCTCTGTTTCTTCCGCAGGAACTGCAGGCTCAAAACTAAGAATCTGCACTTCCACTTGCGCCGGCATCATCGGTATAGAATCCAGCGGAAGTGTTTCATAATAACGTCGGATATCGGAAGGCGTAGGTTTGATGTTCGCTGTCAGTTTGGCTTGCATTTGTTGAATGATCATCTGCTTGCGCACGGTGTTCATCATCTCTTCGCGTATCTCACTACTGGGTTTGCGGAAATACTCTTCCATTTTCTCTTTGGAACCAATCTGGTTGATGTAGTAATTCAACCTCATGTCCACCTGATGGCTCACGCTGGATTCATTTGCTTCGACCGAATCCAGTTCCGCTTGATGCAGGAATAGTTTCTGTATAGCCAGTTGCTCAGGGATGACGCAATATGGATCACCGGGAATAGACTGCCCTTCGTACTGCGCCCGCAAGCGCTCTTCCTCCACTTCGCTACGCAGGATAGCCTCGTCTCCGACCACCCAAATGACTTCGTCTATCACTCCTTGCGCGTAAGTAAATATACTCAGCGTCAAGAGAAACAAGATGCTATATTTTCTCATAGGAATTTGACTTTCTTGGTTTGTATTGCTTCGTTGTACAGCCGTTCGCGTTCTTTGTTAAGGAACTCAACTTGCCGTGCGTTCAGTATCATTTTTTCAATCTCCGGGCGGGCGTAATCAATTGGCATCGCTTCGCCTCGCATGTGCTTGCTGGTAATCTGCAGCAGGTATATCTTAGTGCTGTCGGTTATCTCCACTTGGTTACGCGTTTTGAGTCTGCTTTCCAATTCTGCCCGTTCGATGGGTATCTGGCGTAGTAGTTCGGTAGTGGTTAGCCATTTATCGGAGAAGAGCTCGTATCCACTTGCGTTTTGATACGCGTATTTTTCTATTTTATCCAATTCAACCTTGGATAGCCATCCGCGCAGTTTGTCGATTGTCGGCGCGTCGTTGGGAACGATTACCAATAGGCCTTTTATGATGCTCTCGTCGAGAATGAATCTATCCGGTTGGTTTTCATATACAGCCACCACGGTCGAATCCAGTATTGTTTTTGACATTCGGCGGTCCACCAATCGTTGCTCGTAAGCATGCACATACAATGTCCGGCGGTAGTTTTCTACCAAACGCTCGATATCCTGATTAGTACGTGAAGAGGCTTTGTCATATACCAAAATTTCTTTTGCCCACTGCGAGATAAACTGCTGCGCCACGCGGGTACTGTCTTCGCTGTTCATCCCTAAGGTTAATGAATCCAGCGTGGAGCGGTACAAATAATGTCCGTTCAACTCAACCACGGCTCCCGCCTGTTGCTTCTTCTCCAGTACTGTACAAGCGCTGAGCAAAAAACATGCCACGAGGGCTACTATTATTCCTATCTTTTTCATAATTCAATCCATTGCATACCAAAAAGCGGCTGCAAAGGTACAATATTTTTTGCATATATGCAAATTTTTATGAAAATATCGTATATAGCCGATGACCATCGACTTGTTCGAAAGCGTCCGGCAGAGATATCGACGGAGCGGGGACGCCCTCTCCTATAGACAGTTCTGGAGCTACCTCAATATGCGCTTCGTCCCATAATCCGCTATCCAGAATAGACCGCAAGAGTGTGGGACCGCCTTCCACCATGATGCTATGGATATTCCGAGCGGCTAAGTCTTTTAAAATGAATGGCCAATCGGTGCAATCGCGATAGACAATAGTCTCGCTATCATGGGATAGAATACGAGCATCTGCCGGAATGAGGTGATGCCGGTCTACCGTCACTCGAATCGGATTACGACCTTCCCAATGGGTGGTAAGCAATCGTGGATCGTCTAACAATACAGTGCGTGTGCCCACCATAATAGCCATATTCTCCGCGCGCATCTTGTGTACGATTTTCTTCGTCTCAGGAGTGGATATCTTAAGTGGCCCGTTTCCTCTCTCGGAGCGTCGAATATCCACGAATCCATCGGAAGTTTCTGCCCATTTGAGAACTACGTACGGACGATGTTTCTCATGCAGGCAGAGAAACCGTTTATTCAGTTCGCGGCACTCGTTTTCGAGCACACCGACAATAACATCAATACCTGCCTCGCGTAACATCTGTATTCCCTTCCCCGCCACCAGCGGATTGGGGTCAAGCATGCCTACTACTACACGTCCGACACCTTTTTCTATAATCAATTTGGCGCAAGGAGGTGTTTTTCCGTAATGACTGCAGGGCTCTAATGAAACGAAGAGCGTACATTCTTTTAAATCTGTGCCCCTATAATCCGATGCTTCAAAATGCCGGAAGCAGTTCACTTCCGCATGGGCTTCGCCGTATTTCTCATGCCATCCTTCCGCGAGAACCTGCTCATCCCTATTGCGTACTAATATAGCTCCGACCATCGGATTCGGGGCAACATAGTACTCACCGCGTTTGGCGATTTCGATACATCTTGCGATATAATTTGCGTAATTCATTTTTTTGTTGTAATTTTGCAGCGTGAATGCATTAGTGGCGCATATAACATCTCTTTTAGAGGACCTTTATGATCGCGATGAGGCGGAGTCCTTAGCATGGTGGGTAGCTGAGGAAACAACCGGTCTCAGTCGCACGCAATTGCTTTGCGACTGCAAAGGTACAACTTTTTCTCCATATATGCAAGAGGTGGTGTCGCGATTGCGACATTTTGAACCGATTCAATATGTTTTCGGTCACACTTTATGGTGTGGGTTGGATTTGAAAGTAACTCCTGCTACACTTATCCCACGCCCAGAAACAGCAGAACTGGTCATTAAAGTTGAAAGTTTAAAGTTGAAAGATGAAAGGCCAAGGATTTTGGATGTCTGCACCGGCTCCGGTTGCATCGCCATCGCACTTAAAAAACGACACCCTGAATGGCAAGTGACGGGAATAGATATCTCCGCTGAAGCTATCGAAATAGCTAAAGAGAATGCGCAACGCAACAACGTAGAAGTGAGGTTCGAGGTGGCAGATATCTTTGATTTCAACGGGGAAAATTACAAAGGGCTGGCCAATGGCAAATATGATATCATTGTCTCCAATCCTCCTTATATCCGCGAGAGTGAGAAAATGGAAATGCGGCGAAATGTATTGGATTTTGAGCCTGCACAAGCTCTTTTTGTGCCGGATGATGACCCGCTGAAATTCTACAGGCGGATAGCCTCTCTGCGTCTGGGGCAACAACTGTTTTTCGAAATTAACGAAGCGTTCGGGAATGAAGTAGAGCAACTGATGTGCGAGTATGGATATGTGGATGTGCAAATAATAAAAGACAGTTATGGAAAAGCGCGAATTGTCGAAGGCCGAATGGCTTGATAAAGCAGAGGCTTATTGTGCCCGTTCGGAGCATTGTGCGGCAGATGTGCGACGTAAGTTGTACGAGTGGGATGCTCCTGCTGATTTGTCCGATTTCATCGAGCAAAATCTATACGCGAATGACTTTCTGAACGACGCTCGTTTCTGTCATGCTTATGTACATGACAAGGTGGAATATCAGTCATGGGGACGCATGAAAATCCAGGCAGGACTCCATGCGTTAGAATTGCCGGAGAAAGCGATCCGTGAGGCTTTGGATAGCATAGATGAGACGGTATATACCAGGAACCTCCACTCCCTCATCGCATCCCGCAAAAACGACAGTGAAGACAAACGCCTCCGTTTCCTTCTTCAACGCGGCTTCACCTATGAAGAAATTAAAAAGTGCACTAAATAGTGCATTTTTTTTGCGTATATAAAAAAAATGTAGTATCTTTGTGCGCTTTTTTGATGAAGAACATGAATATTATTAAAACTCCTATTGAAGGACTCTTGGTGATTGAGCCGCAAGTATTCAAGGATGCGCGCGGTTATTTTGTAGAAACGTATAACGAGCAGCGTTACCGCGAAGCGGGTATAGGCGCGCAGTTTGTTCAGGACAACCAGTCCTGTTCCAGTTATGGTGTGGTGCGCGGTCTGCACTTTCAGCGTCCTCCGTTCACACAGGCGAAGTTGGTTAGTTGTACATTAGGTAGAGTGTTGGATGTGGCTGTAGATTTGCGTAAAGGAAGTCCAACTTTCGGGAAATGGTACAGTGTGGAATTGAGTGAGGAGAACAAACGCCAGTTCTTTATTCCTCGTGGTTTTGCGCATGGTTTTTCGGTGCTGAGCGAAAAAGCAATTTTTACCTATAAATGTGACAATCTCTATCATCCGGAGGCGGATGGAGGATTGCTGTTGAGTGACCCCGATTTAGCAATCGATTGGCAGATTCCGGCGGAGCAACGAGTGCTTAGCGAGAAGGATCAGAAACACCCATTGTTAAAAGATTTGGATAATCCATTTTAATTATGAACATACTTATCACCGGCAGTAACGGACAATTAGGGAACGAGATGCGCGTGCTGAGCAAGTTGCATCCGAGTCATCGTTATTTCTTTACAGACGTCGTAGAGGCGGAGAATACGTATCTGTTGGATATCACAGATATGAAAGCTGTGAGCCAGTTTGTAGAGGAGGAGACAATTGATTTGATTGTCAACTGTGCGGCATACACGAATGTGGACAAGGCAGAAGAGGATGAGGCAACCGCGATGAAAATTAACGCTGATGCCCTGAGTATATTAGGTGGTCAGGGTGTGCGCGTGATTCACGTTAGTACGGATTATGTTTTCTCGGGAGATGAGCATATGCCTTGTCGTGAGACGGATTCTGTGGCTCCCCGCACCGCTTACGGCCGTACCAAGTATGAAGGTGAGAAACGCTTGTTGGCTGTATGCCCTGAGGCGGTTATTTTGAGAACGGCGTGGTTGTATTCGACTTTCGGGAATAATTTTGTGAAGACGATGATTCGCTTGGGCAAAGAGAAAGACCAATTGGGAGTGGTTTTTGACCAGATAGGCACGCCGACGTACGCGGCAGACTTGGCGTGGGCCATTTTTACGGTTATCGAGTCGCCTGTTTGGCGTCCGGGTATCTATCATTTTACGAATGAAGGTGTGTGCTCTTGGTATGATTTCACATTGGCGATACATGAGTTAGCCGGTATCAAAGATTGTCGGGTTTCCCCGATTTTATCGGAGGAATATGCGTACAAGACACCCCGGCCGCATTATAGTGTGTTGGATAAATCGAAGTTCAAGAAGACGTTCGGCGTAGAGATTCCTTATTGGCTGGACGGTCTAAAACGGTGCATGAGAGGTTTAACGGATTAGAGAATGAGAGAAATACTGAATTTTCTGACAGAGTTGTCGGCAAATAACAACCGTGAGTGGTTTGCCGAGCATAAAGAGTGGTATCGCGATTGCTATGCTCGCTTTGTGGAGTTTTCGGCTGAATATATCCGTCGTTTATCAGCATTGGATCCTTCTCTGGCGGAACTGCAACCGAAGGACTGCATCTGGCGTATCTATCGCGATGTACGGTTTAGTCTCGATAAACGTCCGTACAAAGAGTGGTTCGGCGTTTTTCCTGCAACGGGTGTTCCCGGTCAGCCGAAAACATGGGGTAAACATTCTATGCGAGGCGGTTATTATGTGCATATCCAACCGGGGCAATGTATGTTTGCCGGTGGAATATGGGATCCGGGGAAAGAGTTGCTGACGGCGCTGCGCAAAGAGATAGAAGCAAATTATGAGGAGGTGGAAACAATTATGGATGCGCCGGAATGGAAGAAGTATTTTGAGCAGGATTTCGATTATATGTGGGGCGCGTTGAAGAAAGTGCCGGCTGGTTTTGATCCGGAGTTCAAGCATGCCGAATGGCTTAAGCATAAAACCTATACGTTCAGCACGCCGCTCACAGATGAACAAGTGTGTTCGCCGGATTTCATCGATTACATCGTTGCGATTGCGGCAGCGGGCAAACCGATGAATGACTTCCTGAATTACACGTTTGAGGAATACGGCGAGTTTCCAAGTAGATGTTAAATTCGGATCTGCTAGGTCAATGGATAGACCGGGGCTCTCCTAAAGCTCAAATCCGGGTTCGATTCCCGGGCGGATCACTTAAACGGAAAAAAAATACCAAATATTTTTTATCATGAAAAGCAAATGGATTCTTTTATTGGCGTTATGTCTCACGATGCCATTGTTCGCGCAAAACGATACGGTCCGTATCTTGCATGAAGCACAACTGCCGGAACGGACGGAAGTGAGAGAGCAGTCCTTCGCAACGGAGGATACGCCGGAGTTAAAAAAGACGCCGGACAGTTTGGTTCGGGTAGAGGTTACCACTATTCATTATTTTACGGACACACTCACGCGCATTGCGTATGTCCCTGACAGCACGGCCCAGCAGCGGATAGATACCGTTCATGCGGATTCAACAGACCGTCGCGGTCATTATATCGAGGCACACGTTGGCTTAGGATACGGTTCGTTGGGCTATACATTGGATGGTCCAGCTAATCGTGTAAGCGGTTCGTTTAGTGCGTTGCTGCAACTGCAATACGCCTATTTCTTCCATCAGAATTGGGGTGTCGGTGTAGGGTTGTGGTTTACCAACTATACCTCCATGGCGCATCTCGGAGGGGATTATACATGGCTTGACCAAACGGATTCAGATACAGAGGAGCACTACGATCACACGGCGACAGTTAACCGCTGGCGTGAGCGCGAGACGATTCATAATTTGGGCATCCCGGTCTCACTTCAATTTCAGTACAAGGATGATGATTGGAAAGCGCGTATTTTTGCGGCCGTAGGTGTGGCTCCCTCATTCTCGGTGATGAAGAAATACAAAGTGCTGGAGGGCGAGATTGCGCATAAAGGAGACTATCCTGCATGGGGGTTGACGTTGGATAACAATATCCATGAGTTTGGCACTAAAACCGACTATCCCGAGCGCCGGGAATCGCAAGGGGAGTTGGCGGTGGCTATTCCGCAAGTGGCAGTGTTTGCTGACCTTGGCGCGTTAATTCCCGTGGGCAAACAAGTGGACTTTTTCGTAGGCGGCTACTTTAATATAGTGGCCAACGACGCCAACAAATCCGAGAAAAAAGCTCTGGGGTGGAGAGATGCAGATTTCCTGTTTATGGACATGTACCCAGGTGCGTACGCGACCAATCTGGCGTCCGCTTCGCATCCTTGGGAGGCAGGAGTGAAAGTCGGTATTCACTGGCATTATATCAAGCCTGACCAACATAAAACCGTCGATTATTTCGATTATTTCACTCGTCAGGACACTTTGGTGGATATGCTTGCCCGTCGCGACACGGTAGTTACAGAGCGCATAGATACGTTGACCCGTGCACACATCGCCAAAGCGGCTGAGGAAGTGGAGAAATTCAATAAGATTTACTTTGATTACGATAGTTATAAACTGCGCGAGGAGTCGAAGAACTACCTGGCATCGATTGTAGGCGTGCTGAATAAAGTGCCTGACGCCAAGATTGCTATCGACGGTCACGCATCGGAGGAAGGTCAGCGTCGTCACAACGAGCGATTGGCGTACAACCGTGCGAAGGCGGTAGCGAAATTCCTTGTGGAGCAGGGAATTGAAAAGAAGCGCGTGATAGTTATCGGTCACGGTTCGCTTATCCCGAATGAGGAGAATGTGAACCATGAACTGCCGCTTGATCGCCGTGCAGAAGTCAAAGTAGTACAAAAACAAAGTGATATTAAATAAGGAGGCAATACTATGAGAACAACACGTTATTTATTAGTAGCGCTCTTGGCGGTTATCGCCCTCGGTATTAACGCACGTACCTTTTATAAAGGCGAGGAGATATACGTTAATGTTCAACAGTCTGATGAGATAGGGGACTGGTCAAAAGATGGCGCAAAAATTTATCTCTATTTCTTTGAGGGCAGCAATAAGTATGAGTGGTTAGAACTGCAAAAGGAGAATGGAAGTATATACAAAGGAACTATTTCTTCAGAGCGCTCGTATCCTAATGTTATTGTCGTTCGAGGTGCTGCGCCTAATTGGGAGAGTAAATATGACCAGTCTCCCGATATGGAGATTCCGGATGAATGGAACTGCATCAACAAGTTCTATGATGCGGCAAACAGATGGGCGATGTATTCTCCTGCTACGTCAAAGGTGCGTTCTTATACTTCATCGCTTACGGCAGACGAGATTCATATCTGCCCCAATGCGTTGGGGTATATAATTGCATTGCGCCCCAAATTGAATGCAGATACGACGAACTACATCTATAATTTAGTCACAGGCCATGAATGGTATGTTTCGACGGATGGTGGAAACACGTGGAATGCTAAACATTCGGGTCACGCGGGTGTTGTTCGTACTGAAAATGACCATACGAATAAAGACCTCTTTGAGACCCTGCCTGCTTCTCTTCCGCCCGGGGGTAGGTATTATTATCTCCATTCTTCTATACCGGAAGGACGGCATCTGATTCTTATTAAAGCAGACGCAACGAAATGTGAGTTGGATTGTTCTATTACTGCTTTTGAGACCGCTGTTTCTGCTGTTAACGCGGATGATAATACCTATACGCTTGACGGAATGGTGGCTTTTGATGATGCGCAAGGTATGGATTTGGTTGTTGAGTGCGATGGCCATTCCGTGACGATTGCTAATACGGAATTAAAGAGCCCGCAGTCTTTCTCCTTGCACGGAGTGCCTGCTGCGACTACGGATGGTGTAACCACGACGGCTACAGCTTATTTCGTTCTGCCGGGTTCTACCAGCCATTCTTGTGAAAAATCCATTACCATCAAAGTTCCCAATGCTACGGCAGTAGCAGAGGTGGTGAAAGTGGACTCGCTGACGGGAAAACAGATAACGCTGACTCCTAAGGACTATGACCCAAATAATACGTATGTCTGGATGGCTGACGGTCAGGAGATTGTGGGTGCACCGCAAGTGTTGGTGCTTGATGCTTTTGAGCATGATTCCAATGTAGTGTACACCTATAAAGAGTATTTCCCGCCCGTAGGTAGCATGGATGATTTGATGAAGGATGATAATGGTAAGTATGAGGCGGAAAGCGGTTATGGTACTTACGGAATGAAGAGTACGATGAGTGACTACGATTTCTGGGGCCGTTTCACAAGCCAGATTAATTTCTACGCAGATACTCTGCCCGGCTCTACAGTGAACCCGCTGAAGTTGCAGAGTAACGGTTTTGCGGTCGTGCGGAACGCCAATGAATTTGCACCGACATATGCCAACGTAACTGCCCACCAAGGCTCGCAGTTCGCCCTTTTCGATGCGGCAACAGGATCGGCCGGAGGTGATAAAATGGCGTGGTATGCAGAGACTACCAATAATCCCGATTTGAAGTTGAAGGCAGGAATGACGTACGTTCTTTCTTTCCGGGCCGCAAATATCAATAACTATGGTGAGATGGATAACGCCGCGCGCTTCCAGTTTATCATTGAGGACATTACGAATCCGTCTCACCCGGACTCTTTGGCCGCTTCTGATGTTTTAGATTTAAGTAAGCCTGAGTATCGCAATAATATGTGGCATCAGTGCTCCAAGACTTATACGGCAAAGGCCGACTGTGACAAAGTACGGATTTCTGTGGTCAATCTCAATAAGCGCAAATTGATTATAGGTAATGATTTTGCGCTGGATGACATCCAATTCCACCCGATTAGCAGTGTGTCGCGTGTGGTTAAATCGCAGCAACAATTCGATGTAACCGCTCATGAGCCTAAAGTGACGGCTTTCACGGCTGAAGTGCAGCCCGTAGAGTGCGATTCAACAGACTATACCATCAAGATGCACATTGAGTATCAGAACCCCAACAGCCAACTCGTTCTCTTTGATGTCACCACCGGACATACCCATCCGCTGGGTGCGCTGCCTGCCATTGGTTTTGACCAGACGGGCGTGCTGGAGAAAGATACCGTCATTACGACAAAGGAAGATGTTCATATATGGAATGTCTATTTCGAGGAATGGAGAAGCGCCGTGCAGCAAACACGAACTCCTCTGCCCGGATTCCCGAGTATTGACACCGCGCAGATAACGTATTCCAATATCAACTGTGTAGATGTAACAACCAGCCTTACGTTTGATCTCAAGTATCGTTTCCAGCAAGGCAAACTGACGTATTGGGTAGATAATCTGCCTAAGCAGGAAATAAACGAGACGGGTTATAATGCACGAGACACAGCGTTGCGCAAGTTGCCGCTGACCATTGAAGGCATTCCTTCGGACGGCAAGAACAATCACGTGCTGCATATCTCGTTTGACGGAGCCAATAGCTGTATCAAGGACTACGCATTGCCTCAAGTGCCTTTCTCGCCGGTAATCCGTAGTGTTGCTATCAGCGGCGTTGCCACCACTGTACCATGCGGCGCGCAGGACTACACCGTTACTGTTACCATACAGACGGCATATGATGCTACCGGGCGTAACCTGGTACTGAGTTATGATGATAACGGAGCGCAGTCGCAAACGGTGGCGGGCGCGGGAAAATCTACCACGGCGCAATTAACACTGCATAATATAGAAGGTGCTGCTCAGACCATCTGGGCATGCTATGAGGAAGTTCCCGGATGTACCATCCCGAGTATCAACGATTTGCTGCCGCCTACCCGTGAGAGTTGCGTCAAAGACGAAGCAGTCATCTGCGAAGGAGAGGATTATTTCTGGGAGCGTCATAACCAGCGTTACACAGTCTCCGAATTGCCGGTTGGTGTAGATACCTTTGCTATTGGCTCTGACAGTCTCTTTGTGACCGTCAATGCGGTACCGCATATCGCAGTAAAACGAGCCGAGGTGGTGGTCTGCGACGATGAGAGGCAAGTGCGGATACCTATTTCAATATTGAACGGTCAGCCGAGCGATTTTTCTGTAGAAGTGAACGGATCGCAAGAAACAGGTGTATTAGATATAGCAGGCGATACGGCATTAATCTTCCCGCTCAATAATCTGGCGGCAGGGGATTATTCCGCTGCTATCACCTCCCGCGAGGCCGGCGCTCTATGTACATCCCAAGTAGTGCGCGCTTACTTTACTGTCTCCATCTCCGGCCAGATGTACAGCAAGTGGACCGATGTGCTCTTTATTAACAATAAAGATGGCTTGTATGAGGGGTATCAGTGGTACGAAGACGGCAAAGAGATGGAGGGCGAGATCCTTCAGCGCTTATACAACCCCAATGGTTTGCCGGGTGTTTATTACTGCCGTCTGTTGACGAAAGACGGCCGGTTCGTTACTACATGCCCACAGGCGTTCGACGAAGTCAAACCCAGCCGTAATGAGAACACCACTCCTCAACAGGTTCGCGCCACTACGACATACGACACTATGGGCCGCCCGATAAGCAACACTCTGCAAAAGGGTATCTACATCGTCTTCGAAGAAATGGAGAGCGGTGAAACAAGAGCCCGTAAGATAGCTGTTTATGAATAAACCACAAGAAAATCTATTGTTCCCTAAGAGTCAACCCATTCTCCCCGCCCTGGCTGTCGATGCTGCATGTAGCGGCAACCCGGGTGTGATGGAGTTCCGCGGTGTCATCGCTGATACAGGCACCGAGGTCTTCCATCGCGGGCCGTTTGTGCAAGGAACGAACAACATCGGCGAGTTCCTTGCGCTCGTGCTCGGGCTGGCGTATATAAAGAAGTATAACTTACCTTGGGTCATTTATACGGATAGTGTTACCGCCCTCGCGTGGGTACGGGCGAAGCGATGCAAGACCAAAATCGAATGGAATGCCTCTAACCAGGACCTCTTTCACATGGTTCGCAAAGCCGAGATGTGGCTTCATGACAATACATGGACCACTCCCATCTATAAATGGGACACGAAGGCGTGGGGAGAGATACCGGCCGATTTTGGACGCAAGTAATGGGCGTTTTGACAAAGACAGATTACAAAAATAAGATTTTTGAACGAATTATTTGCACACGTGCGAAAAAAGCAGTACCTTTGCACCGCAAAGGTCGAGAGACAAAATATAAAACACAAATAACTAAATAAATTATTTCGCAATTATGACAAAAGTAGCAATTAACGGCTTCGGCCGTATTGGTCGTCTGGCTTTCCGTCAGATGTTCGAAGCTGAGGGTTATGAGGTAGTTGCAATCAACGACCTGACCAGCCCGAAAATGTTGGCTCACCTGCTCAAGTATGACACCGCTCAGGGTGGTTTCGCAGGTAAGTTTGGTGAGGGCAAGCACACTGTATCTTACAAGGACGCTGTTCTCGCAGAGGACGGAAAGACGGTAGTAACTCCGGGTTCTATCACTGTTGACGGCAAGGAGATCACTATCTACGCTATGCCTAACGCAGCAGAGCTGCCTTGGGGCAAACTCGGTATCGATGTAGTATTGGAGTGCACCGGTTTCTATACCAGCAAGGCTAAAGCTGAGGCTCATATCCAGGCCGGCGCAAAGAAAGTAGTTATCTCTGCTCCTGCAGGAAACGACCTTCCGACCATCGTTTACAACGTAAACCACAAGACCCTGACTCCGGCAGACAAAGTTATCTCCGCAGCTTCTTGTACGACCAACTGCCTTGCTCCGATGGCAGCAGCTCTTCACAAATACGCGCCTATCCAGAGCGGTATCATGAGCACTATCCACGCTTATACCGGCGACCAGATGATTCTCGATGGTCCGCAACGTAAGGGTGACCTCCGTCGTAGCCGTGCAGGCGCACAGAACATCGTTCCGAACAGCACCGGTGCTGCAAAAGCTATCGGTCTCGTTATTCCTGAGCTGAACGGCAAGTTAATCGGTAGCGCACAGCGCGTTCCGACTCCGACTGGTTCGACCACTATTCTGGTTGCAGTAGTTAAGGGTAAAGACATCACCAAAGAGGGTATCAACGCAGCAATGAAGGCTGCTCAGACCGAGAGTTTCGGTTATACCGAGGATGAGATCGTTTCGAGCGATGTAATCGGTATGCGTTTCGGTTCGCTCTTCGATGCAACCCAGACGATGGTAGCTAAGATTGATGACGATACCTATCAGGTACAGGTTGTTAGCTGGTACGACAACGAGAACAGCTACACCAGCCAGATGGTACGTACCATCAAATACTTGGCAGAGCTCAAGTAAAACTGCTCCGTCATAAAAGAAAAAGACGTCCAAATGGACGTCTTTTTTTTGTGGAGTATAGCGGACTCGAACCGCTCACCTCAACACTGCCAGTGTTGCGCTCTAGCCAGATGAGCTAATACCCCAACTCTGAAATCGGCTGCAAAAGTACTGCTTTTTTTTGACATACGCAAATTTAGCAGTATTTTTTTTGTTTAATTTGGGGTAGAAGCGCCGGTTTCGGCATCTGTCTCTTGCTTCTTAGGTGCTGCGGGTGTTGCTTCGGACGGCGTTTGTACGGTTGCCGGTTTGCCGATTTTATTGAACGCTTGCAGTAATGTAGGCACATCGGTCTTGTTGGCATCGAAGGTCACAGTGACGGTTTTGGTCTTCAGGTCGCACTGAAGGTCCTTCACGCCTTTCTCCCATGCAATATTGTTCATCACTTTGTCGCAGCAACCCTGGCAATGCAGGTCGCAACTTAATACGACGGTCTGTTTGTTTGCTTTGGCGTTTACCGCAACAAGCGGAATAAGAGCCAATAAGAAAAGATAAATGTATTTCATAAAACGATTATTTTTCAAAATCACGGGATAATATACTATGTATATTATAGGGTTTGGTAGGATACGCAATAATTAGGTAATGCATAGGTACCGCTTAGGAGGCGCATCGATAGCTGCATGTATGTTTCCGTCAGCATCGGTTGCGGGTATCTGGCAGGAGGTTAAAATAACGAACCTATTTGATACACTGCGAACGAGATGAGCCATGCGAGGGCTAAGCTATGGAAGACGGTGAACCAAGCCCATCCTTTGCCTGCCTCTCGTCTCAGGGTGGCGATGGTAGCCACGCATGGGAAATAGAGGAGTACAAAGAGCATAAAACTGAAGGCTGTCAGCGGGGTGAAGCCGGCAGTAGCGATGTTGCCGCCATAGAGGATCGCCAGTGTGCTGACGATGGCTTCTTTGGCCGGCAGGCCGGTGAGTAAGCAGACAGACATTTTCCAGTCGAAGCCCAGCGGCTCCATCAGCGGGGAGACAAACTGGCCGATGGATGTCAGGTAGGAATGCTCCAAATCGTTAATGTCTTGCGTGGGGAAATACTCGAGTGCCCAAATAATGATGCTTGCCCACAGGATAACGGTGCAAATCTTCTGCAGATAATCGCTCACTCGTTCCCATATATGTGCGGCGGTGTTGCGTGCGCGCGGCATCTTGAACTCCGGCAATTCGTTCACGGTGTCATCAACGTCCTGCCGAAACCAGCGCGTGTGTTTCATCACCAGCGCAAAGAGGATGGAGAGACTTATGCCGATGGCGTAGAGGGAGATCATGACCAGCGCTTTATGGCTCTCGAAGAATGTATCCACGAACAGCATATACACCGGGAGCCGTGCCGAACAGGACATAAACGGCACCATGAGCATGGTCAGCGTGCGGTCCTTGGGGTTTTGTATATCCCTCGCCGCCATAATTGCCGGCACATTACATCCGAATCCCATCAGCATGGGGATGAAACTTCGTCCGTGCAAGCCCACGCCGTGCATGATTTTATCCATGATAAACGCCTCACGCGCCATGTAACCCGAGTCCTCCATGAGCGAGATGAAGAAGAAAAGGATGATGATATTCGGCAGGAAGGAGAGTACCGCTCCCACGCCTTGCAGCACACCGTCTAACAAGAGGCTGGACCACCAACTGGGCGTCACTAATCCTCTAATCCAGTCCGCTGTCCATCCAACGCCCTGCTCTATCCATTCCTGCGGGTACGCGCCTAAAGTGAAGGTACACCAGAAAACGAAATAGAGAATGGCCATCATAATCGGAAATCCGAGCCATGGGTTGGTCAGCACTTTATCGATGCGTTCCAGCCGTGTCTGCTGTTTATCGTCGCGCGCATGCGTGAGCGTCTCCGTTAATATACCGTGCACGTACGCGCGGTAAGTGTCCTCGTCACCCTGGTCCCTCAAGTGATAGATAGGGTGCGCCGACGAAACGGGTTTATGAATTGTCTGCTCAATGAGGTCCAGACACTCCGTCAGGCCGTAGTTCTTCCGCACGGATACAAGACACGTGGGCACGCCGATTAACTCCTGCAGTTTCTCCAAATCGACCGAGTGGTCTGTCTGCAGCAAGAGATCGTATCGGCCGATGGCGAGAACAATCTTCTCCTGCTCGTCGATGATATGCGGCGTGAGCATAAGCGACTCCTCCAAGCGCGTCGAGTCAATCACCTGCAGTACTACGTCATAGGTGTGTCCGTGCAACTCGTCGGGGTTATGCACCTCAACAAATTGTATCGTGTGTTCCTCGGAACCGGACGCAGGCCGCAAAGCTAAGTCTTGCAATGCTTTGCACAACGCACTTTTGCCACTCTTTGGCAAGCCGATAACTGCTATTTTATGGCTCGTTTTCATCATCGTCGCCGAAATCGGCGACAAAGGTACTGCGATTTTTTCATACCTACAATACCTAAAAATGGGGAAAAATGAAGAAAAAACATAAAAAAGTACCGAAATATTTGCGTATATGAATAAATAGTTGTACTTTTGCAGCAGAAAGTTGAATTATTAACCCCTTAAATTATTTACAATTATGAAGAAATTCTTAGGAATGGCGATTCTCGCCCTCTCAATGGTTTTGGCAAGTTGTGGTATCTCCGGCGGTGGTCTTGACAACGCTCCGAAAACTGATGACGCGGCAGGCACCATCAATGGTGTAGCCTATGACAATGTGACCTACAAATGCTGGGAAGTAGCCACCTGGCAAAAATCAGAAGGTTCTGATCCTGACGACAAAGAGGACTATTCAGAAACAAACTATGAGTGGGGTACCGAATACGAGGTACGTAAGACTTGGGAGTTATGGAAGGCTACTGTTAACGTAAGTGCAAGTGCTTATGGAGTTTGGTATCGTTCTTCCGGCGATTACACAATGAAAGAGGTTCAAGGCCGTGATGAAGATACTTGCTATGAGTCCTATGGTCAATAATCTATAGAGATCATTTCCAAACAAAAAGCGCTCGACGATGGTCGGGCGCTTTTATTATGTCTAAGATGAGGCTGTCCCCGTTAATCGGGGAAAACCTTTGACGGAAAGGGGCATAAAAAAAGCACCCCGATACTTCAGGGTGCGTTTTTCAGCCATTAGCCGTTAGTTGTTAGCCGTTAGCTTAATGATTTGCATCATTAGCGACTTGTGCAAGAAAAAATGCGCCGAGACGCGTTTTTTTTACGGGTAATGGGGACGGCAAAAAAAAGAGCGGCCAGTGGGGGACCGCTCTCCTTGAAAAAATGAAATAAGTTGGAATTACCACTGGACGTTGGTCTCTACGCCAGGGTTGATTTGCTGATTTGATTATAGTTGCTCGTCCGTAGTCGCGTTAGGATCCATGGGCGAGAAATGTGAACTGCCACCTCCGCCGCTTGCACAAAGCGTTTGAATCATCTGCATCTCCGTTACCATAACGGAAGGCTGTATATACATAGTCTTTGTCATAGTTGTGTCCTCCTTATTTTATGATTAGACCTTGTGCATTGTACTCCTTGTTGTCCTTAATGATGATCAGCTGGCCGTCACGCAGGATCTTGGTGCAAGAAGCACTGTCTTGTACGTTCTCCACACCCTCGGCTTGCTCCTCATGCTTGAAGAGATAACGCGGAGCCGGATTAGGAGTAGAACTATCCAGGATCATATACGCTTTGTGTGCGCCGAGGTAATCACCTACATAGCGGTACATACCCATACCTACGCGGAGGTCGCCTCCAACATTAGCCTTTTTACCGAGCACATAGACATTTTCGCCATTATTGCCTACACTAGTTCTAAGGATGGATACATCCGTACCTTGCAGGTCATTCGAACCGGTATAGAGAGGCGCGGAGTTGCCCATAGGAATCAAGCGATAGGTCGGTGTCTCCGATTCGAGTACCACTGCGGTTCCACGAGGCAGAATCATGCCATCGAATGCAACAGGACGCAGGATGAAATTCTCGCCATCTATGTAACCTGCATGTGCCCAAACGCTCGGCGGCATCAAGTAATCGGTTTCGCTGTCATAGAAAGTGCGATAGTAGCGTCCCACATGATCCGGGTCTTCTGATGCAGTAACATCTATATCCAGGATTTCACCCTCAACCATACACTCAGCCCACGCGGGAGCCCATTCTTGATAGTACGCCAATGTGCCTTTGGGAACACAAATCTTGGTTTCGCCGCTGGCAGCCGTCTTGAACTCTGCACCTACATTGGCATCTGCCCAAGTAACTGTTCCTCTCGGGTCGTCCCACAAGAATTGTACAGTCTCCACACCTGTGCAGTTCAAGAATGCACCGGATTCGATAGACTTCACAGCCTGCGGTATCATTACCATGTAGAAACGTGTGCTGTCCTTGTATGCATTCTCACCGATACCGGTTACTTTATATTCCTGATACAAATAAGTTATTTCCTCCGGGATAACCAGTCTGCCATAACGTGTAGCAGGATAGATATCATTTACAGCTGCGCTGTACGGCAGTACCTTTGCCTCTTTAACAGGCGATACAGAAGAAACGGCATACCAGTTGGTTGTCATCTGATTGTGCCAGAAGAATTCCTCACCGATAGCGGGGTTCTCCCACATAGAATAAATCTTGTCAGCATAGTCCTCCCAATTGGTAGCATACTTGTAATCCGATGCAGAATTAACTCGGATGCGATTCAGGTATGTGGTGCCGGAGAAGGCATTGCTGCCGAGTACAGGAGGCAGTTGGGTCATACAATCGAAGTTAGCCATCAGTTTGCAGTCCTTGAATGCTGCGTCACCGATAGTATCCAAAACATCGCTATACCAACTGATATCGGTTATTTGGAGGCAACCATCAAAAGCGTGAGCGCCAATCTTGGCAATGTTTACGCCACCAAAGACATTAGGCAGCTCTGCCTGACCGTAGAATGCATAAT
This sequence comes from Paludibacteraceae bacterium, assembly GCA_017394705.1. Lineage (GTDB taxonomy): Bacteria > Bacteroidota > Bacteroidia > Bacteroidales > Paludibacteraceae > Colicola. The sequence continues at coordinate 35,897 of JAFPXH010000003.1, read as the reverse complement.
CATCAATCTCGGTTACATAATACCTCACGTCTTCGTCATCTACATACTCCGGAATATCCAGCGTATGGTTCAGATCTTGTGCCGGCAGTTTCGCAGTATGCGCACCTGTGATTTGGTAGTATTGATTGTATATTCCAAAGAATGTTTCACCCTTACGAGGAGCCGGAGCCGGGTCATAGAAGAACTCAATAGACGAGATGTTAGCAACATCTACATGTCCGGATAGGGTAACTGTCTCGGCAGGCGTGCCGACCCAGATAAGGGTTCCGTTCTCGCTGTCGTATCTCCAATCGGCAGAAAGATCATCTGCATAATACTTATAACCACATGTAATGACGATACCTGTGAGATCTCCGACAATAGACCGGAAGGTCAGGGTTCCGTTATTCTTTATGTTAATTCCGTTATTCGCGAAGAGGCAGAAGTCGTATTGGTCAGTCTTAGCAGCCGTTCTCTGCAAGGACGTAATGATATTTTTGATTACATGCGTGGTTTGACTGTCTCCGTTGTCATCGATACTTAATAGTACATGGCTAACTTGGCGTGACTGCCAAATAAAGCTTGGACCGGAAGGTGTCGGATAAACAGGAGCCGGTGCTTCTATTACGTCGAACTCAATAGAAGTAACCGTGCAAGATATATTTCCGGAGAGGGAAACCTCGTCAGAAGCAGTACCTTCCCATGTCAAGGTACCTGCACCTTCATCCAACGTCCAGCCGACCTGGAAATCAGAAATAGAATAAGAGTCGGTATTATCGAATGTAAGGACGATGCCTTGAATCTCTCCAACAGAGGACGTGAATATCAGTTCTCCATTGTTCTGCATTTTTATTTTACTATTATCAAAGTAACAGTAACCATCGTTCGTTTTCATGATAGAGGGCTTAATACCATCAATTGCAGTGCTGCTGGGCACAACGGTATTGAAGCTGCCGCCATACAATGAAACGGTTGCCACCTCTGTTGCATCCCACGTGATATCTGCAGTGAAAGCCGGAGCAGCAGAAACAAAGGTAAACACGATGGATGTAATGTTATCAACAAACACATCATCCAAAACAACTGAATTTGCTGGCGTGCCGGCCCATGTTAAGGTCCTTTCTGAAAGACCCCATGTCCAATCGCCGGAGCTACGTCCTGAACCACCATTGGTATTGACCACAATGCTCTGGAACTGACCTAATTCGGTAGAGAAAGTGAGTGTTCCGCCATTCTCCAAGTCGATACTATAGTTATTTTGGTTACTGAAACATGCATAAGAACCATCAGTCATAGCAGAGATGGTAGCTACAATACCTTTGAAATTCTTAACTGTTTCTTCATAATGGTTATCGTAATATTCGCTATAGTATCCGTGGAAATTGTAGTGCGTATATTGTCTGAGATAGATACTAGCTAATTCTGCATCATTCTCAAAATCCCATGTAACCGGATCTTGGCTAACCGGATCAGCCGAAGCGGCTTCTTCGGCAGCAAAGATAAACTCAACAGAAGAGATACTTCCAAAATAGAATGATGCACCACTGCATGCTAATACTACGGACGATGCGCCTTCTGCAGTTGCACTTGTCCATATAAGTTGGCCGCTATATTCACCACCATCCCATGACCAACCGGAACCTTCTACCAGAAGATCCGAATTCTCATGATATCCGCAGTCAATGACAATGCTTTTCAATTTGCCGGAAGCAGGAGCAAAAGTAATCGTTCCTCCATTACTGATAGAAATAGAAGTATTAGAAGTATGATATTCATCATCTACATAAGTACTGAACTGGCTGTAATCTCCGGATTCGGGGGCATTGGCGGTAACGATGATAGCATCATCAATAGTTTGAGATTGAGGATTAGCATATCCACTGCTCATGTACACATAGACACTTGCAACCTTAGCCTGATTCCATTCCACCGTTACAGGAGCAGCTTCAATGATGCTTGCATGGTCTGACCACGCTGCTTTGTAAGCATTTACACTTGCGGAAGGCACATAGATATGCGCTAATGAAGACGCATTTTCAAATACATCATAACCCAAGGTCGGCGGGGTTGTTGCGTTAATAGTGATTTTTGTCAAACCGGAAGATTGAAACGCATAATTTCCAATGCTTTCAATAGTAGAGGGCAAGGTGGCCTTGGTTAAATAATTCGAACAAAACAAAAAGGCATTCTCGGCAATGTTGACAACACCTTCCTCTATAACAATAGAAGACATGTTTCCGTTAATAAATGCCTTTTCACCGATAGTTGTAACCGTGTAGTCATCTACACCGTCGTTAACTGTCCCGGGGATAACCAGATCACCGGAAACACTGTAACTTACCCATTCGTTTGCTGCATTGGGATCTTTAATCAATGTAGCTGTGTGGTTCTCATCATCCAATTCGTAGTAGAAACTACCAATTTGTTGCTGAGTGACCGTTGCCCATGAACTGACGCATAGCGCCAGGAGGGCAATCAGCAATGTGAATGTTTTTCTCATAAAAATTGAGTTTTGTTTGTTAATATTATGAGGGTTGCCCCTCGGTTAGTTATAAAAGAGTTTTTCAGTGTTCAGTAGTTCCAGACCGCTTCGCTATTGTCCATCCTCGGCGGAGGGAACTCCTCTCATTCCGCCAGAAGGATATTTCGGGTGCAAAAGTACTGCTTTTTTTTCATACCCATAGTGAATAATCGGACAAATATTCCGAAAAACGGACAAAATGAAGGTAATGAGCGTTTTTTTCATTTACCAAGTCCCTTTTTCGAGAAAAATCACACAAAAAAATCCCCTGCCCGGAAAAGCAGGGAAGGAGTGAATGCCCGGCGTGTATGCCGAGTGTAAAACAGGGTAGAGGCTATGCCTGTTTGCGGAAGTCGGATGGGGAGATGTTGTAGATGCGTTTGAAAGCGCCTGAGAAAGTGTTGGCGTTCTCAAAGCCGCAGCGCAACGCCACATCGAGGATGGACGCCTCGGGCTTCTGCAGCAAGATACGGCGGGACTGCTCCAACTGGATGAGCAGCAAGTACTGCTTGGTGGAAATGCCGGTAATCTCCATCACCCTGCGGTTGAGGGTCTTGGGTGTCATGAAGAGTTTCTCCGCTATCTTCTCCACCGTGACCGCCTCGGTCTGCATCATCTCGGTGGTCGTAGCCATAACCGACTCCAGGAAGCGTCTCTCGGGATCAGAGAGTTTTTTCTCATTCTCGCCCCGGATTGTCTCTTGCGCCCGGAAGCGGTTGACCTCCGCCATGAGCGTATTGAGGCGGTCGTCCATCTCGTTCCGGCGCTTGCGGTACCACCTTATCGCAAAGAAAACCATAAGCGCAATGAGCAACACCACGACGACCGCAATGATCGCGAAAATCCTGTCGCGCTGCTTGAGACGGTTGTTCTCGACGGCATACTCGCCGAGTTTAAACTCGGCGTTGAACCGCGCTATCTGCTCGGCGGTAGCCTGACTGTAGAGGGAGTCTTTCAACTGATGATAACGCACCAGATGCGATCGCGCCTCGTCCGGATTGTCGCGGAAGAGAATATCATAGACCTCGCGCTGCGCGTACGCTTCATTAACAAGGTTGCCGATTTTCTGACAAATGTCGATTGCCTCGTACAGATACTTCAGCGCCTCCTCTGACCGTCCGAGCCCGTGGAGAGCGATACCCATCTTATTGAGCGAGATGGCGAGCGAGAGCTGGTCGCCCGACTCGCGGAAGAAAGGAATGACCTCTCCAAGTATCTTCTCCGCCTCGTCGTAGCGCTTGAGGCCGTTGAGGATGGAGGCTTTCTGCGCCCGGCGTACCATCATCTTGCGGGTGTTACCTGTAGTAGCCTCCATGACACACGCGCTGTCGGCGTAGCAGAGCGCCTTCTCGTCATCCTGCAGGGCATGCTCTATCTCGCTTGCCATGCCATAGACAACCGCCATGCGCACCGGCGAACCGGCTTTCTTGGCATACTCGATGGCGCGCAGCTCGTATTTCATTCCCTCCGCCGGATTGCCCGCCGCCATAAACGTTCCTGCAATCGTATTGAGGGATGAACAGATGCGCTCCGGGTCTCCGGTTTCCATATCGAGTTCGTAGCAGCGGTGCATGTAAGAGAGCGCCTCTTCGTACTTGGACTGCCTCATCTCGACCAGACCGAGCATCGCCAGATTGTCGGAATAAGAGATCTTGTCCGCATTCTGCATCAGATCAAGCGCACGTGTGAGGTTGCGCTCCGCCTTGGGGTACTCCTGCGTGGCATAATACCATTCTCCCGCCCAGTACCACACCAGCGCCTTGACTGTATCCATAGGCGGGCTCGGCACATTGCGGTACATCCGCGGCTGGTCGGTGAAATCCTGCTCATAGAGATACGCGAAGAACGCGTCTGCGTTGGTCGTCGAAGGATTGCGGTCGAAGATATCCAATAATGAGTCCACAGGGTGCGCGGAGACACAAAGGCTCAACGAAAGCATTCCTGAAACTACTATGTCACGAAGATAAGCAATCATGTACCATTTTTCAAAAAACGGTGCAAAAGTACTGCTTTTTTTTCATAATGATAGTGAAAAACGGGACAAAAAACACAAAAAACGGACAAAATCACCTATTATAGCGTTTTCAGCACCTGGCAGAGCCATGCGTAGCAACGCTCGGTACTGGGAATGGACAACCGCTCTTGCGGGCTGTGTACGCCGTACATCTGCGGACCGATGGAAACCATGTCGAGGTACGGATATTTCTCGAGGAAGAGTCCGCACTCCAGTCCGGCATGGATAGCCAGGACTTTAGGTTCGTTTTTGAACAAATCCTCGTACGCTTTCTTCACTACGTTCAACAGTGGTGATTTGGGGTTGGGAGCCCATCCCGGGTAGCCGTCACCGTGCGTCACTTCGTCGCACGCCATCGCTAAAGCTTGCTCCACCGCCCATTTGAGGTGGTGTTTGCTCGCTTCGATGGACGAACGCTGGGAGGTATTCACTTCTATGAAGTGAGACCGCTTCGCTGTAGGATCGGCTTTGCCTGTAAGACCGCTTTGCTGTAAGACCGTTTCACTGTAGGATTTCATTTTGATGGAGGCCAGGTTGGTGGAAGTCTCGACGAGTCCGGGCATCTCTTTGCTCATGGCAATCATGCCGTGCGGACACTCGCAGAGCGCCATGATAAGCCTGTATGCTTTGTCGGCAGGTATAACCGTTTCCGGCATTTCGGTGGTCTCGAGTTCCAGACGCATGTCTTTCTCCACCTCGCCGAAAACCCCTTCCATCTGCGCAACGTAATGGTTCCATTCGATACGTATCTGCTCTTTGTACGCCATGGGGATGATGACGACCGCCTCGGCTTCGCGTGCGATGGCATTGCGCAGATTACCCCCTTCGATGCGCGCTAACTGCAGTTCTGTCTGCGGCCATATACGGGCGAGGAACCAGACGAGGAGCTGGTTGGCGTTCGCACGGCCTTTGTTGATATCATCGCCCGAGTGGCCGCCCATTAAGCCACCGACTGAAAGTCGGATGGCTAACCTTTCACCTTTCACCTTTAACCTTTCACCTTCATAATGCATTTTGGCAAGGGTGTCGATGCCACCGGCACAACCGATGAAAATCTGTCCGTCATCTTCGGAGTCCAGATTGATGAGCTTTTTGCTTTTCAGCATTCCGTCCTTGAGTTTCATTGCCCCGGTCAGTCCTGTCTCTTCGTCCACGGTGAAGAGGCACTCGATAGCAGGGTGCGGCAGTTCTTTGTCGGTGATGGCGGCCAAAGCCATGGCAATGCCGATACCGTTGTCCGCGCCTAAGGTCGTACCCTTGGCTTTCAGCCACTCGCCGTCAATAAACGTCTCAATCGGGTCCTTCAAGAAATCATGCGCCACATGGCCGTCTTTCTCCGCCACCATATCCATATGTGCCTGCAATATAACGCCCTCGTGGTCCTCATAACCAGGCGTGGCGGGTACACGCATAATAACGTTCATCGCTTCGTCTGCCACGCATTCTATACCATGCTCTGCCGCGAAAGCGCATAACCACTGACTGATTTTCTCCTCGTGCTTGCTCGGACGAGGCACTTTGCAGATATCTGCAAAGATATCGAATACTCTCTTTGCTTCCATAATCGTGATTTACTAAAAAACGCTACAAAATTAGTGAATAATTTTGATATATGCAAAAAATATCGTACCTTTGCAGCATAAAACATTCAATACCATGCGAAAAAGTCTATTTCTTTTCTTTGCGTTCGTCGCATTGTGTGCGTGTCAGCACCGCCCGTTGCAAGTAACTCAGTGTGCGACGACGGCTATTCCGGTGGATGCTTCTTCCGATGCGCTTCAAGACACGGTTTATCTGCGTCAACTCGCGCCTGTCAAGGCCGATTTGGAGCGTGAGATGAATGTGCAGATAGGTTATGCGCCGGATAATATGTGGGTGGGCTCTCCCGAGTGCCCGATGCTTAACTGGGCCAGTGATGCATTGTGGGAAGCTGCGAAAAAAGTGTACCCGGGGCGCGTGGACATAGCGATAGTGAATATGGGCGGAATGCGTTGCGAGTGGCCCGCCGGACCGATTACCAAAGGGCAGGTGTTCGAATTGATGCCTTTTGACAACCAACTCGTGGTACTCACACTCAAGGGTTCGGATATACTCGCTCTCTGTCAGTCGTTCGCCACTTACGGTGGGCAAGGCGTGGCGGGAATGCGCGTCAAAGGAGTGGACGGCCGCCTCGCGGATGTACGTATTGCAGGCAAACCGGTCAACCCCAAAGCAACATACACCGTTGCCACCAGCGATTATCTGGCCGGAGGTACCGATCATATGGATGCCCTTACCAAGCACGTCGATTATTGGAATAGCGAGTTGCTTATCCGCGAACTCTATCTCGAGGCGGTGCAGCAACAAGATACTATCCGTGCGGTGGTGGACGGGCGAATGAATTTGTTATAACTCCTGCGCCCATGAAAGCCCGTCTTAAAATAGCGTTATGGCTGGAGGCGCTTCGTCGGCGCAACCTCAAGCAACTGCATCCCCTGCGCCAACTTTTCTGGGAAAGTACCCTTCGTTGCAATGTGCATTGCCTGCATTGCGGTAGCGATTGTGTCTCTTCCGTTGAAACGCCGGACATGCCCGCTGAAGATTTTCTGCAGGTCATAGATAAGGAGATTACCCCTCATGTGGACCCGCGCCGGGTGCTTGTTATCATCTCCGGCGGTGAACCTCTCATGCGCAAAGATCTGGCGGATGTGGGACGAGCACTCCGTGACCGCCATTATCCGTGGGGAATGGTCACTAACGGACTGGCGATGACAGAGAAGAAATTCCGCGAGTTGCGCGAAGCGGGTCTGCGCTCCATCACCATTTCGCTGGATGGCTTGGAGCAGGATCATATATGGTTGCGTCAGCATCCCTTGGCGTTTGAGGGGGCCTGCCGAGCTATCCGACTCTGTGCCGCCGAGAAAGGGCTGACATGGGATGTGGTCACCTGTGTCAACCAGCGCACGATAGACCATCTGCCCGAGATTCGGGATTTGTTATGGAGTCTTGGCGTACGCCGATGGCGCATTTTCGGCATAGACCCGATGGGGCGTGCGGCGACTAATCCCGAACTCCTGCTTACCGATGAGCAGTTCCGCGCTTTGCTGGATTTCATTGTCTCGGAGCGCGAAGCAGGACGGCATGTGTCCTATTCATGTGAAGGCTATCTCGGTGACTACGAAGGGCGGGTCCGCGATTATCTCTATCAATGCGCCGCGGGCATAAGTGTCGCATCCATCCTTATCGACGGCTCTATCTCTGCATGTACCAGTATTCGGGGAAAATATTACCAGGGGAATATCTACCGCGACTCGTTCTGGGAGGTCTGGGAAAACGGTTTCAAACCGTACCGCGACCGCTCATGGATGCGGCAAATGGAACCCTGTAAAGACTGCAAAGCCTTCGCTTTCTGCGAAGGCAATGGAATGCACCTCAGACGCGAAGACGGAAGCCTTATGCTATGCCATCTCCAGCGGATAGGGCAGAGAGATTAATAATGAAGAAGTGCGCCTTCCGGCGTAACCGACAGATATGCCGTTGTGCCTAACCACAGCGGCATGTTTTTTTCTACATGACCGACAGGGGCATTGAAAACAACCGGATAATCATAATCTTCCACCGCCTCACGGATGGTCTCAGACACCGATTGATTCATCAACTCATCATCCTCGCAATCGGTGAACTGACCTACAATCAGTCCGCTCAGGTTCTCCAGTACACCGCTCATACGCAGGTTGCGTATCATGCGGTCGATATGATAGTGCCGCTCGCAGATATCCTCGATCAAAAGCAGGGGCTTTTGATCATTTGAAATTTGAAATTACGGACGCCAGTCCGTACGGCGTGCCTTGCAGGCCGTAGAGCACGGAGAGGTTTCCTCCGATGATAGGCGCTGAGGCGTTGCCCTTGCGGTTCAGCGGATGAGCCGTCCAGCGGTATTCCGGCGTTTCGCCGGAAAGTAGTTTCTTCATAGCTTGTATCGGCTCGCTCTCTTCCGGAAGGGTGGTGATATGCTTGCACATGATACCATGTACGGACGGCTGATGGCTGAAGGCTGAAAGTTGGTGCAGCGCGGTGATGTCGCTGAAACCGATAATCGGTTTGGTGATAGGAGGCACACGGTCGATAATACGCTGCAGACCATAACCGCCGCGCGAGCAGAGGATGATATCTACCGTCGGATCATTCAGTGCATCGATGAGGTCGGACAACCGTTCTTCATCGGTACCGGCGAAACGCCCGTACGCGTTACGCGCGTGCGCGCCCTCGCTCACTTTATAACCCCACGCACGCAGACGCGCGTGCGCGCCATCTATATAAGAAGGCTCGATAACTCCGGATGGCGATATGATACGAATACTCTTCACTAATCCTCTAACTCCTCAACTATACACTTTGAATTCAATCCAGTTCACGAAGCGTTTCGGCAACAAGCGTTCCAGAAAGCACAACACACGGTAACTGAATCCGCCTACGTATTGCGGCCGCGGGTTGGGACAAGTGGCGATATGGTAGAATAACTCCGCCATCTGTCTCGGACTCATGCCTGTGCGCTCGTCGTGCTCCATCGTGGTGATGGCTTTATTGGCGCCGGTATAAACCTCTTCACCGGCGGTACTCTTCGCACGAGCATCGGTAAAACCGGTACTCACGTCGCCCGGCATCATCACACTCACTTGAATGCCGAAGGACTTCACTTCGTTCGCCAAAGCCAAAGCCATCGCATTGATGGCTGCCTTGCTCGCCGAATAAAAAGCTTGGTAAGGAACAGCCAGAATAGCGGCCACAGACGAAGTGTAGATAATCCGTCCACTGCGCTGCGCGCGTAACTGCGGAAGGACCGCTTGGGTAAAACGCACCGCACCCATGAAATTGACATCCATCTGGTGCTGGGCGGCCTCAATAGTCGTGAACTCCACCGGACCCGAGATACCGTAACCGGCATTGGAAATAACGACATCTACATGGTCGGTCTGCTTCAGTACCTCTTCCATCGCCTTCCGGCAACTTGCCTCGTCGCATACATCGCAAGTGATGTGAATCACCTTCCCCTCGACATTCGACTCTTTCGCTCCGTGCCGGCTTAACTCAAAAACACGCCAGCCCCGCTCCGCGAAGAGCGAGGCTGTTGCTTTACCTATGCCCGAACTACCGCCGGATATAACTAATGTCTGCATGTGTATCTTTCGCTTTTCCTCTTCCTGATAGGGAAGGGGGTGTTAGGCTTATACCATCGGCATCTCCGGGGCACCCTCACGCAGCACGCGTGCGATGATCTCCACCGCCTCATCGATAACCGGCTCTGTATGGGTGGCCATCAGCGTTGTACGCAGCAGACACTCGCCTTCTACGCAAGCCGGCGCCATTACCGGGTTCACATAAACACCCTCGTCGAACAGCTTCTTGCCGAAATAGAGCGTGTCAAGCGTCTTATAGGTGAAGATAGGCACGATAGGCGTCGGGGCCTCGATAATCTTCACGCCGTTGGCAATGAGTTGTTTCTGGAAATACTTGGCGATGTTCATCAGACGCGTCGGACGCTCCGGATCGAGGATCAACTGATGCAATGCCTCAAGTGCTGTTGCGGCCGAACACGGAGTGATGGATGCGGAGAAAATGAACGGACGGCTCACGTGACGCAACCAGTCGGCTACGCGGTGACTCGTCAACATACAACCGCCAATACTTGCCAGTGACTTGGAGAAGGTCAGCATAGTGATATCCACTTTGTCTGTCAGCCCGAAATGAGCCGCGGTACCGCGACCGCCGGGACCTAACACACCGAAACCGTGGGCATCGTCAACCATTACACGGGCACCGTATTTCTCGGCCAGCGCGCATATCTGCGGCAGTTTGCAGATGTCGCCGCGCATAGAGAAGACACCGTCGGTGATAATCAGCTTGCCCGCGTTCTCCGGAATAGACTTCAACTGGCGCTCCAGGTCCTCCATATCCGAGTGACGGTAACGCAGTACTTTCGCGTAACTCAGACGGCAAGCGTCATAAATAGACGCGTGGTTCTCGCGGTCGTTCAGGATATAATCATCCTTGCCCGCGATGGCGGAGATGATAGCGAGGTTGGTCTGGAAACCCGTCGATACGGTCATTGCCTCCTCATAACCCGTGAAGGCGGCTATCTCTTTTTCCAACTGCAGGTGAAGGTCCAGCGTTCCGTTCAGAAAACGGCTGCCGCTAACACCCGTACCATATTTGTCTAAGGCTTCGTGACCTGCTTTGATGACAGCCTCGTTCTCGGTAAAACCGAGATAGTTATTACTGCCGAGCATGATCACACGGTGGTTTTCCATCTGCACGATCGGAGCCTGACGGCTCTCCAACTCGTGGAAATAAGGATAAATGCCTAATTTGCGAACCAACTTGAGCGTCTCAAAATGGTCACATTTTTCAAATAGATCCATATTAAAGGACGTTTAGTTCTTTTAAAATAGCTGTAGTTTTGCGAACGGCTGCCTCGCTCTCTTGCAGTTTCTGACGCTCTTCTTCGCTGATGTTGAGCTCAAGGATTTTCTCGATACCGTTCTTGCCGATGATACAAGGCACACCGATAGTGATATCCTTCATGCCATACTCGCCTTCCAGGGCTGCGGAGCAAGGAATCATCTTCTTCTGGTCCTTGATAATAGCCTCGGCTACACTCGCTGCAGCTGCACCCGGAGCCATCCATGCACTGGTGCCCAGAAGACCGGTCAGCGTCGCGCCGCCTACCATAGTGCTCTTAACTACGTTCTCCAACTCCTCTTTGCTCAGGAACTCGCTCACGTTGATACCTTTGTAGGTCGTGTAGCTCGTCAGCGGAATCATCGTTGTGTCGCCGTGACCGCCGATAACGAAACCGTCCACATCGTTCGCGTTGCATTTCAACGCCTGGCTCAGGAAGTATTTCAGACGGGCGCTGTCCAATGCACCACCCATACCGATCACGCGGTTGCGGGGCAATTTCAATGCATGAAGTGTCAGATAAGCCATCGTGTCCATCGGGTTCGATACAACCACCAGAATAGCGTTCGGGCTGTATTTCAATACCTGGTCGCATACACTCTTCACGATGCCTGCGTTAACGCCGATCAGCTCCTCACGAGTCATACCCGGTTTACGGGGAAGACCGGAAGTGATAATCACTACATCACTGCCGCTGGTCTTGCTGTAATCATTCGTCACACCCTCTACTATGGTGTCAAAACCCATCAACTGAGCCGTTTGCATGATATCCATGGCCTTACCCTCGGCAAAACCCTCTTTGATATCAATCAGACATACTTCGTTGGCTACTTCATTTACGGCCAACACGTTTGCGCATGTAGCACCTACGTTGCCTGCGCCTACTACTGTTACTTTGGACATAATTGTTTGTTATATTTTATATGATTAATGTTCTTCGATTTTTTACATGCTTATGTAAAAAGCGTGCAAAGTTACAATAATTATTTCATATATGCAAATAAAAAATCTATTTTGTCCACAAAACTTTGCAAAATAGCATAAAAAAAGCACTCTCTCGAGTGCTCTCTCTCCTTCTCTCTGCGTTTTGCGGCTCGGGCATATGACGGTTTAGCCCTCGTTGTCCTCTCTCTGCACGAGGACGATTCGCCTCTCGCGTCCCTCGTCTTTGTCCCGCGTTGCACGAGGCTACAAACGCCGAGGCCCCGCCCGCTTCGGGCTCAATGCGAGTGTTAATCTTCCCACATTCGAACCCTTTCGCTCTCCTCATTCGGACTGCCTCCCGTCAGGGAAGATTAGTATATACCCTCTCGGAGGCGTATTTTGGCGAAGGGGTACGCCAAAATCCGTTGAGCAGGGGGCGAATTACTCCGAAGGGTATATACGCTATCCGAATGGCTATAGGCAGTCCGCTAAACATAAAAAAGCCCCTCCTTATAGGGAGGGGTTTGGGGTAGGCTTGCCTTATTTCCCGCATGGCTTCTCGCCCGGGCGGCCATGTTTGTGGCAATGTTTGCCGCAAGGACCTTCTGGCCGCAAAACGCGTTTCACCTGTTTGTCGTTGAGCGTCTTACCGAATTCCTTGGCATATTTCTCATCCACTTTCTTCATCTCTTTCATCGCCTTCTCCCAGATCTCTGCGCGGTCTTTCGCAAACTCGCGGTAGGTCTTCGCGAAAGCCTCGGTCTGAACGCTGTCGAGATATAACTCATCCGCCAAACCCTTGATACGGAATTCTAACATCTCCTCTTTGCTGAGTTCGCGCGGACAGCCGCCTTTGAAATCGGAACGCTCACCCTTGAATTCTGCTCGTTCACCTTTGAACTCTCTGCGTTCGCCCTTGAATTCCTTGCGTTCTAACTGGGCCTTGCGCTCGCCCTTGAATTCTTTCTTGGCTTCCTGTGCACTCACGCTCATTACCATCAGAGCGCTTAGTGCCAAAACGAATAATTTCTTCATAATGTACCTCCTTTTGATTTGTGAGTAATAATTGATTTCCTTTTTAATGCGCAGCGTGATTTGTGTAGTTTTTGCCTTCAGCACTCCTCCATCCCGCCGGCTTCACTACCTCTTTCACAAACACCGTGCCAAAATTATTTTTATCTCTTTTCCGATTATTAAATAGCCTGCGTTTACGCCGATAGTATATACCCTCTCGGAGGCGTATTTTGGCGAATGGGCGCGCCAAAATCCGTCGAGCAGGGGGCGAGTTACTCCGAAGGGTATATACGCTATCTGCATAGTTTTTAGGCTGTTTAATAATCGCAAACTTTGTTTGCTCTGTAGAAAAAAGAACAAAAACTTGCATATATGCAAAAAATGTTGTACCTTTGCACCCGCAAAGGTTCTAACAATACAAGTATTATGAAAAAAATTACGTTCCTTTTTGTTGCACTCGTGTGCGCACTTATGTGCTTCGCACAAGAAACTACATCCAAGGAGGCAATAACCCGAATTGGCGTGTCTCAATACGATTATTTGGGGACTGAAATTGACAAAAAAGAATACGCTCGCATTCTTCAAACCTGCCCCGTTGCTTTCAAGCAATACTCCAACGGCAAGAAACTGCGTAATATCGGTTGGGGACTCTTCGGAGGAGGTCTCGCGATGTTCGGCGCAGGACTCGCAGTTACTTTTGCAACGCCTTATAATGATGTGGCCGGAGGCTGGGCTGGTATCGCTCTTTTTAGTGCCGGTATTGTAACATTTTGTGGTGCCGGTATTCCCCTTATTGGCGTTGGATACTATAGAGAGAACAATGCTTACAAGGTATATAACAGCAAATGTGGCGCAGCGGCTACGCCGATTACCTTCAATCTCAAGGCTGACCATAACGGACTCGGCATCGCTATGCAGTTTTAATACCCCTTATAAGCAAATCATTCCTGACGAATAATTACTACTGTCCAATTAACGCCCAATTAACGCCTAATTAGCGGCTATTTACGGACCCTTTACCTATCCTTACCATAGGATAACCACAAGATACCCATAAGATTACCATAAGATAACGGGCCTGAAATTGCAAGTAAACGTCATTTACTATATATATACATAGTATATATATACTGTTTGATAGAATTATGGCAAAAGTAAATAACACGGATTACTCCCAGAAAAGGGGTAAGTTGAATAAGAAAGACAACGTCATTCACCGCGTTCGCAACGGAAAGGAGCATACATATAGTATCCTCCATCCTTACCAAGGACCTGCATCCAAAGCGCAAAAAAACCACCGCGAACTCTTTGGTAAAGTCAATGCACAGGTTAATAGAATAATGAATGACCCCGCGCAAAAAGAGGAGTGGACGGCAAGAAAAGAGGCTTTCAACAAAACCGTTGTGGACTCCCCGGATCTTACGCTGCGCAAATACACCACTACGCGCAAGTACGTCTTTGATAAAATCAAAGAGCAGATCCTTCAAGAAGGGGAACTGAAACCGCATAAGCCTCTTGCCGGACGTTCTCTTCCAAAAGGAGCAACCCTCTCTATCAAAATCTTTGACCAACTTTCAGCGGCCGAGCTCTACGAAATACTCAAAGCGAGATTCGAAGTCTTTGTTATGGAGCAAAACATCCATTACTTGGACGAAGATAGTATTGATTATATCAGCACACACCTCTTCGTCTCCCAAAACGGCAGAGTAATAGCTTACGCGCGCCTCTTCCCTGAGGCACAGAAAGGAGTGCTCCGACTGGGACGTATGTTAACCCTCGTACGGGGGCAAGGGCTCGGGAAATTCATGCTCCGATATGCCGTGGCCGAGGCAAAGAAACGAGGGGCGGAAGTGCTGCGTCTGCATGCGCAACTTCAGACAGTCAATTTTTATAAACGACGCCGTTTCCGTGCTGTGGGAGAGGTGTTTATGGAGGCGGGAATTCCGCACGTTTGCATGGAAAGGGTGCTGTAAAAAGACGTTTTTTGTGGATAAAATAAGAAAAATGACGAAAAAGTGGCATACGCTCTTGCGTATGTCATTTTTTTTTCGTACCTTTGTCGCCGATTTATGTGCGCGCGCTCATCATGTGCTCGCGTGAGAATAATAAAATAATAAATAAGAGTATAAGGAAAATAAATAACTCACAATTATAATGGAAGAACAAAAAGAAAAGTATGATGGCTCGAGTATTCAAGTGCTCGAAGGTTTGGAGGCGGTGCGCAAACGCCCGGCGATGTACATCGGAGACATCTCCCAGAAGGGTCTGCACCACCTTGTGTATGAAGTAGTGGACAACTCGATTGATGAGGCGCTCGCTGGATTCTGCAACGAGATCGCCGTGCATATCAACGAGGATAACTCCATTACGGTGCAGGATAACGGTCGTGGTATTCCCGTGGATATGCATCCCAAGGAGCATCGCAGCGCGCTGGAGGTTGTGATGACTGTGCTCCACGCCGGTGGTAAATTTAATAAGGATAGTTACAAAGTGTCCGGAGGTCTGCATGGTGTCGGCGTGAGCTGTGTGAACGCCCTTTCGACCAGAATGCATGTGGAGGTCTATCGAGACGGTCAGATCCATACGCAGGATTATGCGAAAGGTAAACCGCTTGCACCGGTACATACCATCACCGAGGATGAAGCTATCGGTAACTGGGAGCAGCGTAAGACGGGTACGTTCGTGCAGTTCTGGCCGGATGATACCATCTTTACCGAGACGGTTTATCAGTGGGAGATCCTTGCTAACCGTATGCGTGAGTTGGCGTTCCTCAATGCCGGCATTAAGATTGTCCTCAAGGATAAGCGTGTGATGCAAGAGCATACGCTCGAGGATGGTACCAAAGTGACCGAGTGCAAGAAGGAAACCTTCTATTCGGAGAAGGGTCTGCAGGAGTTCGTTCGTTATATAGATGGCACACGTACGCCGCTTATTAGCGAAGTGATTCATCTTAATACCGATAAATACGGAACTCCGGTAGAGGTGGCGATGATTTATAACTCCGACTTCAATGAGAACGTACACTCGTATGTGAATAATATCAACACGATTGAGGGTGGTACCCACGTAGCCGGTTTCCGTGCTGCTCTGACACGTGTGATGAAGAAATATGCCGAGGAGAGCAAAATGCTCGAGAAGGCGAAGTTGAAGGATAAAGATGGTAACTCTACCATTGATCCGAATGATTTCCGTGAAGGTCTGACGGCTGTTATTTCGGTCAAGGTGGCTGAGCCGCAGTTTGAAGGACAGACGAAGACCAAACTGGGTAACTCCGAAGTGGCAGGTATGGTCAATTCTGCCGTTTCCGAGGCTCTGCAGAACTATCTGGAGGAGCACCCGGACGATGCAAAGAAAATCGTAGAGAAGGTTATTCTGGCGGCGCAGGCACGTATAGCGGCTCGTAATGCCCGTCAATCGGTTCTCCGTAAGTCTCCGCTCTCCGGCGGTGGTCTGCCCGGCAAACTGGCTGACTGTGTGTCGAAAGATGCAGAGGAGTGTGAGCTCTTCCTCGTCGAGGGTGATTCGGCAGGTGGTACCGCAAAAACCGGACGTGACCGCGTACATCAGGCCATCCTCCCGCTCCGCGGTAAAATCCTGAACGTGGAGAAAGCAATGGAGCATAAAGTGTTTGAGTCCGAAGAGGTGCGTAATATATTCACCGCACTGGGTATCACGTTTGGTACTGAAGAGGATCCGAAAGCGCTTAACCTCTCCAAAATCCGTTATCATAAAGTGATTATCATGGCCGATGCCGATGTCGATGGTGCGCATATCGCTACGCTGATTATGACCCTGTTCTTCCGTCATATGAAAGAAGTGATTGAGCAAGGACACCTCTACATCGCCATGGCGCCGCTATATAAATGCTCCAAGGGTAACTACAGCGAGTACTGCTGGAATGATGCGCAGCGTGTAGCGTTTATCCAGAATTATGGCGGAGGAGACGAGCGTCAGATCAAGACCCAGCGTTACAAAGGTTTGGGTGAGATGAGTGACGAGCAGTTGTGGGAAACCACAATGGATCCGGCTCGCCGTCTTCTCAAGAAAGTGACCATCGAGAATGCCGCTGAGGCTGATCGTACCATCGCCATGCTAATGGGTGATGACGTAGCTCCCCGCCGTGAGTTTATCGAGGAGAATGCTACATACGCAAACATCGATGCATAAATTTGAAATCATAAATTTGAAGTAATCGTGCCCTTGTGGCTTAGAAATCATAGATTATGCGCGTAGCTGTTTATTGTTCGGCGAAAGACACCATCCCTGCGGAATACAAAGCGCTGGGTGAGGCATTGGGCCGCTGGATAGGCGAGCAAGGCCACGCACTGTGGTATGGAGGCGCTACAGGCGGACTGATGGATAGTGTCAGCAAGGCGGCAAAGACTGCCGGTGCCCATGTGGTGGGGGTGATTCCTCCGCGTATCATCGCCGCAGGCAGAAAAGCCGAACATTGTGACGAACTGATTGAAGTGGCAAATATGTCCGCGCGCAAACAACTCATTCGCTCCAATGCTGATGTGATTGTTTGTATGCCGGGCAGCTACGGAACATTGGACGAAATGTTTGATGCTACTTCCAGTGGAGTGGTCGGTGAACATCATAAACCGCTCTTTGTGCTTAACTACAAAGGGTTCTATGAACCGCTCAAACAGCAGATAGCACGGATGAAAGAGCTGCACTTCCTGCCGGAAACGGAGCACTACTTCCCTCAGTTTGTGGATACACTCGAAGAACTTTATCAAGAGATAAATAATAACAAATAATAATTTTATGAAGTTCGTGCTAGTCGAGTGTAAGCTCGCTTACGCAACTCGACGACGCAGAAACTCCAAAAAACGAAGTTTTTTATGAATATCTTCACAGCCAGATTAACCGGCAAAATGCTCTCGACGGATGCGTTCGAGAAAACTATTTACGACATGCAAGAGCGTGTTAAAAGGTGGCGTCAAATAGAGAAGTCGCCCGAGTTGGCAGAGTATATTGCGTTGAAGAAAATCGTGGAAAGCAGAGACTTCCAGGCACGCAAAAAAGAACTGATCAACCGTAAGTACGAGGATACGGACGAGGGCAGAAAGATGACTGCTTTCAAGCGTCTTGTGACTTCGCGTAGTATCCGTCGCTACCAACGCGCATTGGAGGATCCTACCTTCCAGAATTTCCTGCAGTTCCAGAAGACGGAGGATTTTCAAAAAGTTAAGAGCCTCAAAGAGTGCCTCAAATCAAGCGAGATACGCACCTATAATATTATATACCATTCCTCTTTCTATCGCAACTATACCAAAGTGCTGCACTCCGCTGAGTTGAAGCAATTGGAGGTTCTGGAGAAAGAAGTGAAGAATGAGGATTTCTTGACGCGTCATGCGCTCTGGGCAGATGCCAAGCGTTGGCAGCACTCTGAGGAATATAAAACAGAGCAACGCTATAACGAGTTGGCGAACTCGGATGATATCAAGTTCTTCTATACCCAGCGCGAAGAGCGCATCGACTGGGCTGAACTCTTCCGCCCCGCCTTCGATGATGATATGTCGAGTGGGAAGAACTGGAAACCCGGTTACGGCTATGCGAACAAGGCCGCCAAAGACGGTCACTCGCGCACCACGGAACGCCAGGCTTATAACAACGGACATAACACCTTCTTTGTGGACGGACGTATGGATATAGAGACACGCGAAGAGACCGTGGAGGCAGTAGCGTGGGATGTGAAGAAAGGATTTGTGGAGCAGGTATTCGATTATACATCCGATGTGATGAATACCAAAGATGCTTTCATGCAAGAGCAAGGACTCTTTATGGCCAAAGTGCGTAGCCAGGGAGCCGGACGCCATTTCTTCGGACTCTCTACCGGAAAACAAGACAACCCGATGATTGCGCTGTATTTCTACAACGGTAAACATCAGTTGGGCTTGGTAAACGGCAATAAAACCCGCTTGGCGGAACTAACTGGTATATTGCGCTCGATGTATCACGTCTATTCGTTCCGTTGGACGAAAAATGAGTTAATCTGGTATGTGAACAACCTGGAAATCCTTCGTCTGCGTAATAGTCTGCCCAAAGAAGCAATGTTCTACCTGGCGCAGAGTTGGCTCCCAATGAACGAAAAGGGAGGAGAAGGCAAACTCAAAGTACAATGGGCACGCGTATTCCGAAGTGTGGAAGACTCGGCGTTAGCTCAACGTAATGCCGCTGAGGCGAAAACTCAAGAAAAGAAAGAAGACAAATAAGTCATGTTCCTGATAGCAGGGCCTTGTGCCATTGAGAGTCGTGACTGCGTTTTGCAGACAGCAGAGACGTTGAGACGCCTCTGCTATGACTTGGGCATTACCCTCTATTTCAAGTCGTCGTTCGATAAAGCGAATCGCACCTCTACCTCTCAGCGAGGAGTGGGACTGGACGAGGGCTTGCGAATACTGCAAGAGGTCAAAGAGCAGTACGGATTGCCTATCCTGACAGATGTGCACGAGAGTTGGCAGTGTGAACCGGTAGCGGATGTAGCAGATGTGTTGCAGATACCGGCCTTCCTCTGCCGGCAGACTGACTTGCTGCAAGCGGCGGCACAGACAGGTAAGATAGTGAATGTCAAGAAAGGACAGTTCATGGCGCCATGGGATATGGGTGGTGCTATTGGGAAAATAGAGCAGGTAGCGCCCGGAGCCGCCAAAGAAGGGAAAATTTGGCTTACCGAGCGTGGCTCATCTTTCGGATACGGACGATTAGTCGTGGATATGACGGCTCTAGTGGAGATGAGACGCTTCGGTTGCCCGGTTATCTTTGATGCTACGCACGCAGTACAGCAACCCGGCTCGCCGCAAGGTATCACCGGAGGGAATAGAGATTATGTACCGGCTTTGATGCGCGCGGCATTGGCTGTGGGCGTGGACGGATTATTCATAGAAACCCATCCGAACCCCGAGAAAGCAATCTCTGATGCCGCCAACCAAGTGCGGCTGAGTGATATGAAAGTCCTGCTGCAACAAGCCATAGAAATAGATGCTTTAACCCCTAATCGCTAACCCCCTAATCCGCTAACCGTCATATGGAACCAACCATCACCATCTATTGCAAGAACACCCACACCTATCATGATGTGCCGCGTGGAATCTCATTGATTGAATTGAAGGAGTTGCTACAATTCAAATTGAAATATCCCATTATTGCGGCGCATGTGAACTATAAAGTAGAGAACCTTAATTTCTTGCTCTATAAGCCGAAAGATGTGGAGTTTCTGGATGCCAGTTCGCCCAGCGGAATGCGAGCCTATGTGCGTACGCTGGGAATGGTTTTAGGTGCCGCGGTGAATGAGTTGTTCCCGGAGATGGACCTGCGTGTCGAGCATCCGATTAGTAAAGGGTATTACTGTACGCTCCAGTGGCGCAGGGACAAAACGACCGAACCGGGGGAGGAGAAAGAACCGCCGGTAGTCACGCTGGAAATAGTGAAGGCTATCAAAGAGCGCATGCTGAAGATTATTGCGGAGGACCGCCCGATAGCGGAGGAGGAGAAACAGACCAAGGAAGTCATACGGATGTTCGCGGAGCGCTATAACAACGAGACTTCAATCTTTGAGACCCTCGGTAATCCGTACTGCCGGTATTTCCGCATGGGCGATTATATCGATTATTATACGAATGTACTGCTCCCTTCCTCGGGGTATATCAACGTCTTCGATGTACGCCTGTTCCAGGACGGCCTGTTGCTGCGCATTCCAAATCGTAATAACCCCACGGTCTTAGAGGACGAAGTGTCGCAGGACAAGATGTTCTCTATATTCCAGGAGTATAACAGATGGAATAAACTGCTGAGAATCAACAATGTAAGTGATTTTAATATCGCTTGCAAACAGAATAAATCGTTTGGTTTGATTAAACTGGCGGAGGCGTTACACGAGAAGAAAATAGCGCAGATAGCGGATGCTATTGCGGAGAAGCGTCCGAAAATTGTGTTTATCTCTGGTGCGTCATCCAGTGGTAAAACCACTTTCTCCAAACGTTTGCAGATACAGCTCCTCGTCAATGGTATCAGACCGGAGGTGGTATGTATGGACGATTATTTTGTGAATCGTGTAGATACACCGCGTGACGAGAACGGGGAATGGGATTTTGAGCACGTGAATGCAGTGGACCTGCCGTTCTTCCGCCAGCAGATACATGATTTACTAGAGGGCAAAGAGGTGGATCTGCCGACGTATGATTTCTCCATTGGTGAGCGGGTGTTCAAAGGCCGCAAATTGAAACTGCAGAAAGACTCTGTATTGGTTATAGAAGGTCTGCACGCTCTCAACCCCTGCATTCTGCCGGATGTAGACCATAGTCTGACCTATAAGATTTATGTCTCGGCACTGACGACAATTAACATCGACAACCATAACTGGATTCCGACAACAGATATCCGTCTGTTACGTCGTATCGTTCGTGACTATAAATACCGTAATTTCTCTGCGCGAGAGACGATTGCCCGTTGCCCGAGTGTGGTACGTGGAGAGACCAAATGGGTGTATCCTTTCCAGGAGGAAGCGGATGTGATGTTTAACTCGGCGCTTATATTCGAGTTTGCGGTACTCAAACGTCACGCAGAGCCTATTCTGCAAGAGGTGCCGAAGTTCTGTGAGGAATATACTGAGGCACATAGATTACTTAAGTTCCTGCAGTATTTTGTTCCGATTCCTGAGAAAGAAATACCGCCTACTTCCTTCTTGCGCGAGTTCGTCGGTGGTAGTTCCTTCCGCTATTAATGGCACGATACTTGTACGAAGTCGTAAGACAAAACATAAGATGATGAAAAAACTGTGGATTATAGTATTCGGTGTACTGATTTCTATAGGTATATGGGCGGAGGACTCGATTGCTGTTCGCCCCAACCTGTTGGATTCAATGCCCGGGGTGGAAGTGTTGCAAGACTCCGCTGTCGGTGTGCTGCTGGATGAGGCGATGAACGGCTCGAGAGAGATGATAGAGATAGATGGCTATCGTGTGCAGATTTATTCTTCTAATCAGCAACAAGTTGCGAAGAGCGAAGCGCTGGACTTGGAGAGTAAGTTAAAGGATAAAATTGAGCATACTATTTATGTACAGTACTTACCGCCCTTCTGGAAAGTGCGTTTGGGTGATTTCCGGACATACGACGAGGCTAAGGAGTATAAGAAACAATTCGTGGAGGCTTACCCGGCAATGATAGGTGACACATATATAGTCCGCGATAAAATCAAAGTGCTGCAATAATGGATTTACAAGAGTTTCATAGTAATCCGGAGGTGACGGAAGCCATCGCTAAATCGGTAGAGGAGTCATTGCGTCAAATAGGAGAAAACCCTCAGCGCGAGGGATTGCAAAAGACTCCGCACCGTGTGGGAAAAGCACTCCAATTCCTTTGCAAAGGCTATAACGAAGATCCGGAGGCTATCTTGCGTTCCGCCCTCTTCGAGGAAGACTATCGCCAAATGGTAGTCGTCAAAGATATTGATTTCTATTCGCTTTGCGAGCATCATATGTTACCTTTCTTTGGTAAAGTGCATGTGGCGTATATCCCTAACGGGCGCATTACAGGGCTCAGTAAGATAGCCCGCGTGGTAGATGTTTATGCCCGCAGACTACAAGTGCAAGAGCGCCTCACAACGCAAATCAAAGAATGTATCCAGAAAACCCTCGACCCGTTAGGGGTGATGGTTGTCATTGAGGCAGAGCACCTTTGTATGCAGATGAGGGGCGTGCAGAAACAACACGCTATGACGGTTACCTCCGATTTCACAGGCGTCTTCAATCAGGCCAAAACCCGCGAAGAGTTCATGAAACTAATACGGAATTAGTGAATAGCCATTGGGACTATCTCGCCGGATCCAGAATGTACATATATAGTATCCATCGAGGACAAGAAGGGAGAACAGATTGAACGTGTAGAATCGACTATGTCTGGTATTCCAGCCAAATCAAGCATTGAATAAAAGACTACATCTGAGGATATAGGTGTAGTTTTATTTTGTTGCAAAATTTTCACTTTGTCCGGATAAAGAGCGGCATACTCGTTAGAATACCAGATGAACATAGGCACATGGTATTCATACTCTGAGAGGACATATGAACCATGTAAAGACAAGTTGCGCTCGTCATCCCAGAAACTCTCGCCATGGTCAGAAATATACAGCACTACTGCCGGACGATTCAAACTATCGGCATAAGCAATCAGCTCGTTCAAGAAATAGTCAGTATATAGGATAGCATTGTCATAGGCATTTATTAAAGGTTCTTTATTTTCCTTAGCAATCATAGCATAACCGCTTGTGTTCCCTATTACCGGTTGGAAGCATGCAAATGACGCCGGATAACGCAACTCATATCGAAAATGGCACCCGAGTGAGTGCAATAGAAAGAATTGCATAGTGTCTTGTATGTGCGCACGAAGAGGATCTATCATTTGTGCATCATAATGACCCGCTATATCCACGTTCTCCGCATGGTATGAATGCATGTCACACGCATTCATACTACGGCTAACAAGAGAAGATGGTGGCTGTTGAGTAATCAATCCGGCATAGAAACCGGCTTCCCGAAAGGCTTCTGGGAGTGTCTTCTCTCGGTATGCCAAGTCTGCATTTCTCGCAGTCGCTCGAGTGATAATGAGCGGTAAGGAATAACTTGTCAGGTTCGCTTGTGCATAAACGCTGTCGAAACTAATCAATCCGATTCGTTGGCGCAGTCGAGGACTGGTCTCTCTCGCATATCCGTTAAGACTCCAATGATCATAGCGCGCTGCCTCGCCAATCACAAGAATATATAGTGATGGAGAGTCTTGTTTGCACGGTTTAATACCAAAGCGGAAATCATCTAATGCTACCTGCATTTGCCGTTGTTGACGGTGACTCTGGATGATGTCTGCCAGATCCATATACAAGTTATATGGATAAATCTTATAGAGTTTCATCCAGACCAAGTCCACTGCATCCTTCATGACAATCTTTCCGGGCTTGGAGGGATATACTCTTTTTTGATAAACGACCATCGTACCATACCCGATTAAGGCCATACATATGGCGCTTATAGCAATTATTTTCCGTCCCCTCCCTGAGATAAGATAGTGGTTCTCCACACCCACTGCAAGTATAAAATAAAGGAGCCATAGTGCTACCACGCATAGACAGAGTGGCCATATGGATATTAGCAATTCCAATGACTCGTGAAAGTCCGTATGCAGTATATTCTGCACGAATGGCACAGAAGCAGACTGTCTATTAAGATATAAGCTGACTATATCAATGGGGAAAAAGAAAAAATTGAAAACACCCTCAACGATAAAGTATGTGCGTGCTTTTAGTATGAGCGCTGGCAGAAACAGCATAACGATGACTACTGTCAGATATGCAATTTTCTTAATCCAAGCATGCTCAAGGTCTATAGCGGTGACTAAAGCATAAAAGATAGGAATAAGAAGCAATGCAAACAGTGCCGCTATACGGAGTATATATTTCGCTTTTCCCGACATCAGCGTACTACTAGAATCTTCACCGCCGCGTGGCCGCCTTCGGCGTTACAAAGGGCTGTATAAACACCTGGTGTAGCGCGTCGACCGTCCGGTAATTTGCCGCCCCAGACCGCTGTGCCACCATGGCTGCGTGTCTTGCATACGAGATTGCCACCCGCATCCACGATATTCACTACCGAATTGTCCATCAGGCCGGTAACGCTGATCATACCGCCATAATCCGGGCGCACGGGGTTGGGGTAGGCGTACGCACCGCTCATATTCTCTTTGGGCTCACTCGCGTCACTGCGGTATGAAGCAATACCTTTGTCCGTGCCGACGAATACTTCTCCCGTTGTAGGCATGATGGCCAAGGAAAGCACGTTATTCGAGGGCAGCAAGGAATTGTCTTCCGTGAAATGCGCCACGGTAATTGTGTCGTCTTCAATGAGGTACAGACCCGAATTGGCGGTACCTATCCACATACGGTTGCCTCCATCGACAGCCATGCAGTTAACCTGTTCGTCGCCTAACAGATAATCGCCCAAACCTGTACCGTCGTTACGCGGAACGATAATACGCCGGCAGGCGTTGCTGGTGAAGAAATCAGTCGCTGCAGGGATGAGGATGATACCGTTCTGGGTACCTATCCATATGCGGTTATTATGGTCTTGCTCCAGACATCTGATAACGGCCGGCATTAACGTATTGCCGTTTTGGTCCACAAAGGTGGAGCGTTTGATACACTTATCGTCGTTGCCATTGGCCGGAGTGCCATTATCGTCCATTAGAATCACGCCGGCATCAGAACGTTGGTCGATGAACCATTTGCGTTTGCTATTACGCCGGTCGGTCCAGATGCCTGACGGTGTAATAAGGGTTAGCAGCTTATTCCCGTCCTGAAGCGCCAATGCGTGCCATTGTCCGTCCGGTGTCATTACGTGTACAGGATAGCCCAGGTAGGTTGCATTAAGTACCCAGAAATTACCCTTGTCGTCTATCATTGCGCCGTCCGTACGGGTGTATAAATACGGGTTATAATCTTCGCGGGCCTCTTTGATGGTACTATTTTGACTCCAATAATGCGCATAAGCGGCATAATTGCGGAATTCAAGCACTCCTACGGTATAGGTGGCCACAAAGAAATGTCCGGGGTCTTTGGGATCGACAGCAATCCGAACGGGATCTTGGGCTATATTGCCACCTATGACGGATGATACATCCCACCAGTTATAGCCTTTCCATGCTTGACCGTCGAAGATGTTTAATTGGAGAGGATTCGCGTATTCGGAGCTCCAGCGACCTCCGTTAGCGGCATAGATACGGTCATGCGCCGCACAGAGGAAATAGCCGGAGTTGCTGTTGGATCCCTCGGTATGGAAATAATCATCTCCGTTAGCGCCCATACGTATCAGTCCCCATCCAACTTCGGCTCCCCATAATTCTCCTTGCGATTTGACGACGTCGTTGAACGAGTAATTATAATTCAATCGCTCTATGCGGAAATCATCTGTGATGCGGAACAAACCTTGTCCCTCCGCATAACCGAGAAGTTGGTCTTCGGACGCGTGTATCCAATGGAAGAAATTATCCATGCATTGCTGCCATTGATAATCATGGTATCGGTAAATACGGTTCTGGAGGAGCATATAGAGTTCCTGGCGATATACAAACGCATTCTGTATCGTTCCTTCCGGCATAGCGGTTTTATGCCAATAGACGTAGTCCGCCAGGTTGTCGCTCAATGCGGCGCTGTACAAAAAGCCGTCTGCGAAAGCATACAGAGAGTCGTTGTTCTCCATCACGAACTGCACATCTACATCTTTGGCATCCTCGCCGATATAATAGGTGTCGCTCACTTCGGCTTTTTTAGTATTGATGGCCAGAATACCGAAAGTCATCGCGAGATACGAGTGTTTCTTCCCGACGGAGATATTGTTGATTCCTACGGCTATAGAACCGGCCTTCATGTGCACATCCGGCATCTGTCGTACCTCATCGTCATCCGAAAGCAGGTTTATTCGTCCGTCTGTATAGGCGATGATGAGTTGGTGGGTAGAACCATCATATTCAATGTGTCTGATGGAACTGCCCTTGAGTCCCGTTGCTTTACTCAGATATACCAATTGGTCCGTTTCTCGGTCTGCATAGAAAAGTGCCCCGCTCGCCAACGCATAGACGCGTGAAGGCGTTGCCACTACTTTCTCTGGATTATAATAGGAGTTGTGCAGTCTCCATTGTTGCATCGCGCCCGGGTTGAGGTTTGACTCGTCCGTGAACGAGTAGGCATGCGATGGAATATCATTCGGGTTAAACTCTACCAATCCGCCTGCGGTACCGATATACATCACTCCTTGGTCGCTGCAAGCGAGGGAGAGAATGGTATTCGACGGCATTGACGAGTTGTCGGTGGTGAATTGCGCGAGGATGGCGGTGGCATCGCTGTTCAGTACATAGATACCCAGCGAATTGGTTCCTACCCATATATTACCATTCTTGTCTTCGCATAGCGCGTTGACCGTCAGACTGGTCATCGGATTCTCTCCGTTGTGGTCCACTAACCGGGGACGTTCGCATAAGTCAGAGTACAGATAGTTGCGGCCGGAACGGATGATCACAAGGCCTTTATTGGTTCCCATCCAGATACTGCCATCCGAACTCTGCGTCATTGCAAAGATGTTATCGACAGTAACCTCTTGTCCTTCTTCGGTAGTCCAACTATTACGAACGATTGTCTTATCGTCCGTGGCATCGAAGGGAGTGCCATTATCGTCCAGCAGAGCTAGACAGGTATTACTCCTTGCGGTTGCCATCCATTTCAGGTTGGCATCCGAGTGGTCCACTACTAAACCGGTAGATGTGTGCAACGGGAGAAGGGTATTCTTGTTCTTCACCGGAATACCGTGCCATTGACCTTCTGCGTCCAGGCAAACGAGCGGGTACTGCACTGCGCCGCCGCATAGTAGCCACAGATTACCTTGACTGTCATATTGGGCGCCATCTAGACGGGTATAGCGTTGAATATTCGGGTCTGCAGCACCTAACGTGTTATCCTCCGCCGGCAGATATTTCTTGACGATGGTATTGTTGCGGAACTCATATAGACCGGTACCGTAACTGGTGACGAAGAAATGGTTCTTGTCGCCAGGATCGACTGCAACATTCATGAAGTCTTCAACAGGTCCCTCTACCTTTTTGCTGATGGAGTCTTTCGGGATATTCGTCCAATGCTCTCCGTCGTAAATCATCACTACGCCCGGGCGGAAGTATTGGTTGGCCCATCGCCCGCCTTGCAGTACAAACAAGCGTCCTTGCGCCCAATGCAGACGGTAAGGGATATTACTCAGCGGTCCTTCCGGTTTATAGGTCGCGCGTTCCGTCATCATCTCGCGCACGATACCTTCCGTATTGCCGGCCATCCATACGCCCGAAGCATCCTCATAGCGCACGCCTTTATTGCTATCCGGCTGGATGCGGGATGAGCGTGGTTCGCGATTCCAGAAATGATAATCTACTATATTATCGTGTAAATCAGCGCAATAGAGGCTGTCGTCGCTGAAAGCGTAAATACTGTCATTGGCGATAAGTATATCTTTGATAGGCGTCACTTCGCCGTTAGGGCGAAGCCAGTAACTGTCCACTAATTTCCGTTCGCGCAGGTCAAAAGTCTGTACGCCGTAGTGGGTGGCGAGATAAGCGGTGCGACCGTGAATGGTGATGTTATACACCGTCTTTTCCTCCATCATATCTTTGTCATATAGGTCGCCGATATACTGCACTCCGTACGGGGTGAGCATATCCAGTCGCCCGGCTTCGTAAGCGATAATCAATGTTTTGGAAACTTCATCATAAGCGATGCACGTGATATTCGTGCCATGCAAACCCGACTGACGGTTATAAATCTGTATTTTCTCCGATTGCTTGTCCACGCTGAAGAGGCTGCCGTCCGAAACGGCATAGACGCGGTCGGGCGTCATGGCGATCTGCGTGACGTTGTTATACGCGAAATGCGAACTCCATTGTTGCGCTCGAACTGACAGAACGAGCGTGCTCAACAAACATAAAACGGATATAAATCTGCCTGATTTCATAAATTCTGTAACACCTTCACCAGTTCTTCCAACGCGCGTGCGCGATGACTGATGTGATTTTTTATCTCTGCCGGCAGTTCGCCGAATGTCTTGTCGTAACCTTCCGGAATGAATATCGGGTCGTAACCGAATCCGCCTGTACCGTGTTCTTCGGTCGTTATATGCCCACGTACGACACCTTCCACTTGAATAATCTCTTTCTCTTTCGGGAGGGTGGGGTTTGATTTAATCAATGTAATCACGGTGCGGAATTGACAACCGCGGTCCTCTTTGCCCTCCAGTTCACGGAGGGCTTTGGCGCGATTACATTGGAAGTTCATCATTTCCTCTGTTACTCCCTTCCCCATAGGGAGGGTTAGGGTAGGTTCATGGGTGTACCATCGTGCGGTATAGACCCCCGGTTCGCCGCCTAATACATCTATCTCCAGGCCGGTGTCGTCGGCAAACACCCCGTCAACCTCTAATCCGTCATTGATAAAGTCCCATACCGTTTGGGCTTTGATCAAACTGTTCTCCTCCAGTGTGGAGCCTGTCTCATCTATCTCGGCTTCAAAACCTATATCGCGCAGACTGAGCACGGTTACATCAGCCGGCATGATGGCCCGCACTTCGCTTAACTTATGCGCATTATTAGATGCAAAAACAAGTCTCATTTGCGAATCCATGTTTGGTTACGTCCCAGCAAACCGCGTTTGTCCAGTGAACCGCGGAGGATTAACTTGCCGTCTTTGGGGTATATCTTGCCGTAGTAGAACTTACCGGACTCCGGGTCCAGCACACGTCCGCCCTCCAACTGGTTTTTCTCCTTGTTGTACGATAGGCCGCGGATAATAACCAGGCCTTCAATAGGCGCGTTATGGTCTTCGCCTTGACATTTGTCGCATTTTAAGTCCAACTCCGTGTACATCAGCAGTTTACTAATCTTACCGTAGTACAGGCCGTCAGAGCCTTTATAGATAGTAACGACAGAGCGCTGTTCGCCTGTTTTGTCATCTACGGTTTTCCAGTCCCCTAAAATAGTGTTTAACTGCGCACTTGCGCTTGTCGTCAGCGCCAAGAGCGCTATCATAATCATGTGTCTCATAGTCGAATAACTTTTGCGACCGCAAAAGTACGGATTTTTTTTCATATACGCAAAAAAAAACGACATAATCTTACGATTACGTCATTTTTTTTCTTGTGCGCAGGATGAGACTCGAACTCACACGATCTTGCGACCACTACCCCCTCAAAGTAGCGTGTATACCAATTTCACCACCTGCGCTCGCGTTCGCATCCCTCGTACGTGTTTGGAAACCTCGTTCCCAAAGTAAGTACTCGGGCGCTCCGCTCTTCCCATCGCAAACAGTCGTTTTACTCCTTGGTTTACGCTGGGAGCCCTAATAATAGGGGCACAACACTTTGTGCGTGTGCCCAGAACAGGACTCGAACCTGCACACCTCGCGGCATGCGCACCTGAAACGCACGCGTCTACCAATTCCGCCATCTGGGCAAAAAAAAAGAGCGGAAAACGAGACTCGAACTCGCGACCCCGACCTTGGCAAGGTCGTGCTCTACCAACTGAGCTATTTCCGCATTTTTTTTTAATTCTTTATATCAAGTATAAGAACACTTTCGCTTCCTTTCAATTTTCAGTTTTCACCTTTCATTTTCCGAAAGCGGGTGCAAAAGTACTGCTTTTTTGTGACATGTGCAAATTTTTTAGTAAAAAAATGCAAAAAAAATGCAAATTAGAGCCAACCAAGGGCCGCGAGCAGCAGAGTGGAGAGCATTAAAACGGGCATTTGAGCGTCCAATTCACTCCCTGTATGATGCCATATATACCATAGGTGCCAAGCCCACACAGGCGCTATGAGTAAGGTCCATAAATGTCCGAAAACGACGAAGAGCGCCAGGCAAACAATTAGCAGACAAGTATGATAAATTTTTGCTCCTCTCACGCCTAATGCGCTCGCGAGCGTGCGCTTACCGTGCGCGCGATCATTATTCATATCGCGTATGTTATTGAGGTTGAGCACCCCCACGCAGGGTAACCCAATCGCGGCGCCTAACAGACAGACCTCCGGGGTCAGCGTCTGTGCTTGGAGATAATAGGCTCCGAGTGTGCTCAGCAGACCGAAGAAAAGGAAAACACCCAAATCTCCCAAGCCCATATACCCATAACTATGTTTGCCGAGCGTGTAGGTGACGGCGCCAATCATGGCCAGGGAGCCTAATCCTAAAAAGATGAGAATATTTGATATTTGCGATTGGATATTGGATATTGGGAGACCGAAGGCGCAGAAGATCAGTGCGGAGCCGAAGAGGATACAAAGGGCGACAAAGAGCCAAATCATGGCTTTGATTTGCTTTTCTGTGATTGTGCCGGCCTGCAGTCCGTATGCCGCACGGCCGGTCTGGTCTGTGTCGGTCCCTTTCTGAGCGTCGCCTAACTCGTTGCTCAAGTTACTGAGAATCTGCAGACTGAGGGTGGTGAGGATAGAGAAGGTAAAGATAAGCCAAAAGCCTAATCCCAACCCTTCTCTACAAGGAAGGGAGTTATACGCTAAGCCTGTTCCCAATACTATACCGGACATGGAAAGCGGCAGTGTGCGTAAGCGCAATGATTGAATATACGGGCTCATTTGAATCCAAAGACAAAATAGACAGCTGCGATGAGCAGGAGGCAGGCTACAAAATGATTCCACCGTAAGGGCATATGAAACGCAACGGCAGAGAAAATGACAAAGACGACCAGTGTTATAACCTCTTGAATCACTTTGAGTTGCATCAAGTTAAAAGGTCCTCCGTTACCGTCAAAGCCCATCCGGTTAGCCGGCACTTGGAGACAGTATTCGAAGAACGCGATGCCCCATGAAAGGAGGATGACAAAAATAAGCGGTGTAGCGCTGGTGATAACACCGGTCTGCTGCATTTTGAGGTGCCCGTACCACGCGAGTGTCATGAAGACATTCGACGCTAACAGTAATAATATTGTATAAAGTGCATTCATAACGGATTAGGGGATTAGGGGGTTAGGGGATGGGAGATATTCTGTTTTTATATTCGTTGTGGCGTTATAGAGGGTGCTGACGGCATCGGGGTTGAGTTGTTCCATCTGCGCCAAAAGGTCTTTGACTTTGGTTCGAGCGCTGACATGCTCAAACGGGCATAGTTTGGTCTGTTTCTCGTACCCCTTCATCTCTGCATAGCGGCGTATCTCTTCTTCGCGCAGCAGGCACAGCGGTCGTATGATCTGTAAGGGCATTTTGTCCAATTGTAGGAGTGGCGGCATAGTGGCGAACGAACCGGCGAAGAGGAGGTTCATCAGCAGTGTCTGTACGATGTCGTCTTTGTGGTGGCCGAAAGCAATCTTGTTGCACCCCAACTCTTGCGCCACGTTGAAGAGGGTCTTACGGCGGTACCACGAGCATAAGAAACAGGGGCTGGAAGAGGACCGCTGCGCTGTAGGACCGCTGCGCTGTATGACCGCTGACGCTGTAAGACCGGCTTCGCCTGTAGGAATTTCCCCGATTTCCACATCTCTGATGAGAAGCGGCACCCGGGCTTCGGCGCAGAATTGCTCGAGGTAGGATAAGTCGGTGTGATAGTCGCGTTCTTTGACCCGCACATGCAGGGCGGTGACGCGAAAACGCGGTTTATGGATACGTGCACGTCGGCCGAGCATTTCGGTCAGCAGCAGACTGTCTTTCCCACCGCTGAGCCCAATTAATATATGGTCTCCGTCGGCGATGAGCCCGTATTCCGCGCAGGCTTTGTGAAAGCGCTTTGTGAGCCGTGCCTGCAACTTCTCCAATGCTATTTGTTCTTCTGTTTTCTCTGCCATGTTTTTCTTGTACGGGTAATGCGCCGATAAAAAACGCCGCAAAATTACTACAAATTTTTGAAATGTACAAGATTTTAATCGAGAAAATCGTCTGTGCTTGCACAAGGGAGTTTTATCGGTTAAAAGATTGTCGTTTGCACGAAAGTGCGAACGTAACTTCGAAGGGTCCCGCCCCGAAAGGGAAGGGGAGGAGGTCGAAGGTACTACATAAAAAAAAAGCACCCCGAAGGGTGCGTTTTTCAGCAATTAGCCGGTTAGCCCGTCCGCTGCGAAAATATTTTTTGAAGTGAAGCGTAGCACAACGATTTTTTGTGAGTCGTGCAACGACGTATTTTTGTAAGGCTGGGCGAGGCTAAATAAATTTTATTTATGTTTATCGCCTTCGGCGGCATTTACATCCTTCGGATGTGGAGAAGCCAAGTAACTTTTGGCTTCGAATAGGAGGATGTAGCGGGCAGCGTAACACCGACCAGACCTAAAAGTTTACTTTTAAGGGCACTGTAGAGCACGTAACGCGGAAAGCCTGTCTAGGCGCTTTGCCGTCGAAGGGGTTTATCTTGGTTTATTTACTTCTACGCCCAGCCGCGTTTTTGGTTTACTACATAAAAAAGCCCCTCCTTTTAGGGAGGGGTCCGGGGTAGGCCTTTTAGCCGTTCGGATGAGCGGCATCATAGGTCTCCGCCTCGAGCTTCCAGAGGTAGCTCTTCATGGTCTTTTTGCCATTCGGCTGCTCGCGCTGTGCCAGGAAGTTCTCCTGGTCAGTGGTCATACGGCTGAGGTCTTGACGACGCGCTGCGACGGCAGCTGCCACGGTCTTGAAGCGGATACGGTTCGCTTTCTCGGTCTGCGACAAGGCAGAGCTACGAGCGTAGCGGTCGGCATCCCAAGAGTAGATGCGCTGGCAGTTCGGGTTGGTCGTCTCGGCTACACGGTGGGTCATTACGAGGTAATTACCGTGGTTGTGACCATTCAGCTTTTTCGGGCGTGTCATGGCCCCGGAGATATATTCGATACCGGCGGAGCCCACTTTCGCTTTTGCCATAGTGAGTAGTAGTTTGGTTAAACAATTGGATTGGTATTGACTTTCGTTGAACCGCTCAATACTTAACGGTTATTTCTTCTTGACGCCTTGATACTCCTCCACCACTTTGGTGGCGATGGTCGTAGTCGTTTTGGCGGAGTCGCTTTGCTGAACGTAAGTGGAGGAAGTGGAGATGGTTCTCCAAGCCTTGCAACTACAGACGCCGGTAGCAAAGGCGGCGAGGACGAGCATGCTAAGCAGCAATACTCCTAATGGTTTGTGTTGGAACTTTTTCATAATCTGCGTAATTGAGTGAAACGATGTTTTTTTGTTCGTCAGCCTCATGTCCGGGCTGTATGATTTCGATGTAAATATCTTCGTTTTGTTTCTGCTCGTAGAGTAGTCTCTCCACCACATTTTTGTACTCTTTTTTTCGAGTGCACAGGATGCATCCTTTGGAGTGTTCGGGTTTGACGCCGCCGTGGATGCGTATGCCGGTACGGTTGGGAACGTTTCTGAGGAGAGGCAAGAGTTTACCGAACCGCGGGCTCATGGTAACGACTACTTTGTAGATGAGGGCGGGGATGAGGTAGTCGGTGTTTTCAAGGGTTTCTGCGGCTTTGACGAGGAGTGTTTCGTTGCGTCGTCCGGGCTGGCAGAGGTAGAGTGTCCCGTGGACGGCTTTTCCCTGCGGTTCTTTTCGATAGAGTTTGTAATAAGCCATAGTTTTTTTGAGTAAGCGGCGTCGATGCCAAAGAGGGCTCCTGAAAAGGTTGCCACCTCACCGAAACCGATGAGCAGTGAATCGCTAATCTCGCCCTCCGGGTCGATATATACTCCGCAAAAGAGTAACACCATACCACCGATGGCAAGGATGGCCGCTGTAATTATTTGGATATTGATTTTCTGCATAGTGTTTTTTCGTTTCTTTGGGGCCCCCAATGTAACTCGTAGAGTTGCAGTGGGGAGAGCGCGGAGCAAAACGTAGCGCCATATCGAGCTGCGGGGCAGCGAGTCGCGCGAGTTTTAGCTTTAGCGACTGCAAAGATATACACAAAAAGCGAAGCCACCAAGAAAGTGACTTCGCGAAGTATAAGAACCTTATATTTTTCTCAATCGTGGGTCAAATCGTACCCGCAATACTTAGAAAAATGTTCGGCTTCTGACAGAGACAACCAATATTCTCCATCGGCTTTTTTGCGCATGGCAAATTGAGCTCTCGAACATCTGCCGTGTTTGGCAATCCATCCGTAGAGAAGGATGTTGAGTCCGTGCATGCCTACATCGCAGTGAATGGCCCGTTCGAGTCTTGCCGCGAGTTGCGTAAATGTGATTGCGTTTTTTTTCATAATGCGTTTCTGTCAATTGTTCCACGAACGAGGTAATATCGGACTAATTACCTACTAAAAAGCGTGGAACATTAATTTAATGGTTTTTAACGTAAATGGTTTTTTGTTGTTCGG
Source organism: Paludibacteraceae bacterium (assembly GCA_017394705.1). Taxonomy (GTDB): domain Bacteria; phylum Bacteroidota; class Bacteroidia; order Bacteroidales; family Paludibacteraceae; genus Colicola. The sequence goes on along the minus strand of JAFPXH010000003.1, from coordinate 1,158 downwards.
GCAGAAACTTCCTCTCCCACCCGCCTTGTTCCTCGGTCGTTCCGAAGCGCGCGTAGTAGTCGTTGAAGGAGAGAATCTGCCGGCGTTTGTTTTGGAAGTCCAAAATGAAGAAATACGGATTTCTTCCGGGGTACCTCCCATGTGTCTGCAGCCATGTGATAATCGCTTGTTTTTTTTCAGGGGCACATAGGCTCCAAGCGCGTTGAGCTGCAGTCTTGCGGTCCGCATAATTGACGTTTCCGCCTATTAAAGTCCAATATTGTTCAAAGTCCATAATTTTTTTCAATGTTTTGTCCCGTACCTGTAGTCTGTGGCCTTGGCCGTCCTCTAACCCTTCTAGGCGGAGGCCGCTCTTCCCGGTTAACGGGACGACGCTCCGGGGGGATTATAGGGGACTACAGATACAAGGACTGGAACATTTTTAATTTTCTTTTTGTCAAACTTTTTCTTTTTTGTTTTGCGCAGAGCACTCAAACGATTGGCTCCGCTGTATGCTTTTTTATGTTATAGCTTGTGTCTTTTTTTATCAAAAAGGAACAAGCTGACACGCAAAAAAGACACAAGCTAATGAATGAACTCTTTCGCTCTGCGAGCGGTACAGTATATACCCGGTTGAAACGTTCTTTTGCGGATGGGGAACGCAAAAGCACGAATGCGGGGCCGCATGTTTTCAGAGGGTATATACGCTATCCGCATGGCTGTTAAAGGGTTCATACTATACGCTATCGGCATCGTGTTAGGTCTTACGAACACTCTTGCTACCCGAAATACAAGCTAATCAAGGACTTTGAGGACGAGGTTGAAGTCGTCGGGTTGCCAGTTGGGGTGCTGGGCGACGAAGGCGTCGGTGATACCTTTCATCTCGCGAGTCAGCGCGGCGGCGTACTTGCGCGCCTGGTCTTGCGCCTCTTTTTTCTGTCGCCAACGGACGGCGTCCTCGGTCTTGTAGCGGTTGTAGTTCGCCATGTCAAAGATGTCGGTGCGCTGGAGTTGGTAACGCTGACCGTCCTCGTCGCGGAACTCGCCGCGGTCAAGGTTGTGCTTCGCCAGGATGGCCACCGCTTCGTTGGTTGCGGCGTCAGAGATCTCGTTGATACGTGCCTCACAGGCTTTGATGGTATTGCGCAATGAGCGCATTTCTTTTAAATTGGTAGTATT
>JAFPXH010000002.1 GCA_017394705.1 Paludibacteraceae bacterium | reverse complement strand
GAGTTTGTAATATCCCATGTCGTGCTGGCTATCCTCGTACATGTACTAAAACTACATTTTAGTAGTAAGTACTCGGATGCCCTCACTCTTCGGTCCGTAAACACAGAAGAATTCTATGCTTTCGCTCTATCCACTTCCGTGGCGCTCAAGCTCGAAGTGCCATCCGAGGCACTTCTTCAGGTTTCCGTCCCGAGGGAAGGGCCACTCCTAACCAGCTAGGAGGTTTTATCTTTTCTTTTTATAAACATAATCTATCCCGAACAATGCTCCAGCAAAAGTGGCCGTTTCTCCAAAGGCGACGAGGAGGGTTTCGTGGATCTGCCCCTGCGGATCAATAAAGATACCGCAGAAAAGCATAATCAAACCTCCAATAGAGAGGATAAAGGCTGCTATGAGTTGTAGTTCGATTTTCATAATTCAAAAATTTTGTGCAAATATATACCGAAAAAGGAGCGAAAAACAAATTTTCGCCCCAATTTTTAGCCAATTTATCTTACCAAGCATATCTTAGGAAAGCATCGATATTGGTTTGAGAGACCGGTTCTCCGGTAATTTCTTCGAAACGCACCATCAACATCTGCATGTGTTTGGTCGGTATCTTCTTTCCTGCTCGATGGTTGAGGCGGGAATGGATTTCTTGTGTGGATATTGTTTGCTGTGCCATATTAGTCTATGATTTCCAGATTGAGTTTTTCAATTTGCTTACGAAGATGGACCGGAGATGGACCGGAAATGGACCGGTGTTGGCGGGGTGCATATGTCGCGAAGATTTTACCTGATTTGAAGGTACGAAAGACGATATCACCGAACCGGCCTCTAAGTGCTGTGATGGACCCATCTTTAGACTTGACTTGCATTGTCTTCTCCTTTCTTGAATTCAGCCTTCACTTCCGCCCAGATAACTTTCTTCGGACGTTTATCTCCTGCGGCCATGCGCCGTGACACTTCTCTCGCCATGCGTGCGAAGCTCTGTCTTGCTTGTTTTTCCTGTTTGGTGAGTGGTGTAGTACGCGGTCCATATTCCCGGAAGTATATCCGTTGTTTGCCGTTCCGCATGCAAGCGAAGACGCGTTGTGTGATGGTACCATCGGCGGTACGGATGGTTTTTTTAGATAAAGTGCCGGATACGTGCTCTATTCCGGCTGGAAATTTACAATTTGCCATAATGATTTTAATTTAATGGTTTGACATCGGTCATTTCGTATACTATGGCTTCGTCGAGTGTGTAAGTGCCGAAAGAGCCGTTATACCTGGCAATGACCATTTTTTTTGATTTGATGAGTGAGTTGATGACGCTAAAGCCGTTCCAATTGATGGGCACAGGGTGGCAGTTCATGACAATCGCGTACGGTTCACCGTAAACATCCAATCCCCGCCATTTCCGATAGAGGATGTAGAGGTACAGTTTCCGCTGGTCGTTGATGCTGAGTCTGTCCCAAGCATTGGCGAGCGCTGCGTCCACCTTATATTTGCGCTCGGGGTCAACGAGTTTGAGGAATTCTACGAGCGATTTAGAAAATCGTTTTGTAACAATATCGTTTAGTGTTTCCATAAGGGGAATTTTTTTAATTTATAAAATAAATTATTTTTTAGGGATTATACATTCCACCCGCATGGTTTTCTCTTTGGTTCTTTCTCTTTTGCAAGAGACGATCTGCTTCGCGGTATGCTTTTTGTAGTTGAGGTTGTGTCTTTTTTTTGTCAAAAAAGAACAAGCCAAAACGCAAAAAAGACACAAGCTAAACAAGGGGGATTTTGGTAAGTCGGAAGCAATCGACGTAGCCGACGAAGAGGCGGATGTCGAAGGAGCGCCAGGCTTTGCGGTCGAGGTCAAAATAGGTGAAGATCGCGTAACTCTCGTTGGCTCGTACCAACCCTTTCGGGCGATCGTCCGCTGGGATGAGTAACTCGTTCAGCGTGCCCTTGGCGTCACGGATGGAGTTGTCTTTTTTGAGATACGTGAACGTGACTACACCCTGGTGGAAAGCGCCCCTCAGGTGCGCGAAATACCAGGCGTGACGAAGGATATCCGACCACTTAAAATCCGGTCTGTTGCGGTGCAACACATGTGCCACGTGCATAACGTAGCTGTTGATGGATGTTTTCATAATTGTTTGATTGTTAATTGTTTATAATACAGCTTGTGTCTTTTTATAAAAAACAATACAAGCTATAACCTAAAAAAGACACAAGCTAAAACCCCAATAGGCTTGTATAAAAAATAGGGGGAGGGGAAGCAAAACGAAGGGCAAAAAAGACACAAGCTATAACCTAAAAAAGACACAAGCTATAATCCCCTAATCCTCTAATCCTCTAATCCCCTAATCCGCTAAGCGATGGTGTTCTAACATTGTTTTGAATTCGTCGAAGGGCATGGCGAAGAGTTTTCGCAGGTCGTCGGCGGTGAAGATACGTGGGTCGAACTCGCACTGCCTCATGACGCGCAGGTACTTGGCTCGGCGCATGTTCTCCGACGGTGTGACCTGCTCGAGGTTACATGCCCGGTAGTCCAGGATGTCGCCGTTGACATGGTCGATCTGCATACCCGGTGTGCGTGGTCCCACCCACGTCTCGTAGATAAGATGATGGCAGAGACGGTTGCTGAAATTAACCATGCTCGGATAAGCGTTCCCCCGTTTGCCGTTATGGCAGTACCTGCCCGGCGTACGAGTGCTGAGACTGAAATGGTGTTGGACTTGGCGGACAGAGCGCCATGTGATAGAGAAGAACCGTCCGTCGGCGGAGCAGTAGAGTTGTGCCTTGCCGTGCTGGGGCTTGGCGTTGGGGCATCGTCTTATTTCGACGCCCTCGAAATAAAAAGAGTTTGGCATAATACATCGCTCTCCCTGTTACATGCCGCAACATGCGGTCAATTGGGAAAAGCGGTGCAAAAGTAGAGGTTTAGATGTCGCCTGCGAGGGACAAATGTCGCTTATTTTGTCGCCTGTGTCGCATAATTGTCGCCCGGGGTATTTTTGAAGAAAAAAACATACAAAACCCCTCAATGAAAGGAATTTTTCATTGGTACAAAATACAAAAATCCGCTCCTCCAGCCTACCGATAAATGAATTTACCGTAGTCCGTCAGAACGGATCTTTAGCGCCTTATAGCGCTTCCTCTCATTGAGGAAAAAAACCTAAAAAATTATATATTTCTCTGGATGTTTCTTCCGAGCGATTTGTCGTCCACAAACCACCCGAATTCCTTGGTCAGGCGCATGCATAGTTCTTTGCGGTTATGGTGGGTGCAATAGTCTTTGAACTGCTCGTCGTATTTCTTGCGTTCCTCGATATAGAGTCGCACGCCATTATAATCGCCTTCTCTGGGAATAGGCGGAGTATAAGAATTTGCGTTTTGTTGATGGCCGGAATCAGTATTCGGCTTCGCTTTCGACCATCCCGTATCTTCCTGTGCAGGCACCACATAAGTGATGTTATATTGATTTTCTATTTGCGTACAATTATTATTTTGTGTTCCGATATTTACTTGTTGGTATTTTTCTTCCATAACGTGGTATTTAATTTTGAGTTCTGTATTTTCTGCAATCAGTTGTTCGTTTTGCGCGGTGAGACGCTGTATCTGTTCGTGCGTGTCGATGAGGAAATCTTCCTCGGCAAATCGTTTCTCCGCGCTTTGCAGGAAGCGGTCGTAGAGCGTCACTCCTTCGTCAAAATCGGGGTCTCGGTTGTCAAGTATGAGGTTTCTGCACTGCCTTGCGCGATAACCCACTGTACGGGCTAACATGGCGGCGAGCACGATCAATGCCACGCGGAACATCTGCCTGTCTCGTCCCAGACTCATGTCCGCCAATGCATCGTATTCCAATTGTTCACCGGAACAGGTGGTAGCGAACATGTAGGCGGCAATGAAATGGGCGGTGTTCATGACGCGCACAACGGGGATAGTCAGTTGCACGCCGTTATTCCAAAGATGTCGCTGCATAGCATGAAGGCCGTCGATGAGTATCTCATCGCCGGGGAAATCGTTGCAGAGGTCTCTCTCCGACCATCTGTCGCGATAATAATAGCTATGTAGTTCACGTGGACGCATGGTGTTTTTCCGGTATTCGGGATGTTAATGCAGGGGAATGTGTTGTGTGCGTTTCCATCGTTTGAGCGCGAGGGTCATCTCATTCCGCGTCTGCGGCGTGCAATAGGCTTCGATAAAGCGCTCCCAGATATACTCCACTGCCATCTGTGAAGGATGGACGAGGTCATCGGCATAAAACCGGTAATCCCTGAGCTCATCGAGCATAATCTCATAAGCAGGGAAATAGGCATGGTTGAGTTGCTCTACCGCCATTAGGAGTGTTGCTTTGGAGAGCTGGTTCTCGTGCAGTCCGTCTCGGATATGTCGGATAGGCGATACGGTGAAGAGCCAGTGTTTATCCGGATAACGGGCAGTTATCAACATCCAGGTTCTCACGATTTCATCGACCGTCAGTCTTCTGCGTGTGAACCATTGTTCGGGCATTTTATGGCAATTGGCGACCACATTTGATATTTGTGATTTGTCATTTGTGATTTGTGATTGGTCATTGGCCATTTGATACACCCACGCGGTACCGAAGGTGATAATGACCACCGTTGCTTCTTCTAACGCGCGCTGCATATTCTGAATCGACTGTCGCACCGCCTCCTCCGCTTCCTCACGTGTAGGCCTTGAGAAAGCGCCATGGTGCGCCATCGAGTGCCATAAGCCGTCGTGATAGATGAGAGGAATTTTCTCATTTTCACATTTACTTATTTTCGCATTGATGGCTTGCGCTATAGAAAGAGGGTTATAGAGCGTGCCGAAGGGATTACAGGTCACGTTCAACTCTCGCTGCGCCATCATTTGTCCGATGGAATCGGCAAAACAAGAGCCTACGAGCAGTATCTTATCCTCGTATCCGATTTTCCATTCGGACGGCTTGATATCGACAATCGTTTGCAGTTTCATCATTACTCAAAATGCATTACTTTGGCCGGACTGATTTTCGTGATGATCATCGCAGGAAGGAGCAGAATAAGCAGGGATAATGCAATCGTTAACACATTGAGCGTCACTATCCACCCCCAGGCAAAGACAATCGGCACACTATCCACATAATACGTAGCGGCCTCGAGTGGAATCAGATGGGTGAAATACTGCAGCGCAGCCAGTCCCAATCCGAGGATATTGCCCCATAGCACTCCTTTGAGTATCAACATCGCCGCCTGTGCCAGGAAAATGCGTTGCACAAAACGATTGTTCGCACCCAGCGCTTTGAGCGTTCCTATCAGCTGCACGCCATCCAAAATCAAGATAATCAGCCCGGAGACCATATTAAAGCCCGCCACAAGCAACATCAACACGATAATAACCACCACATTCATATCCAGCAAGTCGAGCCACGCAAAAGTAGCAGGGTTCTGCTCATGCAGCGTCTGCACATAATAGCAATGGTAGCCGTTCTCGTCCAGATGATTGACCGTAGCGAAATAAATCTCATCTGCCACTTCATCCAATGCGCCGATGTCATCGACCAGGATCTCCACTCCCGAACAAACGATGGCCGTCGAATCGCTGCGCTCCATGTCTTCCTTATTCAACAATCGCTCCGCGGTCTTAAAAGGCGTCAGAACAAACAAATCATCGAATTGCCCGAACCCTGTGTCATAGAGTCCGCTTATCTTGAACCGCCTCGCCCGTACGTCGGTGTCATCGACGAAATAGCAACTAATAGCCTCGCCTACGTTCAAGCCCATGCGCTTTGCCACACTGCGCGAGACTAATACATCCTGCGGTTGGGCAGGCAACTCGCCTTCCACGATATTGCGGGCAAAGAAATCCCAGTAATCCGTTCCTTTGAGCACCATACCATGAAAATCCTCAGCGGTTTTCAGCATGCCGGGTTTGGTAACAAACGGCGCCACAGAACGCACATGCGCATAGCTGCCAAGTTGCATCAGCAGGCTGTCCGTTACTTCAATGGGCTGCAAGTCATACGTATTATTGTTATCAAACGAGACCAATTGTATATGCGCGCCAAAACCGGCCACTTTGTCGGTAATGGTGCGTTTGAAGCCCACCACGATGCAAATAGTGAGAATCATCACCATCACACCGACAATGATTCCCGCCAATGCCACGCGCACAGCAGGACGGGAAGAACGTTTTTCTCCCTGTTGCGCAAAATAAAGTCGCTTGGCAATGGCTATTTCAGGCATTTTCGGCATGATTTTTGTTGTATATTTAGTGTTATGAATAAACGTTTATCCTTTCTTTTAACGGCTCTTTTAAGCGCTATAATGTTGTCTGCGCAAGAGCCGGCTGTTCAGCGTCCGCAACGGACACCGGAGGACGAAGCGCGTAAGCAGACCACTCGTCTGGTGCGCGAGTTAGGCATTACCGATTCTGTACGCATCGACACGCTCTACAAGATGCATCTGAAGTATGCCATTCTCCGTCAAAACGGTTTGACTCGTGCGGAGAACATGGATCGCATGCAGGCTATCTATGGCGAACTCAAGCGGCTACTTACTCCCGATGAATTCGAGCGATTTATGAATCATCCGGCGGAGCAGCCCCGTCGTCCTCGCGGAGCCAATGTATCTAATCAGCGTGCGGCAGCACCCAGCGGCGAAGCGCCCAATAAACCCAACCTGCGAGAAGAGCTCCAATAAGCAGTCCCGCGATTATATCCGAGGGGTAATGCGCCCCGACATACATCCTGCTATAGCATACAGCAGCCACCCACGTCATCAGGCCAACGGTGGCTGTTCTGCTTTTCCAAATTAGACTGAATAACAGCGCACATGCCATCGTGTTCGCTGCATGACTGCTACAAAAGCCGTATCGTCCTCCCACGTAACCATGCACGAGATGCAGCGGGTCCAATGCCGGTTCATGCGTAGGCCTCAATCGGGCTACCCAGGGTTTGATAAGACCACTGGTAATCCAATCGCTCAGCCCGACCGCCACCACAAAAGCCAAAACAACCAGCAGCACTGTATGCCAACTGCGGTAACGCCATGCGATAAAGCCCAGCAGCAACGCATACAGAGGATACCACGTACACTGACGACTGATGAGCCACATGATGGTATCCAGCCAGTCGGCATAATGACCGTTCACCCACAATAATATATCTGCGTCTAAGGACATCGATGATTTATTCGTTCATCAGCACCGCCGTATGACAAGCCACGACTCCGGCTGTCTCGGTACGTAACCGACTGTTACCTAAACTGACCGGTACAAAACCCAATGCCAAAGCGTCCGCCACTTCTTTCTCGCTAAAATCCCCTTCCGGTCCGATAAGCACCAACACATCTCTCCCCCGCTCTATCTCTTCTTTGAGCACGCGTTTGTCCTCTTTATAGCAATGCGCAATGAATTTCTGCTGGTCACGCTTCGCCTGCTCGCGCACGAAAGCATCATAAGGCGTAAGTTCATGCAACACCGGCAGATAAGGCGTCAGGCTCTGTTTGGCGGCAGAGAGGATGATTTTCTCCAAGCGATCATTCCGCAGCTGCTTGCGCTCGGAAAACCGGCAAAGCAACGGCGTTATCTCATCCACGCCTATCTCCACACATTTCTCTACGCACCATTCCAAGCGCTCGATGTTCTTCGTCGGTGCGATGGCGATGTGCAGATGGAAAGAATGGTGCGGCTCTTGTTTCTCACGGCTGATAATCTCAAAATCGCAGTGCTTGGGATGTGGATTAGTAATCCGCGCCGTGTAAGTGGTTCCCTTCCCGTCCGTGATAAGGATTTCATCACCTGCCGTATAACGCAATACACGCACGCAATGCGCACTCTCTTCTTCAGAGAGCGTCTGCTGTTTCTCTATGTCCGGACAATAAAAGAGGTACATGTTTAGTGTTTAGTGTTTAGTGTTTAGTGTTTAGTGTTTAGCGTTTAGAGGGTTAGAGTTCGGATTCTTTGAGGCGTTCGGCATTCTCCGCTACTTGGAGAGCATCGATAACTCCCTGTATATCACCATCCATGAACGCGGCTAAGTTATATACGGTATAACCGATACGATGGTCTGTGATACGCCCTTGCGGATAGTTATACGTACGAATCTTGGCACTTCGGTCACCCGTCGAAACCATGGTCTTGCGTCTTGCCGCGATGTCATCGATATATTTCTGATGCTCTTTATCGTAAATCTGCGTACGCAGACGAGAGAGAGCGCGCTCTTTGTTCTTCGGCTGGTCACGCGTCTCGGTACACTCAATCAGAATCTCCTGCACCTCACCCGTGTTGGGGTTCTTCCAATTATAACGCAGACGCACACCGGACTCGACCTTATTGACGTTCTGTCCTCCTGCACCGCCGGACCGGAAAGTTTCCCATTTGATCTCGCCTTCGTTGATATGCACCTCGAACTCATCCGCTTCGGGAAGCACTGCCACCGTGGCCGCTGAGGTATGCACACGTCCTTGCGTCTCCGTCACCGGCACACGCTGCACACGATGCACACCACTCTCGTACTTGAGCGTGCCGTACACATTCTGGCCTGTCACATTAAAGATAATCTCCTTGTAACCGCCAGCCGCGCCTTCATTGAACGAAGAAATCGTGTATTTAAAGCCCTTGAGTTCAAAATACTTGGTGTACATGCGGAAAAGGTCTCCTGCGAAAATTGCCGCCTCATCCCCACCGGTACCGCCACGAATCTCCATCACCACATTCTTCCCGTCCTCAGGATCTTGCGGCAACAGTTGCAGTTTCAGTTCTTCCTCTAACTTCGGTATCTGCGGCTCTAATTCCTCCACTTCCGCCCGCGCCATCTCTTTCATCTCCGGGTCGGACTCATTAAAAAACAAGTCCTTGGCATCCTGTAGGTCCTTCACGGCTTTCTTGTACCTATGGGCACACTCCAGCACACGCTCCAAGTCATGATAATCGCGATTTAACCGGACATATCTGGCCTGGTCTGCAATGACAGACGGGTCTGTAATCAGCAGACTCACCTCATGAAACTTAGCCTCTAAACCGTCTATTTTATCGAGTATATTCATTCGCTTACTTTATATCCCGGCACATTCATATCATACACCGCCACCACGTTGGACAACAAACTGGCGATGGTCATCGGCCCCACCCCTCCGGGCACCGGAGAGATGGCTCCCGCTACTTGCGACACGTGCTCAAAATCCACATCGCCTACCAGTTTGTATCCTCGCGGAGAAGCGGGGTCCTCCACTCGGTTAATACCTACGTCAATAACCGTGGCTCCCGGTTTGACCATCTCTGCGGTCAATAGCCCGGGGCAACCGGCTGCAACGATGATAATATCCGCCGTGCGGCAGATAGCCGCTAAGTCCTGCGTCTTGGAATGACAGACGGTCACCGTCGCGTCCCCCAAAGCAGCGGCACTGACACTTGGCAGACTCAGATACGGACGCTGCATCAGCATAAGCGCCATCGGCTTGCCGACTATATTTGACCGCCCGATGACGACCACGTGCTTGCCCGCCGTAGGAATCTGATAGTACTCCAAGAGCGTACGGATACCTGAAGGCGTAGCACTCGGAATAGCCGGCAAACCCTGCACACTCCGGCCTATACTCATGGGCGTCAAGCCATCCACATCCTTGCGATAATCAATGGTCGTCAGCACTTTGGCTTCACTGATATGCTCAGGAAGAGGCAGTTGCACAATAAACCCGTCCACAGACTTGTCGCGATTGAGCTTACGAATCTCCGTCAGCAATTGACGCTCTGTGATGTCCGCCTCGAATGCAATCTTCTCTACTTCTATTCCCACTTCGGCACAAGCCTTCATTTTATTCGCAACATACGTCTCGCTCGCAGGATTATGACCGACGATAACGATTGCCAACTTAGGCATCCTTACTCCCTTCGCCTTGCAGGACGTCAAGAATTCACGCAGTTTAGCGCGCTTCTCTGCGGCTACTTTTTTTCCGTCTAATACTATCATTCGTTTTGTCCTTTTTTCCAGATTTTCCATTTTTCCCATATATCTTTCCACTCGCGGCGGGTGATATACCACTCGTCATTCTTGCGTGGAGGGCGATAGACCGGCGTCGTCTCTATCTGCACATGATGACGGATGGAATCGATGTTATACATCTGCGCCAGACTATCTGCATACAACATAGCATCTTGCTCCTCCGCCTTGTGAATACGCAATTCATCGACCGTCATCTCGGTCTCGGGATTATCCATCGGCATGGCTTTTATCTCGCTCACAACGAGTTGTCCCAGTTTGAAAAGTCCGAACAGCGCCACCCCGATTAAAGCCGCCATTACGCCGTAATAGACCTGTTTGTCTTTCATGCGCAAGGCACCACCCAAACCTCTGTTCCGCTCCTTAGAGCGGCTCTCATAATGATGATGGTGGTGTTTCTTCTTTTCTCCCCATCCGGGTTGATATGTACCGTTGGACTCTGCCATCAACGACGCTTCATCTGCTGTACTTTCTTCATCATTTTCGCCGTCTGCTCAAACTGCTTGAGGAAACGGTTCAGCTCAACAATAGAAACACCCGCTCCATTGGCAATACGGTTTTTGCGGCTGCCATTGAGCAAGCCCGGATTGGCACGCTCTGCCGGCGTCATCGAATTAATCATTGCCTCGATAGGTTTGAAGGCATCATCACTCACCTCTACCCCCTTCAGTGCTTTGTCCATTCCGGGAATCATACCCATCAAGTCTTTCATTGAACCCATTTTCTTTATTTGGTTCAATTGCCCGATGAAATCGTTAAAATCAAACTGATTATGCGCGATTTTTTTACTGATACGACGTGCTTCGGCTTCGTCAAACTGCTCTTGCGCGCGCTCGACAAGGCTGACCACATCACCCATACCAAGAATACGATCGGCCATTCGTGCCGGATGGAACACATCTAATGCCTCCATCTTCTCACCCGTACCAATGAACTTAATCGGCTTATTGACCACCGAACGGATACTCAGCGCCGCACCGCCGCGGGCATCACCGTCTAACTTGGTCAGTATAACGCCATCGAAATCCAAACGGTCATTGAATTCCTTCGCCGTATTCACCGCATCTTGTCCAGTCATAGCATCGACCACGAACAGCGTCTCAGACGGTTCTATCGCTTGTTTGATAGCCGATATCTCCTGCATCATCTGCTCATCAACAGCCAAACGACCGGCAGTATCGACGATAACGGTATCGTAGCCGAACTTCCTGGCCTCTGCAATAGCGTCTTGGGCTTTCTTGACAGGATTGGATTCATTTTCGCCGGTATAAACCTTAGCGTTAATCTGCTCACCCAACACGCGCAACTGCTCTATAGCGGCAGGACGATACACATCGCATGCCACTAACATCACGCGTTTGTTTTTCTTCGTCTGAAGATAATTGGCCAGCTTAGCGGCAAAAGTTGTTTTACCGGAACCTTGGAGACCGGCCATAAGAATCACCGCGGGAGAACCTTTGAGGTTAATCTCCTGCGCCTCACCGCCCATCAAGGTCGCTAACTCGTCATGGGTAATCTTGACCATCAACTGCCCGGGACGAACAGCTGTAATGACGTTCTGACCCAACGCTTTCTCTTTGACCTGGTCGGTGAATTGCTTCGCTGTCTTGTAATTTACATCCGCTTCCAACAAGGCTTTACGGATATCTTTGACCGTCTCGGCAATATTAATTTCGGTGATGCGACCCTCACCCTTGAGGATCTTAAATGAACGTTCTAATCTCTCTGATAAATTATCGAACATAATACTCCATGTTAAATCGGCTGCAAAATTACATAAAAAAAACGACATACGCAAGAGCGTATGCCTTTTTTCTATTTATTATACTGTTCGTCAATGCATCTCGATGCCCATGATTGTATAGACTTTCTTGCCTCGTTCGATGAATAACTGACCATCGCGGAAAAACTTACGCCCCTTTAAGCGGGAGATGTTTTCCGGCACATCCTCAATAGCTTCGGTGGCAGTCTCATACCCGTCATCCATGGGCTCTTTATGCTTGATAGCATAATCAAGATACATCTCCAGCATCGTATAACCACTCGCATGACGCACGTTATTATCCGGCGTATTCGGGTCACAGCCGTTGGCACTCTCCCACTCGTCCGGCATTCCATCGAGGTCGGTGTCCGTCAAAGCCGGGACTTGCGTGTATTGATAAAAACCTTCCGCGTCGGTCTCCGAATCGATAATACCTTTCTTGCCTGTCTGCGAGCCGGTGTAGGTATAGGTCCCTTCGCGCGTATCTTTAATCAAACGGTTTCCTACGTGGTCGTGCGGGAAGCATCCCGCCTCATTCAGCACCGTTTCGAAGGCCTCTTCTGCCGTCTGATAAGCACAGGCTGCATAGGCATATTTATCGAATTCGTACTGCCCATATATCTGCGTTTCTGTCCATCGCCACCATGGCGTTTTCGGACGAATCATTGTGTCCACACGCAATTGCTCCAACGTATACGTCTTTTCAGATTTAACGCCTTGCCAATTGTTATTCGTAATCTTATCTACACCCTCCATAATATTTCCGCTCAAATACCACTGCGCCGGTGCCCAACTGGTCGCTCCGTTACGGGCATAACTCGACATGAAGAACAATTTGGTACTATTGGTCGTATTCGGACCTGGTTTGTAGTAGTTATTGATAAAATTGCACTCGTGCGCAGAGTTTAATCCGTTATACTCTTCCGCCGTCAGTTTTGCCGTGTTCTCCCCACCGTAACAACCATTACTTCCTCCCTCATAATTATATTGTACATTATTGATATAATCGAGGTAAACCACATAATCATTACTTTGCGCGCCGTTAAAGCGGCAAGAGCGTTTGTTATTGTTAACCAGCAAGTTATGATGATACGAAGCAGGTGAACCACCCCATTGACAACCATAACCGCGAGGTGCCTTTGGGTGCTTGGATTTATTCAGACCCTCATGTATAATGCAATACTGCACCGTGATAAAATGGCTATCGTAGGTATTCATATTTTCCTCCGTGGACCAGCCAAACTCGCAGTGGTCAATGATATAATTGCTGCAGTTCTCTGCGCCGAAAGCATTTTGCGTGATTACGACGGTATCTGTATAATCGTACTGCCCTATCCGAAAACGCAGATTGCGGATGATGAAGTTTTCGGATCCGCCACAGTTGACTTTATTATGGGTGATAACAACACCTACACCCGGAGCTGTTTGGCCGGCTAACGTGTAGTTCTTACGATTTATACGTAAATCTTTGACCAAACGGATCTCACCCGTCACAGCGAAGCAGACAGTCAGAGGCTCATCAGGATATTGCTTGATGGCCCAGCGCAATGAACCCTCTATTGCACCGTCCTTATCATCCTCCAATGTAGTCACATAGACCACCTTTCCGCCACGACCGCCGGACGTGTACTTACCGAAACCTTCAGCTCCGGGGAAAGCTACAATAGTATCGGGCAACAGTGCGGCAGACAAAGGAAAAAGTGAAAAAGCACAAAGTACAAGGGTTAAAATCTTTCTCATTGTATTTCTTGGGTTAAAGCACGCCACAGTGCGTCGTCCGGCACGGGCGCAGTAATACATATATATTCTTTACTTACAGGGTGAATAAATTCAATTTTCCGGGCGTGCAGACAAATACCACCGTCGGGATTGGAACGCTTGGCGCCATACTTAAGATCGCCTTTGACCGGGCAACCGATAGCCGCTAACTGACAACGAATCTGGTGATGCCGTCCCGTCTCAAGGTTAATCTCCAAAAGGGTGTAATGCTCCCCGCGCACCAAGGATTTGTACGATAAAATCGCAAGTTTTGACTCTTTGGCACCAGGCTTGGCTATAAAGGACTTGTTGAGTTGTTCGTTGCGTGTAAGCCAATTCTCTAACCGCGCTTCAGGCACTTTCGGACAGCCCTGAACGATTGCCCAATACGTTTTGCGAATCTGCTCATGGCTCTTGAACATCTCATTGAGGCGCGTCAAGGCCTTCGATGTACGGGCAAAGAGCACTACGCCGCTCGTCGGACGATCGAGACGATGCGTCACACCGAGAAAAACTTCGCCCGGCTTATTGTATTTCTCTTTAATATAAGCCTTGACGATTTCACTCAACGGAGTGTCGCCGGTCTTGTCGCTTTGAACAATCTCGTTGCAAGTCTTGTTGACGGCAATAATATGATTGTCTTCGTAGAGTACTTCCATCATTTCATCATTTAGCGAAGCGGATCATTCTATCATTTACAGCTCCTCTGTCGTACAGCTTCGTAGATAAAGACCCCCGCAGCAACGCTCACATTGAGGCTCTCGATGATATTTGTCATCGGCAGACGCACTTGGTCCGTACATAGTTTGAGGTTCTCCTCATAAATACCCTTTTCTTCCGAACCCATGACAATACAAGTCGGAACAGTCATGTCCACTTCGGTATAGTTACGGTCTGTATGTTCGGTAGCCGCAACGATTCGTAAACCGCTTTCTTGCAAGTAACGAAGGGCATTCTGAAGGTTCTCCACTTTGCATATCGGCAAACTATGCAGCGCGCCGGCAGATGCTTTGACCGCATCGCCGTTGATAGCCGCACTGCCGCGTGTACCTATGATAAGCGCGTGAACACCTGCGCATACGCAGGTACGAGCTATAGCCCCAAAATTACGCACATCGGTCACGCCGTCCAGCATCATCAGCAACGGTGTCTTACCTTCATCATAGAGACTCTGCACCAAGTTGTCCAGTGGAGTGAACTCAATCGGGCTCAGGAAAGCAATCACGCCTTGGTGGTTCTTGTCCGTAAACTGGTTCAGTTTCTCCAGCGGCACGCGTTGAATCTGCGTACCTGTTCCTTCTAATTTGATTAGTAACTCGCGACCGATTGCAGAACTCATATCGCGTCGGATGAGTACTTTATCCAATACTTTTCCAGCGTCAATCGCTTCCATCACAGCGCGCACACCGAAAATCATCTCTTTCTCTTTCGGACGGCGTGTTTCGTATTGTTTCTTCTGTATCATTGTTTATTTGTTTTATCTTTTGGTTCGGATCCCGACATACTGAAATTTATAGGAACCGTGTATCTTGTCCTTAAAGTACGTCTCTCCCCTGTTTCATAATTCACAATCCGCCATGCCGGTTTCCATTGGGGCATAGACCGGCATACACGAACAGCCTCTGCGTCAAGTACGGAATCGCCGCTGGATTGATAAATCTGTACTTCGCAGACATAGCCCAGAGAGTCCACTATAAACTGCACGACAGAGCGCCCTTCCGCGTGGTTCTTTTTAGCTTCTTCGGGGTAATGTATGCTGTCTGACATATACCGAAAGAGGGCATTCTGACCACCCGGGAACTCCGGCGGAGCATCCGTGACAGGCCAGTTCCATTCCATATAGTCATCTGCGACTAAATGCCCGCAGAGCAAAAGAAGTCCTATAAAAATCCACTTTCTCATTCCTTAATATTTTAGCCAATTAATAAACTCTATCGGGTCGGTGGTAAAAGCCATCGGGTCGGCTACCTGATTTCCTTGTGGATCAAGTTGCACATAGAACGGCTGGGCGTTCGAGCCGAACCGCTCACGCTGTAAACGGCTGTTCTCTGTTCCTTCACTCTCGCCGTCATTGTCCGTATCCAGACGATGATCAACAAAAAGTTCGATGAATACGTAGTTTTTTAACCTCTCTTTCACACTATCGTTATCCAAGACAAACGCCTCCATCTTACGACAATTGACGCAACCATAACCGGTAAAATCCACAAGTACCGGTTTGCCTTCCTGACGTGCATAAGCCATGCCCTCTTCGAAATCATCATATACCTCGCGTCCCTCAATCTCCATAGGCGGCGCAAAAGCGCTGATGGCTTTTACCGGCGCGCCCCAGAGACCCGGAACCAAGTAACCCGCAAAAGCCAAAGAAGGAATAATTACCAGCGCGCGTATGATCTTACGCGTAGTGGACACGTTCCGTATGTTCCATAACAAATAGATACCTATGCCGAGGAAGCATACAATCCAAATAGCGATAAACAGCCAACGAGGCAATATACCCCACCCGTACGCCATGTCTGCCACACTCAGGAACTTCAGCGAGAGCGCCAACTCAAGGAACGCCAACACCACTTTGAAACTCGTCATCCAGTCGCCGGACTTAGGAGCTTGTTTGAGCCATTGAGGGAACATAGCAAATAGCGAGAAAGGCAAAGCAAGGGCAATCGCAAAGCCCAACATTCCCATAGTCGGAGCCAACAATGACTTGCCAGCCGCTTCTACCAACAGCGTGCCGATAATAGGTCCCGTACAAGAGAAACTAACAATAACCAGCGTGAATGCCATGAGCAGAATACTGAGGAAACCACCTGTACTCCGCGCTTTGCTATCCAATGCCGTGGACCAGCTGTCCGGCAAAGTAATCTCAAAGAGTCCGAAGAAAGAGAGCGAAAAAATCACCAAAATCAAAAAGAAGATGATATTCACGACTGCGTTGGTACTCAAGTCATTAAGCGCCGATGCGCCAAAGAGGATCGTCACCAACAGCCCCAATCCGACATAGAGAATGATGATACTCAAACCATAGAGAATAGCGTCCTTCAATCCGCCGCCTTTCTTCAAAAAGAAAGAAACGGTCATCGGAATAATCGGCCACACGCAAGGCGTAAAAATCGCCAACAATCCGCCAAGAATGCCTAATATAAATATCAGCCATAATGAGCGTTCGGTATCCGAACTCAATGATGACGCTTCGCTTAATGGTGACGCGCTTTCTGCGCTTAATGATGAATATTCCCACACCTCCGGCGCGGTACACATCTTGTCGTCGCAGGCATTGAAGCGAATTGGTGTGAGATCTGTTTTGGCGAGAGTGATGACAAAAGAGTCTGCATAATCCTTATCAAACTCACGTTCGCCAAACTCAATGATGGTCATGTGCCAACCCTCGTCGATTGTAGCTTTCAGTCGCACACTATCGCCGAACTCTTCTCCGCTCCATTTCACCGGCTGTACGAGTTGGGCGAAAATGGGAGTACAGAGTACAGAGCACAGAGTACAGAGCAATATGGTTAATATTCTTTTCATTCTTCTCGCTTGATATGAGCACCTATTGCGTTGAGACGGTGTTCGATATCTTCATAGCCGCGGTCGATCTGGTCGATGTGGTCGATCTTACTTGTACCTTCGGCACTCATGGCGGCAATAAGCATGGCAATACCTGCACGTATATCCGGGCTGGTCATGTTGTTTTTCTTGAGCTGACGCTGATGGTCATGTCCTACGACAACCGCCCTGTGCGGATCGCAAAGGATAATCTGCGCACCCATATCGATTAGTTTATCCACGAAGAAAAGACGACTCTCAAACATCTTCTGATGAATGAGCACCGTGCCTTTCGCTTGTGTGGCTACCACCAGCAGCACAGATAGCAAGTCCGGCGTCAAACCCGGCCATGGAGCATCTGCCACGGTAAGGATAGAACCGTCCAAGAACGATTCAATCTGGTAATGTTCTTGCGCAGGAATGATGATATCATCGCCATCCACGTCAATCCGGATTCCCAAACGACGAAAAGCATCGGGAATGATACCGAGATCGCGGTAACCGACATTCTTTATACGCAATTCCGAGCCGGTGATGGCTGCCATACCGATGAACGAGCCAACCTCAATCATATCCGGAAGAAGGGTGTGCTGCGTGCCGTGAAGAACTTTGACACCTTCGATGGTCAACAAATTGCTACCTACTCCGCTTATTTTGGCACCCATCTTATTGAGCATCTTGCATAACTGCTGCAGGTACGGTTCACAGGCAGCGTTGTAGATGGTTGTAGTGCCGTCTGCCATAACGGAGGCCATAATAATATTCGCCGTACCGGTTACGGAGGCCTCATCCAATAGCATATATGCGCCTTTCAGGTGTTTGCCGCTGAAACGATAAGCGAGCAACTCTTGGTCGTATTGGAATGTCGCGCCGAGGTTCACCATTCCCTGGAAATGGGTATCCAGGCGGCGACGGCCAATCTTATCTCCTCCAGGTTTGGCATATGTCACTTCTCCAAGCCGCGCCAAAAGTGGACCAATGAGCATAACAGATCCACGCAGTTTATTGCATTTCTTAAGAAAATCGGCACTATGAAGATAAGCTGTATCGAGTTCGGCAGCAGTAAAAGCATAAGTTCCCTTTTTTAGCTTCTCCACGCGCACGCCGATAGAGGCAATGAGGTCGATGAGGTTATTAACATCAAGGATATCCGGCAGATTATTGATAACTACCGTTTCTTTGGTCAGTAATACTGCGCACAACACTTGCAGCGCTTCATTTTTCGCGCCTTGCGGAGTGATTGAGCCGTGCAGTTTGTGTCCTCCTTCGATTACGAATGTAGCCATATTAGATATAATTTACTTCAGGGTTAATGGTAATATTAAATTGCTCTTTGACGTCGGCACAGATAGCCGCAGCCAGATTGATGATATCATCGGGCGTAGCGTTGCCGGCATTGACCAGTACCAGCGGTTGCTTCTCATAACAACGCGCACCGCCAAGTGACTTGCCCTTCCATCCGCACTGCTCAATAAGCCAGGCAGCAGGAATCTTAATTCCGCCGTCTTGCTCGAAATGCGGCACTCTATCATAGCGCGCAGCGATGTTATTGTAGACTTCATGAGGCACAATCGGGTTCTTGAAGAACGAACCGGCACTTCCTAATTCCGATACTTCCGGCAGTTTTTGCTTGCGAATTTGTATGACCGCTTCGCGAACGGCCATAGGAGTTGGATGCTCGTCAACTTCGCTGCGCAGATTGCCGTAATCCAGTTTCGGTTCGAAATGTTTATTCAGTTTGTATGTAACGTGCGTGATAACATATAGCCCGCGTAAATCATTCTTAAAAATACTATCCCTGTAGCCGTACTTGCATTCAGCATTGGTAAATATTCGTTCGGTTCCATCGGATATTTTCAGTGCCCGAACGGAATCAATAACATCCTTGGCTTCCACGCCGTAAGCACCGACGTTCTGTACAGCAGATGCGCCTACCTCACCGGGGATATAACTGAGATTTTCCAAACCGGAGATACCCATGTCACATAATTGGTCGATGAGTTCGTCCAGCACAAGCCCATTGTCCGCCTCGATCCATACATATTCTGCATCCTCGTTTGTACAGCGTGCGCGGCGCATGGCCGAATGCAGAACTACTCCGTTGAAATCGCCGGTAAAGAGCAAGTTGCTACCGGATCCGATATGCAAAAGTCGCTCGCCACGGAACTTATCCAGCAACTCGCGCAACTCCTCCACACTCTGGTATTCGGCAAAAACTTTTGCTCGCACGTCCATACCAAATGTATTGTATGGTAGCAGAGATATATTTTCTTTTATCGTCATTTTAAATCTGTATTCTGAACTCTCAAATACACGTTGCATCTGACGGCATTCTCCAGTCTCCGCGCGGAGAGAGAGACACAGATACCACTTTCGGCCCATCCGGCATGCATGAACGCTTGAACTGCTGCGTGCAGAAACGACGCATGAAGACGTTCAACCACTTCTCTATGGTTTCTTCATCGTACTGATCTTCAAAGGCTTGTGCTGCCATGTATTTGATTTTCTCGCGAGTAAAACCGAAACGCATGAAATACCAAAGGAAGAAATCGTGCAGTTCGTATGGTCCTACCTTGTCTTCTGTCTTTTGCGCTATTTGTCCTTGCTCGTCTGTAGGCAATAATTCCGGTGAAACCGGCGTCTCAACAACGTCAAGAAGCACGTTGCGAAGCTCGTCACCGAAGATATTCTCTGCTGCGTACTTCACCAAATAACGCACGAGTGTTTTGGGGATGCCGGCATTAATGCCATACATGGACATCTGGTCGCCATTATATGTGCACCACCCGAGTGCCAGTTCGCTGAGATCACCTGTACCGATGACTAATCCGTTCAGCTCGTTCGCTAAATCCATTAAAATGAGCGTACGCACGCGTGCCTGCGAGTTCTCGTAAGTAATATCGTGATTATCTATTTCGTGCGCAATGTCACTGAGGTGTTGTGTGGTCGTTTCGCAGATGGAAATCTCGCGATGAGTAATACCTAACAACTCCATGAGACTGAGCGCATTCTGATAAGTCCGGTCAGAGGTCCCGAAACCGGGCATGGTTACACCTACTATACGGGTACGGTCATAACCCAACAGATCCGCCGCCTGCACGCAAACCAGCAAAGCGAGTGTACTATCCAGACCGCCGGAGATTCCTATTTCCAGCGTTTCGGCATGCGTGTGTTCCCACCGGCGTGCGAGCGCACTCGTCTGGATAGAAAAGACATCCATACAATAAGCATCTTCCTCGCCCTTGGCCGGCAAGAAAGGAGTGGACGAGAAATGGCGATGGAGCGGCTCGGTAAACTCTTCCTCACGCTCAATAGGCGCCACGTTGATATGACGGTAATGCCCCGCTTTGTCTTTTGTAAAATTAGTATTACGCTGACGATCCGTGCGCAGACGCTCGATATCAATCTCTTGAATCGTCATAGTGTTCTCGCGCTGGAAACGTTCGCCCTCTTGCAGCATTTCGCCGTTCTCCGCGATATATGTGCTACCGGAGAAAACTACATCCGTCGTTGACTCGCCTACACCCGAAGAAGCGTATATATACCCGCAATGCACACGCGCTGACTGCTGTTTGATCATCTGGCGGCGAAAATCATTCTTGCCCACCAGACAATTCGAACTCGAGAGATTGAAAATCAGTTCCGCTCCCTGAATAGACAATTGGGTCGAAGGGGGCAGAGGACTCCACAAGTCTTCGCATATCTCAATGCCAAAGGTATAGTTACGCGTGCAGAAAAGGAGGTCTGTTCCGAAAGGCACTTCTCCGCTCCATATCTCTATCTTAGGAATACGCGGAGCAATCCCGCCCGGTGTGTACTCACGCGCTGCGCGACCGGAAGTGAACCAGCGTTTCTCATAGAACTCGCCGGTATTAGGCAGATTCACCTTAGGAACGACACCCATCACTTCGCCGTCTGTCATGACAAACGCGCAGTTGAAAAGGTCGTTATCCACCTGCAAAGGGGCTCCAACAAGTACTATAATAGCCTTGCCGCGAGTAAAATTGCAGATTCCTTCCAACTCACGCAGACTCGACTGCTGCAAAGCCTGAGTAAAGAACAAATCGGCGCAAGTATAGCCCGTCAAACTGAGTTCCGGAAAGCATATCACTTCGACGCCTTCTTCAATGGCTTCAGTAATCTGCTGCTTGATTTGCTCGGCATTGAATTTACAATCCGCTACACGTAATGTCGGCACAGCGGCCGCTACACGTACAAAACCAAAATTCGTATTCATATACGTCATGCATAAATTTAGCGTGCAAATTTACGAAAAAAATATTATATATGCAAAAAAATACAGCAAAATATCATTTTTTTATAAAAATATTTGGTCATATCAAAAAAAAGCTGTACTTTTGCAGCCGATTTCCGCTTGAGGAGCACACATTTATATGCTTGTCCCCTCCGGTGGAGGCCAGTTTCCCCGATTTACGGGAACACTTCCGGGTGCTATCGTCTAGTGGCCTAGGACAACGGCCTCTCACGCCGTAAACCCCGGTTCGAGTCCGGGTAGCACTACGAAAAGAGCCTTGACGGCTCTTTTTTTTGTGTTTTGACGCTTGTCTTTTACTACCCACTTTTATTTTTTTTGTAAAAAAAACAAAATATATTTGCGTATGTCATTTTTTTGTTGTAATTTTGCACCCTGTAAGGTTTAGTATACTGAAAATACATTTCATTTTCATGAAAATACATAATTATATCGCATTTTTCGTGCTCGGAGGGCTGCTCTTGTTCTCGCCTGCCCTTGCTGCTAAACAAACCGCCAGCCGCTCGAATCCGGAGTCCCTTAAGAAGGACCGTGTTGTGTGGACGAAAAAACCAAACAGCCGTACCGGTTTGTACACGACGAAGAATTATTTTGTTTCGCACGGCGTCAGTCTCGGCGTAAATGCGATGTATTATTTCGGCGATGTAGATAATGAGGGAGTTGCTTTCCATGGTGGATTTAATGAAAACAACCTCAGTTACGGAGGTTCGTTGGTTTTCGGCTATACGATGCCGGCTGGCAATCATTGTAACATTCGCTATTCGTTGATGGGAGGTACGCTGCGCGGTAATAACAAGGCGAAATTTGACGCACTTCCCGATCCGCGTGACGACTACCGCAAATTTAATTCTATTCTCATTCTCCCATCAGTTGGTGTAGAGTATTATCCGTTCTCTAATGCCGGGTTCTATATCTACGGTGGTCTGGCTGTCGCAGTTAGCATTATTACAAACTATGAGTTCTATGCGTACCGCAAAGTGGATGCCAGCGGTATTAGACAGCGTACGAAGTTGGAGGGTAAGACCTTCGGTATTCTGCCTATGGTTCAGGTGGGGATCGGTTATTCTTGGAGACTGACGCAGTCTTGGACGATGAGTGCGGAAATCATGCTCAATGAAGGTTTGATTGATACGCACTACATGAACTTGGATGCTTTCCCGCTTGCAGGATCGCAAAGTAGTGACGGGCAGCCGTTAGGTAATAGTTTCGGCAAGTGGACGGATAAAAACGGCAACGAACATATTCACTGGAACGATGGTTGGTTCCAGGTGGGTATCACCGTTTCATATCGCTGGCGTAACTGCGAGTCCTGCCGCATCTTGAATAATTACTCGAATATCCGCGCAAGACGTCGCTAAGAATTTATTGGCGACTATAATTGTTGCGGTCCGCGCAGTTTAGGCTGGACCGTTCCTGTTTCTGCGCATTCCACCAGGTTTTCCAATATCGTTGTAAACCGCCATTCCATGGCTGTTTGCCACATCTTGTCGGAAATGAACGTGGAGAGAACTTTACCGAACACCAGTCGAAACTCGTAGTGAATACGGGTCTGTTTTTCGGATATCGGCTCCATACGCATTATAAAATCTCCGCCTTCCAGGATAGAACCGCTATAAGTTGCTGTCATGTGTGCTGTAAGCGGGTACTGCGATTTAGCAGGACGGGATAATACCAATTTGGTTCCCAGATGTTGGTTCTTCCACCAGCGAACACCCAGCACATAGATATCTATCGCCACATCACCGGTCTTCAGTTTCGGATCATACGTGCGGTCCTTGTATTCCAATTGAATCACATTGCGCCCTTCCTTCGTCTTACTGTCCATCACTTCCGGCTCGCCCAAACCGAGATAAGCCCATGTAAAAAGTGAATCCGGGCAGGCTTGGAACTGATAGCAGAAATGCCTGGTCACCTCCAACATCGTCTTCAGAGGCGCATTACATACGGTATCTACAATCACCGCGCGGCTCTGCGGGCGATAAGCGAACATATTGGCGGAAAAAGCCAATAAAACAATCAGGAATCTGTATTTCATCTTTGTTGGGTTATATTTCAAAATCCAGGCAAGTACGCACTTCAGTATTCGGACGAACAATGCCGTTTGCAACCGCCACATGAGCCGGATGCACAGCGTAACCCTTAAGTGCATCTTCGGACTCAAGAGTACTGTCTAACATGATATCCGCATTGCTGCTGGCCAGTTGACCGGTTGCTTGAACGTGTATATCCAACAGGCCGGGTATCTGACCTTTCAGACCCTCAAGACCTTTTTTGATAGCCTGCGCAGCGGCTTGTTTCTCTTCGGCACTCAGTTCCGAGCGCAATTTCCATAGAATAATGTGTTTGATCATTTTATTGCAGTATATATGGTTGCTATTCCAAACGTGAGCGGCGTGAAATGCTCATCGTGAAAACCCGCATCATTCAGATGATGCAGAAAAGCCTCTCCCCAACAGAACGATTTGACGCTTTTATTGAGGTATGTATAGGCCGTTTTGTCTCTGCTGACAACTCGTCCGATGAAAGGCAACGCGCGCGTGAAATAAATATCGTATAGCGCGCGCACGAGAGGATTGGTCGGATAACTGAACTCCAGTATCGTCACTTGCGCACCGGGTTTGAGCACGCGGTACATCTCACGAAGACCGGCATCCAAGTCACTGAAATTGCGGCAACCGAAAGCACACGTCACGCCGTCAAACATATTGTCGGCAAAAGGCATTTGCTGGGCATTGCCTTGTACAAAGTCAACTGCCAACTTCCGCCGGACGCATTTCTCTCTGCCGATAGCCATCATTTCTGCGGAGAGATCCAAACCCGTTACTTTTTCCGTTTTACTGCGATGAAGCATCTCTATGGCCAAATCGGCTGTGCCGATTGCAACATCCAGCACATGTTTCGCGACCGGCATTGCTTGTACCGTCTTGCGACGCCATATACGGTCAATATTCAGCGATAAACCGTGATTTAGACCATCGTAAGTCGGCGCTATACGGTCAAAGAGACGTCCTATATGTTGCTTCTCATCCATATCTCGAATACCTTTGCGCCGCAAAGGTACTACAAAATTTTGATATGTGCAATTTTTTTTTGTACTTTTGCAGCGGATTTGACATTCCTCTGCCATTTTGGCAGATATATTGACACGAAATGCCTTTGGCATAAGGTTTGCTCTATAAATTCTGGAGCGATTGATCGGGCACATTGAGGTAGAGGCGGACCAAAACGGATCAATATCGGACCATTAACGGACTAATGTCGTATCCTACTGCACCCTATAATATACTATGTATATTATCCCGTGATTTTGAATAGATACATTTTAAAATTCAAAAATACTATGAGCAAAATTCAACCATTAGCAGACCGCGTGCTCGTTAAGCCGGCGGCTGCAGAAGAGAAAACAGTTGGAGGAATCATTATTCCTGACAGCGCAAAAGAGAAACCCTTACGCGGTGAAGTACTCGCCGTTGGAGAAGGAACAAAAGACGAGGCGATGGTGCTTAAAGTCGGAGACCAAGTGCTCTATGGCAAATATGCCGGTACTGAGTTGGAACTCGACGGCGAGAAATATCTCATCATGCGTCAGTCTGACGTCTTAGCAATTGTTAAATAACTTAGAATCCCGGGCCCATAGGACCCTACTAAAAATAAACTATCATGGCAAAAGATATAACCTATAACGTTGAAGCCCGTGAGGCATTGAAACGTGGCGTTGACCAATTGGCGGACGCTGTCAAAGTAACACTTGGTCCGAAAGGACGTAATGTCATTATTGACAAGAAATACGGTGCTCCGCACATCACTAAAGACGGTGTGACGGTAGCCAAAGAAGTAGAACTGAAAGATCCGGCCGAGAACCTTGGCGCACAGTTGGTTAAAGAAGTAGCATCCAAGACCGGCGATCAGGCCGGTGATGGTACGACGACGGCCACCGTGCTTGCGCAGGCCATCGTTGGCGTAGGTCTGAAGAATGTGACCGCAGGCGCTAACCCGCTCGACCTCAAACGCGGCATTGACAAAGCTGTCGCTGCTGTAGTGGCAGAGATTAAGAAAAACGCAGTAGTGGTCGGCAATGACTTCGACAAGATTGAGCAAGTAGCGACCGTTTCTGCCAACAACGATGCCGAAATCGGCAAACTGATTGCGGACGCCATGCGCAAAGTATCGAAAGACGGCGTCATCACTATCGGAGAGGCTAAAGGTATGGACACCACCATTGACGTTGTTCAGGGTATGCAGTTCGACCGCGGATATATCAGCCCGTATTTCGTGACCAACACCGAGACCATGCAGGTTGAGATGGAAAAACCGTATATCCTTATTTACGATAAGAAGATATCCAACCTAAAAGAATTGCTGCCTGTTCTTGAACCGGCTGTACAAAGCGGCCGTCCGTTCCTCATCATCGCAGAAGATGTGGATAGTGAAGCACTGACTGCACTGGTAGTCAACCGTCTGCGTGCTCAACTGAAAATCTGTGCAGTGAAAGCTCCGGGCTTTGGAGACCGCCGCAAAGAGATGCTCGAAGACATCGCTATCCTCACAGGCGGAACCGTCATCAGTGAGGAGAAAGGAATCACACTCGAGCAAGCTACACTGGAGATGCTCGGTACTGCCGAGACTATCAATATCAGCAAGGACAACACGACTATCGTTAACGGTGCCGGCAATAAAGAGGCTATCGCTGCACGCGTTGCACAAATCAAAGCGCAGATCGCTGCTACGAAGAGCACTTACGACAAAGAGAAACTCCAGGAACGTCTGGCTAAACTTGCCGGCGGTGTGGCACAACTCAATGTAGGTGCAGCTTCTGAAGTAGAAATGAAAGAGAAGAAAGACCGCGTAGATGACGCGCTTTCGGCTACTCGCGCGGCTATCGAAGAAGGCATCGTTCCCGGCGGTGGTGTGATGTACATCCGTGCGCAGGCTGCTTTGGAAGGTCTGAAAGGAGATAACGAGGACGAGCAGACCGGTATTGAGATTGTTCGCCGCGCTATTGAAGAGCCGCTCCGTCAAATCGTTGCCAACGCAGGAGAAGAAGGAGCCGTTGTTGTGGACAAAGTGCGTGCAGGGAAAGGTGACTTCGGTTATAATGCCCGCACAGAGAAATACGAGAATCTCTACACAGCCGGTGTCGTAGATCCGGCTAAAGTAACCAGAGTGGCATTAGAGAACGCCGCATCAGTAGCCGGCATGTTCTTGACAACGGAATGTGTGATTGTTGACCATCCGGAAGAGCATCCGGCAGTCCCAATGGCTAATCCCGGGATGGGCGGAATGATGTAAAGATAACTGCATCACTCTCTAATGTCCAACCGGGCAAAGGAGACGAAGATGAATAGCCTGCATTGCGATACAAAGCGGTGCAGGCTATATTTTTTGTAGAAATGACTGCATAAAGCACGCGGAGATTCAAATGACCGAACGCATAGTTCTCCAGTTGCAGAAGTGCTTCCTTCCCCACTCCTTGGCCGCGGTATTCCGGAGCTATATACATTCCTATCGCTGCACGCCGGTTGCGCGGATCGAAATCAAAGAGATCGATACAACCGAGGGTTGTATTTGTTATTTGTGATTGGATATTGGTGGTTTGCTCCTCAATAATCAAGCGCAACTGGCCGTCGCGATAGATATCTCCGGTGGTGGAGGCAATGTAGGCACGCAAATCCTGCTGAGAGAGCGGATTATGGTTTGCTCCGTCAGCCCAAGACGCAGCATCGTTCTCCCATTGATATAAATATGGAAGATCGTTCGGTTCTATTTTGCGCAGTTTAATCATTAAATAAGCGGTCAAAGAATCCTTTTTTCTTTGCCGGGCGCAGGTCCTCCATGTTTCCTTGCGGAACCGGGTCCCACGGATGACCGGTGTGAATCATATTATATATCACTCCCCATTCCGGCAGTCCGCCCAGATTGCGGTCGTCAATCCATAAATCCGCCACCAGTTTACGGGCAGTGCCATGCGCCGGTTCTTCCTCCGGATAATTGCTGTTGACGGCGTAGAACTCTAATCCGCGCGCCTTGCAATAATCAATGGCCTCCTGCAGTAACGCGCCTTCGCGCACCGTCCAGAGGATAATCTGGTGATGGTCCTCCTCCTGCAGTTTTTTCAATGTCTGGATGGCAAACGGAATAGGTTTACCTATCTTCGGGTACTCATGAGTTACAATCGTACCATCAAAATCACAAGCTATAATCATATTAGTATGTCTCTTCGTTTTTATCGCCAAACTTCATTTCCTGCTCCATCTTACCGAGAGTCGGTTTGGTGAAATACCATGCGACGGCCGAGATGGCTGCCACCCAGAGCATCGACTGATAGCAGCCCATAGCGTAATAGGCAAAGATACCCAACGGCATCGAGTTGCTGACTAACAATATACGTGTGCTAGCCCACTTGAAGTAGTGCTTCTCCGTCTGAGGTTTGAGCCATTTGATGAGATACAAACCGAGAGGAATTGTTATTAACGCATCAATAATGATAATATACTGCAATGCCATGCCTGTACGCGACATTCGGTCAAGCGGTTCGTACAGCCCTTTGGAGAAGGCATAATACATCGCGGTCAGCACGATGAGTGCAATGACCATTTGACCGTAATAAATCCAGTTGAGTTTTCTTACAACTTGTTCCATATACTTTTTTATGCTTTAAAATCCGTCCTGTTGACTATCGAGCGACCGAGTGTAATCTCATCCGTATATTCCAATTGATTACCCACAGCAACGCCGCGCGCTATCTGAGAGATTCTAAGCTCTCCTGTTTGTATTCTGTCTGCGAAGCGGTCTGTATTCTGTATTCTCCTGTAGATATAGAAATTGGTGGTGTCTCCCTCCATCGTAGTAGGCAACGCCAGAATGATTTCTTTCGTTTCTCCCTTTGACACACGCTCGATGAGGCTGTCTATCTCTATATCTTTGGGACCTATCCCCTCCATAGGAGAAATAATGCCTCCGAGCACATGGTACACACCGTTGTATTGGCCTGTATTCTCAATAGACATCACATCCTGCACATTCTCCACTACACAAATGGTCGTATGATCGCGACGCGTGGACGCACATATCGGGCAAATCTCTGTATCAGATATATTATGGCATTCGCGGCAGTAGATAACGTCGCTTTTCAGCCGTGTGAACGCGCCGGAGAATGCTTCTACCTCGGCATCTGAACGACGCAATAAATGAAGCACTAAACGCAAAGCCGTGCGCTTCCCCACTCCGGGAAGGGATGCCATTTGGTTAACGGCCTGCTCTAATAATATGCTGGGATAGTCGGACACTTTCTCTAAAACTGAATACGAAACACTTAACGCTCAATTTTTCTTGGACCATCTGGCAGGGAGCATTCGGTACGGGTAACGCTCACGGATGTTCTCCGCATTCGGACAATCGCAACGATGGATACGTATTCCTTTGGTGACGGAGATGAAGGCAAAAATCGGGTCTCCGGGTTGCGGGTTACAACATTTGGAGAGATTATAATCCACATTCTTCACATTCATATCCACCTCTATGGCCAAACCTTTCAGTTCGCTCTTATCCACATATTCCGTATGTTCACGCGGCGTCTGAGGAGTCTCTTCCGGTTCCAATAACACATCCCGCAGACGTTGGATATCCTCTTTGCCGGTCGCCACCGATTGATACATATCCGAAACGGCTTTGTAACCCAAGCGCGTTGCCATTTTGGTGATATCACCTTCGGTGTAATTGATTTTCCAGTTTTTGAACTTACGGTCAATAATCTCCTTACCCTCTGCTGCCTGTTTATACTCAATCTCTTTCAACGCCTGGCGAATTTTACTCTTCGCCTTGGACGATGCCACGAAATTCAACCAGTCGGCATTCGGGTGCTGGTTAGGAGATGTGAGTACGGATACCTGATCACCGTTCTCCAGTTTCTGACGAATAGAGACATTTTGATTGCGAATAGTCCCGCCTACGCAATGCGCGCCTACGTCGCTATGAATAGAGTACGCGAAATCCAATACCGTTGCCCCTTCCGGCAAACGACGCAGATCACCGGTAGGCGTGAAGACATAGATATCTCCGGATTTCTGTACAATGGAGCCTTTGACTCCCTTGTACGACCAGTGCGCCGCCACACCCTTCTCCGCCACTTCGTCCATTCGGCGGGTACGTATCTGCACTTCTACCCATCGTTGGTCGGGACCGAGAACAGTGGTATGAAGCGACTCATAGCCGTTCTCCTTGGGAACAGACAACCAGTCGCGCAGACGTTTGGGATTCGGCGGGAAGATATCTGTAATCAATGAATAAACTTGCCAGCAATCCGATTTCTCTCTTTCAAGCGGTGAGTCCAAGATGATACGGATGGCAAACAAATCATATATCTTATCTACATCGCAATGCTGCGCTTGCATTTTGTGGTAGATGGAGTGAATCGATTTAGGACGGCCTTTGATAGTAAAGGTAAACCCTTCTTTCTTTAGTTTTTCCTCCAGCGGGGCAATAAAACGGGCTATATACTCCTCACGCTCTGCTTTTTTGGCATTCAGCGCGTTAGCGATGTACTTATATTTCTCGTAGTCCAGAAATTTCAATGACAAGTCCTCCATCTCGGTCTTGATTTGATATAGACCGAGTCTGTGCGCCATAGGAGCGTGCAACGTTTGCGTCTCGCGCGCCACATGACGACGACGTTCCGAATCACCCTCTGCGTCTAACTGACGAAGCAATGCCAAACGCTCATTAAGGATATCAAATAGGACTTTATTACTGTCTTCCATCTGTGTCTAATTAAAAAACGCTGCAAATTTACGATTTTTTTTGCATATATAAAAATATTTTTGTAATTTTGCAGCGAAAATGTGCAATCATATAAATTTAACCGATAATGAAAGCAACAAGATTAATCATTATTTGCGCACTGAGCATCGCTGCTGTAGTGATGTTGTATTTCTGCGTAACGAGCGTTACAACGCCTATTAAGTTTGAAAACACCAAGGCTGAGCGCGACGTAGTAGTCATTAAGCATTTGGTTGACTTGCGTACCGCGGAGGTGGAGTACCATCACCAGAAAGGTAACTTTACTGCCAACTACGACACTTTACTCACCTTCCTTAAAACCGCTCCGAAAAAAGAGGTGATGAAGGAAGGTAGTTTGACCGACAAGCAACTGGAGGCCGGGTTGACAGAACACAAAGCTGTTAAGATTTTGAATGAGGCGAAAAAGAGAGCTCTCAAGAAAAATGCATTTGAGGACAACGACGCCTTGTACGCATATATCTGGGACAACGATGCGGAGGTAAAGAAAAACGGTTTGTCCGGTTTCCGCCGCGATACTATTGAGTTGAATATGCTTCAATCGCTCTACAAAGGCGAGTATGACGAGCAGTCGATTGAGAATATCTTTATTATCCCGTTCAGCGACGGCCAACGCTTTGAGCTCGAGGTGAACAATGACTACAAGACCTCTCAGGGTATTCGTGTTCCGCTGTTCGAGGCACGCGCACCGTTTGAGAGTTACCTGAGTGACTTGAACAAACAGGAGTTGGTGAACCTCATCGACCGCGAAAAGAAATTGGAACACTATGCCGGCCTGAAGGTAGGTGATATCTACGCACCGAATAACAACGCAGGTAACTGGGAGTAAACGCGCAGCGTTTAGTTGAAAGTGTAAAGTTGAACGGGTAGAGATGCGTATTATCTCCGGAACATATGGGGGGCGGCGATTGTCGCCCCCTAAAAATATAACCGCGAGGCCTACGACGGACTTCGCGAAGGAGAGTTTGTTCAATCTGCTCAATAATCGTCTGGATTTCGAGGGCATTGATGTACTGGACCTCTTCGCCGGAACCGGAGGTATCGGCATTGAGTGCGTTAGTCGTGGCGCACGGGAAGTGACGGCCGTAGAGATTGCGCACGTACAACAGAACTGGATTATCAGTTGTTGCAAACAACTGGGCATCCCCAATCTGAGTGTCATTCGCGGCGATGTATTCAAGTTTCTCAATGCCTGTCATGCCAAGTATGACTTCATCTTCGCTGACCCGCCTTATGCGCTGGAGGAACTCCCCTCTCTACCCGATTTGATTCTCAAACAAGATATTCTCAAAAAAGACGGATGGCTCGTTATTGAGCACGGTAAAGATACCGTTTTCACCGGCCATCCACGACACATAGAGACACGCACCTATGGCAGTGTGCATTTCTCATTTTTCCAATAAAAAAGAGGCATGCGCCTCTTTTTTTATAACTCTATGTAAATCTCCAGTAACTGACATTCGCCCTGCGGTTCTATGCGGATGTCATTGAGTGTGGCAGGAACCAACACCGCTTCTCCGCACCGCATAGAGACTGTACCATCCTCATTCTCGCAATCCAGCGCTCTGAGTTGACAGGCACCTTTTATGCACATAAATGCCACAAATGAATCCAGCGGGGCATAGTCTCGTTGGATAACGCGAGTGGGTGTAAGCAGATTAGCCGTGAAATAAGGCGTCTTACGCAGATTCACTGCTCCGTCCGGAACAGGGGTTATATGCTGCGGAGAGACACTATTATCCGACGAAAAATTAACTACCTGAAGGGCTTTATCCAATTGCAACGGACGCATCTTGCCGTCATTGCCCACACGATTATAATCGTAGAGACGGTAGGTGAGGTCACTATTCTCTTGAATCTCCGCTACAAGAGTATTGCGTTTCGTAGAATGAATGGTACCTGCAGGAATATATATCACGTCTCCCGCGTGAACCTTATATTCGCGCAAGTAGCGGGCGAGCGTTCCGTCCTGTATGGCTGAGTGAATCAGAGAAGGATTCATATCTTGCGTCCATCCCAAACAGATAGCAGCCTCTTCATCCGGAGGCAACACATACCACATCTCCGTCTTACCCAGTGAGTTTTCGTACTCTAAAGCATAGTCATCATCCGGGTGTACTTGAATCGATAAATCATCGATGGCGTCAATAAATTTCAGGAGTAACGGGAAATGGTTTCCGAAAACGTCATATACTTTCTCTCCCACCAGTTCATCCATATAGACCTCCAGCAGGTCCTGCAGCGTGTCACCGGCGTGACTGCCGTTAACCACCTCTGTAGGAAACTTCTGAACATCAGACATTACCCACGCTTCGCCTACATTCTCATAGTCGTCCGGCACATAGTCATACCACTTCTCTATCGTGTGCCCACCCCAAATCTTATGCAGCAACTGAGCCTTGAATTTAAACGGATATAACATGGATGTTGAGTGTTTAGAGGTTGCGTATATGCTTTTCCCAATTCCAGGCAGAACGAAGTACTTCGCGGATAGGTGTACCGGCTTTCCAGCCCAATACTCTATTTGCTTTTTCGGGGTTGGCCCACACTTGTTCGATATCCCCTTCGCGGCGACCGACAATCGAATAAGGGATCTTCACACCCGTGGCTGCTTCAAACTCATGAATCAGTGTCAGCACACTCAGTCCGTTGCCGGTACCGAGGTTAAAAATCTCCACTTGTTCGCGGTCTTTGGCAGTCAACATACGCTCGATAGCTTTGACGTGCGCCTTCGCCAAATCAACCACATAGATATAATCGCGGATACACGAACCATCCGGCGTGTTATAATCATTGCCGAAGACTTTCAGTTCTTTTCTCAGTCCGGCGGCGGTCTGCGTGATAAAAGGCAATAGATTCTGCGGCACCCCGTTCGGCAGTTCGCCGATGAGTGCGGACGGATGGGCACCGATGGGATTAAAATATCGCAAGATAGTCGCATTCAGTTCTTTGTCTGCGTGCGCTGCGTCGTTGATAATCTCTTCGTTTATCTGCTTGGTATTTCCGTACGGAGAGAGCGCTTTCTGTATCGGCGCCGTTTCATCAACCGGCAGATGGGCTTCATCTGGCTGACCGTAAACGGTACAAGAAGAAGAGAAAACGATATTCGGTACACAATGCTGCTTCATCACTTCCAGCAAGGTACAGAGACTGCCGAGGTTATTACGATAGTATAACAATGGTTTCTCTACCGACTCGCCCACCGCTTTGCTGGCTGCAAAATGAATAACCCCCACTATATCCGTGTACATACTGAACACGTTATCCAGATCTGTATAATTACCGCAGTCGATGTTCTCGAATGCCGGCTTGCGTCCGACTATCGCTTCTATGCCGTCCAACACATCAATGGAAGAATTGCTGAGGTTATCAACAATGGTCACATCGAAGCCCTGTTGCATCAGCTCTACAGTCGTATGAGAACCGATATACCCCGTACCTCCTATTACTAAAATACGCGCCATATTAGAATAATCTGGCAGGATAAACGCCCTGCTCTATCAGTTTGTTAATTTTCATCATTACTTGCGGTCTATCTTCCGCGTAGGTCACGCCGAACCATTTACTCGGCGTATCCAGCACGCGGCAGGTCGCTTTGCCTTCACGGATAAGGCGGTTGACCAACGAAGGGATATAAAACTCCGATTTCAGTTCTTGTCCATGCTCGGCGAGGAACTCCCGGAAGGCTTGTTCGGTATAGAGGAAATACTCCGGCGTAAAGCCCCACATATTCATTGACACGGGGGTGTGGGGTGCCAGCGGTGTATCCACATCGTTCTCCGTATATACGATCTCGCCGTTTTTCTCTTCTATCTTCGTGCGCTCGGTGACATCCGTGAGCAAGCCGTTGGCGTCAGTAGTACATACGCCGCGACTGACAGTACCGTTCTCACTCAGCGTATTGCATACGCGGTAGCCAACCATGCAATACTGCCCTTCTGTGCCTGCTATGCCACGCAGATAGTCCGCCAACACTTGAAACGACTCCTTGCCATAGAAATCATCGGCATTAATAACGGCAAAGGGCTCATGAACAAGCTCTTTACCCATCAGTACTGCGTGTCCCGTGCCCCATGGCTTGGTACGATCGGGGTTGAACGAACAGCCCTCCGGCACTTTGTCGGTGGCCTGAAAGCAGACCTCGCAGGACACCTTGTCTGCATATTTGGACAGTACTTTCTCACGGAAATCCGCTTCAAAATCTTTACGGATGACAAATACTATTTTACCGAACCCTGCGCGTAAGGCATCATAAACACTGTAGTCCATGATGGTTTCGCCGAAAGGTCCTATTCCGTCCAGTTGTTTAAGTCCTCCGTAACGGCTGCCCATTCCGGCGGCCATGATAAATAATGTAGGTTGTATCATGTTTAATATTATTCTTCTGTGGTAGCTTCTAACTTCCCGTTATGTTTATAATGCTTTGCCCAAAGGCCATACACCTCCGAGCAGTTACCGGCGGTAATGAATGCGTGTATATGATTATCGCGCACAAACGCCATTAGTTTGGAGAACTCATCCTGTGTCAGCAGTACTTGTATCTCCTCATGTTCTTCTCCGCTGTAACCTCCTGTCACTTTATAGAGCGAACAGCCGCGCAACAACTGTTTGATAATAAATATACGTATGCGCTCCGACTCATCGGAGATGATACATACGCGTTTGCGTTTGTTGAGCGAGGCCGTAAAATAATCGATGGCCAGACCGTTGATCCAGGTACCGATGATGCCGATGACTACCATGCGGAAATCGTTGATTAGAAACGCCGTACAGCAGATGATGGCGCCGCCGATAGCCACCGATGTGCCTATATCGAAATGCAGATACTTGTTCACTATCTTGCCTAATATATCCAGTCCGCCTGTAGAAGCATTGATGCGGAAAAGGAAAGCCTGGCAAGCGCTGAGCAGTAATACGAAACAGATAAGGTCAAACCACACATCGCCTAATCCCAGGCCGCCGCTCATCACCGACTCTCTCACTTGTTCTAACACTTCTCCCGAACGGCTGAGCACATACGGGTTCCCATGCGCGTCCAGGACCGTTTGACCGGCCTGTAATTGAGATAATATCTCCGGCGCATCAATAACTTGGTGAGTGAGGTTGGTGTACGGATAAATACGGTCCCATACTTGTGTGAGCGGACCGAGAATCATCGCCGTGTAAACGGTCTTGGCGCCGAACTCATTGCCTATCAGCAGAAAGGCCAGTAACAACAGGAACGCGTTGATGCCCATCACCCAATAGGAGAAGGTGTCTGCGGTACCGCCCATCAGGGTGTTCAGTACAATAGAGAGACCGGAGATAGAACCGACGATGAGGTGGCTTGGCATCAAAAAATAATACACAGCCGCCGCTCCGAAGCTCATTCCTACAGTCATCATCACCAGTTCTTTCCAGAACTTCCAGGTACCCATGGCGCGCCAAAAACCGGTCAACAGGTTACGCCAGTAATCAAGTGTAAAATATTGTTGTAAATGTTCCATGATATCCCCTAATCCTCTAATCCACTAATCCCCTAATCCACTAATCCTCTAATCCACTAACCCCCTAATCCACTAATCCACTAACCCCCTAATCCACTAATCCTCTAATCCACTAACCCCCTAATCCCCTAATCCTCTTTCACCACAAGCCGCGCAGTGCGGCGGGTAGTCTGGCTTAACATAATCGTACGTCCCGCTTTCGCGCGGTCGAGTATCTCCGGCGTGGTGCCACGGATGGTCAGCAGCGACAGGTGGTCGTTGTACGAGACATTAAAATGGTGTTGCAGTTCATCGATGGCCTCCGGCACAAAGCGTGTGTTATCAACGCACACGGAGATAGTCACTGCCGACGACTGTATCAGCGATACTTTGAGGCGATGGCGGTGGATAATATCGAATATCTCGCTCAGACTCTCCTCCAGCACAAACGCAAAATCTTTCGCGCGCATGGTAATGAGAATCTGGTTCTTACGCCATATATACACCGGCACATCAATCGGTCCTATGCCATCTGCGGCTATCTTCGAGCCCGCCGCTTGCGGGTCGCCGAACGGTTTGACGAACAGCGGAATCTGCTTGTTCTCCAACGGCCGGATAGTCTTAGGGTGAATAATCTGCGCGCCTGAATAACTCAGTTCGACGGCGTCTTGGTAACGCAGCGACGGAATCAGTATAGTATTCGGTTCGAGACGCGGGTCGGCATTGAGGATACCCGGCACATCTTTCCAGATCGTCACACTCTCTGCGTCCAGGAAGTTCCCCAGCACTGCCGCTGTATAGTCCGAGCCCTCACGTCCTAACGTGGTGCGCCGACCGTCCTCTGTACCGCCGATGAAACCCTGTGTCACTACCATAGATGGCCTTTGGGCGCGTTCCCACCCTGCGCGAATAGCAGCGCGGCTGGTCTCGGTATCTATCTTCGCCTCACGCCACGTGGTGTCTGTACGTAGCAGTTTGGGAATATTCCACCACTCGACGGACAAACCTTGCTTAAGCAGGTACACCGCGATGATCTGCGTGGACATAATCTCGCCCAGCGACACGACTTGGTCGTAGTTCTCGTCAAACGGCAATTGCGGATC
Source organism: Paludibacteraceae bacterium (assembly GCA_017394705.1). Taxonomy (GTDB): domain Bacteria; phylum Bacteroidota; class Bacteroidia; order Bacteroidales; family Paludibacteraceae; genus Colicola. The sequence goes on along the minus strand of JAFPXH010000002.1, from coordinate 15,224 downwards.
AAAAGGAATCTCTCCTTGTAGCCGCACATCCACGCCGGGCTGCAGACCCAACGCTTTCATGATGGCTACGTGGTAGTCAATAATATCCACCCATTGGTTCAGTGCCTGTTCCTCTTTGCCTGCGTCCAGAAACTCCACTACTCGCTCGAGGGCATTCGTCGTCTTGCCCATGGCGGAAACCACCACCATCAGCTCATCGTCCGCCTGACGAACGATTGACTCCAAGTTACGGACGCCTTGTGCGTCTTTCACCGATGCCCCACCGAACTTATAGACTTTCATTTCAAATGGCAAATTACAAATGGCAAATGACAAAATTTGGCTTGCCAAATAATCGTGCCCTTGTGGCTAAGAAATGGCAAATTACAAATGGCAAATGGCAAATGACAAATGGCAAATGACAAAATTTGGCTTGCCAAATAATCGTGCCCTTTAGGGCTAAGAAATGGCAAATGGCAAATGACAAATGACAAATTACCAATTGGCCATTCTGATGGCGGTCACTGCCCCTTCGACACCTTTATTACCGAGTTTACCTCCACAGCGGTCGAGTGCCTGCTGCTGATTCAGCACCGTCAGCACAGAGAAAATAACCGGCACTTTGCCTTGCGCGTTCAGCGCTGCCACGCCTTGCGTCACCGACTGGCACACATAGTCAAAATGCGGCGTCTCGCCCTGTATCACACATCCGATGACGATAACGGCATTCACGCGTTCCTCTTTCATGATACGCGCGGCGCCGTAGGTCAGTTCGACTGTTCCGGGGACGTGCAGCACATCTATATTATCTGCCGCCACACCATGCTTCACCAGCGTGTCTATCGCGCCTTGCGCCATCGGAAAAGTGATCTCACTATTCCAATCGGCAACTATAATTGCATAACGCTGACGTGCAAGGACGTCAGCGCTAGGCAATTGGGTTGCGTCGTATTTAGAAAGGTCTGTAGTCATTACCCCTTAATAGTTTACCTTTCGCTATTACTTCGCAACGGCAATATATTTGTCGATATCTTGTGCCTCTGCGGAAGCCGGATATTTCGTTTTGATGGTCTCGAATGCTTTCTTTGCCTTGGCGTTTTTGCCCTCGTGGAGGTACACCAGACCGGCTTTCTTCAGACTCATCGGCGCGATAATCTCATTGCCGGACTCAGCGGCTTTCTCAAAAGCGTTGGCTGCTTTGCCGTACTCCTGCAGCTCCACATACGCGTCGCCCAACAACTGAGCGGCACCCGGAGCTATATTCAGGTCGTCCGCTTTGAAGCGCTTCAACAGACGAGCGGCATCTTCGTAATTGCCTTGCTCGAAATAGCATATACCGGCATATAACGCAGCCAGTCTGCCTTGCTGGTACAGTCTGTACTCATCGGCGATGGCCTCAAAACCGATACACTCAGCGTCGTCGCCGTTCAGCGCTTTCTCAAAATCGCCTGCCTGGAAATAAACAACGGCCTTCGCATTCTCGTTGCTGGCCTCTAATGCCTTTGGTTTGATGATGTACTGGTTGATAGCGATAATACCCATTACCACAACGGCGATACCGCATACAATCCAACTGATCAGATTCGAGTTGTCCTCGATCCATTTACCTGCGCCGGACAGCGCTTCATTAACCTCCTGAAGCTGCTCGTCCTGCTTCACAAATTGTTCTTTTTTCTTTGCCATAAATTTATACTTATTTTATTTGTTTTCCGTTTGTTTTCTCAAAGGCCCACACCTTTGCGAGTGCAAAGGTACTGCTTTTTTTTCATATATGCAAGCATTTGACAAAAAAAAGAGCCCCAAAGGGCTCCTTTTTCCATTTATGTCTCTTTTTAGGATTACAAGAGGTGGTAACTGACGGTCAAACCGGCCATGACGATGGATACCATCGACATCAGTTTGATGAGGATGTTCAGCGACGGACCGGATGTGTCTTTGAACGGGTCACCTACGGTGTCACCCACGACTGTTGCTTTATGGCAGTCCGAACCTTTGCCGCCGAAATGACCTTCCTCCACATATTTCTTGGCGTTGTCCCAAGCGCCTCCGGCGTTGGCCATGAAGACAGCCAGAACGAAGCCTGTGGCCAGACCGCCGATGAGCAGACCGAGCACACCGGCTACGCCGAGTACCAGACCGGTCACGATGGGTACTACAATCGCCAGAATGGACGGTAACAACATTTCATGTTGAGCACCCTTGGTGGAGATAGCTACGCAGCGGGCATAATCGGGGTCTGCTTTGCCTTCCAGAATACCTTTGATGGTCTGGAACTGGCGGCGTACCTCTTCTACCATTTTCTGTGCTGCACGGCCTACTGCGTTCATCGTCAGACCGCAGAACAGGAACGCCATCATCGAGCCGATGAAGATGCCCACGAGCACAATCGGGTTCATGAGATTGACGTTATACGCGTTCATAAAGTCCACAAGCGTTGCTTGGGCGGCCTCCACGCCGTTCGGCAATGCTTCGCCGGTACGGATGAGCGCAATCTTGATCTCCTCTACATACGATGCCAGCAGCGCCAACGCCGTCAGCGCAGCCGAACCGATAGCAAAACCTTTGCCGGTGGCGGCGGTGGTGTTACCCAGCGCATCGAGAGCGTCGGTGCGTTGACGCACTTCAGCGGGCAGACCGGACATCTCCGCGTTTCCGCCGGCATTGTCTGCGATTGGACCGTAAGCGTCGGTAGCCAAGGTGATACCTAAGGTCGAGAGCATACCCACAGCCGCTATACCGATACCGTAAAGACCCATACTCAGGTTAGTAGCGCTGAACTCTACATGGAATCCGTTGGCGCAGAGGTAAGCCAGGATAATCGCCACACCTACGGTGACAACCGGAATGGCCGTGGAGAGCATACCAAGGCCCAGACCGCTGATGATCACGGTGGCAGGACCGGTCTGCGAACTCTCACTCACTTTCTGCGTCGGCTTGTAGCTCTGCGAGGTGTAGTATTCAGTCGATTGACCGATGATAACTCCGGCGAGCAGACCGACTACTACCGACAGGCTCACTTGCCACCATTGGCTGGTCTCCGTACCAAAGAGCCAGGCGAAGATACCGAATGTCGCAGCGGCAATCAGCACTGCCGCGGTGTTGGTACCTATGCTGAGCGCACGGAGTAACTCTTTCATGCCCGCACCCTCTTTGGTCCTCACCAGATAAATACCGATGATGGAGAGCAAGACGCCGCAGGCGGCGATGAGCGAAGGAGCCAGCACCGCTTTCATCTGCATGCCTTCTACGGCCGAAGTGGCAAAAGCCGAGGCACCAAGAGCCATAGTGGCTAAGATAGAACCGGCATACGATTCATAGAGGTCGGCACCCATTCCGGCCACGTCACCTACGTTATCACCTACGTTATCAGCGATAGTGGCGGGGTTACGCGGGTCATCCTCTGGGATGTTATACTCCGTCTTGCCCACGAGGTCGGCACCTACGTCAGCCGCTTTGGTGTATATACCTCCGCCTACTCGGGCAAACAAGGCCTGAGTGGACGCACCCATACCGAAGGTCAGCATGGTCGTAGTAATAGTAATAAGGTCCGCGTCCGCGCCCACGAGCGCAAGGAGCCCCGTCTTCTGCAGTACCAGGAACCAACCGGATATATCCAGCAGTGCCAGACCTACAACCGTCAGACCCATTACGGCACCCGAACGGAAAGCCACTTGCAGACCGCTGTTCAGGCTCTGACGAGCCGCGTTAGCGGTACGGGCAGAGGCGTAGGTGGCGGTCTTCATGCCGAAGAATCCCGCCAGGCCGGAGAAGAAACCGCCGGTGAGGAAGGCGAACCATACGATACCGTTCTGCAGCTTGAAATAAGCCATAACGGCAAAGATGACGGCCAGGATGACGAAGACGATGGTTACGACTTTGTACTGTTGTTTAAGGTACGCCATCGCGCCCTTACGGACGTGCGAGGCGATTTTCTTCATGAGCTCGGTTCCTTCATCCTTGCCCAGCATGGAGCGGTAGAAATAGAAGGCAAATCCGAGCGCAAGGACGGACGCCGCTAACACGACGTACATCAGTACGGTTAAATCTTCCATAAATATGTGTTTTTAATGGTTGTGTGTGTCGATTAATCCTCCTCAGTCTGCGTTGCTGCATAAGCGGCCAAGAGTTTGTCTTGAACGTCTTGCGGCACGAGTTGATAGGAGTTGAAGGACATGGTGAACGTAGCACGACCTCCGGTGAGCGACGACAGAGTCGTCGAGTAGCTCGACAGCTCTTTCAAAGGTACTTGCGCTTTGAGGCGGGTGAAGCTCTTCTCGGTCTCCATACCCATTACCATACCGCGACGGCCGTTGATATCACTCATCACATCGCCCATGATCTCCGACGGAACGAAGACCTCGAGGTCATAAACCGGCTCCAACACTTTCGGGTTCGCCTCTTTGAAGGCCTGCGCGAAAGCGTTACGTCCTGCCAGACGGAAGGATATTTCGTTCGAGTCAACCGGATGCATCTTACCGTCGTAGATGATCACGCGCACGTCGCGAGCGTACGAACCCGTCAGCGGGCCTTGCTCCATGCGGTCCATGATACCCTTGACTATCGCCGGGATAAAGCGTGCGTCGATGGCACCGCCGACGATGGAGTTGATGATGATCAGTTTACCACCCCACTCCAGGTTTATCTCCTGCTGGTCCTTAACGGATATCTTGTACTCCTGGTTGCCGAATTTATAGGTCTCTTTAACGGGTTGGCCTTCCTCGTACGGCTCGACGATCAGGTGCACCTCACCGAACTGACCGGCACCACCGGACTGTTTCTTATGACGATAGTCGGCGCGCGCCGCCTTCGTGATGGTCTCGCGATAAGGAATCTTCGGTTCCAGGAACTCAATCGGCATCTTATCGTTGTTCTCCAGACGCCATTTGAGGGTACGGAGGTGGAACTCACCTTGACCGGAAACAATCATCTGGCGGAGTTCTTTCGACTGTTCAACGATCCATGTCGGGTCTTCCTCGTGCATACGGGTCAGCAGCGCTGCCAGTTTCTCTGCATCGCTCTCCGTCACAGGCTTGATAGCACGGCGGTAACGGGGTTGCGGATATTGAATGGGTGCATACTGGTTGTCGCACTCTTTGGCATTCAGGGTGTTACCCGTACGGGTATCTTTGAGTTTGACAGTCGCGCCGATATCACCGGCTGCCAGTTCATCTACCGGTACACGGATGGAACCGGCCACCTGATACAACTGGGATATACGCTCTTTGGAACCGCGCTCCATGTTCTGCAGGTCATCGCCGTTGTGGACGGTACCTTGCATTACGCGGAAATAGTTCACCTCACCGATATGCGGCTCAACGCTGGTCTTGAAGACATAGAGGCTTGTCGGCGCTTTGGCGTCGGTTTTCACTTCCTTGCCGTCTACGGTCGGATAGCTGAACTGCGCAGGGCTCGGAGCCATGCCGTTGAGGAAATCCATCAAGCGGCGCACACCCATATCCTTGGCGCCTGAACAGCAGAGAACGGGATACATCGAGCCGTCCGCATAAACGGATTTCAGACCCTGCATAATCTCCTCGTCGGAGAGCCCTTCGCCTAAGAATTTATCAAGCAGTGTCTCGTCTGCCTCCGCTGCCTCTTCAGCCAACGCGGCACGCATCTCTTCTACGCGGCCTGCGTACTCAGCCGGGATATCTTTGAGCTCGGGAGCACCGCCTTCGGCTTTCCATACGAGCATTTTTCCCTTGAGCACGTCCACTACGGCATTGAAGCCGACACCGGCGTTAATAGGGAATTGGATAAGCGTACACTTGTTACCGAAGTTCTCTTTGAGTTGGTTGAAAGTGCGGTCAAAATCAGCATCCGGATGGTCACATTTGTTGATGATGAAGGCCAGCGGCTTCTTGGCTTTCTCCACGAGGCGGAAATTGTTCTGCGTTCCTACCTCCACACCGCCGTTAGCGCTCAGCACAACGAGTGCCGAACCGCACATCTGCAGTGCAGCAACGGTACCGCCGCAGAAATCGTCCGAGCCTGCGCAATCGATGATGTTCAGCTTTCGTCCCTCGAACTCCAGGTTACATACCGTCGAGAAGACCGAATAGCCATACTCTTTCTCTACCGGGAAATAGTCGCACACGGTGGATTGTGCTTCAATCGAACCGCGGCGTTTAATCACCCCGCACTCGAACAACATCGACTCCATCAAAGTCGTTTTACCTGATCCCGAACCGCCCAACATGGCGACGTTCTTGATCTCATTTGCTTGATAAACTTTTGCCATAATAATATAATTTAAGGTTTTTTGTAAAGTCAAGTTTGCAAAAACGCTGCAAAGGTACAACAAAAATTGCATATATGCAAGAAAAGAACGATTTTTTTTATAAAAGCGGAGTTACTCCGCGATGAAAGAGAGCCTTATAACCATGCGGATAGCGTATGTAACCCCTCGGCGACGACCGCTCCCAAGCGGTCCCTCCCCGCTCCGTGCCCCCTGCACGGAGATGCACTGTCGCTACGGGGTTCATACCTATACGTCGGGGACGAAGGCTCTCGTTCATCAGAGACGACGATAGGAGTGGATGGTAAAAAAAATCGTTCTGCTTGCGTATATCCCGCAGGACGCGACTGTACTTTCGGGGATGAGGTTGTCCCCGTTAATCGGGGAAAACCTTTGACGGAAAGGGGAATAGTTTACTGCAAGGCGGCGTCCGAAGGTAATACTTTTTTGTAATGTGCAAGATTTTAACCGAAAAAAATCATCTGTGCTCGCACAAGGGAGGTTTTTCGGTTAAAAGATTGTCGTTAGCACCGCAGGTAGCCGCAAGCTCGGCTTGCAACAATTAGCACTTAGAACTTGACCTCGTCTCTGCGTTGTAAAAAAAAAGGTACGTTTAATGTGTACCACTAATTAGTAAAAAACCTTAGTCTTGCCAACGGCCTAAACCATTGAAAAACCTTTGCGGCGGCAAAGGTACACTTTTTTTTTGAATTGCGCAAATTAAACGTACCTTTAAATTGCGCAATGAAGGCACACAATCTTTTTATTTTGCTGTTTACATGCACGCTCTTTTCTCTCGCGTGCACGTCTTGTAACAAAGGTCAGTCATCTAACGAGGCGCAGGACCAATCGCCGGTAGATGTTCCCTCCTCTATTTTCTGGAACAGAGACTCGCTCAATTACTACGCGGCGGTGGCGTATAAGGACGATGACCCAAAGGGTCAGTTCGTCACCGGCGCTGCTTATTACCTCCAGCGTGAGGGGGATATGCCCGCGGATTTCTACACCGTCTCTCGCGAGGAGGCGGACTCTTTCTTGATGCTCTCTGCCGGCCAGGATTACCAGCCCGCCAAAGACCTCATCAAGTGTCTCCAAGACCACCAGGAGTGGAAACATTAAGCATTGAAAAGCACAAGCTATATGAATAAAGGAGTTATTTATATTCTGACAAACCCTTCATTTAAGGAGTACGTAAAAATCGGTTACGCACACGACATTGAGAAACGTCTGCGTCAATTGAACCGTAGCGAGACGGTTCCGTTTGCTTTTCGTGTCTACGCGATATATGAAGTTAAGAGCGAACTGACCGATATGGAATTGCATAAGTTGATTGATAACCTTAATCCGGATCTGCGCACCATTGAGACGTTTGACGGAAAGAAACGCGTTAAGGAGTTCTATGCGATGTCGGCTGAAGATGCTTATTCCATTTTGGAGAGTATTGCAAAGATAAGCGGAACGACCGATTGTTTGAAACGTCTTACGCCGGAAGGGCATGAGGTTATTGATGAGCAGATAGCGAATGAGGTTCAGGAGAATGCACGTCGGGGTGCTTTCCGCTTCTCTATGTGCGGCATTAAACCGGGAGAGAAAGTGGTATTCTTAGAGGATAAGACCATTCAACCAGTCGTTATCGACGACCGCCACATTGAGTATAATGGTCAGACGACCTCTTTGTCCGCTTTAGCGCAACAACTCAAAGGCTTTGATCATGCAGTACAAGGCACACTTTGGTTCTCTTATAATGGAGTTAAGTTGACCGATTTGCGTGAGAAAATGGAGAAATAAGAACGATATAACAATTAGATAGATGATAACTGTCCAAAACTTAAAGGAAGTCTTGCTTAAATTAGGCTTTGCGGAAACGAGCAATGGTGTCTTCAAAAAGCAATATCCCCACGATGCTTCTATCATGGTGGATTTCAATCAAAAGAAAATTACTTATGCGCCAATTGACTCCAATTTTGCCAATGGAGAATATCCGACAAAAGAAAGAAGATCAACGGGTTTTGTAATCCATAGAGACACCACTCTAGATTTTAGCCATAATGAGAATTTTGTCTGTCTAGTTTGCGTGCATCTATTGCTCGAAAAAGGCTATGAACCGAAACATATCATTTTTGAGCCTGCGTTCAGGGTGGGTCATATCAATAAGCCATCTTACGGCGATATTCTTGTATACAATGAGCAGTATAATCCTCTTGTTTTGATAGAGAATAAAACGTACGGGGCTGAGTTTAGTAAAGAGTGGAATAACATGCAAAAAGATGGCGGACAACTATTTAGTTATCTTGGTCCGCTTGTAAACGAACTCGGTCTGTGCGAAAATCTTGTGCTCTTTGCAGTCGATTTTGATAATAATGATATCGTCCTCAAAAACCACATCATTACTTTGAAAGATAATGACAATGCAGACCTGGGCGGTGCAAAGAAATTTAAAGATGCACAAGGGAAGTATTTTGAAGTATGGAATGAGACTTATGCTAAGTCGTTTGAGACAAAAGGCTTATTTGAGCAAGATGTCGTTCCTTATTCTGTAGGAAAGTTGAAATATACTATCGCTGATTTAAAAAGCCTTTCCCACTCAGAAATTCGACCAATATATCATGAGTTCGCAACTATATTGAGAAACCATGCGATTACCGACTTTGAACACTCATTCTATATCCTAATAGACTTATTCTTGTGCAAAATTACGGACGAGCGTAGAAATCCAGATGATTTGCAATTCTATTATAAAGGGATAACTCGTGACACTCCTAAAAAGTATTGCGCTCGTCTTTTAAAGTTATATCAACAAGGCAAACATGACTTGTTTGATGTCGATGTCGTTAATAAGGATGAAGATGATATAAGGCAGATCTTTGAAGATACAAGCCGTAGTCTTACAAACGGTTTATTCGACGGTATCAGGGAACTTTTCGAAGAGATTAAGTTCTATAATATTAAGAAGTTCAACTTTATCGACGTGGAAAACAAAGAGGAATTTGAGATGAACTTCCAAATCCTCATTAAAATAGCTGCGTTAATACAAGACATTAATTTAAGTAATAGCGAGACTAATCACTTCTTCGGCGATTTATTCGAAGGGTTGCTTTCCAAGAATGTACATCAAACGGAGGGACAATTCTTTACTCCTCTACCGATTGTTAACTTTATTATCAAATCTCTCCCTGAGTTTCCAAATAACCAAAATATAAAAGTGCTTGACTACGCGTGTGGTGCTGGACACTTCTTAACAGAATTCGTTAAGAATTACCCAGAAACAAGTGCCTACGGCATTGAGAAAAGCCAGACATTGAGCCAAGTGGCGAAAATTGCAACTATTATAAACGGTAGCCAAAATGCCCACATTGTTTTCAAAGATACACTTAGCATATTTAATACGAGGGAATCTAGGTTTCAAGGGTTCGATGAGGATAGTTTTGATTTAATAATAGCTAATCCACCATATAGTGTAAAAGGCTTTCTGAATACGTTAGATGAAAACGATAGAAACCAATACGAACTCGCAAAATTAGTCCCGGAAAAGTCCTATGGTACAAATAGAACTATTGAATCTTTCTTTGTAGAAAGAGCCAAGCATTTCTTGCATCAAAACGGTCTACTTGGCATTGTACTTCCAAGTTCTATTCTATCCAATGATGACGCTATCACTGTCAAAACCAGAGAACTTCTCTTTGCTCATTTCAATATACTATCTATTGTAAGTTTAGGTAGCCGCACCTTTGGATCAACAGGAACCAATACGATTATACTCTTTGCTCAAAAGGTTAAGAAGAATGCCGGAGGTTTATTGGAACATTTTATCACAGACGATAGATATGAGCAATATACCAATTACGAGGCTATTGATTCATATATTGAAAAGCAAGGATATAACAAAGATGCCTATCTCGCATTTATGCAGACAGACACATTACAAGATATCCTCGAAAATCACGAAATTTTTAGAGAATATAAATCTGCATTTAAAAATTCACCTATCAAAAAGGCAACGCAAGTAGATTGGTTTAAATCATCTACATATTTTAGAGAAGAGATAAGAGCCAACTCCCAAGAATATAGGCGGTTATTAAACGAATTCATTAATAGCACCGAATATAAAGAAATAGAAAAGGCAGAATACACGAAACAGTTTATTGCATACGCTAAAAGCATTGAGAGCGAAAAACTTTATACCTTTATTCAGTTAGAAAATAACTTTGTGCTCTTATTACAATCCCCTCCGGATAAAATTAACAACAAGAGCAACAAAAATGGTATCATTAAGTTCTTGGGATATGATTGGTCTAATCGTAAGGGAGACGAGGGTATTAAATATGTAACTAAGAATACATATGTAGACGAAGAAGATTCTTCCCAAAGTACCGATGATCAAGATGCAGAAATAGTAAGAGCGATTAATTCGATTAGGTATATTGACACCCCACTATATAATCCAGATGAGGCTTGGGATAATACTAAATACGCATTTGCTTTGCGTAAGCATATATACGATCAATGCAAGAAATTCTCCTTTGGTCCAAATGAACCGATAGACGAAGTTAATCAATTATATGAGGGGGAGATAAACGATTTGCTCTCATATTCCCGCTTGGTTGATTTAATTGACTTTTCTCGACCTAAATTCAATAAAGCAATAAAAACGTCATCTGTTAAACCGTTGATTGTTTCGAGTAAATATGGATTAGTCCGTATAGAAAGTTTGCTACTTCCCATTGAAGGAGCACAAACCAAAATTCCACAAGAAGAAATACAAGAAACAGGACAGTATCCAGTTATTACTCAAGAGGCTGATAAATTAATAGCAGGGTACACAGATAACAGATTGCCGATCACCGATTTGCCTTTAATAGTCTTCGGAGACCATAGTTGTACATATAAGTATATTGACTTTCCTTTCGTGAGGGGAGCAGACGGCACACAACTAATTAAAGTGAACTCTCAAATAAAAATTAAATATTTGCAAAATTATCTGTTGGCAAGCGAAATCGAGCACCAAGATAGGTATGAACGGCATTATAAATACTTGAAGGATACATTTATTCCTCTCCCGCCTCCGGATATCCAAACGAAAATTATAGTTGAGTGTGCGGAGGTTGACGATAAGATAGCATCATGTGTTCGATCTATAGAAGAAAAACGAAATCAAATTCAACAGGTTTTCGAAAGTTTACAAACGCTACCGACTACACCACATCGGCTCAGCAACAAAAGTGAATTTGATCTCAGCATAGGGAAACGCGTTTTAAATACAGAGGTCAGTTCAGATTACACAATACCAGTATATAGTGCAAATGTATTTGAGCCATTTGGCATGATAGATCATTTGCTTATCGAAGATTTTGCCATGGACTCTGTCCTTTGGGGTATAGATGGTGATTGGATGGTCAACACTATTCCTGCCAATAATCCCTTTTATCCCACAGACCATTGTGGAGTCCTTCGCCTGAAGACTAACGAGATTTTACCTAAATACATGGCTTTCCTATTGCATAAAGAAGGTCATAATGAGGGCTTTTCGCGTAAGTATAGAGCTTCCATTGACCGGGTAGAAGGTATTACTATTCATGCCGTGTCTATTGAATCGCAACTCAAGGTAATCCCTCAAATCGAGGATATTGAAAATGAGATTTTATCGTTACAGGAAGAAATCGCTTCTTGCGCTATGCTAAGACGTAATATTTTAATTAAATATCTCAGCAAGGAATAAGTACACAATAAAAATGTAATGTGTATGAATGTAATTATGAAACATCATAAATATTTAAACATATGGAAACATTTACAGACATCGTGATTGTTATTGGTGCGATTTTATCGCTGATCTTATTCTTCAAAGTATGGGGAATGTGTAATGACGTGAGGGCTTTGCGCGAGAAGTATGCTCCGAAGCCCAAAGAGCAATTCCAGTCTGATAAGGACATTGATGAATGGTTGAACGAAGACCCCAATAATCATAAGAAAGGCAAGAAGAGCAATAAATAATGCACCACCTCCCGCGCGCGCCATATTACCGCGATAGAGCCTCGGAATACCAACTCTGCACGGACTTCCCCGGCGATGAAATACTCATCGACGGTCTGCATGCTATGCAACAGCATTTTTGGAATAATAACATCAATGTCGATATACCGGTAGTGCGCGTGATGAATACCGCACATTTCCTTGCTGCTTATATGTTCTCTACCGAGTGTTCCGGAGACCAACTCGAGTACGACGTACTCGCTTATGACAGCCTGAGCCGCGATAAACAACTCGTCTATGTAACGATGATCGTGCTGGCGGCGATGCTGAAGCGTACAAAAGGTCTGAGAGCAAGTAACTGCCGAAACCTTATCCTCGATAAGCGAACGCCGGATTTCGATGATGGCGTAACCCTCTACGATAAGTTCCTTAAGTCCGCAGAGAAACGATTCGCGGAAGAAGATTTCCTCATTGACACCCACGAGCAGATACTCAAACTCAAAGCAGAAAACGAACAACTCACCTCAGAAAACATACAACTCAAATATACGATCACTAAGATGGAAAACCAACAGAACATACAGTACAACGCGCCGGTTTATCAAGGCTGCACTTTCAATACCACTAATACGACCAATAACTACTATGGCGCATCGCCTGCAGAGAATGATAGTTCTTCGACTTGTTCTTCGCCTAAACCGGAGAAGACTTGGCGTGAAATACTGGGTGTCCCTAAGCCCAATAAGTATTCGGAAGTAAGGCGCCATATTCTCGAGCGACTCAAGTTCGATGATGAGTTCCGAGAGTTCTATGCGGATGCTACTCGAGTGGAACTCTGTCAACGACTAACCAATGAGTTCGGATGGGATCTCGATCCTAACTCGCTCGGCAAAAATATGAACCGAAAACACTGATTCAAACGACCTTTTCGGTCGTTTTTTTTTATGTCTTTTTTGCCCAAGTGACACTTTCGTGACACAAGGGACATTTGCAGGACATTTTCGAGACAAAACGTCCCTCGAACCGGACATAATTACCTCTACTTTTGCACCGCCAAACGGAACAAACATCCCTCCGGCTGGCGATGCATTATGTCTAATAACTCTTTTATTTTCGAGGGCGTCGAAATAAGACGATGCCCCAACGCCAAACCCGATCACGGCAAGGCACAACTCTATTGCTCCGCCGACGGACGCTTCTTCTCCATCACGCGGCGCTCCATCCGCCAAGTCCAACACCTCTTTAGCCCCAGCATGCGTACGCCAGGCAGGCACTGCCATAACGGCAAGCGGGGGAACGTTTATCCGGCCATGAGACATTTCGGTAACCGTACTTGCCACTCTCTCATCTACGAGACCTGGGTCGGACCCCGCACACCGGGCATGCAGATAGACCATGTCAACGGCGACCCCCTGGACTACCGGGCATGCAATCTCGAGCAGGTCACACCGTCAGAAAACATGCGACGCGCGAAATATCTCCGCGTCATGAGGCAGTGCGAGTTCGACCCCCGTATCTTCCCAGCCAACGACCTGCGAAAACTCTTCGCCATGCCCTTCGACGAATTCAAAACAATGATCCTTCATCATAGCTTAGCAGATTAGTGGGTTAGAGGATTAGTGGATTAGAGGATTATAGCTTGTGTCTTTTTTTTAGGTTATAGCTTGTGTCTTTTTTAGGTTATAGCTTGTGTCTTTTTTGCCCCCAAAATACAAGAAAATAAATACAAGCTAAGCCTTGTAAAGCTTGTATCTTTTTTGTCCGAAAAATACAAGAAATAAATACAAGCATGTACTGGATAAGCAAGCCAATACTTATATAGCTTGTATCTTTTTTGCCTAAAAACAAGCATAAAAAAAATACAAGCTAAGAGGGAAAGGATGAAGGGACTACTGGGGAACGGCCGTCAAGGCGGCGTACAGTGCAAGACCCTTTGCCGTAAGGCGGTACATCTGTTCCGGCAGATTAGGATGGGCAGGATGAGTCATCGTAACAAAGCCCTGAGCGATGGCCGGCTTGAGGTAGTTATTGATGAAAATGGCACGGCTCTTCTGCTTTAGATGCAAGTCGCCAATGATGGCCCGACGAGGCAGAACGCCCTTACCAATAACCAGAACTAACTTCTGAATACGCGTGTCCTCCTTACTGGCGGCAACGGTCGCAGTGGAAAGGGGCTGAACGTGGAGGCGCTGCAACCCGCCTGCGGATAGTTCAATACAGAGATCACAACTTGCTTGACCCGCTGCATCGTTGCGAACCTGAGCGTTGTATAGCACTTCGTGACCGGCATCCGCTAACGCTTTCATAATCAGCGAGCGGCAGGCACTCATCTCCTCGGAACATTTGATATAAATCTTCATGGCAATAGGGATTTAAAAATCATTTCCGCGGCAAAGGTACTAAAAAAATCCGATCCCCACAATAGCTTGTATCTTTTTTGTCCAAAAAATACAAGAAAAAAATACAAGCTACCCACAACACAACCTCTCTATCCGGGTTATAGCTTGTATCTTTTTTAGGTGAAAAATGCAAGAAAATAAATACAAGCTAAGCCTTGTATAGCTTGTATCTTTTTTGCCCCCAAAATACAAGAAAATAAATACAAGCTACCCACAACACAACCCCTCTATCCGGGTTTTAGCTTGTATCTTTTTTTGCCCAAAAAATACAAGAAATAAATACAAGCTGAAGGCTAACAACTAACAACTAACAACTAACAACTAAAAATCAAACAATTATGAAAAATTTCGAAGAAAATAATCGCGCCCTTGTGGCAGAGAATACTACCAATTTAAAAGAAATGCGCTCATTGCGCAATACCATCAAAGCCTGTGAGGCACGTATCAACGAGATCTCTAAAGCCGCAACCAACGAAGCGGTAGCCATCCTGGCGAAACACAACCTTGACCGCGGCGAGTTCAGCGACGAGGACGGTCAGCGTTACCAACTCCAGCGCACCGACATCTTTGACATGGCGAACTACAACCGCTACAAGACCGAGGACGCCGTCCGTTGGCGACAGAAAAAAGAGGCGCAA
>JAFPXH010000006.1 GCA_017394705.1 Paludibacteraceae bacterium | reverse complement strand
TTTCGCTTTCATTGTAGTATAAATTAGATCGTTAATTGGGAAGAACCCAAATCCGCCGCAAAGGTACACTTTTTTTTTGAATTGCGCAAATTAAACGTACCTTTTTTTGCAACGCAGAGGCAATTCCAAAAAAAAAGCACCCCGAAGGGTGCGTTTTTTAGTGCTAAGTGTTGCATCTTCGATGCGGCTACAACTACGTTGTGGCTAAGAAATAATCGTGCCCTTGTGGCTAAGAAATAATCGTGCCCTTGTGGCTAAGAAATGGCAAATGGGCAATGACAAATGACCACTTGCAGCTTTGCTGCACACTGCATCATTTCACATCTTGTACGAGGCGGACGGTTAAACCTGAACTCTTACCGTCGTAATATCTGTCTCTATCAAGAGTGAATAGGGAGGCAGCGAAGCCCATACTGTACGCGCAGGTTTTGTCGTTGTCGTAAGATGTACACGACCAATACAGACCAATGATACCAACATCTTCGATACTCCCTTGCCAGCGATAACCACCAACAGGAAGAAAGACTGCCCCCGCTCTTTCCATTGCATCCCACACCTCACCACTGTACAAATTCGTGGAGGGTATCTTGCTCCATGCTTCAAACGATCCTGCTTTGAGTATCCCGGGAGTAAATTCACAACCGTTTGGCAACTGCCAATTGTCCGGCAAAAGAACATAACCCGGAATGTTATTTACTTCGACTGCACCAATTTTGTCGCTTGCCTCTACTCGGGTGAAGAGCAGATAGTTCCATTCGTCATTAGTGAGCGTACGCCATAGATAAGCCTGATTACCGCCATTAGAGATGGGATTATTTCCCCAATCTGTAAACGTTTGATAGTCTGCATCGTTCTTGCTTGTATTCGTAGGATTCATGCCTGTACCCCATCCAAAGTAATCAATCCAGCCGTTGTAGCTTGGGCTGACATTGGCATTATTGCATTTCGTATTACCTATTTTAACCGTTCCATCTGTAGCATTACCCACATAATCCCACTGGTTTTCCGCGAAACGCCATTTATCGTGGAAAGCGTTATACTGAAGGTTTCCGCGGGAGAAATAGACCTGTTTGCCCGGCGCCACGGAGAACTTGCCATTGATAGCACCCACAGGCGTCGGTTGCTCGGGGTCGTTACCGTTACAGCTCGCCATGCCCAGCACTACCGCTGCGATGGCAAAGAAAGAAAAGAATTTACGCATAGTTGCATCGATTTTGATTTGCGGGGCAAAGGTACTACAAAAATTGCATATATACCGCAGGACGCGAACGTAACTTCGAAGGGTCCCGCCCCGAAGGGGAAGGGGAGGAGGTCGAAGGTACTGCTTTTTTTTGAATTATGCAAATTTCAGTAAATAAAATCAAATAAAGTTTTGGTTAAAATGCCTGATCAATCATGCAAAATGCATTTTTTTTGAATTTTCTTTAGAAAATATTTGTGTATGTCAAAAAAAAGCAGTATCTTTGCACGCTTTTTCGGCGCGTGCACGGGTAGGTATATGTGCGAGTACGTGTAATATACTACTGAAACGCGGGCGAGAAAGCAGGAAACATTTAGTAACAATCAATTAACAAAAACAACAAAATGCCTACAATTCAACAATTAGTTAGAAAAGGAAGAGCAGAACTGGTGGACAAGAGTAAGAGCCCGGCTCTTGACAGTTGTCCGCAGCGTCGTGGCGTTTGTGTACGTGTTTACACGACGACCCCGAAGAAGCCGAACTCGGCAATGCGTAAGGTGGCACGTGTGCGCCTGACCAACACCAAAGAGGTGAACGCTTACATTCCCGGAGAGGGACACAACTTGCAAGAGCACAGTATCGTAATGGTACGTGGCGGTCGTGTGAAAGACCTGCCGGGTGTTCGTTATCACATCGTACGTGGTACGCTTGATACCGCCGGTGTAGCAAACCGTCTCCAACGCCGCTCGAAATACGGTGCCAAGAGACCTAAAGCAAAGAAGTAAGCTGCGCTTGACCGCTTCGCTGTAAGACCGCTGCGCTGTAGGACCATTACATTGTAAGACCGCAGCAGGCTGCTGTAAGACAAGCGAGGCAAACAACAAAACAGTAAAAGCAAATTCCTTTTATTAACTAAATGTTCCATAATTGGGACGAAACAATGGGTTGAGGGTTGAGTAAGGGGCTCGGGTAGCCGCTGAAGAAATCGACAACCAAAAAAAAATTATTTGAAACAATGAGAAAAGCAAAACCGCAAAAACGAGTTATCCTGCCGGATCCAGTGTACGGCGAGGTAATGGTGGCTAAATTTGTGAACCACCTGATGCTCGATGGTAAGAAGAATACCGCGTACAGCG
Source organism: Paludibacteraceae bacterium (assembly GCA_017394705.1). Lineage (GTDB taxonomy): Bacteria > Bacteroidota > Bacteroidia > Bacteroidales > Paludibacteraceae > Colicola. Next base: position 333,415 of record JAFPXH010000006.1, on the reverse strand, counting down.
TATTCTATGGCGCCCTTGGCGTAGTAGACCAGAAAATGAAGAGCGAGGAGAAACCGGCTCTTGACATCTGGAAACAAGCATTGGACAACATCACTCCTCTGGTAGAGGTTAAGTCAAAACGTATCGGTGGTGCGACCTTCCAGGTTCCGACAGAGATCCGTGCAGACCGCAAAGAGTCCATCGCTATGAAGAATATGATTAACTTCGCACGCAAACGTGGCGGCCACTCGATGGCTGAGAAACTGGCTGCGGAGATCATCGATGCTTATAACAACCAGGGTGGTGCGTTCAAGCGTAAAGAAGATATGCACCGCATGGCTGAGGCTAACCGTGCGTTCGCACACTTTAGATTCTAAAGAATCTGACCGCAGTAAACTGCTGTAAGACCGTTAACACTGAAAGACCGCAGCAAGCTGCTGTAAGATGCAAAAAAGATTGAAAAGACAACAATGGCAAAACATGATTTAAAATTAAACCGTAACATCGGCATCATGGCACACATCGACGCCGGTAAGACCACTACTTCGGAGCGTATTTTGTTCTACACCGGTCTGACTCACAAGATAGGTGAGGTACACGACGGTGCCGCTACGATGGACTGGATGGTTCAGGAGCAGGAGCGTGGTATAACCATCACTTCCGCTGCTACCACCACCTACTGGAACTACGCGGGTAACAAGTACAAGATCAACCTTATTGACACTCCGGGACACGTGGACTTTACCGTAGAGGTGGAGCGTTCGCTTCGTATCCTTGACGGTGCTGTGATGGCGCTGTGTTCGGTAGGTGGTGTACAGCCGCAGTCTGAGACCGTTTGGCGTCAGGCAGACAAGTACAACGTACCGCGTCTGTGCTACGTGAACAAGATGGACCGTAGTGGTGCTAACTTCTTCGATGTAGTACGTCAGATCAAAGAGGTGCTGGGTGCCACCCCGTGTCCGATACAGATTCCTATCGGCGCAGAGGAGAGCTTCAAGGGTGTCGTTGACCTCGTGAAAATGAAGGCTATCCTTTGGCACGACGAGACCATGGGTGCTGAATACGTGGAGGAAGAGATTCCTGCAAACCTCGTAGCCGAGGCAGAAGAGTGGCGCGACAAGATGCTGGAGACAGTATCTGAGTTCGACGACACGCTGATGGAGAAATATTTCGAGGACCCGTCCACAATCACCGAGGATGAGATTCGCGTAGCTATCCGTAAGGGTACGCTGGCGATGAAGATTTTCCCGGTTATCTGCGGTTCTTCGTTCAAGAACAAAGGTGTGCAGACGATGCTTGACGCTGTCTGCGCTTACCTGCCGTCTCCGCTGGATACCGAGGTTATCAACGGTACCAACCCGAATACCGAGAAAGAGGAAGTACGTCACCCGAATGACGAGGAGCCGCTCTGCGCCCTCGCCTTCAAGATTGCAACCGACCCGTATGTAGGTCGTCTGTGCTATTTCCGTGTGTACTCCGGTCACCTCGATGCAGGTTCGTATGTCTACAACCCGCGTTCGGGTAAGAAAGAGCGTATTAGCCGTATCTTCCAGATGCACTCGAACCACCAGAACCCTGTAGAGACGATTCTCGCAGGTGATATCGGTGCGGGCGTGGGCTTCAAGGATATCCGTACGGGTGATACACTGTGCGACGAGAACAAACCTATCGTACTCGAGTCCATCGAGTTCCCGGCACCGGTTATCGGTATCTCCGTAGAGCCGAAGAGCCAGGCTGACCTCGATAAGCTGGGCGTAGGTCTGGCTAAACTTGCCGAGGAGGACCCGACCTTCACCGTTAAGACTGACGAGCAGACCGGTCAGACCGTTATCTCCGGTATGGGTGAGCTTCACCTGGAGATTATCATCGACCGTCTGAAACGTGAGTTCAAGGTAGAGTGTAACCAAGGTCGTCCGCAAGTGGCTTACCGCGAGGCTATCAGTGCCCCGGTTGAGCTGCGTGAGGTTTACAAGAAGCAGTCCGGTGGTCGTGGTAAGTTCGCCGACATCATCGTTCGCGTTGAGCCGGCCGACGCTGACTTCCCCGGTGGTCTGCAGTTCGAAGACGTCGTTAAGGGCGGTAACGTGCCTAAGGAGTATATCCCGTCGGTACAGAAAGGTTTCGAGATCGCTATGAAGAACGGTGTGCTTGCCGGTTATCCGCTGGATAGCCTGAAGGTAACGCTGCTTGACGGTAGCTTCCACCCGGTTGACTCCGACCAGCTGTCTTTCGAGATTGCTGCGCAGATGGCGTTCAAAGAGGCTTGCGCGAAGGCTAAACCTGTCCTCATGGAGCCGATCATGAAGATTGAAGTGGTTACTCCGGAAGAGAGCATGGGTGATGTCATCGGTGACCTCAACAAACGTCGTGGTCAGGTAGAGGGCATGGACACCAGCCGTACCGGTGCACGCATCGTGAAAGCGAAAGTACCATTGGCAGAGATGTTCGGTTATGTAACCGCTCTGCGTACTATCACTTCCGGTCGTGCTACCAGCTCGATGGAGTTCAGCCACTACGAGGCCGTTAGCTCGACCATTGCGAAAGCTGTGCTTACAGAAGTAGGCGGTCGCGTTGACCTTGTATAAAAATCATATGGGCGCGTATGTGCGCAAGTGTGCGCACACACGTTCCTATATAAAACACGTACACACACGTACGTGAACATAGTTCGAAAGAACAACAATTAACCCTGTGGGGCGTGGGTCATCTAAGCAAATGACTCTTTAGGTTATCTGCGCTCTGCGAAGTACTAACAAAATAAAAACAGTATCAATTATTATGAGTCAAAAAATCCGTATCAAACTGAAGTCTTTCGACCACAACTTGGTTGACAAGTCTGCAGAGAAGATCGTGAAGACCGTAAAGGCAACCGGTGCCGTAGTAAGTGGTCCTATTCCACTGCCGACGCACAAACGTATTTTTACGGTTAACCGCTCGACCTTCGTAAACAAGAAAGCACGTGAGCAGTTCGAATTGGCGAGCTACAAGCGTCTGATTGACATCTACAACAGTAACAACAAGACCGTAGAGGCCCTCATGAAACTCGAGCTGGCCAGCGGTGTGGAAGTAGAGATTAAAGTTTGATGAACGCCGAAGTGTTTCCCACGGAGAGTGATACCGGAAAATCGCATGGCGGGAACCCGAAAACGTTAACCCGTGGGCGAGAACACAGGCAAAAGTAAATTAATTATTTAAAAAAACTAAAGCAACAATGCCAGGTTTATTAGGAAAAAAGATCGGAATGACATCCGTCTTTGGTGCCGACGGCAAAAACATCCCGTGCACCGTAATCGAGGCAGGTCCTTGCGTAGTGACTCAGCTGAAGACCGTTGAGAAAGACGGTTACAAAGCCGCTCAGGTAGGCTTTATGCACAAGAGCGAGAAGCACACGAACAAGGCCGAAGCAGGCCATTTCAAGGCCGCAGGCGTAGAGCCGATGCGCCACTTAGCAGAGTTTGAGTTCGATGGAGAACTGGCTCTGGGACAAACCATCACAGCCGCAGACCTCTTTGAGGAAGGCATGTACGTAGACGTTATCGGAACCAGCAAGGGCCACGGTTTCCAGGGTGTCGTTAAACGTCATGGTTTCGGCGGAGTAGGTCAGTCGACTCACGGTCAGGACGACCGTCTTCGCGCACCGGGTTCGGTAGGTGCATGTGCATATCCGAGCCGTATCTTCCCGGGTACCCGCATGGCGGGCCAGATGGGTGGTGACCGCGTAACGGTTCAGAACCTCGTCGTACTGAAAGTAATTCCTGAGTACAACTTGATCATGGTCAAGGGTAGTGTACCGGGTGCAAAAAATTCAATCGTCATTATCAGCAAGTAATTAGTTATGGAACTTAGTATTTTGAATCAGGCCGGCAAAGAGACCGGCAAGAAGATTGCTCTGAACGATGCTATCTTCGCTATAGAGCCTAACGACCATGCTATCTACTTGGACGTTAAGCAATTCTTGGCAGCACAGCGCCAAGGCACAGCGAAAGCAAAACAACGTAGCGAGAATGCTCACTCGACTCGCAAACTCGGTCGTCAGAAAGGCGGCGGTGGTGCACGTCCGGGTGACCTGAAGTCTCCGGTTCGCGTAGGTGGTGGTACCATCTTTGGTCCCGTACCCCGTGACTATGACTTCAAGCTGAACAAGAAAGTAAAACAACTTGCTCGCAAGTCCGCTCTGTCGCTTCGCGCAAAACAGAATGAGTTGCTCGTATTGGACGCTCTGAACTTCGACGCACCGAAGACCAAAGCTATGGTAGAGGTTCTCAACAACCTCAAAGTAGAGGGTAAGAAAGTGCTGTTCGTAGTAGCAGACGCCAATCTCAACGCTCGCAAGTCCGCCGCTAATATTCAGCGTGTGAACGTAGTGAACGTCAACGAGCTGAACACCTACACAATCATGAACTCGAATGTTGTAGTTCTGACCGAAGCATCGGCCGCTGCAATCGAGGCAACTTTAAACGCATAAGGAGGTAGAATTATGGCAATTATTATCAAACCCATCGTCACTGAGAAGATGACCGCCGCCGGCGAGAAGCTGAACCGTTACGGATTCGTGGTAGCTCGCAATGCCAACAAAGTTGAGATCAAAAAAGCGGTAGAAGAAATGTACAACGTTCAGGTTACGGATGTCAACACGCTTATCCGTGCTCCGAAAGTTAAACAGCGCTGGACGAAATCCGGTCTGCTTAAGGGTGCACAACAGGCGTACAAGAAAGCCATCGTAACGCTGAAGGAAGGTGAAACAATTGATTTTTATAGCAATATCTAAAAATGGCTGTACGTAAATTAAAGCCCACAACACCGGGGCAGAGACACAAAGTTATAGGCGCGTTCGAGACAATTACCGCGAGCGCACCTGAGAAATCGCTTGTGTTCGGTAAAACCAAAACGGGTGGTCGCAACAATGTCGGTAAAATGACGATGCGCTACATCGGTGGTGGTCACAAGCAGAAATATCGCGTAATTGACTTTAAGCGCAATAAAGATGGTGTTCCCGCAGTAGTAAAAACGATTGAGTACGATCCGAACCGTAGTGCCCGCATCGCACTGTTGTTCTACGCTGACGGAGAGAAGCGCTATATTCTTGCACCTAATGGACTGCAAGTAGGTCAAACTGTAATGTCGGGAGAGAACGCTGCTCCTGAAGTAGGCAATGCACTGCCTATGTCTGTAATTCCTCTGGGAACGCTCATTCACAACATTGAGCTTCGTCCGGGTCAGGGTGCCTGCATGGTACGTAGTGCCGGTACGTTCGCACAGTTGTCGAGCCGTGAGGACAAGTATGCTATCATCAAACTGCCTTCGGGCGAGCTCCGCAAGGTGCTTGCTGCATGCAAGGCTACGGTTGGTGTAGTAGGTAACAGTGATCACGCTTTGGAGAAGAGCGGTAAAGCCGGTCGTAGCCGTTGGCTGGGTCGTCGTCCGCGCAACCGTGGCGTTGTAATGAACCCTGTAGATCACCCGATGGGTGGTGGTGAAGGCCGTCAGTCCGGTGGTCATCCACGTAGCCGTAAGGGTCTGCTCGCTAAGGGATACAAGACACGTCACCCGAAGAACCAGAGCAACCAGTACATTATAGAAAGACGTAAAAAATAACCTATTAAAGTCAAATTAACATTATGAGTCGTTCATTGAAAAAAGGACCGTTTATCAACGTTAAGTTGGAGAACAAGGTGCTCGCTATGAATGAGGCGAACAAGAAAGAAGTCGTTAAGACTTGGTCTCGTGCATCTATGATCTCCCCTGACTTTGTAGGTCACACAATCGCAGTTCACAATGGAAACAAGTTTATTCCTGTGTATATCACGGAGAACATGGTAGGTCACAAACTCGGTGAGTTTGCTCCGACCCGCACGTTCCGTGGCCACTCGGGCAATAACAAGAAGTAATCCATTGCAATCAATTAACATTATTAAAACTCAAGATTAAAATGGGTGCAAGAAAACATAATAGTGCAGAGGCAATGAAAGCCGCTCGCAAAGAGCAGTATTTTGCCAAAGCAAACGGAATTCCTACCAGCCCGCGTAAGATGCGTCTCGTAGCAGACATGGTACGCGGCATGGAAGTGAATCATGCACTCGGTGCGCTGCATTTCTCCACACGTGAGGCCAGCCGCGCGCTCGAGAAGCTCCTGAAATCTGCAATCGCTAACTGGGAAACCAAAACCGGTAAGAAAGCAGAGGACGAAACTCTCTATGTAACGAAAATCATGGTTGACGGCGGCATGTCGATCAAGCGTATGCTTCCCGCTCCTCAGGGTCGTGCTTATCGTATCCGCAAACGTTCCAACCACGTTACAATATTTGTAGATACTAAAAATACTAACGCTGAAAAGTAATTTGAACTATGGGACAGAAAATTAATCCTATTGCTAACCGTCTGGGCATTGTCCGAGGTTGGGACTCCAACTGGTTTGGAGGCAAGAATTACGGAGATACACTGCTTGAGGACAGCAAAATCCGCGAGTACCTCAACGCACGTCTCGCTGAGGCTAGTATTTCTCGTATCGTTATCGAAAGAACTCTGAAACTTGTGACTGTTACTATCTGCACCGCTCGCCCCGGTTATATCATCGGAAAAGGTGGAGAAGAGGTTGACAAATTGAAGAAGGAACTCCAGAAAATCACCAAGCAGGATGTGCAAATCAACATCTACGAGGTTAAACGCCCTGAATTGGACGCCACCATCGTAGCTAACAAGATAGCACGTCAGCTGGAAGGCAAGATCGCTTACCGCCGTGCCGTGAAAATGGCTATCCAAAGCACCATGCGTATGGGCGCTGAGGGTATCAAGGTTCAGGTATCCGGCCGTTTGAACGGCGCCGAGATGGCACGTAAGGAGATGTACAAAGAGGGTCGTACCCCGCTGCATACACTCCGCGCTGACATCGATTACTGCCACGTAGGTGCAATCACCAAAGTGGGTGTTATCGGTGTAAAGGTATGGATTTGCCGTGGAGAGGTTTATGGCAAGAAGGACTTGGCTCCTAACTTCTCGCAGAAGCAAGAAGGAGGTCGTCCCGGCATGGATCGCCGTGGTGGCCGTGACGAGCGCAAAGGTTTCCGCCGCAACAAAAAACAATAATGTTTAACCGATTTGTAGATTAGAACTATGTTACAACCAAAGAAAACAAAATTCCGCCGTTGCCAAAAAGGCCGCATCAAGGGCTTCGCTCATCGCGGTCAGGAACTGGCATTCGGTTCGTTCGGTATCAAGAGTATGGGTACCGTGTGGTTGACCGGTCGTCAAATCGAGGCTGCCCGTATCGCTGTTACCCGTTATATGCAACGTCAAGGTCAAGTGTGGATCCGTGTATTCCCGGATAAACCAATCACCAAGAAACCGTTGGATGTACGTATGGGTAAAGGAAAAGGTGCTCCTGAAGGATTTGTAGTTCCATTGGAGCCCGGTCGTATCATCTTCGAGGTAGAGGGCGTAAGCTACGATGTAGCAAAAGAGGCACTTCGTCTCGCTGCCCAGAAGCTGCCTGTAACCACTAAATTTGTCGTAAGACGTGATTACGACGCAACACAAAATGCATAATTAAGGATTTATGAAAACAGCTGAAATCAAAGAATTAACAACTGCTGAACTCCAGGAGCGTCTGGCAGCAGAGAAAGAGGCCCTCGTTCGCCTCAAGTTAAATCACAGCATTTCTCCGCTTGACAATCCGTTGCAAATTAAGGCTGCGCGTCGTAATATCGCTCGCCTTGCAACTGAATTGCGTGCAAGAGAAATTAACAAGTAAAAAACGACAATTGAAATGGAAAGAAATCTTAGAAAAGAGCGCGTGGGCGTAGTTGTTTCCAATAAGATGGAGAAGACCATCGTGGTCGCCGTTAAATGGAAAGAGAAACACCCCATCTATGGCAAGTTTGTCAATAAAACTCGCAAGTTCCATGTTCATGACGAGAAAAACGAATGCGGCATCGGCGATACCGTTCGCATCATGGAGACCCGTCCGCTGAGCAAAACTGTGCGTTGGCGTTTAACTCAAATTATCGAAAGGGCTAAGTAATTATGGTACAGCAAGAATCTCGTCTCACAGTATGTGACAACAGCGGTGCTAAGCAAGCACTCTGTATCCGTGTTCTTGGTGGCACCAAGAAGCGTTATGCCAGCCTTGGCGATACAATCGTAGTAGCCGTTAAGGGCGTTATCCCTTCGTCGGACATCAAAGATGGTACGGTTAGCCGCGCTATCGTCGTACGCACGAAGAAAGAGGTACGTCGTCCCGATGGTAGTTACATCCGCTTTGATGACAACGCATGCGTGTTGATCACCAACGCCGGTGAACTCCGCGGTAGCCGTATCTTCGGCCCTGTGGCTCGTGAGCTGCGTCAAACGAACATGAAAATAATCTCTCTGGCACCTGAAGTGCTCTAATCATCTAAACAATTACAAAAATGGCAAAACTTCATATCAAAAAGGGTGACACCGTTTATGTAAACGCAGGTGCTTCGAAGGGTCAGACCGGCCGTGTGCTGGAAGTGATCGTTGACAAGCAACGCGCAATCGTAGAAGGTGTTAACATGGTATCCAAGAGTACCAAACCCAATGCAAAAAATCCGCAAGGCGGAATTGTTAAACAGGAAGCTCCCATCCATATCTCCAACCTCAACCCCGTTGAGGACGGCAAACCGGTACGTGTAGGCCGTGTGAAGAAGGATGGCAAGCTCGTTCGTGTAAGTAAAAAATCTGGTAAGGAGATCTAAGTATGAATACAGCAAGTTTGAAACAAGACTATCAGGAGCGCATTGTGCCTATCCTGATGAAGGAGTTCAACTACACTACAGTCATGCAGTGCCCGAAACTCCAGAAGATCGTCCTCAACCAAGGTTTAGGCGAGGCTGTAGCAGACAAGAAGATCATCGAAGTCGCTCTCCAGGAGATGACGGCTATCGCCGGTCAGAAAGCTGTTGCAACCGTTTCGAAGAAAGATATCGCTAACTTCAAGGTACGTAAGCAAATGCCTATCGGCGTGCGCGTTACTCTTCGCGGTCAGCAGATGTATGAGTTCCTCGAGCGTCTGGTACGCGTGGCTCTGCCCCGTATCCGTGACTTCAAAGGAATTGATAACAAAATGGACGGCCGCGGTAACTATACTTTGGGTATTACAGAGCAGATTATCTTCCCTGAAATCAACATTGATAACATCACCAAACTGCTGGGTATGAACATCACGTTCGTTACCACTGCTAAAACCGATGAGGAGGGCTTTGCACTCCTGCGTGAGTTTGGTTTACCGTTTAAAAAGTAATTCAGACTATGGCAAAAGAATCAATGAAAGCCCGCGAGGTGAAGCGTGCCAAACTCGTTGCTAAATTCGCTGCGAAACGTGCACAACTCCTCAAGGATGGTGACTATGTAGGGCTTCAGGCCCTCCCGAAAAACGCATCTCCGGTTCGTCTGCACAACCGTTGCAAAGTAACCGGTCGTCCGAAAGGATATATGCGTGCATTCGGTCTCAGCCGTATTCAATTCCGCGAGATGGCGTCCAAAGGCCTCATCCCAGGTGTAAAGAAAGCGAGCTGGTAAAATTAACATTATTAAATATTGTCCCGACAGGCGGGATTAATTTAACAACAAAAAACAAATGACAGATCCTATTGCAGATTACCTCACTCGATTGAGGAATGCTATCAAAGCCGGCCACCGTGTGGTTGAAGTTCCGGCTTCGAATCTGAAGAAAGAGATCACTCGCATCTTGTTTGAGAAAGGTTACATCCTTTCCTACAAGTTCGTTGAGGATGGTCCTCAGGGCACTATTAAGATTGCCCTCAAGTATGATCCGGTTAACAAAGTTAACGCGATCAAGTGTTTGAAACGTGTATCCACTCCGGGTTTGCGTAAGTACGTTGGTTACCGTGATATGCCGCGCGTATTGAACGGTCTCGGAATCGCTATCCTTTCTACTTCGAAAGGCGTGATGACCAACAAAGAGGCTCTTGGCCAGCAACTCGGTGGTGAAGTATTGTGCTATGTTTATTAATAAGGAGGAACAGCTATGTCAAGAATTGGAAAACTTCCTATTGCAATTCCCGCCGGCGTAACGGTAACCGTTAGCCCGGAGAATGTAGTGACCGTAAAGGGTCCGAAAGGAGAGCTCAGCCAGGCTGTTGATCCCCTGATTACCGTAAGCGTAGAAGGCGCAGAATGCCATGTAACCCGTCCGAACGACGAGAAAGAGGCTCGCGCAAAACACGGTCTGTACCGCGCGTTGATCCACAACATGGTTGTGGGCTGCAGCGAAGGATACAAGAAAACACTTGAACTCGTCGGCGTTGGTTACCGTGTAGAGTTGGCTCAGCCCCAAGTGCTGAACTTCTCCCTCGGTTATACGCACCCCATCTATCTCGGCTTGCCGAAAGAGGTGAAAGTGGAGACCAAATCGGAGCGTAACCAGAACCCGCTCGTAATGCTTGAGAGTGCAGACAAGCAGCTTCTTGGCCAAATATGCGCTAAGATCCGCTCGTTCCGCAAACCGGAGCCTTACAAAGGTAAAGGTATTAAGTTCCAAGGTGAAATCATTCGTCGTAAAGCTGGTAAGTCGGCTGGTAAATAATTAGAAAGGAAACACAATTATGATTAAGAAAATCGCACGTCGCCTTAAGATTAAGGCATCTATCCGCACCAAGGTGTCGGGTACAGCAGAGCGTCCTCGTCTGACTGTTTTCCGTTCTAACAGCCAGATTTACGCTCAGGTAATCGATGACCTCGCAGGTAAAACTCTCGCCAGTGCTTCATCGCTTGCTATCAAGGACAAAATGACTAAAACCGAGAAAGCTACAGAGGTAGGTAAACTCATCGCCGCTGCAGCTATCAAAGCCGGAGTCAATGAAGTAGTATTTGACCGTAACGGTTACTTGTACCACGGTCGCGTTAAAGCCCTCGCTGACGCAGCTCGCGAGGCTGGTCTCAAATTCTAATAACTGACGATATTATGCAAAGAGTTAAAACAACACAAGACCTCGAGCTCAAGGAGCGTCTGGTCGCAGTCAACCGCGTAACGAAAGTTACCAAAGGTGGACGTACCTTCACTTTCGCAGCTATCGTAGTTGTTGGAAATGAAGACGGAATTGTAGGTTATGGTTTGGGTAAGGCCGGTGAGGTTGCTGCTGCAATGCAGAAAGCTACCGAGGCTGCCAAGAAGAACCTGATCCAGGTACCTGTTCTGAAGGGCACTATTCCTCACGAGCAGTATGCTAAGTTCGGTGGAAGCCGCGTTTATATCCAGCCTGCTACGCACGGTACCGGAGTAAAAGCCGGTGGTGCTATGCGTGCCGTTCTGGAGTCCGCAGGCGTACATGACGTCTTAGCTAAGTCCAAAGGGTCATCCAACCCCCACAACCTCGTTAAAGCTACTATCCAAGCGCTCGCTGAACTGCGTGACGCTCGCACCGTAGCCGCTAACCGTGGCGTAAGCCTTTCTACAGTGTTTAATGGTTAATAAATTCTTCTACAACTATGGCAAAGATTAAAATTCAACAAGTACGTAGTACTATTAAGTGTCCGAAGGTGCAGAAGGAGACCATGGCTGCTCTTGGTCTGCGCAAAATGAACGCAGTCGTAGAGCACGAAGCAACCCCGGCAATCCTGGGTATGGTAGAGAAGGTTAAGCACCTTGTTAAAGTTATTGACTAATTCAAAAATCGTATTATCATTATGGAATTGAATAATCTTACCCCTGCAGCCGGTTCGGTAAAGACCGCTAAGCGTGTCGGCCGTGGCGCAGGTTCTGGCTTGGGTGGCACTTCCACTCGTGGTCACAAGGGTGCTAAGTCCCGTTCCGGTTACAGCAAGAAAATCGGTTTCGAAGGTGGTCAGATGCCTATGCAGCGTCGTCTGCCGAAATTTGGTTTCAAGAATATCAACCGTGTGGAGTACAAAGCTATCAACCTCTCTACTCTCCAGGCTCTTGCTGAGGCTAAGAAACTGGAGAAAATTGGTCTGATTGAGCTCCACGAAGCTGGTTTCATCTCCAAAACCCAACTCGTTAAGATCTTGGGTAACGGTGAGCTGAAAGCCAAACTGACCGTTCAGGCAAACGCTTTCTCCAAGAAAGCAGAAGAGGCTATCCTCGCTGCCGGTGGCACCATCGAAAAGATTTAAATTTATATGAAGTCTTGTGCTAGTCGAATGAAAGTTACTTTCACCATTCGACGACGCCAAGACTCCAGAAAAAAAACGCTAGTTTTTTATGAAATTTATTGAAACATGTAAAAATATCTGGAAGATTGAGGACCTCCGTAACCGGTTGTTGACCACGGCATTGTTCGTGCTCATTTATCGTTTCGGTTCGTTCATTGTACTTCCGGGTATTGACCCTACAGCTTTGACTGCCCTCAAAGGTCAAACGGCCGGAGGTCTGATGGCGTTGTTGGATATGTTCTCCGGTGGAGCCTTCTCCAATGCGTCTATCTTCGCGTTGGGTATCATGCCTTACATCTCTGCATCCATCGTTATACAGTTGCTGTCTATCGCAGTTCCGTATTTCCAGAAGATGCAGAAAGAGGGAGAGTCCGGACGTCAGAAGATGAATCAGATCACGCGCTACTTGACTGTTGCTATTCTGCTCTTCCAGGGGCCGAGTTATCTCGTTAACCTGGCTGTTCAGATGGGCCAAGCGGGTCAGCCGTTAGCTATCGGTTTCAACTGGTTCACTATCTCTTCGACCATCCTGCTGACCGCAGGCTCTATGTTCGTAATGTGGTTGGGTGAGCGTATTACCGACCGTGGTGTAGGAAATGGTATTTCCTTTATCATCCTTATCGGTATCATCGCGCGTCTCCCGGGAGCGTTCGTTCAAGAGTTCTCCAGTCGTCTCAATGAGAATGGCGGTGGTGGTCTGATGGTGTTCATCCTTGAGATTGTCATTCTGCTCCTCGTGTTTGCTTTCGCAATCATGTTGGTGCAGGGAACACGCCGTATTCCGGTGCAGTATGCAAAGCGTATCCAGGGCAATAAGCAATATGGCGGCGTTCGTCAGTATATTCCTTTGAAGGTTAATGCTGCTAACGTGATGCCGATCATTTTCGCGCAAGCTATCATGTTCATCCCTATCGCTATCGTAGGTTTCCGTGCATCGGAGAGCAATGCCTTCGTTCAAGCGTTTATGGATAACAATGGCTTCTGGTACAATTTCGTATTCGCACTGCTTATCATCGCCTTCACCTATTTCTACACCGCGATTATCATCAATCCGGTTCAGATGGCAGAGAATCTGAAACTGAACAACGGATTTATCCCAGGTGTTAAACCGGGTAAGAAGACGGCTGAGTATATCGATACTATCATGAGTCGCATCACCCTGCCGGGTTCGATTCTGCTCGCTCTCATCGCCATCCTGCCTGCTTTTGCTCGCTTGTTCGGCGTAACGATGGGCTTCGCGCAGTTCTTCGGCGGAACCTCGCTGCTCATTATGGTAGGCGTTATATTGGATACTTTGCAGCAGATCGAGAGTCACCTGCTTATGCGTCATTACGACGGATTCTTTGAGTCCGGCATGCGCATTAAGGGTCGCTCCGGTGCTATGGCCTACTAATTCGTTAGAAGATGATTTTTCTCAAGACTGACGAAGAAGTAGAGCTAATGCGGGCAAGCAACATCCTGCTTGGTAAGACCTATGCCGAAGTGGCAAAGGCTATCAAGCCGGGTGTTACTACCGCCCAACTGGATAAGATAGCCTACGAGTTCATCATGGACAACGGTGGTCGTCCAGCATGCCTCGGTTACGAAGGTTATCCTGCAACCCTTTGTACATCTGTAAACGAAGTGGTGGTACATGGAATACCTTCAGACAAGGTGGTGCTTAAAGAGGGAGATGTCATCTCTGTGGACTCGTCTATCGAACTAAATGGATGGCATTCCGATAGTGCTTATACCTTTCCCGTAGGAGAGGTGAGCCCTGAGGTTATGCAATTGCTTCGTACAACAAAGGAGTCGCTGTACTTAGGTATAGAGCAAGCCGTTACGGGGCATCGGCTCGGAGATATATCGTTTGCTATTCAAAACCATTGCGAACGTGCAGGATACGGAGTGGTTCGTGAGTTTGTCGGACATGGTATCGGCAGAGAAATGCACGAGGAACCCGAAGTATGCAATTACGGTCGTCGCGGCAACGGGCTCGTCCTCAAATCAGGAATGACGCTCGCTATTGAGCCGATGATTACGCTCGGGCGACGCAATGTGCTGATAGAGGAGGACGGCTGGACTGCCAGAACTATCGATCGCAAGCCCGCTGCGCACTACGAGTTAAGCGTGTGCGTACGCAATGGGAAGGCGGATATCTTATCCACGTTTGACTACATCCAAGAAGTATTGGGAGACAGATTTATCTAAAATCATCTAAATAACAAACAGTATGGCAAAACAAGACAGCATTGAAGTGGACGGAACTGTTGTGGAGGCTTTGTCCAACGCTATGTTCCGCGTACAACTTGAAAACGGACCGCTTATTATTGCCCACATCTCAGGAAAGATGAGGATGCATTACATCAAAATCCTTGCCGGAGATCGTGTCAAGGTAGAGATGAGCCCGTATGATTTGACCAAAGGAAGAATCTCCTTCCGCTACAAGTAATTATTTATTTAAAAACTCAGTTTTTACTATGAAAGTAAGAGCATCAATCAAGAAGCGCAATGCAGACTGCAAAATTGTACGTCGCAAAGGGCACTTGTATGTAATCAACAAGAAGGATCCTAAAATGAAGATGCGTCAAGGATAAGCGTAATCTTTAATTAGAATCAATTACTTCTTTAATCAATTTATTTTTTAACAAATTTATCCTTAGTTTTAAATTATGGCTATAAGAATTGTCGGTGTAGATATACCGCAAAACAAATGTGGCGAAGTCAGCTTGACTTATATCTACGGAATAGGTCGTTCAAGCGCAAAGAAAATTCTCGCAGAGGCAGGCGTAGACCCAAGCATCAAGGTAGAGAATTGGACGGATGACCAAGCAGCTAAAATCCGTGAGATCATCGGTGCTAAATTCAAAGTGGAAGGTGATCTTCGTTCGGAAACACAATTGAACATCAAACGCTTGATGGATATCGGTTGTTACCGTGGTGTTCGTCATCGTATCGGTCTTCCGGTTCGCGGACAAAGCACGAAAAATAACGCCCGTACGCGCAAGGGACGTAAGAAAACTGTTGCAAACAAGAAAAAGGCAACGAAGTAATGTTAAACCGATCAACAAAATAAATCATCAAGTATTATGGCAAAGAAAACAGTTGCAGCTAAGAAGCGCGTCGTGAAGATTGATGGCGTTGGCCAACTTCACGTGATGTCTTCTTTCAACAATGTAATCGTTACGGTTGCTAACGGAGACGGACAAGTAATCAGCTGGTCTTCTGCTGGTAAACAGGGTTTCCGTGGCAGCAAAAAGAATACTCCTTATGCAGCACAAATGGCTGCAGCAGACTGCTGCAAGGTCGCTTATGACCTCGGTCTGCGAAAAGTAAAAGCATACGTTAAGGGTCCCGGACAAGGACGTGAGTCGGCTATCCGTGCCTGCGTTGCAGCAGGTATTGATGTAACGGAAATTATTGACGTTACACCTATGCCGCATAACGGTTGCCGTCCTCCGAAACGTCGTCGTGTATAATGTTTAACTCTTTAACGTAAATTAATTATGGCAAGATATATTGGCCCAAAATCTCGCATTGCACGCCGTTTCGGTGAGGCTATCTTTGGCGAGGACAAGGTGCTTGCAAAACGTCCGTATGCACCCGGACAACACGGCGTTAATCGTCGTAAGAAAAATTCTGAGTATGGTACACAGCTCGCAGAGAAGCAGAAAGCTAAATACACCTATGGCGTGCTTGAGCGCCAGTTCCGTCTTCTCTTCGCGAAAGCTGCACGTACCAAAGGTATTACCGGTGAAATCCTGATTCAGCTTCTTGAGTGCCGTCTGGACAACATCGTTTATCGTCTCGGTATAGCTCCGACCCGTGCTGCAGCACGTCAGTTGGTTAGCCACCGCCATATTACGGTGGACGGCAAGGTAGTGAACATTCCTTCCTTCTCCGTTAAGCCCGGACAGGTTGTAGCGGTTCGCGAGAAAGCTAAATCGCTGGAGGTAATCGCCGAATCGCTCCAGGGCTTCAACCACGCTAAATATGGTTGGCTCGAGTGGAACGAAGCTGAGAAAGCCGGCAAATTGCTCAATGTTCCTGCACGCGCAGAAGTTCCGGAGAATATTAAGGAGCAATTAATCGTTGAGTTGTACTCTAAATAATAATTAAATTCATGGCAATATTAGATTTTATCAAACCTGACAAGGTGATAATGTTGGATTCGAGTGCAAACAAAGGCGTATTTGAATTTCGCCCGCTCGAACCGGGGTACGGAATTACGATAGGCAATGCTATCCGTCGTGTGCTGCTCGGCAGCCTTGAAGGATATGCCATTTGCTCTATCAAGATCAGTGGTATTGATCATGAATTTGCTACGATCCCCGGAGTTATCACTGATGTTACCAATCTCATCCTTAACCTCAAGCAGGTTCGTTTCCTGCATAAAGAGGGTGCCGAGGCAGATGGGGAGACTATCCGTTTGCATATTCGCAAAGCCAAGACTTTCCTGGCCGGCGAACTGAATACGGCCCTTCAGAATTTTGAGGTGCTCAATCCGGAACTCCAATTGGCAGAGCTGGATGAGAGCGCGGATTTTGAGATTGAAATAACCATCAACAAAGGACGTGGCTATGTGCCCGGTGATGAGAATCGTCATAAAGAGGATCCTATTGGGACGCTCGCTATTGATTCAATATACACCCCGATTCGCAACGTCATGATTTCTGTTGACCAGTTCCGTGTTGAGCAACGTACCGACTACGAGAAACTGACTATCGAAATCACCACCGATGGCTCGATTGCTCCGCAGCAGGCACTGACTGAGGCTGCTAAAATCCTTATCTACCACTTCATGCTCTTCTCAGACGAACGTATCGTTCTCGAAGAGGAGACCAAGAAGAACAGCAACGCACTCGATGAGGAAATCCTTCGCATGCGTCAGTTGCTCAACCAGAAGTTGCAGGATATGGACCTTAGTGTACGTGCACTCAACTGCTTGAAAGCTGCAGAGGTTGAGACTCTGGGCGAACTCGTTAAGTACCATCGCGCTGACTTGCTCAAGTTCCGTAACTTCGGTAAGAAATCTCTCACCGAACTGGATGAACTCCTTGAGCGTAACGGTTTAGCTTTCGGTATGGACATCTCGCGCTACCGTGCGCAAGAGTAAAATGTAAAATTTAAAATTTAAAATAATTGAATTATTATGCGTCATAATAAGAAATTCAACCACCTTAGCCGCAAAGCCAACCATCGTGCCGCTATGCTCAGCAACATGGCATGCTCGCTGATTCAGCACAAGCGTATCACGACAACGCTCGCTAAGGCTAAAGCGCTCCGTATCTACGTAGAGCCCATCCTCACCCGTGCGAAAGAGGACAATATGAATAACCGTCGTTTGGCATTCAGCCTCCTCAAACAGAAAGAGGTCGTTACTGAACTCTTCCAGAATGTAGGTGAGAAGATAGCTAACCGTCCGGGTGGATACACACGTATCCTTCGCACCGGTTTCCGTCTCGGTGATGCTGCTGAGATGGCGATTATCGAGCTTGTTGATTACAATGAGAATATGCTCAAGGAGACGAAGAAAGCTGCGAAAAAAGCTACCCGCCGTGCTGGTAAAAAGGCCGTTAAGGAAGAAGTAGCTGAGGTCGTAGAAGAGGCTCCCGCTGCTGAAGAGAAAGCCGCAGAGTAAATCTCAAATGTCAAATTTCAAATGACAAATTGAATTATGTTTTTGGATGCAACAAAACATAATGAAAACGTGACAGATCTCGCCAACGCCAAAGTTGGCGAGTCTGTTACTGTAAGTGGAATGATCCATAACGTCCGCGTGACGAAGTGGGGTGGCTTCATCGTTCTCCGTAAGTCCCGCGGTTTGTTGCAGGCTGTTGTCTCCAATGAGACCTCGAAGTTCTTCGACGAATCCGGCAACGAGATTGCGATGAACGACCTCTGCCGCGAAATGGCGATTACCCTTACCGGTACCGTCAACGAGGCGAAGATCAAAGACCCCGCAGCGTTCTATAACACCATTGAGATTGCTGTCTCGGAGGTTCGCGTCCTTTCGCGTCCGACGACTGCCGAAGTGGTAGATATGAATGCGCTTAAGTTCGGCGACGAAGAAACCCTTCTCCGTTATAAGTTTGACAACCGTCAGGTTACCCTCCGTAACCCGCGTGACATGGCAATCCTCAAGGTGCAAAGCACTATTGCCCGCGCTTTCGGTGAGTTCCTGAGCGCTAACGGCTTCACCCAGATCTTCACCCCGAAGATTGTATCCGAGGGTGCAGAAGGCGGTGCGAACGTATTCAAGATGGATTATTTCGGCAAGCAGGTTTATCTCGCGCAGTCCCCGCAGTTCTACAAACAGATCGGCGTTGGCGTCTATGAGCGCGTCTTCGAGATTGCGCCCGCTTACCGTGCTGAGAAACATGCTACCTCCCGGCACCTCAACGAGTACATCTCCCTCGATGTGGAGATGGGCTTTATCAAGGGTCAGGAGGATGTGATGACGCTTGAGGCGGCGCTGCTGCGGCATATCATCGCCGTCGTAGAACGCGATTGCGCGCATGAACTCAACCTCCTCAATGCGGTTAATCCCGTGCTGCCCGAGCAGGTACCGGCATGGAAGCTGAGCGAGGTGCACGAGATCCTCTTTGAGAACCACCTCTGCGAAGCGGACCACCGCGGCGAGGATGACCTCGCGCCGGAAGAGGAGCGCGCTATATGCAAGTACGCCAAGGAGAAATACAACTCGGATTTTGTCTTTGTGACCCATTTCCCGAGTGAGCACAGAGCTTTCTATGCGATGGACGATCCCGAGGATCCGAGTCTGACATTGAGCTTCGACCTCCTCATGCGCGGACTGGAGATCACTTCCGGCGGTCAGCGTATGCATAAAGAGGCGGACTATCGCGAGAAGATGCTGCGCCGCGGGATGAACCCCGATGCGTTCCATTTCTATCTCGATACCTTCAAGAACGGCATGCCGCCTCACGGCGGTTTCGCTATCGGTCTCGAGCGTATTACAGCATGCTTCTTGGGCATCGCCAACGTCAAGGAATGCTCCATGTTCCCCCGCGACATCAACCGCGTGGCTCCATAAAAAAAACAATCGGCATCGCTGCCGATTGTTTTTTATTTCATATTACCGGATACCAGAGCGCGATACTCTTTCGTGGTGTATCCAGTGGCGCGTTTGAAGAAACGACAGAAAGAAGCCGGCTCATCGAACCCGAGTCGATAGGTCAGTTCTTGTGTCGTGAGGGTATGGTCGGTCTCGATAGCACGCTTAGCTTGTGTGGCAACGTATTGCTCTATCCATTCGTGAGGACCTACACCATTTGTCATGGTACGGATAATCCTGGAGAAATATTTAGGCGTCATATGTAGCATCTTGGCATAGTCTTTTACCTCTCGTGTTTCGAGATAATGCTCCACAACCAAGTCGCTAAATCGACGTAATAGTTCTGTGCGTCGATCTGCCCTCCATTCCTTGTCTTGCTCGCGACGGTAGAAATTGAGAACCTCATAACCTACCGCTAACAAAGAAAGCAACATATGATGTTTGTGCGGAAATTCTTCTTCCGTATGATCGTTAATCATCTCCAACTGATAAACGATATTCGCTAATCGTTCAGACTGGATATCCGTCAAAGAACAAATGGGTGCGGCATTAAACTTATTATAGTCGTGACTGAAAGAGTAATATTTAAGTCCTTTGTACATTTTTTGCGAAACGATGACGATGGTCACTTTGTAGTCCTCCGAACTCTCAATGGGGTGTAGAATATGCCCCGGCAAGATACAACCGAGGTCATTTCTGGATTGCGTCATTTCGCACATATCGTATAAGGCGCGGGCATTACCTTGATGACATAAGACCAAAACAAGAAACGGGCAGAGTATATCTGTGTCGTAAGCTGAAAAACGATTGATATCCTTCAAAATCAGAATTTCACTCTTGTCAATAGCCGCTATCTGCTGCCGATAATCGAAAGTAGAGTGTCCCATAAAAAAACGACTTTTACCTATTTTGTCTGCAAAAATACTACTTTTTCTTGAAAGATACAAGTAAAAGCGACTTTTTGTTAATAAAAAAACGAAAATTATTAACGGCTATATAAAAAAAATGCCGTACCTTTGCAGCGCAAAAAGAAAAGATTTTTTCCTATAGATATCTTACTCACTAGTCTATAGGTACGCAAAAAAGCGTCCGGGAGGACGCTTTTTGTCATTTAAGCCGTGCAGGTTCATCAGCGAACGCGCTCGCAGTAACTGCCGTCGCGAGTATCAACACGGATTACTTCACCTTCGTTGATAAACAGAGGAACGCGCACTTCAGCGCCTGTTTCTACCGTTGCAGGTTTCAATGTGTTGGTAGCGGTGTCTCCTTTCAAACCCGGCTCCGTGTAAGTGACGGTTAATTCCACTTTGGTCGGCAATTCAGCAAAGAGGATAGTGTCGCTTGAAGCATCGGAAACCACATCTACGGTGAATCCCTCTTTCAAGAAATCAACGCCCGTAATCAAATCGTGCGCGATAGGTACCTGCTCAAAGGTCTCATTGTTCATAAAGATATAGTCATCACCCTCTTTGTAAAGGAATTGGTACGGGCGACGCTCTACGCGTACATCCTCCAATTTCTCACCAATATTGAAGCGACGCTCCAAAACTCGTCCATCCACTACGTCTTTGAATTTGACACGCATAATAGTGTTGCCTTTACCCGGCTTAACGTGGAGGAATTCAATTACGAAATACAAACGGCCGTCCATACGGATACATACACCGTTTTTAATGTCTTGACTGTTGATCATAACGCGTTATTTGTATAATTTTAAGATGATAATCTTTGAAAAATCGTGCAAAAGTAGTAAAAAATTTGCATATATGCAAGAATTTTTGTAATTTTGCGTGCTAAAATAAAAAATATGGAAGCATTACGTGCATTTTTCGGGGAATTCGATATATGGCAAGTGTTGTCATCATTCGTGTTTCTGATAGCCATAATAGACCCGTTTGGCAATATTCCGGTAACAATAGCTATTGAGAAAAAAGGCATCAAGATTCACGCGCTCAATGTATGTGTGGCGAGTTTGATAATCTTGTTGGTCTTCCTCTTCCTTGGTGAATGGATTCTCCGCCTCTTCGGCGTGCAGATAGAGTATTTCGCTATCGCCGGAGGTTTTGTCATCTTCCTGATGGCTCTGGAGATGATACTCGATATTACAATCTTCCAGAACGACAAATTGGATGGTGACTTGAGCAACGCCAGTTCTTTAGTGCCGCTGGCTTTTCCGATGTATGCCGGCCCCGGCGCTTTTACTGCGCTTCTGGCCATCACGGCGGAATATAGTATCGGCAACCTCTGTATCTCGTTATTGCTCTGCATGATTGTGCTCTATCTGGTACTTATCGGCACGCATTGGCTCACCAAGTATCTGGGGCAGACCTCGCTGTATATTATCCGTAAGTTCTTCGGTATCATTGTGCTGGCTATCTCTTGTAAATTGATGTTCGGCAATCTTGCGGCCGTCTTTTGATGGCATTAAGCCGTTAAACTGTTAAACTGTTAAACTGTTAAATTGTTAAAGTATTAGATATGAAAAGTTTTAACGAAATGACCATTGCGCTGGCCAGCGACCATGCGGGTTTTGCGCTTAAGCAACAGGTGCAGTTGTTCCTGGAGGATAATGGCGCCAGAGTAAAAGACTTCGGGTGCTTTAGTACCGAGAGTTGTGATTATCCGGATTATGCCCATCCGTTAGCTGATGCAATTGAGAAAGGGGAGTATGAATTCGGTATCATCATCTGCTCTACGGGAAATGGTATATGCATGACAGCGAACAAGCATCAGGGAGTGCGTGCTGCGCTTTGCTGGGATACCAAGTTAGCAGAGTTGGCGCGCCAGCATAATAATGCAAACGTACTCGGTCTGCCGGCTAATTTCATCTCTGCAGTCAAAGCGCTGGATATAGTTCGTACATTCTTCCAGACGGATTTTGAAGGTGGCCGCCATGAGCGTCGTGTGAATAAGATTGCGATACACTAAGCATATATTTCTGCGTGTAGGCAACGCTCTGCGTTGTTACATAAGTTACGCACTGAGCCTTTTCGGCTTGGTGCGTATTGCGCATAAACCCACCTTCGTCTCGGTCGAACCCGCAGCGGTCTGCCAGCTTCGGTGTCCTGAGTGTCCGGTCGGGCAAGAAAAAGTAAGAGGGACTAAAGACGCAACGTCAAGGTTGATGCCGCGTGAAATATGGCAACGCGTGCTGACGCAGATAGCACCCTTTGGTCACACCATCCAGTTCTATTTCCAAGGCGAACCGCTTCTGCATCAAGACTTGCCGCAGATGATTCGCGAGGCGCACGAGGCGGGACTCTACACCATCGTTAGCACCAACGGTCAAGCGATGACTCCGCTCATGGCGGAAGACCTCATCCGGGCGGGGTTGAACAGGATCATTGTTTCGATGGACGGTCTGACGCAGGAAACATACGGCGCCTATAGAGTTGGGGGGAGTTTGGAAACGACGAAAAAGGCGTTGACCTATCTCCGTGCGGCGAAAGAGCGTTTGCACGGGCGCACTACTATCGAATTGCAATGCCTGCGGCTGAAGACCAATGAAGATGAATGGAGCGCTTTCAAAGAGCAGTATAAATCGTTGGGTGCGGATAAGTTGGTCTTCAAAACAGCTCAGTTGTATAACTATAGAGACGGCCATCCTTTGATGCCGACGCAGGAGTGTTATAGACGTTATACTAAGGGCCCAGACGGGCATTTTCACCGCAAACATCTCCGGCGCGGTTGTCTGCGTGTATGGAGTGGATGCGTCATCACTACCTCGGGTGAAGTGCTACCGTGTTGCTATGACAAGGGGCGTGACTACGCATACGGGAACATTATGAAGACGCCGATAAAGGAGTTGTTCTCAAATCCTCAAGCCCTCGCTTTCCGCCGGGCTGCGCTAAACGGGAGACCTAATATATGTCAGGAATGCTGGAAATAAAGTCTTTTACTTTTGGTCCATTTGCAACGAACACCTATGTCGTTTCCAATGAACAAGGCAATGCGCTGCTCATCGACCCCGCGTGCTCAAACCAATACGAACAGCAGCAACTGGAGAACTATATCAATGCCCTTCCCTCTAAAGAGGGGAGCAAGGCAGGCCTCTCCGCCATCGTAGCTACGCATGGTCATCTGGACCATCTGTGGGGTGCACGATGGGCTACAGACAAATGGCAGTTGCCGGTATTGCTCCATCCCGCGGATATTCCTATGGCGCAAGCCATGCAAGAACAGTATAATCTCTTTGGTATCCGTGCTACCACGGAGAGTTTTCCGATTGCTGCACTGGAAGCGAATTTCCGTCCTTTCGGGGAAGGGGTGGGGATGGACTTTTCAATGCTTGAGACACCGGGACATACGCAGGGAAGTGTGTGCTTCTATTGGCCGGAAGAGCAAACGCTTATCTCCGGAGATACACTTTTCTGTATGGGGTATGGACGAACGGATTTACCGGGTGGAAGTACCGCTCAACTAATCCGCTCGCTGGAGAAACTATTCGCCTTGCCAACCGCCGTACGTGTCTATCCGGGGCACGGAGAAACGACCACCATTGGCGCTGAGAGAAGATAAATTTACAAAAAAATAGCACAAAAGTTTGCGTATGTCGTAAAAAAGCAGTACCTTTGCACGCTTTTTCGCCCCGTGAAGGGGCCGATGAAACATTGGAAAGATGGCAGAGTGGTCTATTGCGTCGGTCTTGAAAACCGAAGTACTGAAAGGTACCGGGGGTTCGAATCCCTCTCTTTCCGCTCGAATGAATAGGGGCCTCCTATACGGGAAGCCCCTATTCATTAAAAAATAGGGCGAAGAAAAAAATGATACAGAGAGCAACCTATAAGATGTTAGCGAAGACCTTCAAGGGCCTGGAAGAAGTGTTGGCGCAAGAGTTGATTGAACTCGGTGCCAATGATGTTCAGATTGAGCGTCGAGCGGTGTCTTTTATGGGAGATCAGGCACTTTTGTATCGTGCGAACCTGTGTCTGCGTACGGCATTGCGGGTGT
Source organism: Paludibacteraceae bacterium (assembly GCA_017394705.1). GTDB lineage: Bacteria > Bacteroidota > Bacteroidia > Bacteroidales > Paludibacteraceae > Colicola. The sequence goes on along the minus strand of JAFPXH010000006.1, from coordinate 309,282 downwards.
TAGTGCCTATTAAAACCGTTTCTCTTCGTTCCCCAAAAAGAAAAATTGTCAAACCTGAAGACGAACTCTATGAAGCCGTTAAGGCTATTGAGTGGAGTCGATATATGTCGGCGGACACCACTTTCGCTATTGACACTACAGTTTACAGCGAGACCTTCCGGAACAGCCGTTTTGTTACCTATCGCGTCAAAGATGCGATTGCCGATTACTGGCAAGAGAAAGCAGGCAGACGGCCGAATGTCAAAATAAGCGAACCGGATTTATACATCAATGTACATATTGCCAATGAGCAATTGACGGTCAGTCTGGACTCTTCCGGTGAGAGTCTGCATAAGCGCGGTTACCGCGTCGCTACGACCGAGGCGCCTATCAACGAAGCGCTGGCGGCAGGGATGTTACTGATGGCCGGTTGGAAGGGGCAGGCGGATTTCTATGACCCTATGTGTGGGTCCGGCACACTGCTTATCGAGGCGGCACTCATTGCCCGCAACATAGCGCCCGGGCTCTTCCGCCAATCTTTTGCTTTTGAGAAATGGAAGGATTTTGACGCGGATCTATGGAGTGATATCTATAATGACGATTCCCGCGAGCGACCGTTTGAACATCGTATATACGGTTCTGACGCCTCTTTCTATGCCATCCGGCAAGCAGAGAAGAATATCAAAGCTGCAGGGGTGCAACACGACGTGGAGTTGAAGCAAATAAGGATGGAGGAAATCAAGACTTCCAATCTCCAATCACAAATTTCCAATGCATCACCTTTAGTGATGCTCAACCCTCCCTACGGAGAGCGGTTGAAGAGCAATAAGGAGATGGAGGATTTGTATAGCAGCATTGGCACGGCTCTCAAACATCAGTTCGCCGGCGCAACCGCTTGGATTATCTCCTCCAATGAGGCCGCGATGAAGTGTATAGGACTGAAGCCTTCCAAGAAATACCGCCTCTTGAACGGAGAACTCGACTGCCAATTCAACAGATACGACCTGTTTCAAGGTAAACGAAAAGACCAATAACCCATTTATCATGTCTCCGCTCTATATCACCGAATATAATTACCCGTTACCGGATGAGCGTATCGCCAAATATCCGTTGGCGCAGCGCGATCACAGCAAACTGCTGGTCTATCGCGACGGCCAAGTATCCGAAGATCGTTTCTACAATGTCGGCGATTATATTGCCCCGCATTCTCTCCTTATCTACAATAACACGCGCGTCATACGTGCACGCATGGAATTTCATAAACCTACAGGTGCACGGATTGAAGTATTCTGCTTGGAACCCTTGGAGCCGAGAGATTATCAGTTGTCCTTGGGTAGCACAAAAGGATGCGTATGGAAATGTATGGTGGGAAATGCCAAGAAATGGAAAGGGGAGGAACCTCTCTGCGGCCCTTCCTTGGACGGGAAGAATCTAAACTGGCGTGCCTATAAAGAAGCACAATTGGGTAATACGTACTCGGTGCGGTTCGAGTGGGACGATGAGAATGTGACCTTCGCGGAAATATTGGATGCGGCAGGAGAGTTGCCTATCCCGCCTTACTTGAATCGCAAGACAGAGGAGTCGGATTTGAAGACCTATCAGACCGTTTATTCCCGTATCAAAGGCTCTGTGGCAGCTCCGACGGCAGGTCTGCATTTTACGGAAAGGGTGTTGGAGAACTTGCATGCACGCGGAATTGAAACCGACGAGGTGACGCTGCATGTTGGAGCCGGAACTTTCTTGCCCGTAAAGACGGCAGACGCCAATGAGCACACGATGCACACGGAGATTATAGCCGTGCCGAAAGAAACCATAGAGCATATCATCGCAAACCTGGGGAAGATTGTTGCTGTGGGCACGACAAGTATGCGGACGCTCGAGAGCCTCTATTATCTCGGCTATCATCCCGCCAACCCGACAGTCCGGCAGTTTGAACCCTATGAGGATGTCCAAGGGGATAATGAGCACTGTACAAAAGGGCTGAGTACAAAGGACGCATTGCAGGCAATAGTGGATTATTTGAATGAAACGGGGCAGGAGACGCTCCATGCGGAGACGCAGATTATGATAAAACCCGGATACGAGTTTCACGTGGTGGACCAATTGATTACGAATTTTCATCAGCCGCAGTCCACGTTGTTATTGCTTGTGAGTGCTTTTGTCGGAGGGAACTGGCGTACCATCTATGACTACGCTTTGAGCCATGACTTCCGTTTCCTTTCTTACGGCGACAGTTCCATCCTCACGAGAAATAACCAATAACCAATAACCAATCACCAATCACCAATCTCATGATTGATACTCATTGTCATATTGATGAGGCGGCGTTTGCGGACGACCGCGAAGAAGTAATCGCACGGCAGAAAGCGGAAGGCGTGGAGGCGATGATTGTGCCGGGCGTGAATGTGGCGTCAGTTGAGACGGTCTTGGAGGTGTGTCGCCGCCATCCAGGATATTGTTTCCCGGCATTGGGACTGCACCCGGAGGATGTCAACGCCGACTGGCAGCAAGATCTGGAGAAAATAGAACAAACTATCCGTGCACATCGGAATGAATTAGTTGCTATTGGGGAGATAGGCTTGGATTATTATTGGGATACCACCTATAAAGAGGCGCAGCGGGAGGTTCTGCGCAGACAATTGCTTTTGGCACGCGAACTGAACTTGCCGGTTATTCTGCATAATCGTGAAGCGACGGAAGATATTATGCGGCTTGTGAAAGAAGTGGCAACGGGTGTTGACTCGCATCCTTTGCGCGGGGTGTTCCATTGCTTCAACGGTAGCCGCGAAACCGCACAACAGATTCTTGACATGGGGTTTTACTTGGGCATAGGCGGCGTGATAACTTTCAAAAACTGCAAGTTGGCAGAGGTATTGTCAAAATTACCAATTACCAATGACCAATGGCAACTCACCAGCCGTCTCCTCTTGGAGACAGACGCCCCGTATATGTCCCCTGTTCCGCACCGCGGTGAACGGAATGAGAGCCGATGGATGGTGCATGTGGCGGAACGCTTAGCGCAAGTGGCAGATTGCACGGCAGAAGACATAATAAACGCCACAAGTGCCAATGCACGCACTCTTTTTGCTCTAAAATAAAGAAAAAATGCATAAACATTTGCATATTTAATTTTTTTGTAGTAATTTTGTAGCCGATTTTGATATGTAGCGCGTGAACGCGCGAAGGAGAGATGCTCGAGTGGTTGAAGAGGCACGCCTGGAAAGCGTGTAAACTCCAAAAGGGTTTCCGGGGTTCGAATCCCCGTCTCTCCGCAAAGGATTTCACAACGGGAGTGAGTCCAAGCTTGCTTGAGTGAGCAAAGCGGCGAAGTAATCCCCGTAACCGGACAACAATAATTAACACAAATAACTTAATTAACAAATTTTTTATCTCATGAAAAAAGTATTTGCAACCCTTACGGTGCTGGCTATGCTGACTTTTGGCAGCGCAGCTATTATGGCACAAGAGGCAGCTGCTCCTGCAGAGGAAGCCGCTGTAGAACAAGTTGACGAGGCTGCTCCTGCAGCTGAAGAAGTAGCTGAGGCTCCCGTTGAGGAGGCTGGTGGCTTGGTAGCTCTTCACAAAACACTTAAGACGAAGTTTATCGAAGGTGGTGCCGGCTTCATGGCGCTGACCCTCGTTACGTTGGTATTTGGTTTAGCGCTTTGTATCGAGCGTATCATCTATCTGTCGCTTAGCAAAACCAACACCAAGGAGCTGCTCGCTAATATTGAGGCTGCTCTCAAGGAAGGTGGAATCGAGAAAGCACTGGAGGTTTGCCGCAACACGCGTGGACCTGTCGCTTCTATCTTCTATCAAGGTCTGAGCCGCTACGACGAGGGTATCGACGTAGTGGAGAAAACCGTTGCTTCCTATGGCGGCGTTCAACTCGGTTTGCTGGAGAAGAATCTCTCTTGGATTTCGCTCTTCATCTCTATTGCTCCGTCTCTCGGATTCTTGGGTACGATTATCGGTATGATCGAAGCCTTCGATAAGATCCAGCAGGTGGGTGATATCTCGGCTACCGTTGTTGCCGGTGGTATCAAGGTGGCTCTGTTGACTACCCTCCTCGGTTTGATTATTGCTATCGTTCTTCAGTTATTCTACAACTATATCCTCAGCCTTATCGAGGGTCTGGTTAACGAAATGGAGGATAGCTCGATTAGCTTGCTTGACCTCGTAGTAGAATTCGACGCTGCTCAAAAAAAGTAACTGTCGTGCCCTAGTGGCTAAGAAATAAGCTGCAGGCTGAAAGCTGAATGCTAATTGTTTAATTTTAAACTTTTTTGAGCAATATGAAAAACTATAAAATGTTACCAAAGATTACCTTATGGTCGCTGCTGGCGCTGGGCATCGTGTTCACCGCGTTGTTCTTCCTCGGCGGGTCCAACGGTAGTCTCGAGGTAGCCGGTGATTTCCTGGATATACCGCGATTCACCGATGCTTTCCTCATCTGGGTTTACATCCTCCTCGCTTTGGTTGTGCTCATCACTCTCGCTGTCGTTTGTGTTGAGTTTGCCAAGAACTGGAAAACCAACCGCCGCAAAGCTTATACTATGCTCGGTGTGGTTTGCGGATTCATTGTGCTGGCGCTCGTTTGCTGGTTCCTCGGTAGCCCGGAGAAAATCAATATTATCGGATACGAAGGTACGGATAACGAAGGCGCGTGGGCGCAGCTCGCTGACGCGGTAATATACGCGTGCTATTTCCTCATCACCGCTACTATTTGTACGATGATTTGGGGTGTTATTTATACCAAAAGACTGTCGAAATAAATCACATTTATCATGGCAAAGAAAATCCCACAGATCAACGCCAGCTCTATGGCCGACATCTCGTTCCTGTTGCTGATTTTCTTCTTGGTCACCACCTCTATGGATGTGAACCAAGGACTGGCTCGCCGTCTGCCTGCGCCTATTCCTCCTGATCAGAAGATAGAGGATAAGGATATTAACAAGCGCAACTTGTTGGTTGTAAAAATCAACTCGGCAAACCAATTAATGGTACAAGGTCAGTTGATGGATGTGAAGCAACTTCGAGAGAGGGCTAAAGAGTTCATCAAAAACGAAAGCAATGCCGATTATTATCCCAAGGTTTTCGAAGAGGATTTCGGTGCTCCGTTCGGCGTGGTTAAATATACCAAAGATCACGTCATCTCTGTCCAGAACGACGTTGATACCCAGTATCAAGCCTATCTGGATGTACAGAATGAACTCGTAGCTGCGTATAACGAATTGCGTGAAGAATGCGCGCAGAAGTATTTCCACAAGGCTTACAACGAATTGGAAGAGGATCAGCAGAAACAGATTCAAAAAATCTATCCTCAGAAGATCTCAGAAGCTGAGCCTAAAAATTACGGTAACTAACATGGCAAAGATTCGTAGAAATGAGAAACGTGAGATGCCGGCGTTGAATACGTCGTCTCTCCCTGACATTATCTTCATGCTGCTCTTCTTCTTCATGTCTGTTACGTCTATGAAGGAGGTAACCTATAAGGTGCAATTCAAGAACCCGCAGGCTACTGAGCTTACCAAGCTGGAGAAAAAATCCCTTGTGCGCTATATCTACGTCGGTACACCGACCGCAGAATTCCGTAAGCAGTATGGTGCAGAGACGCGTATCCAACTCGATGACGCTTTCGCAGAGACGAAAGAAATCGGCGAGTATATCGTCAATGAGCGTTCGTCCATGAAAGAGTCCGACCAGGGTCTGATGACTGTTTCTATCAAAGCGGATAAAGAAACCCGAATGGGTATCATCGCGGATATCAAGCAGGAACTAAGACGCGCGTACGCACTGAAAATCAGTTATGCTGCGACACAGCGTACAAGTTATTAACTTATCCATTAAGAGCCGCTTCGCTGCGGCTCTTTTTGTATCCCTATGTCTGCTCGGTTGCAGTAGGCAGCAACAAGTCTGTTTTACGGCGGACGAATGGCGCGAAGGAGATTTGGTGCTCCGTTGCGGCTATGGGCTGGAGAGTAAGGCGGTGAGCACGCAGAGTAGGTCGTTGTATTCGCATATAGGACTGCTTCATTACGACAGTCTGCAGGACGAATGGCAAGTGGTGCATGCGGTACCAGCGGAGGATGAACCGGAGTATGTCAAGGCTGAACCCATAACGCTTTTCTTCAGTCCCGCACGCGCGCAACGCGGTGCATGGTTGCGAGTGAATTGCAGCGATGAGGTCGCGAAGAAAGCCGCGGACTATGCGCTGGAGAAAGTGAAGCAGCAAGTGCTTTTTGACAACGACTACAGCATGGACGACTCCACGCAGATATACTGCACCGAGTTAGTCTGGCGAGCCTACGGTGCGCAAGGAATAGACATATCCGGCGGACGAAGGCATCCCGCGCCGACGTTCTTTTGCAAAGAAGGGGAAGGTATCTTCCCGATCGATATAGAGCAGAGTGAGACGACGCTCTTTGTTAAACACTTTAATTCAAACTAACTCATTATGAAAAACGTAATTCGTTTGATGGCGCTGGCCATCGTGGCTATGGCTTTTGCAGCCTGTGGTTCCAAGTCTTCAACCCCTGAAGGAGCTGCGGAAGGCTTCCTCAAAGACTACCAGAAAGGCAACTATGAGGCGATGGTAGATCAGATGTATTTCTCCAAAGATCTGAGCAAAGACGACAGAGCACAACTCGTTCAGTTTATCCAAGAGAAAACGGCTCCGGAAATTGAGAAAAAGGGCGGCATCAAGTCCTACGAGATCACAGAAGCTACCGTAGATGAGAGCGGCGAGAAAGCCGTAGTGAAGTACACCCTCCATTTCGGTGACGGCTCGGAGAGCAAGGATGACATGAAACTGGTACGTGTGGACGGCAAATGGAGACTGGACGGCGGCAAGTAAACTTACTGCAATCGCTTTCCGCTGACCTTCAACTCACCGAGGATGAGCCGTTTGCCTTTCTGCGGACGTCCGTTGGAGTCATACCACGGTAGTATGCGCAGATGAAACGTCTCGCCCGCAGGAACAAGAATAGGTTGAGTCAGCCGAATAGATACCGTCTTACATTTGGGCAAGGCGGTATTTTCGTATATAGTGGTCACGTCTTTGAAAGCATCGCCGAAACCGTAGTTGATGTGTATGTTCATTCCTGCGCCGCCTTTCGCCCGAACGGGCAACGTGATGGACTCGATGACCAAGCCTTTTTTCTTCTCCGCAGCGATGGTGTATTCGATATAGCGGTTCGCTACCTCGTCTATCTCGCCTGCCGGCCAGAGACCTCCGATAGGGACAAAACCGTCTTTGACTTGCTCTAAATTTTGAAGTTTGCATTTTAGATTTTGTACTTCAAACGGCTCGCCTTTGGCTTCAAAAGCGGCCTGTTTTCCTTTCTCTTCGACTGCTTGCGCATATGCGGCTAAGGTCTCTTTGTCCGGTGCAGCCTGCCATGACTGCAGTTCCTGCAGCATCGGTTCCTGCGCAATGAGGTTATAGGCCAGTGTGGCGATAGCCATACCTCCTTCGGCGCCCGTGTGCGTCTTGTCGCCGCAATTGAAATAATGCGCCATGCAGAAGTCTTTCCCTTGCCGTTCCAGCAAATCCTGGCTGGCAGTGGTCATATCGAGGAAAGGAACCCACATATTGGCTGCCACCTCACGCATACAACGGACGTAGTCCTTGTCGTAAGTTCCTTTGTCAGAGAATACTTTGGCGCTTTCTTGACTACTGAGCTCTTTGGTACCCGGGAGTTTGTGCCTTCCTTCGTCGTTAATCTTGCCGTCTTTGAAATATGCGCGGCAAATAGGCGACATCAGGATCGGTGTCACGCCGTATTCACGGGCTTCGTTGATGAACCGGTACAGATATTGCTTGTATGTTGTATTCGGCTCCGTGCCGCGCATGTCGGTTAACGTGTCTTTGCCTTCTGCTTTGAGCCGTGCGTTCTCCGCGTACACATCCTCTCCTTTGCATTTCTCGTCATTGTGGGCGAACTGAATAATGAGGTAGTCGCCCGACCGGAACTGTTTCTTGACGGACGGCCATAAATTCTCCGTCTCGTAGAACGTACGAGTGCTGGCGCCGGACTTGCCGCGGTTATTGACCGTTACTGAATCGGCATTGAAGAAAGCCTGTAAGTACATTCCCCATCCGCGTTTGGGCGTTGCAGCAGGTTTATACTCGGACATCGTGCTGTCTCCTATCGTGTGTACACGGGGCTTGGCAAAGAGGAGCATCCCCTCGTCCCCTCCCTGGAAGGAAGGGAGAAACAGAAGACTTATAAGAACAAAGAAGATTCTTTTCATAGCGTGTTTGTGTTATGACGATGCAAAGGTACTAAAAATAAATGAATTATGAAAATATTTCTGACATTTTTCTAAATTCTCTGATAACTCGCTGCATTGGGGAACCCAAATGTGTATTTAAGTTTCTGAAGATAAGAGTATCCATCCATTAGTAGTTGTAACTTTATACATTTCTGCTTTACCTGAAATGAAAAATCGCTCTATCTCCGCACTCCTATCTTCCACATGGAGAAACTCCAATGCTTTTTGTATCGCCTCTCCTTCTGTTATTGTCCTCGCATTTACGATGGAACACATAACAATGGAAAGGACATAGAGGAGATATTTTTTATTTTTTGGGATATACATTATATACTTTGTCAAAATCTCCATTTTCGACGATTCTTATTAAACGTTGTACATAGATTGCATGTAAACTGTCTTGCCTGCGAATGTCTTCGAAATACCATTCTTTTGCACCATCAGGGATATCCGCCTCTCTTTTATATTTCTGGCCCCATGACGCAGGCAAATCATAAAGCATAGCACCTTCGAATGTCGTCCTGTCGATATCTTGATTGATAGACAGTTGGTTATCAATGGTGCGTCTATAGACTTGCGCATAATCTATTCTATACACATTTGGAGATAGAATATTATCCGACACATCCCACGTTTGCCCCCAATGGGTAAGCGTCTCCCATTTATAAGGCAATAGTGCAGACTCCGGCCACACAAGATTATTTCCCCATTTCCAATCAATAACCCAATAACCATTAGGTAACTTGACGGAATAAGGATTTTTCCCTATGACCAATTCCTCTACTACCGGAGCACGCCCGACTCGCATCTTCATTACACCATTATTAGACCACGCCAAGATATACTCACTATATTGATCATCTGTAAACTTAATGAGTTGTATTCCCATATAGGGAGGTGTACTATTCCCAATAGCATCATTTTCACAGGAACAGAGAGCGCCCAGAATAATGCTTAGCATTAGTATGATGGATAGTTTGGTTTTCATAATTATTTCTTTTGCGTTTGTAATTCGTTGAGTTGTGCTGTTAGCTCTACAACTTCGGACGAGAGTTCCTGCACGGATTTAATCAGTATTGGGATGAGTTCTACATAGTTTATAGACTGATAACCCTCACCACTCTCGTAAACTAAATTCGGGAATATTTCTTGCTACTTTTACATTATTGTTATACTCCACCTCAAGTTGCGCATGAGCGTTTTGAAAAATGAAGCAGAAACAGAAAAGACAAGCAAACAAAAGGGTAAAAGTTTGTGTTTCATGGTGTGATAGATTTTATTGAGAACATAAATTAAATGACGATGCAAAGGTACATCTTTTTTTTGAGATGTGCAAGCAAAAATGACTTTTTCATTTCAAACCTCTCATTCCCTTTATTGCTCTTTCCCTGGAGAAAGAAAAAAAGGAAAAGAAAAGAACCAAAAGAAAAAGTAAAAAAGAAAGCCCGACCTTACCACCAAGAAATGGTGGTGGTGGTACATAATGCGCATACGCGCGTATGTGAGAGGGAAGCCGCCTAAACGGTGGCGGTCGGTCGGACAGAGATTATTGAATTTTGCTTAAACTGTCATTGTAAGATGGTCCCGTGATGGTCAGATTATTCTACCGTCTTAACGCCTATTTAGCATCTATTCAGGCCCTATTTGGCTATCAAAGCCGCGACCATCGCGGACGTCACGGATGCATACTTGCGGTTTTCTCCCCGAGGAGGATGAAGATCTGGCTGTTGACGAGGATGATCAACCTACCATCGTTTACAGAAAAAGTCTATTGAATTCTTTGGGAACCGGACTCTCGAAACGCACGGTCTTTTCCGTCACAGGATGGATGAATGCCAGCACTTTGGCATGTAGGCAAAGCCTGTCTATGGGCGAGGTCTCATTACCATGGCCATACTTACGGTCGCCTACCACCGGACAGCCCTTGGAAGCCAAGTGCACACGAATCTGGTTCGTACGACCGGTCTCGAGATGCAATTCGACGAGGGAATAAGCCCCTTCCCTGCCTCCCCCTAAAAGGGGAGGGGTATTTGTGATTTGTGATTTATGATTTGTGATTTTTAATACTTTGTAATTAGTGATGGCGATGTCACCTCCATCGTCCACGGGAGAGGAATAAACCACCGCATTGCGTTTGTCTTCGGTCAGCCAAGTAGTGATCTTGCCTTCTCGCGGTTCGAGAACGCCTTCGGCGACAGCTATATACGTGCGCTCGGTGACTAACTCCCGCCAGTACTGGCGCATATAATGCTGTAGCTCCTCCGAACGAGCGAAGACGAGCAGTCCCGATGTCTCACGGTCAAGCCGATGGACGACATATATCCCCGCGCGCGCGTTCTGTTTTTTCACATACGCGCGTAGGATGGAGTAGGCGGTTGTCTCGGACGAACCCGGTGTGGCGGCTACGGTGAGCAGGCCCGGTTGCTTATTGACCACAATGAGATCATCATCCTCATAGACGATGCGTAACTTAGGATGGGTCAGCTGGCTGTTGCCGCGCCCAGAAGAGACGGTAACGACATCACCCGCTTTGAGGGCAAAGTCATGCCGCGTCTGGATAGCGTTGCCCACTTTGACGCGTCGTTGGCCAAGCAGTTGCTTCACCGACGAACGCGCCATACCTCCCATCTTAGCGATGAGGAATTCCATGAGTGGAGCGGGTTCGCTCACTTTAAGAACTGTATCTGCTTTGCGTTTAATCATTTCTTTTTACCCAGGAATGGAGCGGCCCAGAAATAGTACTCCGGTTTCGTGTTCTTGATCCATGCAATACCTGCCATCGAGTTGATGACCAGGAAGAAGCAGAAGAGAACGAGCGAGAACATATTCCCGAGGAAGATGAATAGCACGATACCTGCTACGCTATAGATGAACCAATAGAGCCATGAGTCGTTCTTGCGATAGATAAGCCAGTAGTTGGCCAGGAAAGAGGATGATATCATTAATCCGTTGCACAACTTGACAGCGATGTTATCCGCCAAGCCGTTGTGCTGGAAGATATAGGTCTGCACAAAATAATCTCCTGCGGTGACTGCCAAGCCGATGAAGATGGACAGCCAGAAACGCGGTATATCCAGGAACTTAGGCTCAAAGCTTGCTCCACCATCGTCTTTCTTGCGACTCCATTTATAGATCGACATCATCTGGAAGGGGATGAAGACGAAGAAATAGAGGAAGGTGCTGTCATAACTGCCTTGGAGCGTGAATTGTACGCCCAGCAGGGCGGACATCACGATACCGGCGAAGAAACCCGTGAAGTTCTGCGGATCGCGGATAGTGAGGATATATGCTACGCCGATAATAGATGCGGGTATACCGACACACCATGCGGCGTCATTCCATTTCAATAACGAGAGGGATGGGAAGATAAACTCCGCCAACCAAAGGAGTCCGAACAAAACGCCGAACATGATAACCGATAGGAGGGTGTTGCGGCCGAGGGCACGCCATAAGATGCTTTGCATGATAGTTAAAGGGTTAAAATGGTCGCTAAAGCGACGTTAAACAGTTTATAAAACGAACACGGGCGAGCATATTGCCCGCCCGCGTTGTGATCCGCATTACTTGCGGTTGCGATTGCCGTAGCGAGACATAAATTTGTCGACGCGACCGGCGGTGTCCACCAGCTTCGATTTGCCGGTATAGAACGGGTGACTCGTGTTCGAAATCTCAAGCTTGATAAGCGGATACTTAACGCCATCGATTTCAATCGTGTCCTTCGTAGCTGCCGTAGAACGGCTGAAGAACTGAGTACCGTCAGACATATCTTTGAAAACTACTACGCGGTAGTTATCAGGATGAATTCCAGCTTTCATAATTTTAAATTTTAAATTTGAAATTTGACATTTACGTTACTCAGCTACTACGTTCAACTTGATGTCAGCTTTCACCTCTCGGTGCAGACGAGCCTGTGCGGTGAACTCACCCACTTGCTTGATCGGCTCAACGAGCGTGATGACTTTCTTGTCGATAACAATCTCTTGCGCAGCGAGTGCGTCAGCGATGTTAGCGGTGGTAACAGTACCGAAGATTTTGCCGTCTTCGTTTGCTTTTACCTTTACTTCGATTACGGTCTCTGCCAGTTTAGCGGCGAGTGCCTCTGCGTCAGCCAACAGTTTAGCAGCTTTGTGAGCCTGCTGTTTCAGGTTCTCTGCCAGTTGCTTTTTGTTCGCTTCGTTAGCGATGATAGCAATCTTTTGCGGCAGGAGATAGTTGCGTCCGTAGCCGTCACGTACTTTTACGATGTCGTTCTTGAAACCGAGGTTTGCAAGGTCTTGAATCAGAATTACTTCCATAATTTTCTCCTTTCAATTAAGTCGGTTAAACAATTATTTCATCATATCGGTTACGTAAGGCAGCAAAGCCAAGTGGCGTGCTTTCTTAACGGCCTGAGCAACTTTGCGTTGGAACTTCAGCGAAGTACCGGTGATACGACGGGGCAGAATCTTGCCTTGCTCGTTGAGGAACTTCTTGAGGAACTCAGGATCTTTGTAATCGATGTACTTAATGCCGGATTTCTTGAAGCGGCAGTACTTTTTCTTCTTCTGATCCGAACCTTGCGGAGTCAGATAGCGGATTTCGTCATTCTGTGCCATGATTAAGCCTCCTCCTTTTTAAAATTGTTACGACGCTTCTCAGCGTACTCAAATGCGTACTTGTCAAGACGCGTTGTCAGGAAGCGGATAACACGCTCATCACGACGGAACTCGGTCTCGAGGGTAGCGATAACAGCGGGCTCAGCATCAAACTGAAGGATGAAATAGAAGCCCGAATTTTTACCTTGGATAGGGTAAGCGAGTTGCTTGAGACCCCACTCCTCACGATTCAGGATGGTACCGCCATTCTGCGTGAGAAGATTCTCGAATTTCTCTACTGCCTCCTTTGTCTGCGGCTCAGACAAAACGGGAGTTAAAACGAAGGCAGTTTCATAATGATTTACCATAAATCAATTAATAGTTAATAATGAATAGTTAATAATAATTAGGTAGCCCCTAGGTAGTCCTAAGTATTCCCATTGTTCTTCGCGCGTATGCGGCGAAAAAGCGTGCAAAGGTACTGCTTTTTTTTGAAATGGCAAAATTTTTCTGCACTTTTTTATAAAAAAGTACAAAAAAAGGCCGTTAACCGGCCTTTAATGGAGTGGAGCATAGGGGAGTCGAACCCCTGACCTCAACATTGCGAACGTTGCGCTCTACCAACTGAGCTAATACCCCGCGCGAGTGGAGCTAACGGGAGTCGAACCCGTGTCCAAACAAGGAATCCTTGTGCTTTCTACACGCTTATCTTGGCCTTCATTTTCGTCCGATAGCAAGACCCAAGCCACCAACTACCGTCTTATCTGCTAAAGTTTCGATTGCGCATCGCAGCCTGCGCCATCTATTCTGTGAATTTCTGCGCCACTATATCCATTCAGCCCACAGACTCGGCTTGGAGTGACGTCTCGTTCGGGCGCCTGGCGCCCAAATAGGCTAATCTACTATACTTCGATTAAGCAGCGAGAGCATAAGAAGTGTTGCCAGTTATGCTTTGAGACGATATTAACGAGCGTTGCCTCATTGCTCGGCGTGCTTACCCAAACATTCTACCTGCTGTCAAAACCAAATAGCCCCTCGTTTGCGAAAAAGCGTGCAAAAGTACTGCTTTTTTTTGATATACGCAAACTTTTGCACACTTTTTTTTTTGTTTTCCGCCTTTACTTCTGCGGTTTGGGCATTCGTTTGGCCATGCCGATGGCTTTGGTGGGGCAGACCAGCCGGCAAAGATGGCATCCTACGCACTTGGTACCGATGATGCGCGGTTTGCGGTCCTCGCCGAACGCGATAGCCTGATGCCCGCCATCGGCGCATGATATGAAACAGCGTCCGCAACCAATGCATTTATCCCGGTCAATCTTCGGGAAGACCATTGTCTCGCGGTCCAGATCACTCGGCATCACGATATTCTTCAGCTCTTCACCAACGAGTTTTTTCAACTCTACGATGCCGCGTTCTGCCATATAGTGCTGCAAACCTAATTTGAGGTCATCGATAATGCGGTATCCATACTGCATGACAGCCGTACAAACCTGCACGTTCCGGCAGCCGAGTTGGATAAACTCCAGTGCGTCGCGCCAAGTCTCAATACCTCCGATACCGCTGATATCCATGTGTTTCTCAATACCGGCTCTACGGATGAGAGGGTGACCAGTAATCTCGTAAATCATACGTAGTGCGATAGGCTTCACCGCCTTGCCCGAATAACCGCTGACCGTTTTTTTCTCGTTCACCTCTGCGTTATGACTCATGGTGATGGATTTGATGGTATTGATGGCGCTGATACCGTGCGCACCGCCATAGAAACACGCCAAGGCAGGCGAGGTCATCGACATGACGTTCGGTGTCATCTTCGGGATAACCGGAATCTTCACAGCCTCTTTGATACACGCCGTGTAGCATAGAATAAGTTCGTTATTCTGGCCGATATCGCTTCCAAGCCCCGTGAGCTTCATCTGCGGGCAGGAGAAATTGAGTTCCACCGCGTCGCATCCGGCGTCCTCAGCCATCTTGGCCAACTCAATCCATTCTTCTTCGGTCTGCCCCATGATAGAAGCGATGATGCGTTTTGTGGGGTAGTTCACTTTGAGGCGATGCAGGATGTCGAAGTCTACCTCATACGGATTTTCGGAAAGTTGCTCCATATTGCGGAATCCGACAAAAGGCGTTCCTTCTTTACCAACAGCATCAAAGCGGGGGCTCACTTCGCGTATATCCTGCTTGCATATGGTTTTATAGAACACTCCGGCCCATCCGGCTTCCAGAGCCCGAGCGACCATTTCATAGTTGGTGCATATAGCAGAGGATGCGAGGAAGAAAGGATTCTCGCACACCATGTCGCAGAAATTGAGTTCCAGCGAAGGCAGCGGTGTGTCCGCCGGTTTGGGCTGTTGCTCGTTAAGCGCTTTCTTCAGTTCGCTAATCCGAATCGGTCTGTCGTAGTGAATACATGCTTGCTGAGCGGCCTCTATCTCTTGCTCATTGATTTGGTCGAACAACTCTGCAGCTGTCCATAGGTTTTCAAATCGCAACGCGCGGAGCGCACGTGACACTTTGGCACCGCAAGGCGCATCAGCGCAGAGCAAACACCGTGCCACTTCTTCGTTAATGTGAATCATAGGGGTATTTATTATTTGTGATTGTATTACTGCAGGAAACGTTTCCTGAGGAGTTGTATATCATCGTGCGAGAGACACAGTATCTCATGCAGATAAGCGGTCATGCCTCCAAACTCCCGGTCGATGAGTTCGAGAGTGGAGATGAAATTAGGTGTGGAGACGCCCATGAAGGCCTGTATAACCCTCATTTCCGCCTCTCCTCCACCGCGTGCGATGACGTCTGCATTCAGTTTGTTGACAATTGGGCGATAGGCAATATTGCTCAATTCAAAATCCTCAATAACGGTTTCTCTCTCCACGCCGAGCGCGAACATAAGAAACGCTGCTCCCCAGCCGGTTCGGTCTTTGCCTTGCGCACAATGCCAAAGGATACCTCCATCTTCCGGTGCCTCGATGATAAGTCTGAGGAAGGCGGCATACTGCAGCTGTGAGAACTCCGAGCGGATGAGTGACGGATACATGTTCGCCGCCATGACTTGCACCTCGGGATAAAACGAATAATTGACTATATGCCTATCCAACTCCAGGAAAGCCTCATCGGGAATGGGTTTTCCTGTAGCCTGCTCTGCCCGCATATCAATCGTAGGTAACAAATGGTGCTGTACGCCTTCTATCTCTCTATCCGGAACGGCATCGAACTCTCCCAGAGAACGGAAATCGAAGATGCGGCAGAGGTTATATTCCTCTTTGAGTCTTGCGACATCGGAGTCCGACGCATCGTGTAAATGAGCGGTTCGCAGTAGTCGATGGGGACGGATGGCCCGCCCTCCTGCTCCGATGATGCCTCCCAGATCCCGGGCGTTGTCTATATTATCAAAAATAACTTGCATTATTCAAAAACCTCATCTAAAAGCCGTACAAATTCCTGATAGGCAAACGTGTCACTCAGTTCGCTCAAGGATTTGGCCAAACCTCTGTAGTGCCATTCGTGCGAAGCTTTGTCGGTGACGTGGAAGATTTTCCATAACTCATCTCCCTTCGTTTGATAGTCTCTCCAAATAGCCCGCATGTTACTCAGTTTGTCTCCCATCGCCACAATCTTCGCGTCGTGCGGAGCCGCAGCGAGTCTGTCAATTGCCGCCTGTTTACGATCATGCCAACTATCCTCCTCACTGACTCCTTCTGTAAACTGGTCGCTCTCCGCGTGTACGAGGTTGGCGATGCGGTCTCCGAACTCCGCTCTCAGTTGCTCCACCGTGACATCGGTGTCTTCAATCGTGTCATGCAGTGCTGCGGCAGCCAGCAGTTCCTGATCGGTTGTTATAGTAGCAACAATCTCCACCGCTTCCATCGGATGAACGATGTACGGAAATCCCTTACCACGGCGCTCCGTGTTATGATGGGCGTTGACGGCGAAGATGATGGCGCGGTCCAATAAATCGGTATCAATATATTTGTTTGCCATAGTACAAAACACGGTACATTGTTCCACGGAGATTAACAGCTAATTACTCCGATAATAGTCCGTTCGTGGAACAATTTCAAATTAGTAAATTGTGCCCTCCAGCATGGCCCGGAATTCAGGCATGGGGCGATGGGTATCCCGTTCGATAATGAGCGTTTTCAAACCGGCATAAATCTTCACCTCTTTCATTATCTTTGCCATGTCAGCGTCGGGTCCAAAATACTCGCTCGCAAAAGCATCCCAAAAGCGTGCGGCGGTTGCATTGGACATGTGATACTGCTCCAAAGTCCAACTCTCGTCATTGAGACAGCAGCACAGATACACCATGCCAATGTCGAACATCGGATAGCCGTAACAGAAATCCCCGAGGTCAATGAAATACTGCTTGCGCACTCCGTCTTTTTCTACGAAAATACCATTGGAGAATTGCAGGTCACCGTGGATGGCTGTGTCTGTATCCGGCGCTGCAGCGATAAAATTGTGTATTTTCTGTTTCTGCTCAGGCGTGAAGAAAGGGTTGTCTGCCAGCATTTTATAGAGCCGGTCTTTGACGTTCTCAAATTGCGTGGTATCCACATGCGTAGCATGCAGTTTCTTACACATTTGTGCGAACTCGCGTGCATACTCTTCTGTTTTCTCCGGATTATCGCCACAGGCACGTGAATACGATTTCTTGCCATCAATACGTCGAAAACGGATACCCATTTTCTCTCCATCCGTAACGAGGTCTCCCGGTTCGGGACTCGGAATACCCATATCGTACACTTTCTGCGCAAGTTCCAGTTCTAATTTGGCGGCCTCAAAATTGCGGAAATACAATTTCATCATGATTGAAGGGTCCGTCTTATGATTGTAACTGGCACCATTGGCGCCTTCACCGGTACGTACGTAGTCGTTGAGATCAATTTTAACAGGTTTCATGTTTTGAAAGGTAAATTAGTGGTTCATGAAAGGTAAGGTCTGCGCTTGTTTGAATGTTATGTCCGCGAGCATTTCGTTATATTCGTTCTCACCATTGAGTGAGTTGAAGAGGCGTGTGAGACCTATTTTTCCTCCTCCCTGCGCAAGGATGCAGACGATGCATATGTTTTGTATCCCGACAGAAGAAGAGATGATATCCAAATCGGTGTTTCCTAATTGATGTCGCGCCAACGTGTATGCGTCTTCCTCATATTTATTGCGCAACCGGCTCACATCTCCAAGGGTATGGCATCCCAAGACCTTGAGAATGGGCAGATACGGCATCAGACTCACCTCTTGTATCTCCGCCTGATTGATGGCTGCAATACGGCGTGTGAGAGTTTCGAATGGCCGAGCATTGAGATAACTGCGGAAGGTATCTCCATCCAGTTGTACATCGTCCAGTTTGCCGTTCTGAACCAACTGCTGCACACGGCGACGGTAGTCGTTAATCTCCGTACGAATACGGCTGAACTCATCATCCGCCATCTCGAGAATACCGGCGAGACGGTTAATCTGCCGCAGATAGACGGGTGGTATCTCCACACCGGTTTTGTATCCTATATCATGGTTGATAGACGCCCAAGCATGCTGCAGCGTGGTACGCAACTGCAACTCAAAACGCATCTCATTCATTTGCGGACAATCGGGCTCGTCAACCAGAGACTTAGGTAACCGGCAGATATAATGGAGTGAATTATAGCCAAAACTATCCAGATCATGCAGACGACGTTTGTCCACGGAATTCTGCCAATCGATATCAAATAACTGCTCCGCCATAGCTGCGATGCGGTCGACATCATCGGTGTAGAATGTGATGATACGGGCGCCGAGAATGTCTGTGATATCACTCAGCGAGTGGTATTTGTCTCCTTTGAGAGCCAGTTTTCCTTCCAGACTTTCTTTCGTTTTGATACGCGAACTGACGGCTGTAACCAGAAGTCCGTTACGTTCCAGGGCTTCATTCAGCACACGCAGCACCACCTGCTCCAGGCGTTGTATCAAGGGCAGTTGGGCATCGTATTCGCTCAGTATCATCTGACTATGTAAATCCATACGCGTTTATTGGATCTCAAACAAGCTGATGAAACCTGTCATAACAAAGACCTGACGGATATCGGCATTGATGTTACGCACAATAACCTTACTGCCATGCGTGGCGGCATCTTTCCGAATACCCAAGAAAATCCGTAAGCCGGAAGAGGAGATGTACTCCAATTGCTCGCAGTCGAGAATAATCTCTTTGTTCTCCGCCTCCTGTAACGGCTTTACATCTTCGGCTGTTTGTACGGCCGCTGCTGTGTCGAGCCGTCCGGCAAAAGCGGCAATAATCTGGTTGCCGTTGTAGGTAATAGTTGTTTTCATATCTTTTTGGTAAGTTTTAATATATTCTTATTGTCTTCCCGGCAATATTCCACTTTGTCCATCAGTTGGTTAACAAGGAATATTCCTAATCCACCAATAGGACGCTCTTCCGCAGGAAGAGAGATGTCCGCTTCGACTTGTTTGGTGGGGTCAAAGGGTATGCCGCTATCCGAAATAGTGAAGATGATTTTCTTGTCCTCTCCATCCTGACACTGAATAAACTCAACGAAAACTTGTCCGCTCTTGTTCGGATACGCGTAGAGCATGACGTTGCTGACGGCCTCTTCCAGAGCGAGATTAATCGGCATGTTCAGTTCAGGCGGGATATGCAGACCTTCAATCCATTCGGATAGAGTAGGTATTTGCTGGATGTCGTTTCTCATAACGAGCGCTGCGGTCTGATAGCGGATTGCCAGCATAGTCAAGTCGTCGCTTTGCTGTGCACCGTCCACAAACATCGCTACACTCTGCTGCATGGCCTCAATCACTTCACGCGGACGATTACCGGCCATTCCTGTCAACGCCTGCATCATGCGTTCTTCTCCGAATAGCTCATGACGGCTATTCTCTGCCTCTGTCAGTCCGTCGGTATAGAGGAAAATCATATCGTTGTAATGCAGCTGTGCTTGTTGCGCAGTATAGTCATAATCTCCCACCACACCTAAGGGCAAGTTCGGGAGAACAGACAAACTCGTCACTTCGTTATTAATACTCTTAACGAGTATCGGAGCATTATGCCCTGCGTTGCAGTAGTCGAGTTCGCCGGTTTGCAAATCCAATACCCCGAGGAACATCGTGAGGAACATATTTTGCTCGTTCTGGTCATATAGCGCTTTATTGATATTCGAAATAATAATGGCAGCATCTTCTTCACGCGAAGTGACACTTCTGAACAAACTGCGTGCGGTAGCCATCACCAGCGCTGCAGGTACTCCTTTACCGCTCACATCACCCACGCAGAAGAACAATTTGTCATGACGAACATAGAAGTCGTATAAATCTCCGCCAATCTCTTTCGCTGGGTCAACTATTCCGTACACATTCAGATCTAATCGGTCAAGGAAAGGCGGGAATACTTTTGGTAGCATAGCCATTTGAATCGTTTGTGCCACTTCCAGTTCACCCTCAATACGTCTGTTCTTCTCCAGGGATTCTATCAGTTTGCTATTTGTTCTTGCAGAGAAAAATAGCATCAGAGCCAGAATTATCAAACCGAGAATCATCAAAATGCCAACAAATAATCCTATTCGGTTGAGGTCTTTGAATAGTTCGTCTTCGGGGATAATAATCTCAATGTGCCAGCCTGTAGCATCAATCTCTTCGTTGAAAATATTATACTTGCGTCCGGGGATGGTATCGGGTGATGGAACGATGTCAAATCCCTTGCTTGACCGGATGGAAGAATAGCTATTCGGGTACACTTTCAGGTCCTCTGATAAATCTTTCAGATACTCAAGCGATAAATCCACGCATACTACAGCCACCACTTCTCCGTTTCGGCTCCGTACGGGGTATGAACAACTGACCACCCAAGTCTGCGAGCCGGAGTCGTCCAGGTAGGGTTCGCACCACCAGCAACTGTCTATCTTTAATCCGTTTTGGAACCACTCCATTTGCGTGTAGTCATGTTCCGCACTGCCTATCTGTCGGGTGTAGATGCTGTCTTCCGAGATACGACTGCTGCAGACCTCAAAGAAACGTCCTCGCTTCGGGAAGAAGTTCGGAACATATGCAACGGCTATACTGGAGGTGTTGTCGATGGCACTGACCACCGAACGAGTCGCAGAAAAGATAGAATCAGGGGTGTCCACATATTTTTCTGCCAGCATAGCTAATGTTCTAGCGGCCGCTTCCATCTCCACCGTGTGTTTCTCAATCTCCAGTTCCGCTTTGCGTAACTCGCTCTCCGCTCGCTGAACCGCCTCATGTCTGATGGCAGCACGGCTGGTAAAATACTGCACGCAGGAAATAGCCTCCAGAACTACAGCGGCTATCACCATTATCCATATGCCGGAGTGTGTTGAATTCTTGTTAGTCATAGTTGCCTGTGTTTGACTCCAATTTTACCGCCGGCCATCCGTAGTCTTGATAATAATGGATATTCAGACGGTTGTCGCGGATGTATTCTACCAATTGCTCGTGTCGCACAGCCTCACGCACAGTTTGGTTTGCGTGCATGTTGTGGAAAATATCATAGTGTCCTTTGAAAATGCGTTCGGCACTAGGCAGGAACTGTGCTCCATCTTCCACTTGCTCAAATGATGCAACTATGGGAGAGCCGTTGTCATAACGAATAGTCATAACCCCCGGATGGCTGCCGCCGGAGACAGTCTTGAGGGTGTCGCCGGAAGTGTTGTACCAGAAAATCCAGAAATCACCCCACACCTGCTCTTCCTCTTCCGCTACAATCATTAAGGTGGGGATACATAATTCGCCTAGCAAATAATGCGGACCAATCTCACGGATGAGATAATCGCTGAGGGCTCGTCTAAGCGCTTGCTCGCGCCGGTTATTGGCAATATAGCGGCTGCAGTCTTCTTTATGCCCGTCAAAATCCGCCATCAGCCACTTTCCGTTCACTTTCTCCATGTATAATTTGTGCTCCTCCAGATCCGTCTCTTCGGCATACGAGCCATCTTCCCATACTTGTCGCACAAGGATAGTGGCCACCGCATGGCGCTTGTCCGTTCGCTCAACCTGCGTCACTTCAAAATCAGCCATCGTGCCACCGTTTCCCGTCACGAAATAATAGAGCCACTCATGATCCATCGCTTCGTGCTCAGGCAGACGATAGAACATCGTGTCCAGCAACGCATAGAAATCTTCCGTCAGATAATCCTTCGACTCTGCCAATAACTCATGGTCCGGGATATACATACATAACTCGGCTGCGCGTTCACGCAACTCCTGTTCCGTGTCAGTACAACCTGCTAAAGCCAAGGCAGTAAAAAGAAAAAAAACAATTCGTTTCATCATACGCATAATTCGCATGCAAAGATACATATAATAATTGGAAGCGGAAAGAAGAAAATGAAAAGAGGCGGTAAAATAGAGTAAAATCTATTTTTTTTGTTGAAATATTTGCATATATCAGCGAAAAGCAGTACTTTTGCATGCGAAATGTGCATTGCTTATGGCTTTGGAAATCCGTGAAATAAACTCCCGCAGGGAATTGAAGCAATTTATTGAGTTCGCGAATGAACTCTATAGCGATTGCCCATACTACTGTCCGCCTTTGTTCTTTGACGAGATGAATTGCTTCGACCCGAAGCATAACCCCGCGTTGGAGGTGTGCGAATATCAGTTATGGATGGCTTATCGCGACGGCAAGGCTGTCGGGCGTATAGCCGGCCTTATCAATCGGCGTGCTAACGAGAAATGGAATTACAAACATGTTCGTTTCGGTTGGTTCGATTTTATCGATGACCAGGAGGTTAGCAAAGCATTGCTGGATGTAGTGGTAGCATGGGGTAAAGCTCGCGGAATGGATGCGCTTAACGGACCGGTCGGATTCACGGACTTTGACCATGAGGGGTTGTTGCTGGAGGGATACGAATACCTCGCTCCGATGGCTTCGTTGTATAACTATCCGTATTACGTAAAGCACATAGAAGCTTACGGTTTGGTCAAAGAGGCAGACTGGATCGAACTTCAGGTGTATCCGCCACAGGGCTGTCCGGAGCGCTTGGACCGTATAGCGGAGATCGTGAAGCAGCGTTCTCATGTACGGGTGGACAAAGTGAAAAACTCCCGCGAACTTGTGCGTAAGTATGGCATCCAATATATGGACGTGATAGACGAAGCATACCAGAAGTTGTATAACTTCCAGCCTATGACGGACAAGCAGAAGAACTACTATAAGAACATGTATTTCCCGATTCTCAACTTCGATTTCGTTACGCTGGTAGTTAACGAGAAAGACGAGATTGTGGGAGTGGGCTTGGGAATGCCGGATATATCCAACGCGCTGCGTAAATGCCGCGGTCACTTATTCCCCTTCGGTTGGTATCATATCCTTAAGGCGCTGAAAGCGAAACATATGGAGGTCTTCAATCTGCTGCTTATAGCTGTGCGTCCGGACTATCAGAATACCGGCGTGAATGCTTTGTTCTTCCAGGATCAAATCCCGCGTATGAACAGGTATGGAATTAAGATTCTGGAGACAACCTCCATCTTGGAAACCAATACCAAGAACATCTCCAATTTTACGCAGTTCGACCATAAGCAGCACAAGCGTCGCCGGGCGTATATCAAATCTATAGGGTAGTGAAAAAATCGCTGTTAGATATCACCTCGGAGCGTCTAAAAGCTTATTCGGCTCAGGCCGGGCTTCGTCATTCGGATGTCCGTCAGACGGTATTGGAGAAATTATGCCTCTTACCGCAACCTTTCACAACGGAAGAATTGGCGCAGGCTTGTGAGGAGGATCGTATATCTATAGGAACAATATATAATGTGTTGCGCTTGTTCGTCAGTGCGCACATTGTGCACGCAATTGAGCGTCAGCGCGGTCAGCGCACCAAAACATTATACGAGGTTGAGGCGGATAACCAAGTGAAGATGCAAATGATATGCGAGAAATGCGGACGAGTTTCATATTTTCATGACAAAGCTATTGAACGCATTATCCGCGCACGCAAATATTCGAATTTTAACTTGCAGCAATTCACATTGTTCGTGTACGGAGAGTGCAAGAAATGCAAGCAATTGAAAAAGACAAAGAATAACTTATGACAACAACCACATTATATTGGATTTTATTCCTCGGAGTCGCTTTGGCGAGTTGGGTTGTATCCGCTTCGCTCAAGCGTAAGTTCGAGCGTTATAGTAAAGAAAGGTTGCCGTTGACGGGACGGGACGTGGCGGAAAAGATGCTGCGCGACCATGGCATCAATGATGTGAAGATAACTTGTATCAAAGGTCAGTTGACCGACCACTATAACCCTGCAACGCAGACCGTTAACCTGTCGGAGGAGGTGTATAATGGTGCTAATGTGGCAGCGGCAGCGGTGGCGGCGCATGAGTGCGGGCATGCCGTTCAGCATGCCACGGCGTACGCGCCGTTGAGAATGCGTTCGGCTCTGGTTCCCGTTGTGTCGTTTGCCAGCAATTGGATGACATGGATACTGCTGGCGGGTATGTTGACCATCAACACTTTCCCGCAGTTGATGATGATAGGCATCGCACTGTTTGCACTGACTACCTTGTTTTCCTTTGTCACTTTACCGGTGGAGGTGAATGCCAGCCAGCGCGCTGTACAATGGCTGCGTGAAGCGGGCATAACCGATAACCATACCACAGAGATGGCGAGTGATGCTCTCCACAGCGCGGCCTATACTTATGTAGTGGCGGCACTAAGTTCCCTCGCTACACTGATATATTACATTCTCATCCTTCTCGGAGGATCCAGAAGATAAAGCGTCGCTGATGCAAGGCCCCGTAGCTCAATTGAATAGAGTGTCAGATTCCGGTTCTGAAGGTTCTGGGTTTGAGCCCCAGCGGGGTCACAGAGCGAGAAGCTCGCACCGCAGGTGCAAATTAGTAAATTTGTCCAGCGGGGTCACAAAAGGCAGCCACTTTGGCTGCCTTTTGTTATTTTAATTTGATATCCACTATAATCGGCTCATGGTCGGCATAGCGGTGGAGACTTTTATCTTTCATCTTATACGCGCCATGCTGATAATACCAATCGGCATTGACGTGCCACGGCACAACACGGATGATTTGTGTGCCCATAGAAGGATTGGTAAAACAGCGGTCCAGAAAACCCATCTCCCCCTTGAAAACATAGGAATAGTCGTTCGGACAGAAACGCATTAACTGATCGTCGTAGCCCGCGTGGACAATGGCCTGAATAGGCGACTCCCGGGTGTAGCAATTATAATCACCCAATAGCAGCAGGTCCGAATCACCGAAGAGTTCCACGGCTTTAGGCAGCATAGCTAACAACGAATCCGCGTTATCCAGACGCTTGAGGTTGGTGTCATAATTGCCGCGTCCGGGACGTTTGGACTTGAAATGATTCAGGCTGACGATGAACTTTTTACCGGTAGAACGGCCTTTTTTGTCCAATTGCTCGAAACCCTGTGCAAACATACGAGCATAGTAATGAGATGTGGTGTCTGCGTATGCGGACAAAGGTGTCTCTATCGGACGTACGCGGTCGGTGCGATAAAGGAAACAACCGCCTATGCGGTCAATATCAGGCATAGGCATCGAGACATATGCATAATGCTTCCTGCCTTTATTCAAGGTGGCGAGTAACATCTCCGGGGCCTTATGTCCTACTTGCATCTCACAGCAAGCTATCAGGTCGGCGTGCATTCCACGGATGGCTTTGACTAACTTACGGGTCTTCAGTGCCTGCTGTTCCGGTGTGGTGCGTTTGGTGGCATATCCACCCAAATCGGCAAAATAATTCTCTATATTCGCACCTACCACCCGCATTTCCTCTTTTGTCTTGTGTGGCAAACGCGGCTGCGATGTGTGACGAGTCTTGACGCCTTGTCCGGATACCAAATGCCGCTCGCTCGTCACGCGCGCGCTAACACTGCGCACACGGTCGCCCGTCCGAACATTATAATAATTATTCCTGCAATGAACGACTATACTGGCCGCCCGATTTGCCTCCTCTATCTGCCGGTAAACCGTACTGTCACCTTCTGCCAAACCCACGGCGCGCTCCTCAGGGCAATAAAAACGTTCGGGCGCAAGAATCAGAGAATCGTAAAAACTACCGCACACCACAAGAGGTGAGGTTATTTGCACAAACTGTCCTTTGTAACGATTCCAATCAGCTTGGAGTTGTTCCAGCGAAACGCGTTCCACCGCGGAAAGCGTCATGGCGTAAAAGCAGGCTAAAGCAAAGAGAATGTGTTTTCGCATAATGGTCGTTTACTAAAAAAGGCAAACTCCCGTTTGCCCTAAGTTGCGGAGGATGGGATCGAACCACCGACCTTCAGGTTATGAGCCTGACGAGCTACCACTGCTCTACTCCGCGATACATCTTTCTTTCGAAAGCGGGTGCAAAGGTACTGCTTTTTTTTGAAATGACCAAATTTTTCAGAGAAAAAGTGTCAAAAGCAGTAGTTTTTTCTGTCAAAGGTCATCAAAAGAGACTCAAATCGGCGTCAGTAATGATACCTTTAGGCCGTTTTTTCCCTCGCGAAGAAGGTTTAGTACCGGCAGGCGGAGTGGTGATGGGCATGGTGGGCGAAACAAAGCGTCCCAGATACGGTTCGATGATTTCCTGCGTCTGACGGTCGGTCCATTTGCATTTATCTACAATCCACTCCAGATAACTGCGGTCAATGCGGAGCATGGATTCAATCGATTCACCTTTGTGTCCGCCCTGGTTGAGATAGTAATAATCCCCTTTTTTATAGAGCCAGCGATCGTATGAAATAAAGCCGAATTCATCTCTTTGTGCCCATTCCCAGCCATGCGCGGCTATTTGCGCTTTGAAAACCTCAATCGTCGCCATTACGTCATCCAAGGAGTTATGCGCTCCTTCGAACGGGTGACCGTAATAGCGCGTATAAGCGGCCGTCAAGTTACAATGGTAACGCTCGCCTGTCTCCGGATCAACCTTACCTTCCATATGAATGCGTTCGAGTGCAAGGGCGTCGTACCATGTGCGGTTGTTGAAATCAAAAGACAGTCCCAAACGCTTGAGATTGTAATAAAGAATGGGCGCATCAAACCCATTACCGTTATACGACAATATATCGCAACCGTTCGTGAAACTGATCAAGTCGTCATAAATGCTTCGAAGCGAAACCCCGTTCGCTTGTAAAAAATCCTTGCTTATATGGTGTACGGCTTCGGCTTCAGCGGGAATAGTGAACGCGCAATCCGGCAAAATATACCAATCTCGCTGGTCAATGATTTGCCAGTTATCGGTCTCTACTTTTACCAACGAAAGTTGGATAATATGGTCTTTTTGTACCTCGAGACCCGTAGTCTCTGTGTCAAAACAAACGATTTTCATTCTATGTACAGTACTAAGCCCTTCAGGTATTCTCCTTCGGGATGATAAATATTAATCGGATGGTCTTGCGGTTGATGCAGTTGGTGCAAGATCCGCACTTTTCTTCCTACAGAAGCGGCGGCACTGAAGACTGCCAGACGGAATGCCTCTTTGTCCACGGCCTGCGAGCAAGAGAATGTGAAGAGCACACCGCCCGGACGAATCATTTCTATCGCCTTCGCGTTAATACGTTGATACCCGCGCAATGCGTTCTTTACCGCATCGCGATGTTTGGCGAAAGCCGGAGGGTCGAGAATAATGAGGTCAAACGTCCGACCGGCCGTTTTCTGTGCACTAAGATACTCAAACGCGTCGGCGCATACGGATGTATGGTTGGTCGCCTTTGGAAAATTATGTGCCACGTTGGCGTTCACCAAATCGATTGCTTTCTGACTCACATCTACCGAATCGACATGTTTTGCTCCGCCACGCAATGCGTACAACGAGAACCCGCCGGTGTAGCAGAACATGTTCAGCACTTCTTTGCCCGACGCATAACGCTCTACCAGCGCACGATTCTCCCGCTGGTCGATAAAGAAACCGGTTTTCTGCCCGCGCAACCAATCAATCCGAAACTCCAACCCGTTTTCCTTTGACCAGAACTCTTCACTTTCCACTTTCGGCTTTCCGCTTTCCACTAAATACCCCACTTTCATGCCGGATATATCCGCTTTGAATGGCAATGTGTCGTCGCTTTTATAATACACATTTTTTACTTGAGGAACTTCAGCTACCACAGCTTCGGCTATTGCTTCGCGGCAGTAATGAATACCCACGGAGTGCGCTTGGATAACCGCTGTGTCGGCATATACGTCAATTATCAGACCCGGCACAAAATCGCCTTCCCCGTGAATGAGTCGGAAAGTGTTATTGTTGGAGTTTAACAGACCGAGAGACAGACGTACGCGATAGGCCGCGCGGATACGCTGATGCCAGTAGTCTTGAGGCAGGTCTGCCACGCCGAATTCTAATATCCGCACGGCTATCGAACCTATTTGCCAATGCCCTACACCTAAAATATCCCCATTACTGCTCTCGACGCGTACCAACTCACCTTCTTGAGGAGCAGACGCCTCGTGTGCCGCATCTAACACGACACGAGCTATCGCACCCGAGAAAACCCACGGGTGAAAACGCTTCAGCGATTCTTCTTTATGGGGCTTTAAAATAATGGTGGTCATTCTACTCCGTGTGTTAGGTCGTGATAAGAATGCAAACTTAGGTTGTCACTCACATATTTCAGACTATACAATTTGGCAAATCCCAGCGATGCGATAAAGGCCAACTCCATATCAAAGACGCAGTCTTTGTAGTCCGACGCTAACACAAAATCGCAATTCGAATAACAAATCGCGCGCTTCACTCCTTTCAACTTTAAACTTTCAACTTTCAATTCCGGCTCCGCGTAGGTAACGTTTGGATGGTTCAGGCGCACTTCCGTCACTTCCACCCAATTACCAAGTTCAAAATTCGCACTTCCGGCATAGCCGATATTCAGCACTTCAGCCTCGCGGTCCAAGCCTTGCAGCGAGCGGATGATATTTATCGCGCCAACACCGGTTACAACCACTTCTGCTTCCGGCCATTCAACGCCAAATTCCTGACTAACTTTGTCTATCAAAGGACGTTCGCCTTCTTCTGCAATTAAGATGTATTTCTTCATACCAAAAAGTTTACTATTTTTAAGATTTGCTTTTTACGAGACTGAACGGACTCTTATCGGAGTAATTAGCTGGTTTTAAGGCACTCTTAAGGCACTCAAAATATACACGATTATTAAGATTTTACGCTTCCTCTGTCACCATCCGTACCGTTATCTCTCCTATGCTATATGACATACGATAGATGGGCTTGAAGTTAATTTTGTGTGCAAAGTTACTCTTTTTTTATCATATTTGCAAAAAAAATGACTGAAAATTTGTGTATTTCAAAAAAAAGCAGTACTTTTGCACCCGCTTTTGAAAAAGAAAGCATCGCGCTAACGCGATCCGGCCGGTTGGATGAGCGACTTAGTCAGCGGTCTGCAAAACCGTTTAGAGCGGTTTGACTCCGCTACCGGCCTCCAAGCCGCCAACATTTTGGCGGCTTTGTTTTTTATAAAACACCAAACATTAAATAATACATTGGATAACATCATCCAAGATATTACTTCGCAAGAGTACAAATACGGTTTTACCACCGATGTGGAGACCGATATTGTACCGGCTGGACTGAACGAAGACATCGTTCGCCTTATCTCTGCGAAAAAAGGAGAACCGGAGTGGCTCTTGGAGTTTCGTCTCAAAGCATTCCGAAAATGGCAGTCGATGCCTGTTCCGACATGGGCGCATCTTGATATTCCCGAAATCGACTTCCAAGCCATTTCGTATTTTGCAGCTCCGAAGACAAAGAGCAAAGAGCAAGGACAGAAAAACGAGATTGACGAAGAGATCATGAAGACTTTCGACAAGCTCGGTATTCCTTTGGAAGAGCGCGCAGCCTTGGCGGGAAACATGGCAGTCGATGCAGTCATGGATTCCGTTTCTGTCAAAACCACGTTCCGTGAAACGCTCGCCGAGAAAGGTATCATCTTCTGTTCCATCTCTGAAGCGGTGCGTGAACATCCGGAATTGGTGAAAAAATACCTCGGTTCAGTCGTTCCGCCTACCGATAATTTCTATGCGGCGCTTAACTCTGCTGTTTTCTCTGATGGCTCGTTTGTCTATGTGCCCAAAGGAGTACGTTGCCCGATGGAATTGAGTACCTATTTCCGCATTAATGCCGGTAAAACGGGTCAGTTTGAGCGAACGCTTCTCATCGCCGATGAAGGGGCATATCTGTCTTATTTGGAAGGATGCACCGCACCGATGCGCGATGAGAATCAACTGCACGCAGCCATAGTGGAGATTATCGTGCACAAGGATGCGGAAGTCAAGTACTCCACCGTCCAAAACTGGTATCCGGGCGATAAGAATGGCAAGGGCGGTATCTATAATTTCGTTACCAAACGAGGTATCACGCATGAGAACGCACGACTCTCTTGGACGCAAGTAGAGACCGGTTCGGCTATCACATGGAAATATCCGTCTTGTATCTTGAAAGGGGACAACTCTTCCGCGGAGTTCTACTCCGTAGCCGTAACGAACAACTACCAGCAGGCGGATACCGGAACGAAGATGATTCATATCGGACGCAACACGCGCTCACGCATTATTTCCAAAGGTATATCTGCCGGCCATAGTCAGAATGCCTACCGCGGACTGGTCAAAATGGGTATTCATGCCGAGAATGCACGCAACTACAGCCAATGCGATAGTCTGTTATTGGGCGATCAGTGTGGCGCGCATACTTTCCCGGATATGATTATCTCTAATCCTACGGCAACCGTTGAACACGAAGCCACAACCTCCAAAATTAACGAAGACCAACTCTTCTACTGTCGCCAACGAGGGATAGGCGCCGAAGATGCCGTTGGTCTTATCGTTAACGGCTATGCCAAAGAGGTGATGGACAAACTGCCGATGGAGTTTGCCGTCGAAGCACAAAAACTGTTACAGGTGTCCTTGGAGGGTTCTATAGGCTAATAGCTAACCTCTAACCCTCTAATCCTCTAACCCACTAATCCGAAAGCCCTACATGCTTTGCATGTATGGGCGAATCCAAGAATATCGATGCGGACTGCGAGAAGCGCTCCGCATTTTCTGTGGTCAGATAGGTGCAGCTACCACCGGTGGAGAGTTGCTCGCGATACTCGGGATGACGAGACAGATAATCCGCCAAACTCTTCGCCTCCAATTCGCCCTGCGCAATAGTAGTCACCTTTGGTGAGTCCGTCGGTTGCGGGAATTCCGATTCATCCAATTCATGGCGGAATTCGAGCCAGTTATCGATTCGCTCTTTCATCAGCGGATAGTGGGTGCAACCCAGAACGAGGGTGTCAATCTGCGGGTCTTTGGCAAGAATCTCACGCAGGTATTTGCCGATGAAATATTTGGCGCCTGGTTCATTATGTTCGCCGGCTTCAATAAGCGGCACCCATAGCGGACAAGCGTGCTGCACAATCGTTAGTTCGGGGGCTATTTTCTCCAATTCGAGGACATAGGATTCGGAAGAAACGGTAGCAGGTGTAGCCAGAATACCGACATGTCCGGTTTTGGTAATGCCGGGAACGGCTTCCACGGTCGGACGAATGACGCCTAAGACATTCACCGTCCTACCCAAGCCCTCCCTTAAGGGAGGAATATCATTCTGTTGGATGGTCCGCAGGGCTTTCGCCGATGCGGTATTACAGGCCAAAATGACGAGTGTGCAATCCTGCTCGATGAGGTATTTGACCGCTTGCAAAGTGTAGCGATAAATGACATCAAAAGAGTGCGTGCCATAGGGTGCGCGCGCATTGTCCCCTAAGTACAGATAATCGTACTGAGGCAACTCTTTGCGGATCGCATTGAGAATCGTCAATCCGCCGTATCCACTGTCAAAAACACCTATGCGCATGGCATGACATGATAGATTTGTAACTGCAAATTTATGATTTACGCCGCAAAATTACAAAAAAATTTGCATGTATGCAAAAAAAAGTGTATCTTTGCACGCTAAATTGTATGATTACAATAGAATTGTAAAAAAATCATTTAAAATATACGTATATGAAATTCAATGTTTCGAGTTCTAAACTCTTTTCCCAATTACAGGCTGTAAGCCGCGTGATTAACAACAAGAACGCCCTTCCTATCTTGGATGACGTGCTGTTTGACCTCTCGGGCAACGAACTGAAGTTGACGGCTTCGGATGGTGAGACAACTATTCGCACCTCTGTGGAGGTTGATGGCGTCGAGGGTAGCGGAAAAGTAGCTTCCGCTGCCAAGTTATTGCTGGAGACACTTAAAGAGTTCAGCGAGCAACCGCTGGCTTTTACCATTGACGAGAATAATTTCGCAGTTAGTATGGTGAGCCAGAATGGTACGTATTCGTTCGTAGGCGTTAACGGTAACGAGTATCCCGAAATGCCGGCATCTGAGGCGGATGCCAAAGCATTGACTCTTCCTGCCAACGTACTCCAGAGCGCAATTGAGAAAACAATCTTCTGTACTGCAGACGATGACCTTCGTCCGGTGATGAATGGTATTTTCTTCGATATTGCTGAAGACAAAGTGACGATGGTAGCTACCGATGCTCATCGTTTGGTTCGTTATACCAACGATGGCGTTAAACCCGGTGTGGTGGCTAGTTTCATTCTGCCGAAGAAACCGGCCGGTCTCCTGAAGAATCTATTGGCGAAAGAAGAGAGCGAAGTAAAGGTTATTTTCGGTGCCAAGAATGCGCGCTTTGAGTTCGGCAGTACGATTATCGTTTGCCGGCAGATAGAGGGCCGTTTCCCGAATTACAACGCAGTTATCCCGCAGGGCAACCAGAATATCGTAACGGTGGACCGTCAAACCTTCATCAATGCCTGCAAGCGCGTGGCGGTTTTCGCTAACAACGGAACAGCATTACTCCGACTTGCTCTCAGTGAAAACAACATCAAGATCTCGGCTCAAGACATCGATTTCTCTACAAGCGCAGAAGAGGTAATCGCTTGCGATTATCAGGGCTCGCCGATGGCAATCGGTTTCAAGGCTCCGTTCCTGATTGACTTGCTCTCTTCCATCGTTTCGGCTGACGTACAGTTGAAGTTGGCTGACCCGGCTCGCGCAGGTTTGATCTTGCCGGCAGAGAACGAAGAGAATGAGGATGTTCTGATGCTCCTCATGCCGATGCTTTTGAATGACTAATAGCCGAGTAGTATGGCTTATCGAAAACTGACGGCGGCAGAGATTGCCGCCCTTGAGGCACAGGGCTGCACAGCCAAAAACTGGGCCGATGTGGAAGTAGCGGACGCGTTTGAACCTCGCTATGTACGAGAGGCGCACTTTTCAGGGCACAACCGTCTGGGCGCTTTTCGGCGCGAGATTGAGTTACCCGGAGGACTCCAGGTTCATTCGGGAATATACAACGTGACCTTGCATAACTGCGAGATTGGCGACGATGCGCATCTCTATAATATCCATAACTACATCGCCAATTATCACGTGGGCGCCAATACATGCATCGAGAATGTGAACGCTATCCTTGTGGATGGTCGTACTGCTTTTGGAAACGGTGTGCGCGTGCCGGTGATGAACGAGGGTGGCGGACGGGAAATCCCTATCTTTAATGAATTGTCTGCCAGTTTAGCGTATATACTGACGCTCTATCGCCATCGGCCGAAGATGATTCACGAGTTGGAGCGACAGATTGATGCGTATGCTGAGGAGCAGGCTTCAGAGGTGGGGTACATTGGTGACCACGTGCGTATTCTCAACTGCGGTTCTATAAAGAATGTGCGCATCGGTGATTATGCCGAACTGAATGGCGTGAGTCGCCTGAAAAACGGTACTATCAACTCCAATCAAGCAGCACCTGTGCGTTTGGGAAGTGGTGTCAAGTGCGTGGACTTCATTCTCGCTTCGGGTGTAGAGATTGGCGACTCAACCTTGGTGGACAAGTGTTTCGTGGGGCAAGGATGTGAGTTCGATAAGCATTATTCGGCTTGCGAGAGTCTCTTCTTCAGTAACTGTCAGGGAATGCACGGCGAGGCATGTGCTATCTTTGCAGGTCCTTATACCGTTACCCATCATAAATCAACATTGCTCATAGCAGGTATGTTCTCGTTCCTTAATGCCGGGTCGGGATCTAACCAGTCGAATCACATGTATAAACTCGGTCCTATCCATCAGGGTATAGCCGAGCGTGGCGCTAAAACGACGAGCGATAGTTATCTGCTCTGGCCATCGAAGATAGGAGCTTTCTCGCTCGTTATGGGACGTCATACCCATCATGCCGATACATCTGAACTGCCTTTCTCTTATTTGATAGAGAATAATTCGGAGAGTTATCTTGTTCCGGGCGCCAACTTGCGTACGGTGGGTACAATCCGTGACGCGCAGAAATGGCCCAAACGTGATAATCGCAAGGACCCGCATAAACTGGACCTGATCAACTTCAACCTGCTTAGTCCGTACACGGTGCAGAAGATGTGGCGCGGACGCGAAGTACTTAATGAACTGCAGGCTCTGAGCGGAGAGAACACGGAGGTCTATGGATATAAGAACTGCAAGATCCGCAATTCTTCCCTTCGTCATGGCCGTGAACTATATACTATCGGTATTCAGAAATTCTTGGGTAATAGTCTCATCAGCCGTTTGGAGGAAAAGGAACTGCATACGATGGCCGATGTGCGTGCTGCCTTGCGTCCGGATAGTGCAATAGGTTTGGGAGATTGGGTAGATTTGGCAGGGTTGATAGCTCCTAAAGACGAAGTGACCAAACTGCTCGACGCGGTAGAGCAGGGAGTGTTGAGTCTGGCGGATATCCAAACACGTTTCGAGCAGATGCATGCACACTATTACTCCTACGAATGGACTTGGGCGTTGGATAAATTGGAGCAAGTATGGGGTTGCAGTGTAGAACAAGTGACGCTGGAACAAATATACCAAACGATCCGCCAATGGAAAGAGGCCGTGGTTTCGCTTGATAAGATGGTGTACGATGATGCTCGCAAGGAATTCGATCTTAATAGCCAAACCGGGTTTGGCGTGGATGGAGACCGCGAGCAGGCAGAGGCAGACTTTGAAGAAGTGCGTGGTTCGTTTGAGTCCAACTCTTTTGTCAAAGCAGTGCTTGAGCATATTGAACGCAAGTCTGCTCTAGGTGAGAAAATGCTAACTAAATTGGCACAGGTCAAATAACAAATGACAAATGTCAAACGCTAAGCTTACGATATTAGGTTGTGGAAGTGCTAAACCGACCCGCACTACGTCCCCTTCCGGGCAGTTAGTGGAGTTGGGGGATAAATCGTTTCTGGTGGACTGCGGAGAGGGTGTACAGTTGACGATGCAGAAGTTGGGGATTCATACATCTCGGCTCTATAATATCTTTATCTCACATTTACATGGCGACCATTGTTTCGGATTAATCGGCCTTTTGACTACGTTGACAATGCTTAAACGAACGCAGCCAATGCATATTTATGCGCATCCGGACTTAGAAAAACTTCTTAGTCCTCTGCTGAATTATCATTGTAGTGACCGTTTGTTCGATATCATCTTCCATCCAATTAACCCGCGTAAGCATGAGGTGATTTATGAGGACCGCACGGTCAGCGTAGAGACTATCCCGCTCAAACATGGTGTGCCTACTTGCGGATTCCTTTTCAATGAGACGCGACGTCATAAAAACGATGATGGCTCATTCGAACGTCTGACCCGCAAGCGCTATGCGTATTGTTCGGATACGATGTACTCGGAGAAAATAGTGCCGATTATCGAAGGTGTAGAAACTCTTTATCATGAGTCCACATTCCTGCAATCAATGGCTGAACGGAGCAAAGAGGTAAAGCATTCTACAGCTGCAGAGGCTGCAAAAATAGCGCAATTGGCGAAAGTGGGAAAACTGATCCTCGGACATTATACGGCGAGAGAAGAGAATCATCATCTCTTCCTTGAAGAGGCAAAACCCATCTTTGAGAATACCTGCCTCGCAGAGGAAAACCTGATATTTGAACTCTAATGGCAAAAGCTACTATCCAATATGTCTGTTCCTCCTGTGGTGCCAAAGCACCGCAGATGCTCGGCCGCTGTCCCGTCTGTGGAGAGTGGGGAACGTATGAGGAGGAAGTCTTAGAAAGCCGTCCGCATTCATCTGTGAGCATTCGGAAAACAGGTTCCTCCGCACAGCGATTACAGGATGTGGAGGCCACCGAGGAGATGCGCCTCGACATGCGGAACGGAGAGTTCAACCGCGTGTTAGGCGGAGGTCTGGTGCCGGGCAGTTTGGTGCTTTTGGGTGGAGAACCGGGAATAGGCAAATCGACATTGGTTCTTCAGGTTCTCATGCAGCAAGGAGAGCGGAAGACGTTTTATGCCTCCGGTGAGGAATCTGCGCGGCAACTGAAACTGCGTGCAGAGCGTTTAGCCGGCAATGCAGAGAATTTGTATATCTCTTCTGAGACATCTTTGGAGCACATACTGGACCAAGTGAAGGAGTTGGAGCCGGAGATTGTTGTTATCGATTCTATTCAGACAATCGGAACAGAGGCTGTTGATGCTTCTATCGGCAGCCTGACACAAGTGCGAGAGTGCGCAGCGCGTATATTGGAATTTGCCAAAACCAGGAATATACCGTTTATTATCATCGGGCATATTAATAAAGAAGGTTCTCTTGCCGGTCCGAAAGTGCTGGAGCACATCGTTGATACCGTGTTGCAGTTTGAAGGTGATCAGCAGTATATGTACCGTATTCTGCGGGCGCAAAAGAACCGATTTGGCTCAACTTCCGAAATAGGTATCTATGAGATGCGTCAGAATGGGTTGCGCGAAGTAACGAACCCGTCCGAATTGCTTTTGTCGACTGCGCGCGAAGGATTGTCAGGCATAGCGATAGCCGCTGCCGTAGAAGGAGTTCGACCATTTCTGATTGAAGTGCAGGCTCTTGTTTCTACCGCTGCATACGGTACACCGCAACGTTCCTCTACCGGCTTCGACGGCAGGCGACTGAATATGCTTTTGGCCGTATTGGAGAAACGCGTAGGATTCAAACTGCTGCAGAAAGATGTGTTCCTCAATATAGCCGGCGGCCTGCGCGTGCAAGATCCGGCAATTGACTTGGCGGTGCTGGCAGCAGTGTTAAGCAGCAATATGGATATACCTTTGGACGCATCCACATGTCTCTGCGGTGAAGTGGGACTGGCGGGAGAAATACGACCGGTAAATCGTATTGAGCAACGAATAGCTGAAGCTCAGAAACTGGGATTCAAGAGGATTATTATTCCTGCAGATCAAAAAATAGACACCACTCGTTCTTCTATTCAAGTGGTGCCTGTTCGCAAGGTGACAGACGCATTCCGTCTGCTTATCAAAGCGTAGTTCTTATTTCTTCAGTTGGAAGGGGAAGGAACCGATAAGGTTGCCTTCGCAGAAGAAATCAATGGTATAGAAGCCATGGAAGATGCTTTCTTCGTTTACCGGCCAGTAGCAAGTGCCAGAGAATACATCGCCGCTATACTCAATCTCCTGCACCAATGTAAAAGGAATCTCTCCGCTCTCAAAGGGGAAGATTTTATTGGCATCTTCGCCCAGCAAGTCGCCATTCGGCGTAATGATGCGTGCATATAGATTCTTCAATCCGGGAGTGCAAGTGATGTTCTTACCAATGGTGTAATCGAACTGCAGTTTCTTTATCTGGCTGGTCATACGTGTCTTTCGATCGTTCTTGTTCAGCGTGGTAAGCGCGCAACTGGTCATCTCCAGCATTGCCGCACGCGATACAGTTTCCGTAAGCACCGTATTTGCCTGCGTCAGTTCTTCATTGCGCGTACGTACTTGCTCATTCTCCGTACGTACCAGTGCATTCTCTTCTGTCAGACGTGCATTAGTAGCATTGAGACTGTCAATCTGACGTACGTAATCTTTCATCACCGTCCGCACGGTGGCTAATTCTTTTTTCAACTCAGCAATCTTACGAGCATTGGATGCCTTGGTCGTGCGTAGTTCTTCCAACAGGTCTTGCACACGTTGCTGCTCACGGCTCAGCAAGTCCTGAAGCGAGTCATTACGGATGTCCATGTTTTGGTATCCATCGAACTGAATAGCCAGATCTTCATATTCTTCCTGCAACTCCTCTTTCTCAATCTCCATCTGCTCTACTAATCCATTCAACTCCTGGCGTTGGTTGAAAAATAAATACACTAAAACTGCCAGGGCCAGCAGTAAGATGACGAGAATGGTATATATAACGGGTTTCTTCATAATGTTGTTTTATAATAATGGAATAACTTTTTCTAATTGGTTGCTGCGGCTGCCTTTGAGCAGAATATGTTGGCCTGTTAGCGGCTCGTACTGGAGATATTCGCACAGCGCATCCACATTGTCGAAAATAGGATAAGGCGCTGTGGTCTCTTTGTACTCTTCTCCGACAAGTAGTACTTTTTCCGCTTTGCGCTCCAACAACATATTCACAATATTCTGATGCTCCAGATGACTGTATTCTCCTAACTCGCGCATTGCGCCAAGGATGTAACAATTCCCGTGGAAAGCATTAATAGCCGCCTGCATAGATGTGGGGTTTGCGTTATATGCATCAATCACCAGAGCATTACGTTCCGTTTGCATGAACTGCGAGCGGTTATTGCTGGGTATATATGCTCGGATGGCTGCCAGTGCTTGCTCTTGTGGAATACCGAAATAGAGTCCTATGCGCAACGCAGCTGACACGTTCTCTGCGTTATATTCGCCTACAAGATGCGTGCCTTCCGGCATTGTGCCGGTATGGTAAGGTTCAATCTTTGCTTTCTGTCCGTTGCGTAATACGTCAAAGGTCATCTGCTCCAGATAAGGATTGTCATTATTGCGGAAGATAATCCCCTCATGGTTTACCAACCAGTCGTATAACTCTGCCTTAGTGCGCATCACGCCTTCGAAAGAACCGAAACCTTGTAAATGCGCTTTGCCCACGTTGGTGATGAGACCGAAATTCGGTTCTGCTATATCTACCAGTTCTTTGATGTCGCCAGGATGGGATGCCCCCATCTCCACAATGGCCATCTCGTGCGCGCGCGTTAAATTTAATAAGGTGAGAGGCACACCGATTTGGTTATTCAGATTGCCCTGCGTATAATAAATATTATACTTTGTACTCAGCACAGCCGCTGTCAACTCTTTGGTGGTTGTTTTGCCGTTCGTACCGGTGATGGCCAGTATGGGCAAACCCAATTCACGCCGCCATGCACGCGCCAAGTCTTGCAACTCAGCCAATGCGTTCTCTCCGCAAATGATATACTCTGCGCCATCCTGACGTGCCTGCTCGACGAAATCGTTGCCATCAAAATGTTCGCCCTTGAGCGCTACAAAAACAGAGCCGGGAGTTACCTTCCGGCTGTCTGTTGTTACGTGGATAGAATCTTTATTTTTTATTAGGAAGCTCCAATCCATAACCTTTACGTTTGTCTTCTACTTTCAATGCAAGGCTCAACAGGAAAGCCAGTACACCGAAGGAAGCGAATACAATCATCGGTACAAGGTATCCGTTCGTAGCCACGCGCAGTTTACCAATCAGTAGAGGCACCAGACATAGACCTACGTTCTGAACCCAGAAAATAAGACAGTAAGCGGAACCCAGTACTTTCTCGTCAATAATCTTCGGCACACTCGGCCACATAGACGCAGGAACCAATGAGAAACTGACGCCAAGAACGAGAATAGTGATGAGTGCGAGCGTTTTACTCGGATAAGCGGGTAGTACGAAAGCAAACACACTATGGCATGCAATCATTATAACGGCACCCAAAAGCATCATCGATGCCCCTTTCCCCTTATAGTCGATAAACGCCCCTAAGAAAGGAGTCAAGACCATTGCCAGAATCGGGAACCATTTGAACAAGCCCGCTGCCTCGGCATTGCTAATACGCAATGTCTCTTCCAGGAAATTCGTAGCGAAACGCTGGAAGGGGAAGATAGCGCTGTAATAGAGCACGCAGAGTAAAGCAACAATCCAGAACATCTTGCTCGTGAAAATCTGCTTGAGGTCGCTCACGCGGAATTCATCTTCCGGATCGCGCTCTGCCGTCGCTTCGCCAATGGCAACCAACTGCTTGTCAAACGTCTTGTCCATGATGGTGAAGACAAAGAAATTCAGTAGTCCGATAACCAGTAACAGCGAAGAGAAAAGCAACGGAGCCACTACGGAGTTGGTCCCGTCAATAGCGAATTTCTCGCTGAACATCGGCGAGAGCCACATTGCAGCGAAGACACCCAGACGAGCAATAGCCATCTCCAATCCCATCGCCAATGCCATCTCTTTGCCCTTGAACCATTTGGCAAGGATCTTACTTACCGTTGTGCCTGCCATTTCACAGCCACAACCGAAGATCATAAATCCGAACATTGCCAATTTGGCGCTACCCGGCATAGCAGGCCACCATGCATTGAGCCATTCCACGGTGTTGGCATCAGCCCAAGAAATACCCCAGTATTTGATGCCGGCACCAATAACCATCAGGCTCGCACTTAACAGACCCGTAAAACGGACACCCATCTTGTCGAGAATAATACCCGCCAAGATGAGAAAACCGAATACGTTCAACAGGTATTCACCTGCAGCGTATGTACCAAAGACACCTTGATCCCAACCAAGGCTGTCGTTTAGCAGCGAGGCCAGCGGCGAGAGGATATCCACGAACATGTATGCGAAGAACATCATTGATGCCACTAACACCAATACCGCCCAACGCGCCAAAGTGCTATCGCGAAGCGTCTTTTGAATCTTTTCTACCATAGTTGTAGGAATATTTAGCTTTCTTCTTCAGCCACTCAGCCTTCTTTTTTTCGTACTCGGCATAGTGGCTCTCCAGATATCCGTCCGCCATTATTTAATACCCAGTTCTTTCTTTACAGCCGGAGTGGCATCTTTGGCATCGTTTCCGATGTGTACCATAGCCGCGCTGTCAAAAATATACGTATAACCTTCACGTTCGCCGACAGCCTTGATGGCTTTCGACATACGCTCATGAACAGGAGTTAACAATTCTTGCTGTTTCTTCTGAATGTCCTGCTCGGCGATTTGGTAGAACTGCTGGATACGTTGCTGCATCTCTTGCAATTCCTGCTGACGAATCTGCTTAACAGCGTCCGACATCGTGGCTTCCTGAGCCTGATAATCCTGTGCTTTCTTCTGAATCTCTTCGTTCATCGATGCCAACTGGTTCTCATACTGGCTCTGGATGGTATCCATTTTCAGTTTGACTGTAGCCACTTCGGGCATCTGAGCGAACAGCTCTTGCGTGTTGATGTGACCGAATTTCTGTGCGCTGACTGCCATCGGCAGAATCAGCATCATTGCGATAATAATCTTTTTCATTTTCAATATTTATTTTATTAGTTTTTCAAAATCACGGGATAATATACATAGTATATTATAGGTTGTGGGAGGATGCGAGATGAGTCCGATGAGGGTCCGAGGAGACTTCAATACACTCCCTATTTTTATTTGGCTCCCAATTTGTGTAGCACTTGGTCGGATATGTCTAATTTGGACGACATATAGATGAGTGACGGGTCAGCGGAACGGTCTTTGACAAGATCTATGCGTTTCTCGTTAGCCAGATCTTGAATGGCATTGTATATCTCATCCTGGATGGGTTTGATGAGTGCTTCGCGTTTCTTATACAACTCGCCCTCTTGGCCGAAATACTTACGTTTAAGTTCCAATACGTCATTCTCTTTCTTTACAATCTCCTGCTCGCGCTCCGTGCGCATCGCTTCTGAGAGAAAGATCTGCTCCGTTTGATAGTTTGTTGCCATCACGCGTGCTTCCTGTTGCGCGGCATCAATCTCTTTCTGCCAGCGCTTGGAGAGCATCGTCAACTGCTCATTCGCCTGCTCGTACTGCGGCAGGTTTTTCAATATATACGCGATATCAACATAAGCTATCGACTGATCTTTTGCAAAAGCCGTGCCAAAACTCATCACGGCGATCAATAATAGTAAAATGGATTTCTTCATAAATATCAAATGTCACATTACTATAGTTCTTGTCCTAATACGAAGTGGAATTGGCTACCGCTATACTGGCGACTGCCGTTGATTTCGTCGAATCCCCATCCCCAGTCGATACCTAACAATCCGAACATAGGCAGGAATATACGCACGCCGACACCGGCAGACCGTTTGAGGTCAAATGGGTTGTATGCCGAGATATCCGCAAAGCAGTTACCAGCCTCAACAAAAGCCAATGCCCATATGGTGGCGTTCTGTTCCAACGAAATGGGGTAGCGTAACTCCAGAGTGAATTTATTATACAGGTATCCCATGTTACGTCCTGTTGCCGGGTCATACGGCGTGAGAGAACCGGAACTATATCCACGCATCGCAACGTACTCGGTCGAATAGCTGGTATAACTGGACATTCCGTCTCCACCCATGTAGAACGACTCAAATGGTGATTTGGCATCTTTGTTATAATGGCCCAGATAACCGAACTCGGCCCGGGTCATGAGCACCAGTTTGCTGTCCTTCGTCAGCGGCGTGAACACTTTGCCGGTGAATTTCCACTTGTGGTACTCTATCAAATGATATTTCTCCGCGCTGGCCATCTGCGAATAGTCCTTGCCATTGAAAAGCGACCAAGGCGGTGTCAACTTAACGCCCAGCGTGAACTGGCTACCACGGCGGGTATAAATAGGATTGTCAATAGAAGAACGGCTAATCTGCAGGTTGAGCGACAGGTTATGGCTGGTTCCGTTAGCAATCAGCAAATACGGCCAGTCTTTCATCATATACATCTGATAGCTCAACTCTCCGTAGAAAGCGAAATAGTCATCGGGCCAGCGCAGACGCTTACCATAGCCGATAGAAACACCGAAAGTGCGCAGATACTTGTCTTTATCCGCTTCACTCTCCGCTAACTGCTGGTAGTAATTGCTGTTTCCGGAGTAGTAATAATAATTCGAGTAGGTGTTGTATAAATTCTGATACGCCTTTTGGTAGCGGCTTGAATAGCCCGTCTGGTTGGCGAAATAAATACTTGCGCTCAAACTGTTCGGTCTCTTGCCGCCGAGCCATGGCTCCAGGAACGAAATGCTGGCCGATGTATAGTATATACCGTTGGTACGCGCGTTGATGGAGAACGTCTGGCCTTCTCCCTGCGGCACAATGCGGTACGCTTTTTTGTTAAAGAGATTTTGAATGGCGAAATTGGTGAACTTCAATCCTAACGATCCCACCAGACCTGTAGCACCCCATCCGAGCGAGAACTCAATCTGGTCCGAAGACTTGGTCTCTAACTGATATGTGATATCCACGGTTCCTTCTTCCGGGTTCGGTTGGATATCCGGTACCAGTTTCTCTTGGTCGAAATGACCCATTTGCGCCAATTCACGCAGCGAGCGCATAATATCCGACTGCGAATAGAGTTGTCCCGGCTTGGTGTATAGCTCACGACGAACGACGTGCTCATAGACACGCGTATTACCGACAATCTTCACCTCGTTGATAGTTGCCGGTTTACCCTCGTACATTCGCATCTCAAAATCAATCGAGTCGTTGGAGACATTCACTTCTACCGGTTCTACGTTGAAGAACAAATAACCGCGGTCGGTGTACAATTTACTTACGGCATCATCGTCATTCTGGAGACGGTCGTTCAGTTGCTTTAGGTTATAAACATCGCCCGGTTTGACTCCTAATGTGGCATCCAAGAAATCATACGGATAAACGGTATTCCCGACCCATTTGACAGAACGCACATAATATTTATCGCCTTCGCTGATAGTCATG
Organism: Paludibacteraceae bacterium; assembly: GCA_017394705.1. Lineage (GTDB taxonomy): Bacteria > Bacteroidota > Bacteroidia > Bacteroidales > Paludibacteraceae > Colicola. The sequence goes on along the minus strand of JAFPXH010000006.1, from coordinate 265,789 downwards.
TACACATCCACACGCGTTGGATCTTCGGGATTTGGAACCACACTATCAGCCACGATATACGCGTCACGGTAACCGTGCTCGTTGTATTTCTCGATAACGGCTTTCTTGTCGTTTTCGTATTCGGAGGTGACGAATTTCTTGGTGCGGAAGAGGTTGATAATATGATTATCGTTGGTCTTCTTCATCGCCTTGTTGATCTGCAGGTCACTTAAGGCTTCGTTACCCGTGATATATATCTTTCCTACTTTGGTTTTGGCCTTCTTGTCCACATAAATGAGCACGCGCACATAGCCCGGATGGTCCGGGTCGTTTTGCTGCATAACGGTCACTTCGGAATTGTGGAATCCTTTCTCCGCCAGATATTTATTGATGACAGTTTTGGCGTGGTCCTCCAGGTTTGGCGTCATCTGACTGCCTTGCCGTATACCCGCTTTGACCTCAACATCTTCTTTCTCGCTTTTCTTCAATCCTTCGTAGCGAACCTCGCTGATACGCGGACGTTGCTCCAACTCAATAATGAGCCAGATCTTATTGCCTTCAATCTTCTTCGCCTTGATTTTTACGTTGGAGAAAAGTCCCTGTTTCCAGAAACGTCGGATGGCCTTGGTAATCTGATCTCCAGGCACTTCAATCTTGTCGCCTATGGCCAGACCGGAGAACCCGATTAATACAAAGTCCTCGTAGTTGTCCGCTCCTTCAACCTCAATGCCCGCTATCTCATAGACCTTGCGACTGCTCATGCTGTATTCAATCTCCGGCACGACCTCAGCAATAGCCGCACTATCCATGGCCGTCACGTCTTCCGTCACCACCATGCTCTCCTGCGCCCATGCTCCAAGGCTTATCAGCAGTAGAAATAATATATTAAGAAATCTGCTCACTGGTTTTTCCAAATCGTCTCTCTCTCTTCTGGTAATCTACAATTGCTTTATAGAACTCCTCTTCTGTGAACTCTGGCCATAGACAGTCAGTGAAATACAACTCGCTATATGCCAATTGCCAAAGAAGGAAATTGCTGATGCGATATTCTCCGCTGGTACGAATCAGCAGGTCGGGGTCAGGGATATCACGTGTTGTCATCAGCGAAGACACAAAAGCCTCATTCACATCTTCGGGGCGCAAACTGTTATCATGCGCGAGTCGCACGGCTTCCTGCATGGCTTGGGTAATCTCCCACCTCGCCGAATAGCTGAGCGCCAACACCATCGTCAGTCCGGTGTTACGACTGGTTTGCTCAATACATCCGAGGAATTTTTGACGCGTGCCCTCCGGCAAACGATTGATATCACCGATGGTTGTCAACCGCACATTGTTGTTCATCAGCGTCGGTGTCTCTTTGGCTATCGTATCCACCAACAGCGTCATCAGCGCATCCACCTCTTCTTTCGGGCGGTTCCAGTTCTCCGTGCTGAAAGTATATAACGTCAGGTACTCCACGCCCAGTTTGGTGGCAGCCACAGTGATGTTATGTACCGTTTCCACACCTTGCTTGTGACCGAACATGCGCGCCAGGCCTTGTTTCTTAGCCCAACGTCCGTTTCCGTCCATGATAATCGCAATGTGCCGCGGCAAGCGCGTTTTGTCTATTTGTTCCTTATAATCCATTATTTACACCTCTCACCCTTAATCTGTATTACAAATCCGGCAAGGCTTCTTTGCAACGCCGAACTCAAACACGATGCCGGCAGTTAACATTCCCGTCAAATCGCAGTTCATCCAGTTCCATCCGTTCAATTGATGCCGGTTGTCCAACTCATCACGGCTCTCCAGGTTATCCGCCATATAGATATTATGCTGCCAGGCGATGTTTAAACCTACGCAGTCGTGAAATTTCCATTTGAATCCAATACCCAGCGGCACATATGCCATGACGTTGCCGAAGGTAGGATGATTATTGGCGTCCGCTCCATAGATACCTGCGCCGATACCGATGAAGATATACGGAGTGTAGGGTTTGATACGCTTGTCGTATTTGTTTGCAGACCCGAAACGGAAGAAATTGAATTCCGCCATCATGTCCACGTTAATCATCTGGTTTTGCCACCATGTGTCCAGGCGTCTTGGCCCTATATTCGGTACATACTCATAGTCATGCCCCGTGATGCGTTGCCCCGATACTTTCACTTGTAATGCCCATCGCTTCGTGAATTTATATCGGAAATGCACGCCGTAAGCCTCGCGAGGGTTCATGAAGATATGCGGCGCCGCATCGCCTATGTAGTATCCGCAACCACCCTGTAAGCCTACCTCGCACAAATATGCATTCTCACCCGCCCGCGCGACGCTCAACGCACCCAACAAGAGCACGCATAATAAGCCATATTTAAGTTTCTCGCGTACACGCATATCGCGCAATTGTACATAAAAAGCGTGCAAAGGTACAACAATTATTGCACATATGCAAATTTATTCTCAATTTTCATGCCAAAAACAATAAAAATAGTACTTTTATTTGGTCAATTCAAAAAAAAACAGTACCTTTGCAGCCGCTTTTGAAAGAAAGCGCGTTAATTCGGCGAAGTTGTATATCCTAGTGATGCTCCTTTGGCCGAGATTGTATAACTCTTAAACTGTGTACTTTTATGTATTTAACAGCAGAGAAAAAAGCTGAGCTTTTTGCCAAGTATGGCAAAGATGCCAAGAACACCGGTTCGGCAGAGAGCCAAATCGCCCTGTTCACCTTCCGTATCAACCACCTCACCGAGCACCTGAAAGAGAACCGTAAGGACTTCGGAACGGAGCGCGCGCTGACTACACTTGTAGGAAAACGTCGCCGTATGTTGGATTATCTGAAGGCTAAAGACATCGAGCGCTATCGTGCTATCATCAAAGAGCTCGGTATCCGTAAGTAATTTGACGGAAATCAAGAAAAAGTGGCATATGCGAGGCATATGTCATTTTTTTTTGTTGCTAAATTTGCATATATGATTTTTTTTCTGTACCTTTGCACTCGCAAAGGTTTACAAACAAATCTATAGACAAAATAATCGTTTATGAAAAAAGGTTTATCATGGATTGTGGTACTGGGTGTGCTGGCAATCATCGCCCTTTGGGTGGCTAACGTGTACAATGGTTTAGTTGTTCAGCAGGAGGATGTAGAGACTGCATGGGCACAAGTGGAGAATCAATATCAGCGTCGTATAGACCTGATTCCTAACCTCGTGGCGACCGTCAAAGGCTATGCTACCCACGAGCAGGAAACGCTGCAGGGCGTTATCGATGCGCGCGCTAAAGCCACGCAGGTAACGGTTGATCCAACAAACGCTACGCCGGAGCAATTGGCTGCTTTCCAGGCTGCGCAGGGTGAGTTGAGTCAGGCCCTTGGTCGTTTGCTCGCTGTGGCGGAGAGTTATCCGGACCTGAAGGCAAACGAGAACTTCCGCGACCTTCAGCAACAACTTGAAGGAACGGAGAACCGCATTGCTGTTGCCCGTCAGACCTTCAACGATACCGCACGTAAGTATAATACAGAGATTCGTCGTTTCCCGAAGAATATCATCGCCGGTGCATTCGGCTTTGAGAGAAAACCGTATTTTGAGGCTGAGGATGGTGCTGAAAAGGCCCCGAAAGTAGAGTTTTGATAGAAATAAAACCCTATATTGAGCATGCAGTGCTGGTCGGTTTGATAACGCCTGACCAGCCTGAGGAGCGTACAAAAGAATACTTGGATGAATTGGCGTTTCTGGCCGATACGCATGGTATCGTATCGGTCAAACGCTTCACCCAACGTCTGCCACAACCGCACATAGCAACCTATGTCGGGGAAGGCAAACTGGAGGAAATTCGCCAGTATATAATCGAAAAAGAAAAGTCGAAAGTTGAAAGCGACGTCATTGACGTAGTCATCTTTGATGATGAGCTTTCTCCTCGTCAGATACGAAACCTCGAGAAAGCGATTAACCATCGCGAGAAACATCCGGCGAATATCCGTGTCATTGACCGGACAATGCTAATTCTGGAGATCTTTCTCCAGCGCGCTCAGACCAGTTATGCGAAAACGCAGGTGGAGATGGCGCATTTGCAGTATATGCTTCCGCGTTTGACGCGTATGTGGAGCCACTTGGACCGCCAACGAGGCGGCGGAGGAACCAACCGCGGTATGGGTGAGACGCAGATAGAGGCAGATAAACGGGTTATCGGCCAGCGTATTGCGCTTCTTCGTGAGGAACTCAAGCGTATCGACAAGCAGATGGCAACGCAGCGCCAGAACCGTGGAAAAATGGTACGCGTGGCGCTGGTGGGATACACCAATGTTGGTAAATCAACGCTGATGAACCTGCTCTCCAAATCGGATGTTTTTGCGGAGAATAAACTGTTCGCGACACTCGATACTACTGTGCGCAAAGTGACCATTGAAAACTTGCCGTTCCTCTTGTCCGACACAGTCGGCTTCATCCGTAAACTGCCGCATCATCTCGTGGAGTCTTTCAAATCGACGCTTGATGAAGTGCGCGAGGCAGACTTGCTCATCCACGTGGTGGATATCAGCCACCCCAATTTCGAGGAACAGTACGAAGTGGTGGAAAAAACGGTTAATGACATCTGCGACAAAGATATCCCCCGTATAGTGGTCTTTAACAAGATAGACAACTTTACGTACGTGCCCAAAGAGGATGACGACCTCACGCCTATGCAGCGGGAGAACTGGTCACTTGAGGATCTCGAGAAATCATGGATGTCACGCCTTGGAGAGGATTGTATATTTATTTCTGCGCGCAGCAAACAGAATATAGACGCGCTGCGCCAACTCATGTACGACCGTATCAAAGCTATACACATAAAACGCTATCCCTATAACGATTTCTTATTCCAACATTATGAGGACAATTGATGAACAAGGCCATGCCTTCGAAGAATGGCTGACCCCGGCTCAAATAGCATCGGATGTGCGGCAGGTAGCCGCATGTATCAATAAGGACTATGCCGACAAAACGCCCTTGTTTATCGTAGTGCTCAATGGCGCCTTTATTTTTGCGTCTGATCTCTTGCGGCAAATCCAATGCAGGAGTGAAGTCACGTTTATTCGCGTCAGTTCCTACTGGGGAATGGCTTCTACGGGAGAAGTGAAATTCATTGTTCCTCTACAAGAGGAAGTCCGTGGAAGGGATGTGATTATCGTGGAAGATATCGTGGATACGGGCCTGACCATACATCATCTCAAAGCGTATATGCGCGCTAATGAGGCAGCGTCCGTGCGTGTGGCTACAATGCTCTTTAAACCCGATAAACTGGAGTATAGCGATGCGCAGCCGGATTATATCGGGCATGAAGTGACTAATGAATTCGTTATCGGGTATGGACTGGATTATGACGGATTCATGCGTAATCTCGATGCTATTTATAAAGTGAAAAAGTAGCAATTAAACAGCTTAACAATTTAACAGTTTAACATAAAAATTAATCACCATGAACGAAGAATTGAAAAAAGTAATGGAGGTTGCCGAGGTATGGACCAAGGAACCTTTTGATGCGGAGACCCGCGCACAAGTGAAAGCCATGATGGAGGCGGAGGATAAGACCGAACTTGTTGATGCTTTCTATCGTACGCTTGAATTCGGTACCGGCGGTTTGCGTGGTATCATGGGACCGGGTACGAACCGAATGAACAAGTACATCGTGGCCATGGCAACACAAGGTTATGCCAACTATCTGCTTAAGGTGCAGAAAGAGGGCGGATTCCAGAATGTGCAGAACGGCCGCGTAGCGGTTGTCGTTGGTCATGACTGCCGTAACAACGGACGTATGTTCGCCGAGACGGTTGCCAATATCTTCTCCGCCAACGGCATTCAGGTGTACCTCTTCGAGTCCCTGCGCCCGACGCCGGAGGTGTCCTTCGCTATCCGTCATCTCAAGTGCCAGGGCGGTGTGAACGTCACCGCTTCCCATAACCCGAAGGAGTACAACGGCTACAAGGCGTACTGGGAGGATGGTTCGCAGGTGCTCCAGCCGCATGACCAGGGTATCATCGACGAAGTGAACAAAGTAACCCTCGCGGACGTTAAATGGGAGGCAAATAAAGACCTCATTGAGATTATCGGAGGCGAGATGGACTACGACTACATGATGGCGGTTAAGTCCGTCATGATCGACCAGGATTCTATCCTTCGTCAGAAAGACCTCAATATCGTTTATACCCCGATGCACGGCGCCGGACGTCAAATCGTGCCGATGTGTCTCCGCTCATGGGGATTCCAAAACATCCACGTAGTGCCCGAGCAAATGGTTATAGACGGTAACTTCCCGACCGTCGTTTCTCCGAACCCCGAGAACGCTGAGGCGATGACTCTCGGTATGAAACTTGGTACCAAACTGGGCGCCGACCTCGTTATCGCTTCCGACCCGGATGCTGACCGTATTGCGATCGTGTGCCGTAACGACAAGGGCGAATGGGTCATCATTAACGGTAACCAGACGAACATCATGTATCACTACTACATCATCAATAACATGAAACGTCTGGGTAAGATGCGTCCGGATATGTATATCGTTAAGACCATCGTGACCTCCGAACTCATCCGTAAGATCGCGGACGCACAGGGCGTGACTCTGACCGACGAATACACGGGCTTCAAGTGGATCGCTAACCGTATCCGTATGTGGGAAGGCAAACGCAAATATATCGGTGGTGGCGAAGAGTCCTTCGGCTTCCTGCCGTACGACGCAGTACGCGATAAATGTTCGCCTTCGGCTATCTGCCTTATCTGCGAGATTGCTGCGTACGCAAAAGATAACGGTATGACCCTCTATGACTATCTGCTGAAGATCTACGAGGACTACGGCTTCCAGCGCGAGACCACTATCAACGTCGTTCGTCCGGGCAAGACCGGCGCCGAGGAAATACAGCAGATGATGAAGGACTACCGTGCCAACGCACCCAAAGAGATTGCAGGCGAGAAAGTGGTCAAAATCAAAGACTTCAAACTCCTCAAACAGCAAGAACTCAAAGATGGCAAGTGGGTAGAGTCTGATTTCGATATGCCGCTGCATGCTACGTCAAACGTACTCCAGTACTTCACGGAGGGTGGTCTTAAGGTTTCTGTTCGCCCATCGGGTACCGAGCCGAAGATTAAGTTCTATTTCGAGATTCCGGTTAAATCCGGCAAATCGTTCACCGGCGCCGACTACGAGCGTTGTACCGCTGAGGCCGAAGCTCGCGTTCCCGCGATAAAGAAGAGCTTGGGTCTCTAATTTTGGGGATTCTGGTGTTTTGATACCTAAACTCCCTAAGTAGGATGCGTGCACGAATGCTCGTGCGCGCATCTTTTTTCTTTCTCAGGGACAAAAAGCAAAATCTACACTTTACAAAAAAAGAGCCGTTACCGGGCTCCTTTTTTGATGTCCTCTATCACCAGGCTGGCGAGTGTGCATCCGAAGACGGCGGTGACTTGCATGAGACTGCCTTTAACGGGCAATTCGCTCTGTACTTTGTCAGCGCCGCGGTCTGTATTCTGTATTCTTATTGCATTTTCCGTCGAATAGACGCATTTAACTTTCCTATATGGCTTTGCTCCTAATTTCTTCATTCGTGCGCGGACGGCTTTAGCGAGTGCGTCGCCCTTGATAGCCATCAGTTCGCCCGTCGTCACTTTTGTCGGGTCGAAGCGCAACGCCGCTCCCATAGAGCAGAGAAGTTTCAATCCCCGAATGCGCGTCGCATGGATAATGAGATTTGTCTTCGCCGCTACATCATCAATCGCGTCAATGACAAAATGGAAGGTTGAAAGTTGAAAGTTGAAAGAACCATCTTTCGATATGCCATTCTCTCCGTAGTAAGTGTTTATCGCCTTAATGTCTGCGTCGGGATTGATGGCGAGCAGGCGTTCCTTGAGCACCTCTACTTTCGGGCGACCGATAGTGGCTCGCGTAGCCGGCAACTGGCGGTTGATATTTGACGGTTGTACTACGTCTCCATCCACAATAGTCAGATGGGTGAGCCCTGTGCGAATCAGACACTCCGCGCACCAGGAACCCACTCCTCCGATACCAAAAAGTATGACACGTTTGCTTTGCAGCAGTGCCATACTTTCTTCACCTAATAAGGCAATAGATCGACTGAACATAGACGATTATTTATCGTCGTGAGCGTGCAACGACTGCACATACTTCGCATGCGCCATCTTAACTCGCTTCAGCTCACTCGGTTTGTCGAATTGCTGACGACGACGGAGCTCTTTAACGACACCCGTCTTATCGAATTTGCGTTTGAATTTCTTAATCGCGCGCTCGATGTTCTCACCTTCTTTAACAGGAACGATAATCATTGCATACACCTCCTTTCACAGTACCCAGGGCCGGGATCGAACCGGCACGGTTTCCCATTGGTGTTTGAGACCAACGCGTCTACCAATTCCGCCACCTGGGCTCGCTTTTCGGGAAAAAAGCGTGCAAAAGTACTGCTTTTTTTTGAATTGACCAAAAAAATCCGTGTTTTTTTTGTAAAAAAGTGCAGAAAGAGTGATTTTTAACTGATTTCACTCCAGTTATAGGACTGCTCAATGCGCAAGATATCCAATTGACGCTTGTACATCCGGTTCATCTCGTCCTCTAATAGCGGGTCTTTGTCTAAAATGCCTAATGCCGCCTGTCGTGCAAGGTTGAGTAACTGACCGTCTGTTGCAAGATTAGCGATGTGCAAGTTAAACGGTGTGCCGGATTGCAATGTGCCTTCCAGGTCTCCCGGTCCACGTAGTGCCAAGTCTGCCTCCGCGATGCGGAATCCGTCGTTGGTCGCCACCATGATATCCATCCTTTTGCGCGTGTCCGTGGTGAGTTCCATACGGGTGAGTAGCAGGCAGTAACTCTGGTCGCCTCCTCGTCCGACGCGCCCGCGTAACTGGTGTAACTGACTCAAACCGAAACGCTCGGCATTCTGAATAATCATCACGGTCGCATTAGGCACGTTCACGCCCACTTCAATCACCGTCGTTGCCACAAGTATCTGCGTTTCTCCGTTCACGAACCGCTGCATCTGAAGGTCCTTGTCCGCCGCCTTCATCTGGCCGTGGACCATAGAAATTTTATATTCCGGAAATGCTTCACACATCTCATTGAACCCGTTATTCAAATCTCGTAAATCCAGCTTTTCATTCTCTTTGATGAGCGGGAAAACCACATAGACCTGTCGTCCGGCTTGTATCTGCTTGCGCACAAACGAATAGACCTGCGCGCGTTTCTGCAATGAGTAATGAATTGTTTGCACAGGCTTTCGGCCTGGCGGTAACTCATCAATAACCGACACTTGCAAATCGCCGTAAACAGTCATAGCCAGCGTACGCGGGATAGGTGTGGCAGTCATCACTAATACATGCGGAGGAATCTCATTTTTTGTCCATAACTTCGCCCTCTGCGCCACGCCGAAACGGTGCTGTTCATCGATGATGACCAGGCCAAGATTCTGCCACTGGACATTATCTTCCAATAACGCGTGCGTACCTATTAATATATTTATAGAGCCGTTCATCAGTCCGTTATGGATAGGAATACGGTTCTTGGCCGTCGTCGATCCGGTTAGCAGCGCTACATGCACTGCGTCACCCAAAGGCGCAAGGAAAGTCTTCAGGGTTTCGTAATGCTGGTTGGCGAGTATCTCCGTTGGCGCCATGATGCATGTCTGGTAGCCGTTGTCGATGGCTAATAGGCAACATAACAACGCGACTAATGTCTTACCCGAACCTACATCGCCTTGTAGCAGGCGGTTCATCTGATGACCGGACTTGAGGTCGTCATGTATCTCTCGTATGACGCGTTTTTGTGCGTTGGTCAGCGGGAAAGGTAATACATTATACAACCCGTGGAAACGACTGCCTACCATCGGCATGCGGAATCCGGGATTTTGCTCCCGACGTTTCATCTGCCGAAGGATTTGCAGTTGGATATAGAATAGTTCCTCGAATTTCAACCTCGCGCGGGCGTTCTGCATCGCCTGTGTGTCCTTCGGAAAATGCACGTTAGTTAACGCGTCCGTCAGACTCATCAAGCGGTATCGTTGTAATATATCCGCGCCTATCGTGTCCGGCACTCCGGCTTTGAGATCCGGCAACATTTCCGCGATGATGGAACGCATGGCTTTGGAGTTCAGGTTGATGCGTTTCATCTTTTCTGTTGTGTTGTAGTACGGCTCCAGCCCTTGTGTCATCTCCGGCGTTACCTTGTCCCAAGGAGTCAGGTCCGGATGAACGAAATTATAGGTGTGATTAAATCGGCTGGGTTTACCGAACAAGAGATACTTTACCCCTCGCTGCAACTTGACGTACTGCACTCCGCGGAACCACACTAATTCACATTGGTGTGTGCCGTCGAAGAATGTAGCACTCAATCGTTGCGCCTTACCGATACCTATCGTATGCCACTCTGTCACCTCGCCGACAATCTGTACGTAGGTGTCCTCGTCGTCCAGTTCAGCAATGCGGTAGAAGCGACTGCGGTCAATATACTTGTACGGATACTGACGCAGCATATCCATCGCTGTGCGAACGCCCAACTCAGAACGAAGAATGTCGGCACGTTTAGCACCGACATTCTTGCAATAGGTTATATCTCTTTGGGATAACTCCATTGGTCCACACGGTTAAGCGGGTGTCGAGCCGCTCGACTTATTGCAGTTTGAAGTTAACCGGCACTGTGTATTTTACACGAACAGGTTTGCCACGTTGCTGACCCGGTTTCCATTTAGGCATTGATTTGATGACGCGGATAGCCTCTTTATCCAGCGAGGGGTCTCCACCAGAACGAACTACCTCAACATCAACGATAGCACCATCCTTGTTTACCACAAACTGGCAAATAACACGACCTTGGATACCGTTCTCCTGCGCGATAACAGGGTACTTCACGTTCTCGCTCAGGTACTTAAACAACGCTTGCTGACCACCCGGGAACTCCGGCATCTTCTCTACAATCACGAAGACAACTTCTTCTTCCTCTTCCTCTACCGGTGCCTCTACCGGAGCAGCGATAACAACTTCTTGCTCGTTCTCCTCCGTATTCACCTCGATAGACTCTGTCTCGACGTTATCCTCGACCACATTCAGCACTTCTACTTCTTGAACAGCAGGGGGTGGGGGAGGAGGAGGAGTCTCTTGACTCGTCTGCTGAATCTCTACTTCTTCCTCAAAGAGGAACTCCGTGTCCGTTACCTCATACTTAGTAACTTCTCTTTCCGTCCACTCAAGCGCTACGTAAACGAGGCTGAGCACGAAAACCAAACCCATCAATACATAGACGAGTTTGTCTTTCTCCAGACTGGCTTGTTCTGATTTTTTAACTTGCATATCTTGTGTTTTTTAGGTCGTAGTTATCAAAATCGGCTACAAAGGTACAACTTTTTTACGATTTATGCAAATTTTTTACAATATTTTTTGTAAAATAGCATAGATTACTATGCTTTTAAGTCCTTTTTGTTTGATTCGCTGCTTCCATTTACGCGGTTTGTAATTGTTCAGCAGTTCTTCCGTCACGAGTGTTCGGTCATTGAACTGATATATCAGATTCATTCGTTGCTCATACAAATAATTCTTGACGTCCTGTTCTGAATAACCCACTTGACCCGGATACTGGTCGTCTAGCCATTTCCACATGCGGCATCGTTCTTCTCTTAATTTTAAAATTGCCTCTGCACTCTTCGGCTGCGACACCGATTCATGGTCTCGCCAGATGGCAGTCTTCTGCGGCAGATATGCCCATTTCGTTTGCTGGTAAAAGACTCCGTATAACGGATAATCAAGCCATATGAAATGTTGTGCCTCGATGGATTCTAACAGGTTGTTATTCAGTAAGTTGGAGCGAAATATAACAGTGCAATTTGCAAACCCCGGAGAGTCAATCCCATATACGCCTTCCCTTTGTCCGAAGGTCCATTTGTCGGAACCGGACAAAGTACTGCCGTTTGTGTGTATAAAACCTATCTCCGGATATTTGCGAAGATAATCAACCTGCAACTGTAGCTTACGTTCGTCCGTCCAGTAATCATCGCCGTCCAGCATCGCGATATATTTACACCCATCTTTAAGAATCCGCCGGTAGAGATCTATCGTGTTGGCAACCAGACCCAAATTCTGCTCTCTGCGCACATAGATGATACGTTTGTCTTTCGCTTCATATCTTTCGCATATAGCCTGCGTTCCGTCCGTCGAAGCATCGTCTCCGATATATACGCGTAACGACTCGTCGCATTCCTGCGCCAAGACGCTTTCAATCGCTTGCGCAATAAACGCCTCGTGATTATATGTCGTGATGCAAACAGCTATCATAGATACCTATCAGTTTCTTGCCTATCGTTTCGGCTGTGAAACGCTTAGCGCTGCAGCGCTCTTCATTCTGTTCTTTTTTTTCTATCTTGTTTGTTCTCCAAAGAATCGTTTCAATGAACTCTGCGAAGCGATCTGGTTTGTTTTGCGCTATTTCTTGCGGCACGAGTAACGTACTTGTCTCTTCTGCAATGCCCACCGGTGTACTTAGAATAGGAAGTCCCGCCGCCGTAGCTTCAGCTAATACCACGCCGTATGTTTCATAACGACTGCTGAGCACCAACGCATCCGATTGATGCATCCTTTGGGCAACCTCACGAGGTGTCAATTCCCCGGTCCATACCAATAATCCTTTCGGAAACTGCAAGCAGTCTGCGTAGGCTCTAACATCTTCATAATCAACACCTGTTCCAACGAGAGTTAATTGCCAATCTTGACGTTTCTCACTCAGCATTTTTGCTGCTCGCAATAGCCCTTTCACGTTTTTTGCCCGCTCGTCGAAACAACTCACGTGCAGCAGTGTTTTTATGCCCTTCCCTTCAGAGCGTGGACGAGGTAGACCTCTGTAAAAGAAATCATCAACCACATTGGGAACGTTCTCCCAATGCTTGTTGCGTATCCCGCACTCTTGCATTGCTTCCGTGAGCCGCTGGTTGACAGTCATTAGTCTTTCTGCCTGCTCGGCGAGATATCTGTATAATTGCTTTTTGAGAAAAGAGAACTGCATAAAAACTCTGTTCTCCGGCAGGTAACCGCTCCAATGCTCCATGATGACGTAGGGTATGCCATAGCGTTTTTTGAGCCACAGAGCCAAAAGTCCCTGTTTCTGAATGACGTTTAACTGCACTACATCAGGTATCCATCCTTCGCGTTGCAATGCGCACCACTGACGCCAGGTATCCTTGAAAGCTTGCGTATGAACGACGCGCACATCCACACCTTGCGCGCGGACGGCCTCCACGTGCTTTTGTACAAAAAGCCCCGCCATCGCGTCGCGCTCCGACGGGTACCAAGGTGTTAAAAATAGGACTTTCAAATACTAAATGTCTAATACCGCAGAGCCCGTTCTAATGCATGCCGAGTTCGCGCAGTTTTTGAAACCACAACGCTATGCGGAAAATAGGTTTGTAAAAACGCTCCACGGAGAGATATTTCACAGGGGTGGAACCAAACTGCATGTAATGTTTGGCTATGCCCTTATCCATTGATCCTTCAAAATCAAACAGCACATGTTTTTCCCGTGCTGATTTAAGGGCTTCAAGGACTAGCAATGCACTGGCTCCTGAGTCATTGAAAGCAGGATCAAAAGTAGGGATGAGATAGTACATATAATTGCTATCCCACACTAGGAAGGCGGCTGCATAGGGTTGTCCATCTGCATTGCAGATACTCAGTATCTCGCATTGTCCTAAACGGCGCGCTTTGCGCTCCAAGACAAGGAAAAACTCACGGCTATAACTGAGTTTTCGCTTGCGTGCTTGCATGCACTGCGAGTGGAAACGGAAGAAATCTTCGGCTTCCATCTTATGCTCCGCATGCAACGACAAGGCTTTCTGCAACTGCCGACGTTTGTTCTTGCTGAACGAAGCAATCACCTGATCCAAATTACTGAGGTCTTCCAACCGATAAGTTACGCGCTCTTTGGTCTTGAATCCCAAAGCTCTCATAGCATCCACACACAGACTGCCGGGTAAATACTGCTGGTAATAATAGGCCAGGCCCATTTTGTCCAACTGCTCGCTTATCTGTCGGCATACCTCAGCCGTCTGCCATTTGTCAGCTGTTATCTCCGCCGTCACCCAAATACCGCCTGTCTGCGACATCTGCGGCATGGTAATGAATTTGAACCAAGCACGCTTGCGCAGCAGGTAAGGCATTGCGCCGACGATATGATGGTCTTCATCTTCAGCAAACAGCACATCCCATTCCTTACCTGCACACACGGCGTCTAACCACCATGGTGTCATAAAGATAGGAACATACTCTTGCTGTTCGACCCACTCACTGTATCGCTCTTTATTTGTCATCTATGAATTTTCAATTCCGGAATAGTCCGTTGAAAAAACCGCCCTGCTCTTGCGTTTCGGGATTTGCCTGTGCCTCGTCGTTCGGAGACTCAACGACCTCATCATTGGCACCTTGTACTTCGTCCCTTTGAACATTGTTCCGATATTGCTCCGGACGGTATAAAATCTGAATATTCTCTGCTACTACCTCTGTTTTACGCCTGATTTGACCATCTTTCTCCCACGAGCGTGTTTTCAGTTTGCCCTCCACGTACACTTTCATACTTTTGCGCAAGTTCTGCTGCGCCCATTCGGCGAGGTTGCGCCATAATACGATGGAGTGCCATTCGGTTACATCCGGCACTTGTGTGCCGTTTTGCATTACATAACCGCGTTCAGTAGTCGCTAAATTGAATGTCGCAATAGCAACGCCGCGGTCTAAATAACGTACTTCTGGATCATTGCCGACGTTACCGATAAGAATAACTTTGTTTACACTGGACATAAATCTCAAATATCTTTAATCATTAATCACATCTCAAATGCTTAATCGTCCACTCCAATCATTCGTAAGTTTCTGTCGAATTTGATTTCTAACTTATTGCTCAACTCTGCTTTCCATCCCCGGTCATCTTTACCCCATTCAACGATAACGGTCTGCGGGGCTACTCCTTGCACTTGCTGACGAACGATTTCAGGAACCAAGGCGTCAGGAACGGCGCGGTACTGACAATCTACTTTATGCAGACTACCATCGTTCTCGAACTTAAGTTCGGTACCATCATTAAGACGTACGTTGTATTCAAATCCGAACCACTCGCGGTCTTTCGTAACGAACGACACCAGAGCTGGATCAAAATGTTGTTGTACAAGGGCTTGCGCCGGAGCCGGCAACTGAGCGAAAGTGATTAACTGATCATGATCTGCACATGCACTAAAACTAAATAACGCAGCCGAGAATGCTACCAAAAAGAACTTTTTCATAATACGTGAATTTTAAATGATCATAATTTGCGGTGCAAATGTACGGCTTTTTTTTGATATATGCAAACAAAAAAGAAAAAAACATCAAAAATTTGCATATGTAAAAATAAATTTGTACCTTTGCAGCGGCAAAGGTTTGTAACGAAACAAATGAATAACAAAAATAATCTATGAAACACACTTTATTTTGGGTAGCAGCTCTGCTGCTATGTAGCGCTTCGCTAAGCGCGGGAAACAAGAAGCAATCTGCGAATGACCAACTGAGCCATGGTCAGTATGTGCGTTGTATCGCGTTTTACAATCTGGAGAACCTTTTCGATACCATTCACGATGAGGGTAAAAACGACTATGAGTACTTGCCGGACGGTGGTATGAAGTGGAACTCTTTCAAGTATGAGAACAAAATCAAAAACATGGCATATGCCGTGGCGCAACTGGGCACAGATTATGATCCTCGTGGCGCAGCATGTATAGGCGTAGCAGAGGTTGAGAATATAGGATGTTTGGAGGATCTTTGCAAAGAGGCTAATAGCAAGTACGGCCGTCGTCTCAAACCAATTTTGTTAGAGGGACCTGACCGTCGTGGTGTGGACGTTGGTTTTCTCTACGATACAGTGATGTTCAAGCCGTCCAAGGTGGCCGGTTATGAACTCAAAGCACATTATGCAGACGGCGGTGTCATCAAAACACGTCTGCAATTGTTGGTGTCCGGATTTTTAATGCCGGAGAGTAATCGCGGAGAAAAATTCAGCCCCGAGAAAATTCATATGATTACCAACCACTGGCCCAGCCGTTATGGCGGCGAGTTGTCTAGTCGCCCGGGGCGTGACACGGCGGCGATGTTGTCCATGCATATATGCGACTCCATTTATAAGAAGGAACCGAAAGCCAAAATCATCGTCATGGGTGACTTGAACGATGACCCGGATAACCACTCTTGCAAGGACGTGATGCGCGCACGCAAGAAACCAAAACAGGTGGAGCCGCAGGGTTACTACAATACAATGTGGGTGCATCTTTCCAATGGTACGGGCACGCTGTTCTACAACGGTGGATGGAATCTTTTCGACCAAATAATTATCTCTGAACCGCTGTTGAATGAAGATAAAAACAGTAACAAGTGGGCGTATTGGAAATCGCAGGTATTCAACAAACCGTTCTTGACGGTACAAGAGGGTAAAGACAAAGGTGCTCCGCTGCGTACAACCAAGGCCGGCGTTTGGCAGAATGGTTACGGAGACCACTTCCCCACAATGATTTACCTTATTCATAAAAAATAATTTAAGTCAACACTATGGCTCAACAATTAAATCGCAACGCAACCCCCGTTCGTATGCGCAATTACGGGCGTATCGTGCAAGACATGGTGGCTTATGCGTGTACGCTTCCGCAAGGGAAAGAGCGCGACTCCCTCGAAGTGTATATCGCGCAGTGTATGCGCCAGCGCAATCTGGTGTGGAATCGTGACCAAGAGGCCGGACTTAATCGGGTGCGTGAGGATATTATACGTTTGTCAGACGGACAACTCCGTTGTGACTCTCCCGTTTTTGAACAAATGATAGCACAACCTAACTTGGGTGTGGTCAATTCGCAAAAGAAGAAAAAACAATGATAGAAGAAACAAAAGAATTTAAGGTCTTTGCGGGCTCTAAGGGAGAAGCCCTCGCTCAACGTGTTTGTGATGAGTTGGGTTGCCAATTGGGCAAACTGCATATAGACCGTTTCTCCGACGGAGAGTTTTGTACTTATTTCGAGGAGTCTGTTCGTGGACAGTCGGTGTATCTGGTACAGCCTACGTGCGCCTCATGCGACAATCTGATGGAGTTGCTCTTGATGATTGATGCCGCTAAGCGTGCCAGTGCCTATAAGGTGAATGCAGTCATTCCCTATTTCGGTTGGGCTCGTCAGGACCGTAAAGACAAACCGCGTGTGTCCATAGGTGCTAAACTGGTGGCTAACATGCTGCAGGTGGCCGGTGCTGACCGCGTGATAACGGTGGATCTCCATGCTGATCAGATACAGGGGTTCTTTGATATACCGGTTGATCATATATATGGCTCTAATGTGCTGGCGCCGTATATTGCCAATCTTAATCTGAAGAAACTGATTGTAGCTTCTCCGGATGTAGGAGGCTCTAAGCGTGCCTCTAACTTTGCGAAAAAACTGCATGTGTTGACCGATAAAGAGGTACCGATGGTTATATGCTATAAGAACCGTCCGGATTTCAATAAAGTGTCCGAGATCCGCGTTCTGGGTGACGTGTATGGCAAAGATGTAGTACTCTTTGATGATATCGCTGATACAGCTGGAACGCTCTGCAAAGCAGCGGAAGTGATGACGGCCGCGGGCGCTAAATCCGTTCGTGCCGTCGTGACACACGCCGTGTTGAGCGGGGATGCTTGTAAGCGCATTGAAGAGAGCAGTCTCGAGGAACTCATCTGTACAGATTCGTTACCCATCGACCTGAAATGTTGTTCTAAACTGCATATCGAGAGTCTGGCGCTCTCTATCGCACATACGATTCGTGCTATCCAAAATCATACTTCTGTCAGCGAAACCAATATTCGATGAATTATATCCTTCGTCATACCTATTCTGTCATAAGCGCGATTTTGGTCGCGCTTATGCTTGTTTCCTGTGGTAAAAAACAAACGACTGTCAGTCGTCCGCCTTTTGACGCAAATATGGCGTATGCTTATATAGAACGGCAGATGGCTTTTGGTCCTCGTGTTCCGAATAGTAAAGCGCATAATGACTGCGCTGTGTGGCTTATTCAGGAACTCCGCGCGAATGGAGCAAAGGTGGAGTTGCAACGCGGTCAGATGCCCGACTACCGCGGCCACATGCAACAGATATACAATATTGTAGCCCATTTCTCTACACCGGAGATAACTAATCGTCCGCGTGTCCTTCTATGCGCGCATTACGACACCCGTCCGTGGTGCGATGAAGAACCCGATTATGCGGACCGCCAGTATAACGTACCCGGCGCCAACGACGGCGCCAGCGGAGTGGGGGTGCTGATGGAAGTGGCACGCCAATTGGGACTGAGAATGGCCGACTCGGCTTTGATGGCTCCCGTTGACATCATTTTCTTTGATTGCGAGGATATGGGAACGCCGAGGTCATATACCGGTCAGGAAAGAGAGGATACGTGGTGCCTCGGTTCCCAACTATGGGCAACCAATTATGCGCAATTAACCAACGCTCCCAAGTACCAATTCGGTATATTGCTTGATATGGTCGGTGCGCCCGATGCTACTTTCCCGCGAGAGTTGTACTCTACGCAGTATGCCGCTAACTACCAACAGCAAATATGGCGTGCGGCTGAGCGATTCGGATATGGTTCACTGTTCATCAACCAGCAATCCTATCCTATCACGGACGACCATTTCTATATCAATAAGATTGCAGGAATTCCCTGTGTGGATATCATCCATTACGACATCCGCAACGCAACGGGTTTTGCTTCCTGGTGGCACACGCGCAATGATAACATGGATAACATTTCCAAAACAACCCTTCAAGCGGTAGGAGAAGTGGTCATGAGCCAATTGTAAAAAGTTTACTATTTTTAAGATTTTGAGTGAACGAGGGCAAGTGCTGGTCTTTACCTGGTCTTTACCTACTCATTACCTGTTCACAAATAGGTCAAAAAATGTACTATTATTAAGAAATGAGCAAATTATTAGAAATAAAAAATCTTCACGCATCTATCGGTGGCAAAGAGATACTAAAGGGTGTAAATCTCGTCGTTAATGAAGGCGAGGTACATGCCATTATGGGGCCTAACGGTGCAGGCAAATCGACCCTCTCTGCGGTACTTACCGGCAATCCGGCATACGAAGTAACTTCTGGCGAGGTCTATCTCAAAGGTCAGAACCTCCTTGAGATGGAACCGGAAATTCGCGCACGCGCGGGCGTGTTCCTTTCTTTTCAATATCCTGTAGAAATTCCCGGTGTGAGCATGACGAACTTCATGCGAACCGCCATCAATGCCAAACGTGAGTACGAAGGTAAAGAGGCCCTCTCTGCCAAAGAATTCCTCGCATTGATGCGAGAAAAGAAGAAAATGCTCGAACTGCCCGATAAACTCAATAACCGTTCGGTCAACGAAGGTTTCTCCGGTGGCGAAAAGAAGAAAAACGAAATCTTCCAAATGGCAATGCTCGAACCCTGTTTATCCATATTGGACGAGACAGATTCCGGCCTTGATATCGACGCGCTGCGCATTGTGGCGGAAGGAGTGAACAAACTCAAAACACCACAAAACGCTTCAATCGTCATTACCCACTACCAGCGACTCTTGGATTACATCGTACCGGATTTTGTGCACGTCCTTGCTGATGGCAAAATAGTCAAAACCGGGGACAAAACCTTAGCCCTCGAACTCGAGGAACATGGATATGAGAATATCTAAAGGCGAAATATTTGAGCGTGTCTTCATCAACGAGGAGGTAAATCTTCAAATCGATCAGGAAACAGGTTCGCATGTGAAAATTCATGTGATCAATGCCTCGTTCTCTATCACAGTGAACCAATTAGGAGAGGGCTGCAGGACAGAGATTTACGGATTAGAAAACTTGCATGGTGACGAACATGTGACCGCCGAGACGCACGTTACGCACGCCGTTGGCGGAGGAACATCAAATCAACTCATAAAGTTCGTTCTCGATGATCATTCCCATGGCTCGTTTATCGGAGATCTGAAGATAGCTCCTGACGCGCAGAAAACCGAGGCCCATCAGACCAACCGCAATCTCCTTCTTTCCGAGAACGCGGAGATGCGTACCCGCCCGCAGCTAGAGATTTACGCCGATGATGTCAAAGCAACCCACGGTGCTTCAACCGGGCAACTCGATGAGTCTGCACTCTTCTACATGCAGCAACGCGGTATAGACAAACAAAAAGCACGTCAACTTCTCGTTAACGCGTTTATGAAAGATGTCCTCGCAACCATCAGCGATGAAAAAATAAGGGAGCAATTACTGAACTCTATTGATGGCGTAGTCGAGTAAGCCGATTAAGCTCTTTTTTTCCTCTGAGTCACGGAATACGTTCAGCGATTCCGTGGCTTGTTTTTTATAAGCCAGCATACGTTGAACGGCGTATTCTTCGCCCTTGAAACGCATCACAAAAGATTTAATTTCTTCCAGCATACGTGTCTCATCATCTCCGCTCACCACTAATCCGCTAATCCGTTCACCGAGTTCTCGTATTCGCTCTGCTTCTTTTTGCGGAGCACGACGCAAAGCCTCAATCAAAGGTAACGTCACTTTTCCGTCACGCAGGTCACTCATCGTCGGCTTGCCTATCTCCTCCAAATCACTGTAATCGAAAATATCATCTTTGATCTGGAAACACAGACCTAATAAACGCCCGTACTCACGCAGTGCGGCGCGCTGGCGTGGTGTGCATCCTGTACTCTCTGCGCCGGCTTCAGCGCAGGCTTGGAAGAGTTGGGCGGTCTTCTGTTCAATCACCTGAAAATAGCGCTCTTCGTCAATCCACATACTCTGTCCTACGTGCAACTGAACCATCTCACCACTGGATAGACTCTTACCTAACTGTGAGACTATCTCCAGAATACGGATATTACGCACCTCTGCAACCAAACCGATGACTTTGGCTAACATATAATCGCCTATTAGTACCGCCACTTTATTGGTCCATTTGGTGTGTACAGCCGCTATGCCGCGCCGGGTGTCTGAACTGTCAACAACGTCGTCATGAATCAGACTCGCCGTATGCAGTAACTCTAATGCTACGGCAGAACGCAAGGTCTTGTCTGTTACCGGGTTGCATAGTTTGGCAGAGAGTAATACTAATAACGGACGCAACTGTTTGCCGCGCCGCGAACCGATGTAACGCAGTACTTCCTGTTGCAGTTTGTTATCTGCCCGCAGGGCACTCTCTATCATTCGCTCGTACTGTTTCCACTCCGCCTCAATAGGTCGCCGTATGTCTGTCAGTGTTGCCATTTATGTCAAAATATCTATCGTATTTGAATGCCTAAAGTGTTATACACATGTTTCCCTCGGAAGATATAAACTTCGCCGTCTATCAGACATTTAACACTCTTGCTATCTTCGGAACTTTCCATATAAACGTTTTCGATGCCTTCTGTGGGTGCCATAAAATCAAATGAAGCTAACCCGTTGGAGAGGGTGATATTCGTCACGGGTTTTGACATCAGCAGGTTGCCGTCTGTATTAGCGTGCCAAAGCGTAGCAGCGGGCGTGGAGGCGTCTGTTAGGCCGTTGTTGCCTTCATACGGATATGCCCATCCTGCCGCGTAGCGATAGAAACTTTTATTGTTGGCGTTTATCAATGTGTAGCGTTTGGAAGAAGACGTATTCACTGCCTCATAAAGCCATGCGTGGGCATCGTAATCAATGTGAAAGAACAGAATGCCTGAGCCGGGCAGCGAAGAGTCCCAACCTTTCTTCTGCCGGTTTTCTACTATGTAGTATTCCGCCTCATAGCCGTCGTTTCGAATCAGATAAGCAACAGGTTCGTCTTCCAACGCCGGCATGTCAGCAACGGAAATGGGTTGTGCCAGTTCTTGCGGTTCTAACCAACCCATCAGCCAACGCTCATGCGCGGAGTAAGAGGCAGGCTGATAACCGCCGCCGTTGTAACACCCGTAATCCATGAGGTCCCATGAATAGACTGTGGAACCGCCGGTGTAAAAATCAGGGAAACCGAAACAGTGCGAGTATTCATGACATAGTGTTCCGAAAGGCCCGGAACTGCCCTTTAACTCATGCACGGCGCAGTAGCAGTCAACGAGGTATTGTTTGGTTCCGTAGTTTATCGGTAGAGGGTCATAATAGACTCCTGCTTGCCGATCTACCATGTGCTCACTTAGCCACCATTGATGCGGCCAGATGGTGTAGGAATCACCACCGTCATTCTGTCCTTTGCCGGCATAAATAATGAGCAGTTGGTTTATATAGCCGTCGCCGTTCCAATCGTACAAATTCCACTGAATGTCCCGTTTGGTCAACGAGTCAACGACATCTAAGACTAAATATTGAGAGTTCTCATCATCCTCCGCAGTACTTCTGTAACGGCTACGGTCACCTACTCGCACATATTGTATATCGAATACAAGGTTAAATTGACCATAACTTTGGCTGGAGAAATAATCGCGTGCAGAACCTGTGTATGGTGCTTCGTTCAGATGCTCGGTGTTGAGAATTTTATTCCATTGCGCAATAGTGGCCTGCTCGTCATTCTCCTGAAAAGGGAAGTCGGCAAACTCCGCAAGAACAACTAATTGGTGCTTCTCGCCCGTGAAATAATTACCTCCCGGTCCTCGGTCTTGTCCTCCCGCTGCTCGGCGGAGTGTCCGTTCGGGACGATGTGTGCCTCGACGACCTAATAGGGGCAACTCTTGTGAGTAAATAGTGCCGATTATTAATAAGAGACTAAATAATGTGGTGATAGCCTTCCTCATTGCTTGATAAACTTTTGCGCTGCAAAAGTACTGCTTTTTTTTGACTTGTGCAAATTTTTCGGGAACTTCAAGACAAAATATCGACAAACGTGTGCTGGAGGAGGGCGACAAAATGTGTAAAAATTGACGCAAAAGGTGTAAAAAGAGCGAAAGAATGGCATATGCTTGCATATGTCATTTTATTTTTGTATCTTTGCAGTCGCAAAGTGTGTGCAAATGCATGCAAAAAGAAGAAATAATCATTTAACGCAATAAATTTAACTCTTATGAAAGCTTTCATGGACAAAGATTTCCTGCTGCAGACAGAGACCGCACAGGAGTTGTATCACAATCACGCGGCTAAGATGCCGATTATCGATTATCACTGCCACCTTATTCCGCAAATGGTTGCCGAGAACAAACGTTTCGAATCCATCGCACAGATCTGGCTCATGGGCGACCACTACAAATGGCGTGCTATGCGTTCGAACGGTGTGGACGAGAAGTATTGCACCGGTAAGGACACCACCGACTGGGAGAAGTTCGAGAAATGGGCAGAGACCGTTCCTTATACCTTCCGCAACCCGCTGTACCACTGGACCCATCTGGAGCTCAAGACCGCTTTCGGTATTGAGGAGCGTCTGAACCCCGAGACCGCACGTGCGATCTACGACAAGTGCAACGACCTGATTGCCAATGATCCGAAGTTCTGTCCGCGCGGACTGATGAAGCACTACCACGTAGAGCTCGTCTGCACGACCGATGATCCGGCCGACTCGCTGGAGTGGCACAAGATGGTCAAAGAGGATCCGACCGCAGAGGTGCGTATGTTGCCGACATGGCGTCCGGATGCCGGCATGAATATCGAGGCGGCTACGTGGAAAGCATACATCGAGAAACTGGCTAAGGTTGCCGGCGTAGAGATCCGCAATTTCGCAGACATGGTAGATGCGCTCCAGAAACGTCATGACTTCTTTGAGTCGATGGGCTGCCGTCTGTCCGACCATGGTATCGAGGAGTTCTACGACGAACCGTACACCGACGCAGAGATCAACGCCATCTTCCAGAAAGCCCTTGCAGGTAAGGAGTTGAGCGTTTATGAGATCCGCCAGTACAAGCACGCTTATCTCCACGCGCAGGCGGAGATGGATTACGCTTCCGGTTGGACCCAGCAGTACCACTACGGCGCAATCCGTAACAACAACTCGAAGATGTTCGCGCAACTCGGCGCAGACACCGGTTTTGACTCCATCGGCGAGTTCACGACCGCAAAAGCGATGAGTCATTTCCTCGACGAGATGAACAGCGAAGGACACCTCGCCAAGACTATTCTCTATAACCTCAACCCGTGTGCAAACGAGGTAATCGCAACTATGTTGGGTAACTTCCAGGATGGTTCCGTTCCGGGTAAGATTCAGTTCGGTTCCGGTTGGTGGTTCCTCGATCAGAAAGACGGCATGGAGAAGCAGATGATGGCTTTGAGTAACCTCGGTCTCTTGAGCCGCATGGTAGGTATGCTGACCGACAGCCGTTCGTTCCTGAGCTATCCCCGTCACGAGTATTTCCGCCGCACGCTCTGTAACGTCCTTGGCAACGACATCGAGAACGGCATGATCCCGTACACCGGCTACGAGAAAGCCCGCGTTCAACAGATGGTAGAAGACATCTGCTACAACAACGCGAAGAATTACTTCAAATTTTAATTTGCAATCATAAACTATAAATATTTTTCATCATGGCTAAAATTATTACATTGGGCGAGATTATGCTTCGCCTTAGTCCGGAGGGACAAGATCGTTTCATTCAGTCTGATCATTTCCGTATCATCCCCGGTGGTGGTGAGGCTAACGTGGCTATTTCGTGCGCCAACTACGGCCACGAGGCTTATTTCGTTACCAAACTGCCGAAGCACGAGATTGGTCAGATTGCCGTTAACTCGCTGCGTCGCTATGGCGTGAAGGACGATTACATCGTTCGTGGCGGTGACCGTGTGGGTCTGTATTACTGCGAGACAGGTGCTTCAATGCGTCCGTCCAAGGTCATCTACGACCGTGCTCACAGCGCAATCGCTGAGGCTGATCCGAAAGATTTTGACTTCGACAAGATCATGGAGGGTGCAACATGGTTCCACTGGAGCGGAATCACTCCGGCTATCTCGGACAAGGCTGCAGAGATCACCAAACTGGCTTGCGAGGCTGCCAAGCGTCACGGCGTAACCGTTTCGGTTGACCTGAACTTCCGTAAGAAACTGTGGACCAGCGAGAAAGCTATCTCTATCATGCGTCCGTTGATGAAGTACGTTGACGTATGTATCGGTAACGAGGAAGATGCAGAGTTGTGTCTCGGCTTCAAGCCTGATGCAGACGTAGAAGGCGGCGAGACCAACGCTGAGGGCTACAAAGGCATCTTCGAGCAGATGATGAAAGAGTTCGGCTTCAAGTATGTTGTTTCGACGCTTCGCGAGAGCTACAGTGCTACCTTCAACGGCTGGAAGGCTATGATTTACAACGGCAAGGAGTTCTACCAGAGCAAGCGTTACGAGATCAACCCGATCATCGACCGCGTAGGTGGTGGTGACTCGTTCTCCGGAGGTCTGATCCACGGTATGCTCAAATACCCGGACAACCAAGGTCAGGCTCTTGAGTTCGCAGTAGCTGCTTCGGCACTGAAGCACACCATCAACGGCGACTACAACCTCGTCAGCGAAGACGAAGTGCTGAGCCTTGCCGGCGGTAACGCTAATGGACGAGTACAACGCTAAAAGGAATAAATTATGAACAAGTTATTTTTTATGATGTGCCTATTCGGTGTTCTCTTGTTGGTTGGATGCAAAAGCGGGCATACTACCAATTTGAGTACTTACGGAAAAGTGCAAAATGCAGAAGGAGTAAATCTTCAAGGGATAGCTATCATTACCAAAGTGGATGGCTTTCCTAAAGTAGATACAGTATATTCGGATGAGGAAGGATTTTTCTTTTCTAAAATAAACAAAATTGCTTATCCTATTCCTAATGTTACTGTGACAGCTTTTGACCCACAGGGTGTATATCAACAACAATCTAAGACACCACAATATATGTATGAATGTGGAGTAGGTTTTGTTCCTGAGAATGATTGTGCGTTCCCATCAGAAGAAGTGCTGTTCATATTAAATAAATAATTCAATCGCAAATTATAATAAAATGGCAAAATTTGATAAATTTCAGGTGATGGCGAAGATTGCCGCTGCACCGATGGTTCCTGTGTTCTATCACAAGGACGTGGAAGTTTGTAAAAATGTGATAAAGGCTTGCTACGAAGGCGGCGTACGTGCGTTTGAGTTTACCAACCGTGGCGATTTTGCGCACGAGGTATTTGGCGAACTGAGCAAGTGGGTGGCTAAAGAGTGCCCGGAGTTGGCACTCGGTATCGGTAGCGTGGTTGACGCACCGACCGCAGCGCTGTACTTGCAGTTAGGCGCTAACTTCGTGGTTGGTCCGTTGTTCAACAAGGATATCGCGGTTGTTTGCAACCGTCGTTGCGTGACTTACTGTCCGGGTTGCCTCACACCGAGCGAGATCGGTGCGGCTCAGGAGGTAGGTTGCGATTTCACGAAAGTGTTCCCGGGCGATGTTGTTGGTCCGAACCTTGTGAAGGGTCTGATGGCTCCGATGCCGTGGTCGAAGATCATGGTTACCGGCGGTGTGGCTCCAGAGAAAGAGAACCTCGAGAAATGGTTCGCAGCAGGTGTTTACTGCGTAGGTATGGGCAGCAAATTATTCCCGAGCGACAAGGTAAAAGCCGGAGACTGGGCTTACGTAACCGCCAAGTGCAAAGAGTGCTTTGAAATCATCGCGGCTTGCCGCAAGTAATGTCAAGTGACTAAGTGACAAAGTACAAAGTACCAAAATTCACAATTAAGAATTAAAAATTATGAGTGATCTCAAGAAAACCGTCATGACCAACTGGCGTTGGGTCATGTGTGCGATGCTTTTCTTCGCCACCACGGTTAACTATATGGACCGTCAGGTTCTGTCGTTGACCTTCAAAGAGTTTATTCAGCCCGAGTTCCACTGGACCGACTCCGACTACGGAACAATCACCGGTGTGTTCTCTATCGCATACGCTATCTTCTGCCTCTTTGCCGGTAAGTTCATCGACTGGATGGGCACGAAGAAAGGCTACCTGATTGCCATCATCGTATGGTCGTTAGGTGCCGTAATGCACGCAGGCTGCGGTTGGGTAACCGAGCAGATCGTAGGTGTTGCTGACAAGGCTGCGCTGTTGGAGGCTACCGGAACGATCGTGAGCACGATCTCGATGGTGAGTGTGTATCTGTTCCTCTTTTGCCGTTTGATCTTGGGTCTTGGTGAGGCAGGTAACTTCCCTGCAGCTATCAAAGTGACCGCAGAGTATTTCCCGAAGAAAGACCGTGCGTTCGCTACGGCTCTGTTCAACGCAGGTGCGTCTGTAGGTGCGCTGGCAGCTCCGGCTACTATTCCATTGCTGGCGAAGAGCCTCGGATGGGAGATGGCGTTCATCATCATCGGTGCGTTGGGCTTCCTCTGGGCAGGTATCTGGATCTTTGTCTATGACAAACCAGAAGAGAGCAAGCATGTGAACGAGGCAGAGCTTGAGTATATCCATCAGGACGAAGAGAAGGGACAAAGTGACCAAGTACCAAGTACCAAGGAAGAGAAGCAGATGAGCTTCGCCGAGGCTTTCAAACACAAACAGACCTGGTCGTTTGCGTTTGGTAAGTTCATGACCGACGGTGTTTGGTGGTTCTTCCTGTTCTGGGCTCCTGCTTATTTCCAGGACCAGTTCGGAATCAAAGCTTCTGACCCGCAAGGTATTGCGTTGATTTTCACGCTGTATGCAATCGTAACAGTAGTTTCGCTGTTCGGTGGTTACCTGCCGAAGATCTTTGTGGAGAAGAAAGGCATGGAGCCGTATGCAGGCCGTATGCGCGCGATGTTGATCTTTGCGTTCTTCCCAATCTTCGCATTGTTTGCACAGCCGCTGGGTGGTGTTTACGGTCCTTGGGCTGTAGCAATCATCATCGGTATCGTAGGTGCTGCTCACCAGAGCTGGAGTGCGAATATCTTCTCCACGACGGGTGATATGTTCCCGAAATCAGCTGTTGCTACGATTACCGGTATCGGCGCGATGGCAGGAGGTGTAGGTTCGTTCCTGATCAATAAAGGTTCGGGTATGCTCTTCGACCACGCAGCAGAGATGGGCGAGGCCTTCCAGTTTGCGGGCTTCACGGGTAAACCGGCAGCGTACATGATTGTGTTCTGCATCTGCGCAGTCGCATATTTGATCGGCTGGTCTGTAATGAAAGCCCTTGTGCCGAAATACAAGCCGGTTGTAGTAGAGTAAAAAAACGCAAAGGCGTATGAAACGCATCCTTTTGTTTATGGTAGCGGGCTTCTTGTCCGCTACTATTGCAAGGGGCGCCGGAATCAATTATAACGGCACGAACTTGCAGGAAAATACTGAGTTCACGCGTACCCAATGCGGAACGCAGAAGAAGGCCACGATGAAGGAAATCAGCGGCTTTGCCTGCTCGCGCACGACGCCCGGTTATCTTTGGGAGCACGGCGATGAGAACTTGGGCTCCGACCGCAAACTCTGTGTTATTCAACCGGATGGCACGCTGGCAATGACGGTGAATATCACCACTCCCAACACCAACCGTGATGACTGGGAAGATATCTGTACTGGCATGTACGGAGGAAAGAACTACGTGTTCATCGGTGCGTTCGGAGATAACGACCTCGAATTCAAGGATGAGTATTACATTTATTATTTTGAGGAACCTGCTGTCACTTCAGGCACGCAGAACGTAACGACGCAATACATCCGTTTCGGTTACCCTGACAACAAAGCGCATAACACCGAAACGCTTATGTACGATAATATCGAGCAGGTGTTCTATATTGCCGACAAAGTGAAAGGCGGTGTTTGTACCCTGTACAGCCTGTCATTCAAAACAAACTATGGCACCTCCACCCAAACTCTGACCAAAGTGTGCGAGTTGGGTAGTGGGTCGAAATTCAATTACTTGACAGGAGGAGATATAACGCCGGATGGCAAGTGGATGCTTATCAAAAGTAAACCTTACGCTTTGTTGTGGGAGCGCCAGGGAAATGAGAGTTTGAGCGAGACCGCCAAACGTCTTCCTATGCAGATTGCCGCATATAAAGAGGAAAAGCAAGGCGAGGCAGTAGCTTGGTTGGATGCCACAACATTCTATACCACCAGCGATGATACAAACGACGTACCTATTTATAAGTACGTTCGTTCCAAACCGCAAGGCATAGAGGATGTACATGGGGACAATGTACAATGTTCAAAAGTGCTCATGGACGGACAGCTTTATCTAAAGAACGACAAAGTGCTGTACACGGTACAAGGCCAACGAGTGAAATAATCAAAAGTACTGAATAAGTGCGAGAGCCGTCATGGCTTCTACGACGGGCACGGCGCGAGTGGCAACACACGCGTCGTGTCTTCCTTTTACACCCGCTTTGGGTGTGCTTGGAGTGGGTTTGAAAACACAACGGAAGAAAATTTCTGTGCCATCAGAAATGCCTCCGCTAATACCGCCTGAGATATGATTGATGGCACTTCCCGCTTGAGTTACGCCGCTAAAACCGGTGCCGTATTCAAATCCTTTGCAGGCGTTGATACTCATTACGGCAAAGGCTAGATGGGCTTGTAGTTTATCAAAAATAGGCTCACCTATACCTGCCGGCAAACCTTTGATGCGGCATTCAATGATGCCGCCGATGGAGTCGCCTTCCTGTTCGTAAGCTGCGATGGTCTCTGCAAATTTATTCGGGTCGGTTTCCGCGCCTACTTGGATCAATTCCGCATGAATAGAAATGCCTTTTTTTGCTAATTCTTGTTTGGCAATACCCCCGGCCACTACACGTGCAGCTGTTTCCCGTGCGCTCGCTCTACCGCCGCCGCGCCAATCACGAATACCGTATTTCTCTTCATAGACTTTGTCAGCATGGCCGACGCGATAACTATGTTTCAGCCACTCATAATCCTCCGGCCGAGCATCTTTATTTCGAATAAGAAACGCAATCGGCGTGCCCAATGTCAACAGCTCCCTTTGTCCTTGGTCCTTCGTCCCTTCGTCCTTTTCCACGACTCCGCTGAGCCACTCTACTTCATCCGGCTCGCGCAACGCACGAGCAGAAACTCCCATCTCCCGGAGCGTCCTTCCGCTTTCGGAAGGAGCGGCCTCCGCCGAGAAAGGTTTCTTTCCCGCTCTCCGCATCAGTTCCTCGTGTATCATCGTCAGGTCGATGGCAATACCTGCCGGCACGCCGTCCAGCACACCGCCTATCGCTGCACCGTGAGACTCACCAAAAGAGGTAAAACTCCATTTGTCGCCAAACACATTCATAATCCACCGCAAAGGTACTGCTTTTTTCGCAAATATGCAAAAAAATACAGGAAAAATTTGGTCATGTCAAAAAAAAGCCGTACCTTTGCACGCTTTTTTCGCAAAAAGCATTCGCGTTATGCCTCTGGCGATTGCATTAGGCGGTAACGAATGAACGAGTGAACGCATGAACGTTTAACGAGTGAATGAACGAGTTATCGACCGAATAGTAGTATATGCCTAACGTGTAGTACTAATCCATAAAAAGAAGAAAAGAATGGATTTGTTGAAAGTAGCCGAGCAAGCATTTGCCGGTGAGAAAAAAGAATTCCCTGCATTCAAGGCAGGCGACCAGGTAACCGTTGGTTATCGTATCAAAGAGGGTAACAAAGAGCGTGTTCAGGAGTTCCGCGGTGATGTAATCTGCATCCATGGTAGCGGTGACAAGAAGCGCTTCACAGTTCGTAAGATGAGCGGCAACGTTGGTGTAGAGCGTATCTTCCCGATGGACAGCCCCTTCATCGAGAGCATCACAGTGAACAAGTACGGTAAAGTACGTCGTGCGAAACTGTATTACCTCCGCGAGCGTACGGGTAAGAAAGCCCGCATCCAAGAGCGCCGCGTAAAGTAAGCTCAAAGGAACGAAAGAGTGATGGAAGGGTGACAGTGGTTCGAGCAACCATTGGGCACCCTTTCAGCATCCATTGAACACCCTTTGGGAGTAGGTGGAAGATAGGTGGCAGATAGGCAACATGTTTCAGCTTGAGAGTCCATATAAACCGACAGGTGACCAGCCGGAAGCAATCAAGGCGCTGGTGGATGGTCTAAACGCAGGCGCCGATGCGCAGGTGTTGCTTGGTGTTACCGGTAGCGGTAAGACCTTCACCGTGGCGAACGTCATTAAGGAGGTGAACCGTCCGACGCTCATCATGAGCCATAACAAAACGCTCGCTGCGCAGCTATATTCGGAGATGAAGGCGTTCTTTCCACACAACGCGGTGGAGTATTTCGTATCGTATTATGACTACTACCAGCCGGAGGCATATATCCCATCCACCGACCTGTATATAGAGAAAGATCTGAGCATCAACGAGGAGATTGACCGCCTCCGTCTCTCTGCCATAGCGGTACTGCTGAGCGGACGAAAAGATGTTATTATTGTCAGTTCTGTCAGTTGTATCTACGGTTTGGGCAGTCCACAGGACTTCACGCAGAATGTGATTGAACTGAGACGCGGAATGGAACTGCCGATGGACACTTTGCTGAAGCAACTCGTGGGCGCGCAATACGTGCGTAATGATATAGAATTAGCGCGCGGGCGCTTCCGCGTGAAAGGGGATACGATTGACATTGCCCTCGCTTATGCGGACTATTTAGTGCGTATTGAGTATTTCGGCAATGAGATAGACGCTATTCTTACAATCGACCCTCTCTCCGGACAAGTGTTAGAAGAGTTTGAGCACTATAATCTCAGCCCGGCAACGATTTTCTTGACGAGTGCGGAACGCATCGCCGGCGCGAAAGAGCAGATAAAAGCAGACCTCGCCAAGCAAATCGATTATTTCATATCCATCGGTGAAGAATTATATGCCAAGCGCATCGAGGAACGTGTCAAATATGATCTGGAGATGCTTGACGAACTTGGTTATTGTTCGGGCGTAGAGAACTACAGCCGTTATTTCGACGGGCGCGAGGAGGGTACGCCGCCGTATTGTCTGCTGGATTATTTTCCGAAAGATATGCTTCTCGTTATAGATGAGAGCCATGTGACGGTTCCTCAGATACGAGGCATGTACGGCGGAGACAAGGCACGAAAGGATAACCTTGTCACCTACGGTTTCCGTTTGCCTGCAGCGCGTGATAACCGCCCCTTGAAGTTCGAGGAGTTCGAACAGAAAACAGGTCAGACTATCTATGTCTCCGCCACGCCCGATGAGTACGAACTGAACAAGAGCGAAGGTATCGTGATCGACCAGTTGATACGTCCGACGGGCTTGTTAGACCCGAAGATAGAGGTCCGTCCGACAGAGAACCAAGTGGATGACCTGATGGATGAGATCAAGACGCGTATCCATCGCGGAGAGCGGACTCTTGTTACCACGCTGACCAAACGGATGGCTGAAGAATTGGATGAATATCTCCGCCGTTACGGAGTCAAGTCCGCTTATATCCATTCGGATATAGATACCATAGAGCGGGTTAAGATTATGGAGGACTTGCGTCGCGGCGCGTATGATGTATTGGTAGGAGTCAACCTGCTGCGCGAAGGCTTGGATTTGCCGGAGGTGTCGCTCGTAGCCATTCTTGACGCCGATAAGACAGGCTTCCTGCGTGACCAGCGTTCACTGACACAGACCGTCGGTCGCGCTGCGCGCCATGTGAACGGCACCGCCATCCTCTATGGTGACAAGATAACACCCGCTATGCAGGCAACCATCAATGAGACCCAGCGCCGCCGCACTATCCAAATGCGGTATAACGACGAACACGGTATCACTCCGACTGCTATCAAGAAAGATATCAATACCTCAGCCCTCGCATCGCTGTACAAAGATCCGGAAGAAGAAAAACGCCGTGTAGAAGAGGCTATCCGTGAGAGTTGGAAGACCGCCGAATGGCAAAAAATGAATATTCAGACCCTCACCAAAGCTATCGACAACAAGCGCAAACAGATGTTAGTTGCGGCGAAAGCGACAGACTTCGAAATGGCCGCGCGGTTGAGAGACGAAATGATAGAGATGCAGAATCGTTTGCAGGCTCTTGAAGGGTGATTTTCAATCATTATAGTGCAAAAATATTCTGTTTTTCGTGCAAAATGCAATTTACTCTTGCGTATGTGAGAAAAAAATTGTACCTTTGCACGACTTTTTTGTGGGTCTTATAATTAACCGGTCGCAAACGGCGGCCAAAATTGAAGAAATTGATGAATATTGTAACCAAAGAGATTGCTCTCCCCGATGGACGAGTAATCAAACTGGAGACAGGCAAGTTAGCCAAGCAAGCCGACGGCGCCGTGATGGCAACACTCGGCAACACGATGATTCTCGCAACTGTCTGCTCCGCCAAAGACGCAGTGCCGGGTACTGATTTCATGCCCCTCACTGTGGAGTACAAAGAGAAATTTGCGTCTGCAGGACGCTTCCCGGGTGGTTTCACCCGCCGCGAGGGTAAAGCATCGGATTATGAAATCCTGATTGCACGTCTGATTGACCGCGCCCTTCGTCCCCTCTTCCCTTCTAACTATCACGCAGAGACGTTTGTTAACGTCACCATGTATTCGGCTGACGGCATTGATATGCCGGAGTCTATCGCCGGTTTGGCTGCAGGTGCAGCATTAGCATGCTCGGATATTCCTTTCGAGGGTCCGGTGAGCGAAGTGCGTGTGGCACGCGTGGATGGCAAGATGGTGATTAACCCGACTTTTGAGCAATGCGAGAAAGCAGACCTCGAACTTATGGTAGCCGCTACGTATGACAACATCATGATGGTAGAGGGTGAGATGAAAGAGGTGCCGGAGAGTGTTATGCTCGAGGCTATCAAGGCTGCGCACGAGGCTATCAAACCGCAGTGCCTGGCTATTGATGAGATGATGAAGGCTTATGGCAAAGAGACCAAACGTGAGTACTGCCATGAGGTGAACGATGACGAACTCAAGCAGGCCGTTCATGATTACAGTTACGCTCGCGCTTATGCGCAAGCTACGGCTGCTGACACCGACAAGCATCACCGCGAGGCGATGTTCTCACAGATTTGCGAGGACTTCAAAACGGAGAAGGCTGATTATATGGCATCCCGTGCAGAGGCGCTCGGCATCGATATCGACGAGGTAGCGGCACTTGTAGATCGTTACTATCACGATGTAGAGAAAGAGGCAATGCGCCGCGCCGTACTTGATGAGGGCAAGCGTCTCGATGGTCGTAAGACGACCGAGATCCGTCCTATCTGGTGCGAAGTAAGCCCGCTGCCCGGACCTCACGGTTCGTCTATATTTACTCGTGGTGAGACGCAGTCACTCAGTACCGTTACACTTGGTACGAGTCGCGATGAGAAAATCGTTGACGAGGCTCTCATTCAAGGAACGGATAAATTCCTGCTGCACTATAATTTCCCGCCGTTCTCGACGGGTGAAGCAAAAGCACAACGCGGTGTAGGTCGTCGTGAGATTGGTCATGGTAACCTCGCTTGCCGTGCGCTCAAAAACATGATCCCCGAGGACTTCCCTTATACCGTACGTGTTGTATCGGATATCCTTGAGTCCAACGGTTCCAGTTCAATGGCAACCGTTTGTGCCGGTACGCTCGCTCTCATGGATGCAGGTGTGCCGATGAAGAAACCTGTCAGCGGTATTGCGATGGGACTTATCTCTGAGAACCAGGGAAAGAACTATGCCATCCTGAGTGATATTCTTGGTGACGAGGATCACCTCGGCGACATGGACTTCAAGACCACCGGTACCAAAGATGGTCTGACCGCATGCCAGATGGATATCAAGGTGGACGGTCTCTCTTATGAAATATTAGAGAACGCGCTCGCACAGGCGCACGAGGCACGTATGTATATCCTCGGTAAGATTTTAGAGTGCATGCCTGCTCCGCGTGCTGACCTCAAACCGCACGCTCCGCGTATCACCTCTTTCTATATTCCGAAAGATATGATCGGTGCTGTTATTGGCCCGGGTGGAAAAATTATTCAGGGTATTCAGGCTGAGACAGGCGCTGTTATCTCTATCGACGAAGATGAGCAAGGCGGCAAAGTAGAAGTGGCTTCCAACAACGGCGAAGCAATGGCTGCTGCCATCGCGAAGATTAAAGCAATCGTTGCCCTGCCGGAGGTAGGCGAAGAGTATGACTCGGTTGTTAAATCGCTGATGCCTTACGGATGTTTCGTGGAGTTCATGCCGGGTAAGGAAGGTCTGTTGCATATCAGCGAGATTGACTGGAAACGCTACGAGACGATGGAGGAAACCGGTATTAAAGAGGGTGACCACATCCGCATCAAACTGCTGGAGGTAGATCCGAAGACCGGTAAGTTCCGCCTGAGTGCCAAAGCTCTGAAAGAGAAACCCGAAGGTTACGTAGAGCCTGAGCGTGGTCAGCGCCCCGAGCGTCGCGGTCCGCGTCGTGAGGATCGAGACGGCGCACGCCTTGAGCGCGGTCCGCGTCCCGAGCGTCGTGGTCCCCGTCCCGAGCGTCGCGATTAATGCGAAAGGACAATAATAAAAAAGAGCAACTGAAAATCCCAGTTGCTCTTTTTTGATCTCTAACCTCTAACCTCTACTTCTCCTGTTTTTTCTTCTTCCGCTCAGGCCAGTTAAAATCTTTCTTCCAGAGGAAACCGAAACCTTGTATGGTTGATGCCTGACGCAGTGAATATTTATCCACCATGTGGGTATATCCTTTCATACGCAACTGACCATCTTCCGTGAGCAATACCTCTACATCCAGGTCTCCGAAGAACGGTTGGTTGGAAATATCGTTATAGCGGTAACCGACATTACCATTTATCACCAGACGATCGACCGGTTGCAACTGGAACTGTGCCTCGTACTCTTGCGCTGAACCGGCTCCCTCTCCTTCGGTACGGATGGCTACACCCAGCGTCAGCATGTTTGTCAGTTTGGACAGCCATGCATTAATCTGACTCGTCACGGTGGATGAGAGCAGTGAATAGGTGGAGTTGAGAGTTGCGTATTGAGCAATGCCCATGTAATCGGGTGTGAAGAAGCGCCCGAAGACAAGCAGGTAAATCACCTGACGCATCAGCATCTCATCGGTATTAATCACTTGGCGTATCTGCTGCTGGATAGCCTGGTCGCTCTGCGGGAACTCCAGTGAGAAACTAAGCACAGGACTATTTAGAAGACCGGACAGATGCAGACAGGTCAACACAGGGATGTTACTCCGTGAGGTGGCCAGTTGGTTTGCTTCATCGCCGAAGAGGTCTTGCAGATTAGCCACTACACGATGCTTGGCCGTTACGTTCAACTGCGGGTTCGTTGCATTGCCGGAGAAGACGATAGTGGACCCTTCACCGATAGTAAACTCTTTACGGATTACATTCGCCACAGTGTAGGACAGCGTACCTTGATCTATATCATATGTCCCCAGCAGATGCACATCGCCGGTCTCGGTGTCATATGCCAGACTGAGTGCGCCATTCCCGCGCGCCTGAATCATGTCGCCGTTCCGTTCGCCGAGCACTAACTGGAAGAGTAACTGCGGGTTCACTTCGATATTCAGTTTGAGCAGACATTTGCCGGCACGAACGAAGAGGGTGGTGTCCACTTCGTTTTTCTCCTCTATATCGATATTATCCAAATCCGTCTCGCCGCTATGTAGCGTATCTTTTGGTAATTTATCAAGGTGCTGTACAAAATGGATGAAGTTCGACTCATAAGCATTCGCCACATTATCCACGCTCAAGCGGAAACGACTATTACGCGAGGTGACCGCATCGGCAGCAACTAAGATGTCCCGTTCATCTCCCGTCACATCTACATGCCCCGAAGCATAAACATGGCCCTGAAGCATCTCGCCCTTTTTTTCCGAATCGAAGACAAGCGCATTATGTGCATCGACATGTATATCCAAATTGAAGTCTCGGAACTGGTCATGATAAACACCTCCGTTCACTTCCACGGCATTACCTTCTGCGTCCGTCAGATGAACGTTCGGGAAGAGAATGGCTGTTGTATCCATGACGATGGTGTCATGCGCGATGGTGTAACGTGCGCCTGTCCATGGGAGTGTCAGTGAGGCGTTCTCCGCCGCGCAGCGTAATAGCACATATACTAAGCCCTTACGGCCACCGACAATCACTTTGCCAGTACCATAACCATCCAAGTCACGCAGCACGGTCTCCGTCCAGTGGTTGATAAACTCCAGCGGCACAGAGTCGGCGTCCATATTCAGTTCCCAAACACCCGAACCATCGAACAGCGCCTTGCCGTCCAGATTGACCACTTTGCGCGTCGGCCGCATCACATCGGCATGGAAAGCTAACGAGTCGCGTATATGCAAATCTACATCCGCTTCGCCGAAATAGCAGTTGTTCAGACCCATCGAATCGACATGTATCTGCGTTTCTATCTGAGGTTGATGCAGTACGGACGCTATATGCGCTTTACCGGTCAGCAGACCGTTGAACATGATTGTCTGAACGGGCAGCACGAAGGGCACGACGTATGATGCGTCTATTTTCTGGAGGTCAACTGAAAGCGTGTCTTCTTTTCTGGGCGAGGCTACGCCGTGTGCCTGCAAGTGTTGTCCGCCTCCTTCGAAGAGGAAATGGTCCACCTGGATGGCGGTATCGGCAGCACAATAGGAAATATGACTGTCGCCTATTGTATAGACGGAGTCGCGTAACAGTAATGTGCCCGGCAGAACATGCAGGTCTATCAACGGCTTTTTATTGTACCTCGAGAAATGCGTGATCATCTGCAAGTCTCCGCCGTAGTTGCCCGCTCGCTGGGCGGCTAATAATGCTTTCAGACGTTCCGTGCCGGATAACTGCGGATTACTGAAGAGCGCGTGTTGTAACTCGCGCGGAGTCAAATCGCGCCATCCTTCCGGCAAAGCCGCATCGATGTCCGCTTGGCGGCGTAGGGTTACCTGCGTGAGCAATGTGTCGTGGAAGGCGAGGGTAGAGAAAATCGTATGCATTTTCATCGCCTCTGCCGAGATGGACAATGACAGGCCTGAACCGGAAGCTCCTTTATGGCGTAACGTATCCACGGTGCTCAGGTCGATTGTTAAGTCATGTACAGGAGTGCTCTGGGCTCTGACACCAGGCGCGAAGAAACGCATCGCCAGATGCGGTTCGCTTCCTGCCTCTATTTTTGCCTCTGCCCTCATCGTCGGATGGTCACTCAGCGTGACAGGCGCCGTGAACAGACGTTGTATATCGCGCAGGCGCTTTCCGTCCGCGCGTAACGTGAATGAGACAGGATGCCATTTTTTCTTCGGCTCGTCAATCGCCGTAGGTAAATAATGATGCAGTACATGATGAAGTGCCGGAACAATATCTCCATAACGGAATGTACCGTCCATCTGCGCTGTCAGGTAGTCACTTCGTAGCGTGATGGCTTTGTTGCTGTTGGCGCTGGCTGATGCGAATAACTGCATCTGTTGCATGAGTATTGAATCTCGCGGCGTAGCAACGAACAGCGAGTCGATAACCATGTATCCGCTCATACGATCCACTTCAACGCCGTCCAGATCTACAGCCATTTTGAACCGTGAGCGCACGCCGTTGCCTAAGGCGGCTATGCCTAACGGAGCCGAATCGAAATGACGGCAACGCAAATTGAAATTGATCTCGGGATTCACATCGTGCAAGTCCACAATACCATCGAACGCCATGCTTAGATGCGGGTCGTTGATATCGAATTGGCCTTTGTAGCGTTTCGGTTCGATACGACCGTTGAGGTGCAAGTCTTCGTACGTATAGTTATTGTAGGTCAAATCGCGCACGTGTGCCTTGAAATCTCCACGTACGACATCATCGTCTATTGTTCCTTTAGACTGCACATCTATCGTGGCCGATCCCAGTGCCGCGTGTTGCAGCAAACGACCTAACTGCAGTTTGCGGCCCACTACACGCGCATCATAATTGATATGCTCGAAGGTTGAATCGCTGCGAACGGTTCCGTCTGTGGAGATTGTACCTAAGGCCGTGCGGAAAGCGCCATGCAGCGTCATGTCATGTAATTTACCCTCCGCGAGACCGCGGTAATGGACAGTACCCAGACGATGCAATGCCTGAGGCAGACGAACCGGATTGCCTTGGAGTTTGGAGAGGAAGTCCTGCAACCGCGCCGCGTTTGTCTGGACATCTTTCAAATTGGCCCGCACATATGGATTGCTCAAATCGGGCAGGCCGACAGCACTCACATCGCCTTCTAACAGCGTGCGGCCGTTATAGTCCAAACGGATATTATCAAAGGACAGCGAGTCCAGTTTGCCGGATAATGTACCGGTCAGACTGACGGGCTGCGTGAGGTTTTTCACTTGCGGAACGAAGAAAGAAATGTCCGATGGTGTCAGGTCCGCTTGATGGATATCCAACGCGAAAATGATGTCATGCGCGGACTGGCTCAAGTATAATGTGTCGCCCGGCGGGAAATGAACATCTATACCGCTCATGTCCACAAACGAGTTCGGCAACTGCGCTGTCAGCGTAGGCATACTGAGAATAGTGTCGTTGAAGATGACCCGCGCATCCAAATCCTCCACGATGAAAGCGTTCTTTTCGTGCTCACTATTTCGCGTCACTTTGCCTTTCAGTTCGCTTATCTGCGCATCTATCTCGTTGTCCGTCAGGTGGTTCAGGTCCATTCGCGCATGCGCGAGAGCAATCTCAACATCCTCGTACTCCAACCTCACATTATCCAACTGAATATCCTGTACGCTGATTAGGCTTTTGAGCGGGCTCTGTTCCTGGGGCGTTTCTGATTTCAGCGAATCGATTAAGAATTGGAAATTCCATTGTTGTTCGCCTTCCGCCTTCGGATTATCGACTTTATACACCTTTCCCACTACATCCTTCACATGCACATGCGAGAAAACGATTTCGTTGCGCTGCAAGGCAGAAGGCTTGAAATGGGCATAGAGTTCGCCTATATACGCCAAAGTGTCTTGTTGCTGGTCTTCGAGGTACACATCTTTTAATGAGAGTCGTGCCGGGAAATGATAAGAAACGGCTCCGACTTGTGCGCGTGTCCCGAGAGTGCGTGAGAGTTCAGCGGTAGCCAATCGCACGGCGGCCGTCTCCACTTTGTCGCTCATTAGTGCGGCTACGAGCATCGCGCCCACCAGCAACAAGCTGGTGAGGATTACACCTAATATGTACAGCACTCGTTTCATTACGCGTATAATCAGCCTGCAAAAGTAGTAAAAATATTTGATATATGCAAATATTTCTTTTATTTTTAGCTCTAATTTGCCTTTTATTTGTTCTCCAGCCCGGAGAGGGTTTCTTGCTTCTTTTGTTTTTGACTTAAAATACATCAAAAACAGTATATATACGTAGTATATATACTATATAAGTGCAAAAAATGCGTTTACTTGCAAAAAAAGGGCTTTTATCTTATGGCTATCTTATGGGTATCTTGTGGGTATCATATGGTAAGGATAGGGAGAGGATAGGTAAATGCCCATAAAATCGCAGTATTTTTAATTGATTACGTACAGTCGCTGTATTATGTGGCTATTTTTTACAATGGAACAAATATTTGGATATTTTTTTGCAATGGAACAAATATTTGGGTATTTTCTTGCAATGGAACAAATATTTGGGTATTTTTTACGGAAAAATGCGTGCGTGCTTGCGTATGTCATTTTTTTTTTGTAATTTTGCAGCCAAGTTGGTGCAAAGGCCCTTTCCTTATAACGGTTTTCCCGTGCGGGAACACTTAGTAGTCACCAAAGTGTGTGTCTGTGTTGGGAAGTGGTACGCATGGCATCATTTTTGCTTTGACAGAGCGAACGAACATACAAAAAAATATGAAAAAGAAATTATTTGTAGGCATGTTGCTGATGGGCGCGATGACGTTGTCCACGTATGCTCAGCAGTTGCCTGACCCTCATTTTGAGAATTGGTCTGAGAAATTTAAGGGTGACCCGCAGCTGAAAGATTGGCACGGAAGTAACGTGAGCCAGATTGGGTCGAAGTTTACGTTTATGTACCAGAAACCGGGTCGTACGGGCTATAGCGCGTATGTGACCGACCGTACGATAGGTATTCCTAAGTTGAACCTTGGTGCTACGGGCCCGGGATACATGTCGCTGGGTGTGCCTTGGCAATATCTGAAAGGATTGAACCTAAACGGAGCCACAGCCGGAACAGAAGGCGGTATAGCATGGAAACACCGTCCGGATACAATGGCCGTGTGGGTAAAACGTGTCGGTCCGGCAACGGATAAAGAGGATTTTCATCTCCTTTTCTACTCCTGGATCGGTACGGCGAAGAGTAGCCATTACAAGAACAAAGTGGGTGGTTGCACCGAGACCGAGCGCGTTAATGAAGAGAGTGATATCCGTACTGCGACGGATGGCAACGAGTGCGGTGTCGATCAGCCGGTTAAACAAGTAGCGGAGGGATGGTATCGCGCTCGCGCTACGTATAACGACTGGACGCTTATCAAAGTGCCTATTTTCTACAAGAACAACGGCCGTCCGACAATGTGTAATGTCATCTTTTCTGCAGGTAATTATCCTGCCTTCCGTGCTAATGACGGTTTGTACGACAAGAACGCATTGTATGTGGATGACGTGGAGTTGATTTACTCTTCGCGTATCGACAAAATGCTGGTGAACGGCAAGGAGTGGAAAGAGTTCAAACCCGATACAGACAAAGAACAAACGCTGAAGATTCAGGGAGATAAAGTGGAGTTTGCAGGCTACCGCGGTATTGGAACGCTGACGAATATCAAAGGAGAGCGTGCGCGTTTCAACGGACGTAAACTGGACAGCCAGGAAATGGTTGTTACACCGGGTGAGATTAACGGCAAACCGTGGGTTATTACGGTCAAAGCTGACGATGGAAGTAGCACACACGTGTACAAGGTGAAAGTTGAAAGGTGAAAGGTGAAAGGGGAAAAGTGAAAGGTGAGTTTTGATCATTTTACCATATTAGACTGGACGATACTGGGTGCATTGTTAGTATGTGCCTTGTTTCAATGCTATTGGTACGCGCGCTATTTGTGTGCGCCCGCTCGCGAGTTAAGAAGAGTACGAAAGAGGAAAGAGGAGAGTGGAAAGTGGAAAGTGGAAAGTGGAGAGTGGAAAGTGGAAAGTGGAGAGTGGAAAGAGGAGAGTGGAAAGAGGAAAGAGGAAAGAGGAGAGTGGAAAGAGGAAAGTGGAGAGTGGAAAGAGGAGAGAGAGGAAGGCGTCTCCGTTATTATGGCGGCGCATAATGAGGGATATAACTTGTCTCACTATCTGCCGGTCTT
Organism: Paludibacteraceae bacterium; assembly: GCA_017394705.1. Lineage (GTDB taxonomy): Bacteria > Bacteroidota > Bacteroidia > Bacteroidales > Paludibacteraceae > Colicola. Next base: position 223,779 of record JAFPXH010000006.1, on the reverse strand, counting down.
GTTGGCGCAGGACTATCCGAGGTATGAGATTATTGTTGTAGATGATGGTTCAGAAGACTCCACGCGTGAGGTTGTGGAGCGCTATATGACGCAGGATCCCCGGTTGCGTATGACGTTTGTTCCTTATGGTGCGCGTGTACGCTCAACGAAAAAACTGGCACTCACGCTGGCAGCCAAAGCGGCGCAGTACGATTATCTTTTGCTGACAGACGCGGATTGCTGTCCGGAGTCTAATCACTGGATAAGCGAGATGATGAGCGGTTTTATGCTCTCTACGCAAAACTGCCAGACATCCAAAGATATAGTACTTGGTTTTGGGGCGTATTTCTATGAGAAAGGGCATATCAACCGCCTTGTCCGTTATGACACTTTGTTCAATGGCTTGCATTATTTAGGTGCCGCGCTCTGCGGACATCCGTACATGGGTGTTGGACGCAATCTGGCATACCGCAAGTCGCTGTTTTTCGGAAGTGGTGGTTTTACGCATTTGATGGATAACAAAGCGGGGGATGATGACCTGTTCGTCAATCATACCGCAACGCGCGACAACACGGCGGTGGTGCTGAGCCGCGAAGCGTTCACATGGTCGATTGCTAAAAAGACTTTCAAGGAGTGGTGGCAGCAGAAACGTCGTCATCTGTCAGTCTCTCCGGCTTACCGAAGTGAGACCAAAAGCAGGTTGCTTGTCGAGCCTCTTACCCGCGGGTTATTCTATGCAATAACGATTGGATATGCGGCTTATCTGCTGCTGAACTTTCAACCGGCAACTTTTTACTTGCCACTTGCAATCGTTTCAGGCCTGTTTTTAGTCCGCTGGATCATGCAGACGGTGATGCTCAATGTGTCCGCCCGCCGGATGGGTTTGCATACATTTAATATGTTTTCCATCTTGTGGTTCGATATGACCCTTCCGCTTGTCTCGTTATACATGCTCGCCGTTCCCAAACGGCATCCCAAATGGTAACAAAAGAAACGTGAAAAAAACTACATATTATGGCAGAACAAAAACAATTATCAATTAACATTGCCCCTGACAAACAGCAGGGCGTATTTGCAAACTTGGCGTTGATCGCTCATACGCCTACGGAGTTTGTGTTGGATTTTGCGCAACTGATGCCCGGCGTGCCTCAGGCCAACGTGGTGTCCCGCGTAGTAGTTACCCCTGACCAGGCGAAGAAGATACTTGGTGCGCTGCAGAATAACATCGGTCAGTACGAGAAGAAATTCGGACCAATCCAACCTATCGGCGGTCCGCTTCCGGGCAGTACACTTCCTCTGACCTTCACAGGTGGAGAAGCATGACGCTTCGCGTATTTGCAATTTGTAATTTGTAATTTTTAAAATTTAATACACAATGAAAACATTCCCAGCTTCGCAGTTAATCATCAATGCTGATGGTTCTGCATTTCATTTGCATCTCAAACCGGAGTTTTTGGCCGACAAGATTATCCTTGTAGGAGACCAGGACCGTGTGAACATGGTGGCTTCTTTCTTTGATGAAGGTTCCATCGAATGTGACGTACAAAGCCGTGAGTTTCATACCATTACCGGTAAGTTCCAAGGCAAACGTATCTCGTGTATCTCAACGGGTATCGGTACCGATAACTGCGATATCGTGATGAACGAGATAGACGCGTTGGCAAATATCGATTTTGCTACTCGTACAGAGAAAGAGAGCAAGCGTGTACTGGATATCGTTCGTATCGGCACATGCGGCGGAATGCAAGAGGATATCCCTCTGGGGACGTTCCTTGTTTCGCAAAAATCTATCGGTTTTGACGGTGTGCTCGCATTCTATCATGACCGTGACAAGATAGCGGATGTGGGCTTTGAGAAAGCATTCGTGGACTTTGTGGGTTACCCGAAGAAAGCCGCTGTGCCGTATGTAGTAGCCGCTAATCCGGAGTTGGTGGACCGCATCGCCAAAGATGATATGATGCGCGGTTGCACCATCGCAGCTAACGGTTTCTACGGTCCGCAAGGACGTGTGCTGCGTGTTGATTTGGCAGTACCGGACATCAATGAGAAGATTACCGATTTCCGTTACGAAGGTCAGCGAATCACCAACTATGAGATGGAAGGCAGTTGTATTGCCGGTCTGGCGCTTCATATGGGCCACCGCGCGATGACTGTATGCTGTGTTATAGCACAACGTAAGATAGAGGCTGCTAATACCGACTACAAGCCGCGTATCAAAGAACTCGTGAAGACTGTTTTGGAGAGAATCTAATGAAGAACGAAGTTAATCGTGCCTTTATGGTTAAGAAAAAGTATCTTATTATTTTGGCAGCGGTATTATCATTCTTTGCTTGTCAGAAACAAGAACAACAATCCTTCCAATACAACGTGGATAAGTTTTATGATTTGGAGATTCTCCGTTACGATGTGCCGGAGTTCGATCAACTGACACTTCAACAGAAGTCGCTCGTCTATTGCTTGAGCGAAGCGGCACTGTGGGGACGTGATATTTTGTTTGACCAGAACGGACGTTATAATCTGCGTATCCGCCGTGCGTGCGAGGAATTGTATCTGAAAATGTCAGATGACAAATATAAAGTGTCAACTGATGAGTTTGAGAAATTAGAAAAATACCTCAAACGAATATGGTTCTCCAATGGTATTCATCATCATTACAGCGAGGACAAATTCCTGCCGGAGTTCAGCGAAGAGTGGTTCATCAACGCCTGCGCTGAAGCGGGAGTGACGTATGACGAGGAGATTATCCCCGTTATGTTCGACCCGGCAATCATGGCCAAGCGTACCACGCAGCAAGACGGAGTGGATTTGGTGCTCTGCTCTGCCGGCAATTATTACGGTGAAGGCGTGCGTCAAGTGGAGGCGGAGATGTGGTATTATGCGCATAAGGACAACTCGCCCGAGCCCCTTTGGATAGGTCTGAACAGCCAACTTGTGAAAGACGAAAACGGGCAGATTAAAGAGCGCGTTTACAAAGTTGGTGGTCTGTATGGCGAGGCATTGGAACATGTGGTTTATTGGCTCAAGGAGGCTCTCCAATATGCTGAGAACGATGCACAACGCCTGGCTATGGAGAAAATGATTGAGTTCAATGAGACGGGTGACCTCAAGACGTTCAATGAATACTGTATTGCATGGGTGAAAGATCTGGAGAGCCGCGTGGATTATGTCAACGGTTTTACCGAGACCTATTCCGACCCGCTGGGTATTACCGGAACATGGGAATCGATGGTTAATTTCAAGGATTTGACAGCGACCAAGCGCGCACAGCTTATCTCTGAGAACGCACAGTGGTTTGAAGACCACTCGACTACTGACCCCAAATACAAGAAAGAGGAAGTCAAAGGCGTGACGGCAAAGGTCATTACGGCCGCTATTCTTGCCGGCGACTGCTATCCCGCTACGCCTATTGGTATCAACCTTCCCAACGCTAACTGGATTCGCAAGGAGTACGGTTCCAAATCCGTCACCATCGATAATCTTATGCACGCCTACAACGAGGCGGCGAAGGGAAACGGCTTCAATGAAGAGTTCATGATAGACGACGAGATTCGCGCAATCTATGAGAAATACGGAGCCCTTTGCGGAGACCTCCATACCGACTTGCATGAGTGCGTCGGACACGGCTCAGGGAAACTGATGCCGGGTGTGACCAAAGATGCGCTCAAGGAGCATGCTTCTACTATAGAAGAGGCGCGTGCGGACCTGTTCGGTCTCTATTATCTGGCGGACCCGAAACTCGTGGAACTCGGCCTGCTGCCTAACATGGAGGCATATAAAGCCGGTTATTACCAACAGATGATGAATGGTGCTATGACGCAGCTCGTCCGTATCGAGCCGGGGAAAGATATCGAAGAAGCACACATGCGTAACCGCCAACTCATCGCCAATTGGGTCTATGACCATGCTGCGAACAAAGAGGTGGAAATCATCGAGCGTGACGGCAAGCACTACCTCCAGATCAACGACTACGAAGGGCTGCGTCGTTTATATGGTAAACTACTTGCAGAAATCCAACGCATCACTTCCGAAGGCGATTATGCCGCAGCGAAAGAGATGGTGGAGAAATACGCCGTGAAAGTAAACCAAGACCTCCATAAGGAGATTCTGGAGCGCTATAAGAAACTCAACCTTGCACCCTACAAAGGTTTTGTTAATCCTGTTTATACGGCTGTCCGCGATGCAAACGGTAACATCACCGATGTAAACATCGACTTCACGGAAGGCTATGTAGAGCAGCACCTTCGTTACAGTCGTGACTATAGTCCATTACCTTCGGTAAATTGATAATTGCTAATTGATAATTGATCATTCGACTTCCAATATCGAAGTCTATTGCCAACAGAATTCTGTTGCTGCAGGCAATTCACGGAGATCCGCTTATGCGGGTCTCTTCGGATATGCCGGATGATGTCATCATCCTTCATGATGCGCTGGAGACACTGCGCAAATACGGCCATAAACCAATATACACAAGTCCGCATCCGTTGCGGCTGTATCTGGGTAACTGCGGAACAGCTTTGCGCTTTTTGCGGGTCCATCTGCAGATGTGTTATCCGGGCGAACCGATTGTATTGGAGGGCGACCCGCGGCTCATGGAGCGAGACGGAAAACCCACTTCTCAAACCACCTCTGCCCTCATTTTGCATGGCGTAGAAGTGCCCGTCTCCGAAAACGAGTCCCCCTATATCACCATGTCCCGCCGCATAAAGGATTCCTACAGCGAGCTTCGCGAGCGGTCTTACAGCGAAGCGGTCTTACAGCGAAGCGGTCTTACAGGCGTAGCCGGTCTGCTGGAAGCCGACTGGTCGGCTGCGGCCTTTTGGTACGAATACGTAGCGATACATGGCGGCGAGGTGTTGCTGGAAGGGCTGAAGGAGGATAGTTTGCAGGGCGACAGAGTAGTGGCGGATATCTATGCCGAGCATTTCGGTGTCCAGACAACCTTCACCCCCGAAGGCGCAGTAATTCAGTCTGTCAGCCCGGCGGGCGGTCTGTCAGCAAAGCGGTCTTGCAACGAAGTGGTCATTGACTTTGTCAATATCCCCGACCTCTATCCGGCAGTGGCGCTTACATGTGAGCGGTTGGGACTGGAACTCAAGGCTACGGGTACAGAGCGGTTGAGATATAAGGAGAGTGACCGTCTGGAAGCGGTTCGTCTTCATGAGGTGCGCAACGACCATCGCATGGCAATGGCGCTGATGGCGGCGGACTATATTAAGCCTCTCCCGACCTCCCCTGAAGGGAAGGAGATACAAACAATTATATCTAAGAGCTATCCTCAATTCGCTGAAATCTTACAGCAGATTCATCATAACTCCCGACGGTCAGCCGACGGTCAACCGACGGTCAAGTATAACGTCGCTTCTCTGTCTATCTCCCATATAACTCCGATTAGGGGCGTCAATGATGACAATTTGGGAAAGAAGCACGCGCTCTCCAAACTTATCCATGCTGCAGATACAGAATATATATGGATGCATGACGATGATGTGGAGTGGCCGAAGGCGATTATTTGTGATTTGCCATTGGTCATTGGTGATTTGGATTTGATCATTCTTCCGCTTCGGATGGAAAGCGCTCATGGGGTGGGCTCTTCCCTCTTAGAACGCCTGCAAATAGCCGAATATGCGGCTATACAGGAATTAACTATACGGATGGCGAAAAAAGGTCATGCAGTCATGTGCTCCGGAGCCAATCTGATAGTCAAAAGGGAAGTATGGTTGGCATGTGAGGCAGAACTTCATCCGGAGATACCGAGCGGGGATGATATGTTCTTGTTGGAAGCGGTCAAGCGGCACGGTTATAAGATAGGAGTCATCGATGAACCCGACTATACGGCTATTGTTCGTCCGCAGACCACTTGGCGTGCATTTTTTAGACAAAGGATGCGCTGGGCAGGCAAAGCACCCAAATATACGGACAAGGATATTATCCGTTGCGGTGCGCTCGTCGCTGCGGCGAATATACTGCAGATACTCTGTCCGCTGATTATTCTTATTAAGTTCCCGATAGAATACTCTCTTATTAGGAAACGACTAACCCCTCCTTTCAGGGAGGGGTCAGGGGTAGGCTTTTTCTTCGTAGCCCTGCTACTTGAAATCGTTTATCCGATTTACCTTCTTATCTCTCTTCTTGGCGGACTTTTCTCACGCCGCGCATGGTAGCGTAGGCAGCGGCTAACAGGATCATCAGCGGCCACGCCACGTCACCTATAGGATCAAGGAAAGGATCAAAGGGGTCATCATCAGTTTTTTTCGCTCTTGCCGGTCCGGAAGCACGCGTTACGGTGCTTGCCAGTTCATTGGCGTTGGAAGCGCCTACTTCTGTCACCGCATTGAAAGCGATCGGCATATAGATCACTCCGCTGTATGTAAGGTTCTGAATGCCGCGTGCATTGTTATTACCGCTCGTCATAGCTATACCTCCGCCATTACCGCTTCCGCTACTGATAGAATGCACGTTAGCGCCACTGGTCTCATGGAGACGCATCGAAGTGCTGCTCATCTTTGCCTTCGGCATGTCGCTGTACGCTGAGATATAAGCGACAAAGACATTATGCTCCGCATGCATCGGGATGATAGCGCGGCTCGACTTAGACGTCATAGGCATCTCCGCCGAAGATGTTTTAGACTGCAGGGCTACAATACCAGGATTAGCAGGTTTTGTTTTCTTGCTTGTTTCAAACATTGACTGTCCGAGAACGCAGAACCAAATACCTGCAACCAGAATTCCCCCAAGGATAAAGAGGGACTTGTATGAACTTATGGTCTGTTGAATCTTATTCATAATCGTTGTGTTCCTTTCTGATTATCGATTCAACACTTGTTTGCCGGTAAGATCATAAACTGCTTTACCGCGCACTATATAAACATGTCCATTGATAAGCACTTTGCGTGGGTGCTCGCTGCCAGATACATTGTCAAGATCTGTAGCAATCTGTGGCGTTTTCTTGCGCTCTACGCGAACAGAAAGGATGAAGCGAGTGGTGTTATCTTCACGGCCAGTGGTGAAATTATAAGGATCACTCATTAGGTCGTACCACTGGTTGGTAGTCTTATCGAATAGTTTCACCTCCTTGACTTCTTCGCGACCGTATTTGTCGTTGTATGAGATAGTGTAGTTACCTTGATAAGCCGTGAAGTAATTCAACGGGATACCGGCTTCAGCACTCGCGTCAGGCAGAGCGTTGAATGCCATTTCTCCTTCATTATTACGACTTGCCAAAACCGGTTTGGTTGTAATTTGTGCATACTTGTAATACGTGCCGCGCATCTTAACCAAGTCGTTCATAATGTCGTATCCGTCCGTGAAGTCATCGGAGATGAGCATAGTGGTCTCATCCGTTTCTCCGTTCGAGTTCGTCATATCCACGGCGCACCAGACAGGGTGGGTATCTTCGGTTTCTTCGTACTCAGCCGGTGCACGTCGTACAATAGAACTGCGGCCAGTTACTCGGCTTTGGCTAAAGTTGATGCCTTGCTCTGCTTCGGGATCTGTACCGCCTATTTGTACGAAATAGCTGGAGAACTGCTTCATAGAGTAATCCGTAATAGCTACTTGGCGATATTCAGATCTACCATTATCCACAGGCTCGACGATGTAACGCAAGTCGTTCACCGGATCTTTGAACTTGTAATATCCGTTCCACGGGTCCACACTATGGTCTTCCACGATTTCTCCGTTCAGTACCGGATTCTCAATATTGGAACTATAGGGTAACAGATATGGGTTGCCGATGAGGTTCCATCCTCTATGGTTGGCGCGTACTTCGGTATAACTCTTGTCGCACCCAAAGCCATAAAGACCTGTTACTGTTTTGTTCGTCAAGTCATCTGTAATCACATCATTCGCCATCGGGAAACGGAGTTCGCGTTTCACTTTGCCGCTACCCGGCAGAGCAATGATATATCCGAGTCCTTTCTTTAGTACGGCATCAGCCTTAACCATTTCCCAGCAACCGCCTGCTTGTGTTTCGGCGCGTTTCTCACCGTTGTACCATTTCAGCAGGTAGTCTGTTCCCAGAATAGGCCTGGATACCTCATCTTCGTTGGCAAAGCGAATATCACTTACATTGCAATCATATGGTAAGGAAATATAGTGCCAGTTCGACGGGTCTATGCGAATGTCGAGGTACGTACTATTCGTAGTCCCGATATTGAGAGTACCTTGAATGTCTGCACTTGCCAATTCGTCTTCTTGACGGCGGAAAGCCAATGACTTGACGGTATATTCAGTACCTGTGGGCACTACGAGTTTGCCGCCCGGATAGAGTTTGAGGTTTGCTATCTCAGGAACGTCATTCGGGTCTGAATCTGAGCCTTTGGTGAGTGTGGCGTTATTAAGAATGACTACATTACATGTCTTGCAGCGCTTTACAGATTCCGCATAAGAAGGAACCCATGTAGATGGATCGTTTTCATCCACTTTATCGACTACCAATTCGCTGAATAGCGGGTCGTTCGTGTCTTTGCTGCCCGTGACAAGAATAGGCACTTGCTGAGTGGCTTCAGTGATAGGCTCCTCATCGGTTTTATTATTCTTCAATTGGAAGCGTACGTTCAAACAGGAGTACTGCGCAAGATTATCTACGTCTATGGTATAAAGTTTCGTTTCGTCGTCATGAGTGAAGCTATCCAATGTTTTACCTTCTTCAATATGACTGGTGTAGTCTATATAATAATCTTCATAATCAATAGATGCCAAATCCACGTATGAGTTACAGGTTGCAGCACTATTGTCCCTATAGTCACTGCCACCGCATGTATATGTCCATCCTAAAGCCTCGCAATCACTCGAACTCTTACATACAGAACGTCCGTACCACTCACTCGTATAACTCTCTCCAAGGTACGTATGTGCACCAAAAGTAACGAAATCCGTGGTATTCAGGGCAACTGCTTTTTCTCCGGATGTTACTTCATTGCTACGGAAGAGGATGCAGCGAGCCGTAGTAAGATCGATATTCTCATTTGTAACATCAATACTATAATCAGCCAACGTGTTGCTTGTTAAATCCAAATCCGGGAAATCCGAAGCCGTTTTACTATAGTCCATATTGGGTACGGAGTTTCCCCATCCGGGTTCATTACGGCAGTTTTTATGATTCAGTGCTTCGGCAGGGTCGGATGCTGCACCGAACACATCGATAGGTACATCATCTTTGAGCAGCACGAGGGCATCATTACCATTGAAGTTCATACCATTGCTCGCTGTGCTGGATAACTCTATCCATCGTGGATTATCGGAAACCTTATTCTTTTTTGCTACGGAAGTTAAGAAGGCATTGGAACATTCGTGCAATTTTTCCTCCTTACAATTGTCCTGAGGACGCGTGAAAAAGATAATTTCCTGTCCGGCACGTATTTTCTCCAGCGATGTAAAGTCAATAACCTTATCATTGTCGCCGGAATAAGAGGTTGCAGATGAACCAGCAGATTTTTGCCGAATCTTGTATGTGGTTCCGGAATTGAAAGATATCTCAGAGCCTGTACCATTGAAGACGGAAAGTAACTTCATTTCTCCGGCACCTTCGAAATACTTGGCGAAGAAGAGATCAGTAGCCGTTCCTCCGCCACCGGAGATAGAACCATGCTCTTCCTGTCCGTCAATAATGAGCAACGGATTGATGTCGCCTTTATCAATGAAGAGAACAACTCCGTCTTCTTGCCATTCGACGATGTCAATAGTAGGACCTGTCGTCTTGAATTGGCCTTGGATGGCGCACGCGTCATCGGAGCCTGGAGTTAAGGTGTACCAGTAATCCGTCGTCTCTTCCAAATCAGTAATCACTTTAGGCGAAGAGGTAGCGGTGACTGCTATATGGCCTTCCGTTCTTGCTTCGTTGGTATAAAGGTCAATAGTCATAGTAGAGGCGTTGCTGACCCAAGAGATAGTGACGTCTGTACGACGAGGTCTTACGTTTACTTCACCGGGTTGACTGCTGCAACCTATTGGAAGAAGGAAGAATGTCGTTTCGCTCTTATAGAGTCCGAACTGTGTACCACCTGTACCGCCGTTAGCCAAAACGCGTCCGCTTGCGGCTTCGGGATGAGCGGGGTTGCTGATGGTATAATGTACACCATCGGTTGTAGTTAGCAACCACTCATAGTTACTGCCGTTTGTAGAACCTAATACGGCATAGTTCTGAATACGTGTGTTCCCCGGCGATGAGGAAGCGGCATTAGCCCATAAGCATTTATTGCTGTTACCTACCAGTCGTACGCAATTACCAGCCGCGGCATATCTATCCGCAGCAACTGCTCGTAAACTATAGACGGTCGTGCTTGGAGCCACCGACACCAAGGTCGGGTCTGATGCGTCATCCGGAGTAACTTGCACACCATCATAAACATCAGCGCCATCGTGCATGTTAGCCGGAAGTGCGTACCAAAGTGTTTTCTTGGCGATGATAACAAACTCGTCAGGCAACGAGCGGCCATTGACTACGATATTTTTGGTCACCTCTCCGGCGGAGAGAGTGATAGTGGTGTTTTCAATCTCTTCGGCTGTCGTCGGAGTATATTCAATAGTGAGTGTAGTTGCCAAAGTGCTTGGGGCGACAGGAACGGCTGTTGCGGCCAGAGAAATGGCAAAATTGTTATTGCTCGAAACAGCACCCAGTGTGGCAGCACTCTCAAATCCTCGGGCGGTAACAGGAAGCTCTAATTTTACGGTCTGTCCGTTCGCAGCAGTAATCCACTTACCTGTTTCGGCAATGATTGTTGCGCCTTTGTCGCAAGAGGTATTATCAGTTGTGATAGTAGTGCCGGCTTCTGTCACAGGTATTGTAGTCGCGGATTTCTTGTAGATGGCAGGAGTTGCCTGACCACTTAAGTAACACGCGAAGATTTTACTACTATTATTATATTGGAGGAGATTGTGAGTGTAGGATCCCTTTGCTTCCAGAACCGCAGCACCACTGGTGATTGTAATAGCGAACTTACCGTTATCATCTAATGTTGTTTGTGTTTTGAGGTAGTTTGAACTGGACGAAGCAGCATACAAATACCCCGCCTCTTCACTATCATAGAAAGTATAGTATGAGCCTGAAATGCCAAGTGTTAGTTCTTTGACATCCGTACCGGTGAAGTAAATCTGATTCTCGTTATCCGGATTCTGAGAAACCACTTCGGCATATCGGTTATTACCTTTAGAGGCTCCCATTGCATATGTACCGGCTGTGTTACCGATAAGCACCGTGCAGCCGTCTGTTAGTTCGCTTGTGCTGGTTACTTTGGTATAGAGGAACACGTTCTTTATAGAACCGGAAGTAGACCAAGCGGCATACCATGTTTTATCGGAAGTAGCTGTTTGTGTACTTCCTTTTGCTGCTTCAATAGAAGTGTCATTTAAATCGTCTACCCATCCGGCGAAAGAGGCACCGCTTGTACCGCAGTCATAGTCTTCGCTGATGTCCGGCATAGTGTATGTGTTGCCCTCTATGACGGTGATCCGACTGTATTCGGAAACGACTCCATTATCTTTGGTATTGAAGGTAATCGTGTATTGCGCCTTAACGGTAATGTTGACGGTTACGGTAGCGCCGCAGATAATATTATCAGGATCGGTCTCGTCGTCAGGCTGTGTTGCGGTAACGGTGTACACGCCCGGGGCGGAGAGTGTCAATGTAGCTCCATCATTTGTCTTGTCGGTTAACGAGCCACCGGTAGTAGACCAAGTGATATTCTTTCCGTTACCTCCATTGAGCGTCAGGTGCGCTACACCACTTGCCACCATGGTGGTTACATCACTTTCGATGGACAATGCTGTTGCCGGTGCTTGGCAGCATTTGGGTTTGGATGTATAACTGCCGATGCCTGCACCGCGTTTGTAAAGATATATATCGAAATCAGTACTAACAGCCGATAAAGATCTAAAATAGCCGTTGTAGGTTATATAGTATTCATTTGTCGTCGACTGGAAGACCCAATTGCTTCCACTATAAGCTATCGTGAAATTATGTGGGTCAGTTTGTAAAACCGGACCATCTGAAGTGCTTGTTGCCAAATATTTGTTGACGTTAGCATTATATATAGTGTAATTTGAGCCGGTTTTGGTAATACGCCAAATAATTGTCGCATCTGTGGTAGTTATAGGATTCTCATTCTTAGTAAGAGTTTCTTCGTCCATGTAACTACTATAAAGCACTTCGTTCTTCATGGCATACTCACCATAAGAGCCGTGCGCGGCAATAACATAATCTCCGGTAGTGAGCGCAGACAAGGAAGTAATCTTAGTATAGTCATTGGATGCGCTTTCCGCAGCGATGCCATAGACCGCGGTGAAAGTAGTGGCGGCAGTGATGTCCTTCTCCGTGCCGGGAGCGTCGTAGGTCGGTTCAGTAGTGGTACCAGTAAGATGGTCGGTGTATTCCCCAGTCGCCCAACCAAGGAAGGTGGCATCATCGCAATTAGAGTCACCCTCGTCAGGCAGTTCAAACGGAACACCTTCGGTTGCGGTACTAGTGGTGGTTTTTCCGTTGTCTTTGAGAGTAACAGTGTAAGTATTAGCTGCGCGGAAACCGATGGTGATAGAGCAGTCGCTGGTAGGCGTGACGGTAAAGATGTTACCGCTTTGGCTTACTGTTGCTGAATTAGCTGGACTAACCGTCGCACTATTCGGAACCCATCCTGCAGTCGGAGTTACCGTAATGGTGTTTCCGCTAACAGAAACAGAACCATGAGCCGGGTCGTCTACCGTGGCAGTAATAGTATATGTCGGCCCAGCGACATCCATACATACTTCATCTAAGAAGAAACGATTCTGACTTGCGTTAAATTCAATGGTCATACTGGAGGCGGTGGCGACAATCGTGTATTCATAAGAATTCCACTGGCTGCCAGTCATAGGCTCGGTTGTTACAGATGAATAGCTATTAATTGTACCTCCGGTGACTGTCACAGTCATAGTAGAACTTTCAGTTCCCCAAGGTGCTGCTTTAAAAGAAAGTGTGTAACTGGTACCATTGGTAACAGAGATACTTGGTGTAGTGGCATAACCGTTGCCTTTACTAGCACCGAAGCGGGCGCACTCCGAAGCAGCATAACCTTTTTCAAAACTCCATCCTGTTTCGTCTGCTGATATATCACTTGTTGCTCCACTAATTCCGCTCCATGTACCATCGTTTCCTCCGGTTCCGTCACAATCATCAAAAGTTTCATGGAAAACGCTGCAAGTCCCTCCGCCACCTCCGCCGCCACCGGTGATAGTGTATGTGGCAGAAGCAACTCCAGAATTGTCCATGCCGCTTTTTGTTGCAATCGCTTTGATGGTAGTTGTGCTACTTACAGAGATAGCGCCGCCATACGTTGTACTGGATGTTGTAGGAGTTGAATCGTCGGTCGTGTAATATATAGTTGCTCCAGTTGTTGCACAAGAGATTGTAACCGATTGCGTAGAAGAATATGTACCTTCTGCAGGTGAGAACGTGGGAGTGGCGACAGGAGTGCTGCCGGAAGAGGTTTTGTACAACTTGATTTCCGTGATGCACAAAGCGGATGTACCAATACTTATATTGATGCTTTTTGATGCGGTGGCTAATTCAAAAGTGTATGTTTTTATTTCTTGCGCTACATCTGGACTCTGTGAGGCTGAGGAATTAACCGAAACAGTAGTGCCAATTTTCCAAGCATAACCAGTGATTTCAACCTTTGAAATATTATCGCTACCGCCAATAGTGAATGCTAACGCTCCAGCATTACTTGCTGTTCCAACCTTTAGAACATCATCTGGGATATCGCCACTTCCGGAACCTTTCGCCCAATACACTTTCGTTGCGGTACTTACTGAAGAGACTAAATTAGCCACATCAGAGGCTGCATTCAGAAAATCTTTTGTGTAAGCAGTCGACATTGCAGTTGTTTTCGCACCATATGCTGTTGTGGTCCCATCATGAGATGCTGATGCGCAATCAAGAGTGGCGACCAATGCATATGTGGTTGCTCCCCACACGTAGTTTAGGCTCAGGGTGGTGAGGATGGTAAATAAGGTTAAAAAACGTTTAATGGTTGTCATATTGATTTGTGATTTATATTCTTTTGGGCGGAGGAGTGGTACCCCTCGGAGGGTATGCACTCTCGATAAAAGTAGGTTAAAAGTGCCTTAAACCCTCAAAAAAAAGTCCGTTCAGTGTGTTACCTTTTTCCTTCAAAGGGTTTTCCCGAAAAATGGGAACACTTTCACGTATATATGCGTGCGCACTATGCGCGCAAGGTATTCAGGGAGCAAAGATACGACATTTTTTCGATATGCACAAATAAAATGCTAAATAACATGTAATTATTTTTCATTTTTAACAAAAAGACCATTTTTTGAAAGATAAGTAAATAAACAGAGATAAACCCGCTATGCGCGATAAACATATATACTCCGTGCTCCACCGCGCCCTTAAAAGTAAACTTTTAGGTCTGGTCGGTGTTACGCTGCCCGCTACATCCTCCTATTCGAAGCCAAAAGTTACTTGGCTTCTCCACATCCAAAGGAGGTAAATGCCCTTTCCATGAATGCTTACAAAAATGACAAAAATATATTATACACAGCGTTGCACTACACAGCTGCTACGCCTACATAAAAATTAAAAAAGAACACGCACGTGTGTGCGCGTTCCTTTTTTTTATAAAAGATTAGAGGGTTAGGGGATTAGTGGATTATACCACTCCACTGAAGCCCATGAATGCCATTGCCAGCAGACCGGCGGTCAGCAGTGCAATAGGTGTTCCCTGCATTGCCTTCGGCACTTTCGCCAATGCGAGTTGCTCACGGATACCCGCGAACAGGATGAGTGCCAAACCGAAACCTAATGCCGTTGCGAAAGCGAAGAGTGTGCCTGTCAGCATGCCGTGTTCTGCGCCCATCGGCAGTTTTTCTGTGCCGTTAGCTACCAGAATAGCTACACCGAGGATACAGCAGTTGGTCGTGATAAGCGGCAGGAAGACACCCAGTGCCTGATAGAGCGCCGGACTTACTTTCTTCAGCATGATCTCAATCATCTGCACAAGTGCAGCGATGATGAGGATGAAGAGAATAGTTTGCAGGAACTCCAGACCCCAAGCCACCAACAACATTTGCAGCAAGTATGTAACCACCGTAGCGAGCGTGAGCACGAAGATAACCGCTGCGCTCATACCCATTGCGGTGTCGATTTTCTTACTTACACCCAGAAACGGACATATGCCCAGGAACTGGCTCAATACGATATTATTAACGAATATCGCAGAGATGAAAATTAAAAAATATACCATACTATTAGATATTTGTCATTTGTGATTTGTCATTTCTTCTGGAGCTTGTTGATGATGGCCATCAGATAAGCGAGTGCGATGAATGCTCCCGGTGCAAGAACAAAGACGAGAGCTCCGTAATAGTCGCTGTAGAGATGGAAGCCGAAAACAGCTCCTGTGCCGAGCAACTCACGTACCGCGCCGAGGATAGTCAGCGCCAGTGTGAATCCGAGTCCCATTCCGAGTCCGTCCAGAGCGCTGAGGCCTACGCTGTTCTTCGCAGCAAAAGCTTCTGCACGGCCGAGCACAATACAGTTAACTACAATCAGCGGGATGAAGAGACCCAACACATCGTAGATAGCCGGCAGATAGGCCTGCATCAGCAACTGAACGAGCGTTACGAACGTAGCAATGACCACGATGAACGCAGGGATACGCACTTTATCGGGGATAAGATTCTTCAGCAACGAGATAACGATATTCGAGCAAACGAGCACGAAGAGCGTTGCCAAACCCATAGCCATACCATTGATGGCACTGGTGGTGGTGGCCAGCGTCGGACACATACCGAGCACGAGAACGAAAGTAGGGTTCTCTTTCAACAGGCCGTTGGTGAATGTTTTTAATGCGTTATTCATTTGTTACCTCCGTTTCTGTTTCGGGTTCAACTTTTTCTGCCGGTTGCAGTTGGCTGGCGCCTGTAGCGGCTTCCGTTCCGTGGAACTCTGCGTACGCCTGGTTGATAGCCTTGAGGAAAGCACGGGAAGAGATAGTAGCGGCTGTGATAGCATCTACGTCTCCGCCATCCTTAGACACCTGCAGATTACCGGCTTTGCGGCCGATGATATTCTGACCGGGTTTGTCAGCGTTCTTAAACCAGTGCACCATGTGTGAGCCGAGTCCCGGAGTCTCTTGGTGCTCCAAGATTTCATAGCCCAGGATATTACCTTCTTGGTCAAAGCCGACCATCACGCGGAACTGACCTCCGAAACCGTCTACTGCCGTCTCGATGGCTACGCCATCTTCATGTCCGGCGAGCACGGCTTGTTTAGCCGCCTCTTGTTTGGCCTTTTTCTGCGCGTTGATATTTTCCAGCGTCAGGATATATACGCCTGCGAGTGCGCCAGCGGCTACCATAGAAATGATAACGAGGCTGAGCACCATGTTCTTGAATGAACTTTGTAATTTCTCCATAGTTGTACCTCCTTATGCTTTTTTAGGCTCGCCGAAACGCTGCGGGCGGAATTTATTCAACAAAGGAACGCACGCGTTCATGATCAGTATAGCGAACGACATACCTTCCGGGTAGGCTCCCCAAGTACGGATGACCATCATGATAAAACCGATGCCGATGCCGAAGATGATTTTTCCCCAAGCGGTCATCGGGCTTGTCACATAGTCGGTAGCCATGAAGAACGCACCGAGCATGAGACCACCGGAGAGGAGTTCATATTCTACATACTGACCGGTAGTCATAGCTTCCGGCAGATTGCCGGTCCATCCGGTTACAGCCGCGAAGAGCGCTACCGTAGCTATGATAGAAACAGGAATGTGCCATGTGATGACGCGTGCGCAGATAAGGAACAGGCCGCCGAGGATGAGTGCGAGTGCGCAAACTTCACCGAGCGAACCGCCCATAACACCCAAGAAAGCATCTTTCAATGCCGGCAGTTGGTCGATAACGCTACCGTCCCCGGTTTTAACGATGTGCTTGAGGAAATAGAGCGGGGTAGCACCCGTTTCTGCATCTACATAACCGGTGGCAAAGCCTTGCGGTGTGGGCCACGTGGTCATTTGTGCAGGGAAAGAGATGAGCAGGAAAACACGTCCTACGAGCGCGGGGTTGAACGGGTTCTGTCCTAAGCCTCCGAACGTCATTTTACCTACGCCGATAGCTACTACAGCGCCGATAAGAACAATCCACCAGTCAAGATTTGACGGCAGGTTGAAAGCCAGCAACAAGCCGGTTAGTACAGCCGAGAGGTCGCCGATAGTCTGGCGTTTCTCCTTAAGCAGGAAACGGCTGATGACATACTCGGTGCAAACGCAGACGAGCACGCTGATAGCCGCTGTAATCAATGCTCCCCATCCGAACTCAATCACTGAAACTACATAAGCAGGCAGCAGTGCGAGAATGACCAAGAGCATATTCCGGCGGACGCTGTCACCACTATGGGCGTGCGGAGCCGGAGATGTAATCAAATGTGCCATTATAATTTACGATTTAACGATTTACGATTTAACGATTTATTTTTTCTCGGCAGCGGCTTTCTCTGCAGCAGCTGCGGCAGCGCGTTCGCGCAGGATAGCCCCTACTTTGGCTTTACCCGGGCGGATGCCATCGAGCAAGCGGCGGTGTGCAGGACAAGTGAAGACGCAGCAACCGCAGTCGATGCAATCCATCACGTCGTGTTTCTCCAACTCATCCCACATTTCCAGTTCGCTCAGACGACTGATGAGGTAGGGCTCCAGACCCATCGGACAAGCCTGAACGCACTTGCCGCAACGGATACAGTTCTCTTCTTCGGGACGGATGCTCTCAGCCTCAGGCAAGAAGAGCAGACCGCTCAACCGTTTGTTAGCCGGCATACCTTCGATATGATCCATCGCGCGGCCCATCATCGGACCTCCGCCGATAATCTTACCCGTGTCAGCAGGTACTCCGCCCGCGAGGGCAATAACTTCCTCAATCGGCGTACCGAAACGAACACTGTAGTTGCCCGGTTTCGCCAGATGTTTGCCGGTGACGGTCATCACGCGACTGATAAGTGGTTTATTCTTCTGTACCGCCTCGTATACGGCATATATGGTAGCCACGTTGTCCACTACGGCACCCACCTCTATAGGCAGTGCTCCGGAAGGAACCTGACGACCGATACAAGCATCGATGAGCTGTTTCTCACCTCCTTGCGGATATTTGAGTTTGAGCGGCATGACCTCAACACCAAGCGCAGCGTTGGCCAGTTTCTGCATATGCTCAATCGCATCTTTCTTGTTGTTCTCAATACCGATGATGGCGCGGTCAACTCCCAGTGCTTTCTTGAGAATCTGAATACCAATCATGATCTCCTCGCCATGCTCGAGCATGAGTTGATGGTCGCAAGTCAAGTACGGTTCGCACTCTACACCGTTGACAATCAACACCTCCGCTTTCTTACCCGGAGGCGGCAGTAACTTCACATGTGTGGGGAAACAAGCGCCGCCGAGACCTACTATACCCGCAGCGGCAATCTTATCAATGATGGCTTTGGGCTCGAGGGTACACTGGCGTACCAGATCCGGTGTGCGGTCAATCTCCGGCAACCATGTGTCACCTTCTACATCAATGAAAATGGCCTGCATCGGTGCACCCCACGCGTCTGTGGCAGCATCGATCTTGGTCACTGTACCGCTAACCGGCGAGCATATGTTCGCACTCACGAAGCCGCCGGCCTTCGCCAGCAGTTCGCCTACTTTTACTTTCGCTCCGACTTCCACAACAGCCTGTGCCGGTGCTCCGATATGCTGAACAAGCGGAATGATCGCCTGTTTGGGCAGCGGGCACTCGACAATCGCTTTGTGCGCGGAGAACTGTTTGTTATCACGCGGATGAACTCCGCCTAAATGAAATGTTCTCATAAATTCATTTACAATTTGACGATTTACGGATTACAATTTCTGCGCCATGGCGATTAAGTTGGGGAACGCAGCTTTTGGCGTAGCCAATGCTTTGATTTTCTCCGCGATAACGGGGTCAAAACCTTTCTTGTCTCCGCTTGCTACGGGTGCCGTTTCCTCGGCCGCCGCAGAAGGCGTCAAGATTTTCTTCACTTCTTCCATTGTCGGATCGCCGCCGACAGGGCAGGCCAGTCCTTCAATACCTCCCGCTTTGACACAAGCTTCCGCAAAATTGCGGCATCCTGCAAATCCGCATCCGCCACAATTGGCACCCGGCAGCACGGCCGCCACCAAGTCAATGCGCGGATCTTCCTCTACCTTGAAGATCAGGCTGACGATATACAGCAGCACCGCGGCTACCAGGCCCGTCACACCTAACACTCCCATAGAAATCAGAATCAGATTCATGTTGGTTGATTTTAATTGTTTTTAGTATGTTAATTTAATATTTGACTTCGAGTTGCCTCCCTGCTCATACCTTTCTTGCGGTAAAACTGAACTGCGTCTGCAGCCGGTGCTTGAAGACGCTGAGGCCGATATAATAGAGCGCGATGGCGCAGAGGGAGAGCGTGCCGATAACGGCTTCGCTCCAGTCGGTAACAAAATCCAGAATAGTGATTACACCCAGCATGACGATGAACGGCAGAATATACGCCAGCAGTATTGCCCGCCAGGCCAAACGCTCGCGAACCATTACCTCCACCCGGTCGCCCGCTTTCATAGGCTCGAGCATGATAACATCCATCTCCTTGCTTTGGCTCTCCGCCGACATGCACATCGATTTGGCCTTGCATGCCGAGCATGCGCTGGTCTGTATAATCTCCACGTGCGCCTTGTTGCCATCCGTGCTGAGCACCACTCCCGTATGTCGAATTAACTCGTCCATAAACATAAAAAGCGTGCAAAGGTACGAATAATTTTTTATATACGCAAGCGCGCACGAACATTTTTATGAAAAAGTATGTCGTATGTAGATTTTTTTCAAAAAAATCAACTGCCGTCTTTTGACTTTCAATTTTTTATTGTACCTTTGCATGCTAATTTTGATGTATTATGCCCCGACATTCAACTAAATTTGAAAATATAGCGGATAATCGTCCTGCGGAGCGCGCCATTCGAGTGGAGAAAATGGGTGGCTGGGAAGCGGTGAAGCAATTCTTTGCCGATCGCCGAACACGGATGATTATCGGTATTCTGCTTCTTACTTTTTCCGTCATTGCCCTTCTGGCGTATGTCAGTTTCCTTTTTACGGGCACGGCGGACCAGGATATTTTGTCCATGAGTCGTCCCGACCGCCTGGCGAACCGCGAAGCGGTAAGGAATATATTAGGTTTGCCGGGAGCTGCACTGGCGCAGTTTATGATTGACGGCAGTTTTGGTTTCGTGAGCGTGTTGCTGGTCTGCATGATCGGTGTTTATGGATTGCGTTTGATGCATGTATTCCGGGATATCCGCGCGATATTCATTTTCTGCAGCGGTGTTTTCTGGACGTTATGGGGCTCTGTAGTGTTGGGTTTCGCTCAGCAAATGACTCATCTGGGCGTTTTCCGTTGGGGCGGACGTTTCGGTAGTTGGGCGGCTCAATGGTTGTCCAGTTATGTACAGGTGACGGGCACCATACTGTTGCTACTGGTTGTATTGGTTATTTTCCTGATTGTGACTGACCCGCGTTTCATCGACCGCTGCAAAGCGTTCGGTGAGTGGTGCGCAAATTTGTTCAAGCGGAAACCGAAAGAAGAGCCATCCGTCATCAGTCCTCAACCGTCAGAGCCAGAGAATGAACCTGAGGATATCTCCATAGAAATTCCTGTGGAGGTGGACGAGAATCCGGAGAATCCTGAGACGCCTGCAGGTGACTTTGAGTTCACGATAGAGCCTGTCAATGAGGAACCTGAGCAACCGGAATTACCGGTGTTGGATGATGAGGATGAGCCTCTCGGCGATGCGCCGCTGCCGATGGATGAGCCTGCTCCCGAGCCGTCCAAGAAAGGAAAAGAGAACAAGAATCCGGACTTGGAAATTGAGGAAGTGAATGAGGATGAGTTGTATACGAAAGATCCGGATAAACTATTGGAGAAACTCGGTCCGTATGACCCGAAAAAAGATTTGGAGTTCTATAAATTCCCGAGTCTCAATCTGCTCAAAGTATATGATAACGAGACAGCACCGATTATCGACGAGGAAGAGCAACGCAATAACGGCGCACGCATCGTGACGACTTTGCGCAACTATGGCATAGAAATTGATAGCATCAAAGCAACCGTCGGTCCGACGGTAACACTCTATGAAATAGTGCCTAAAGCCGGTATCCGCGTGGCGAAGATACAGGCGTTGGAGAACGATATTATGATGAGTCTGAGCGCAACGGGTATTCGTATCATCGCGCCGATGCCGGGAAAGGGAACGATAGGTATCGAGGTCCCGAATGAGAAACCGCAGACCGTCAGCATGCATTCGGTTATCGCCTCCAAGCGCTTCCAGGACGAGCAGAAAATGCGTCTGCCGGTAGCTTACGGACGTACCATCACCAATGAGGTGTTTATGTTCGACCTCGCGAAAACGCCGCACTTGCTGGTAGCCGGCGCTACCGGAACCGGTAAGTCCGTTGCCATCAATGCCATCATTACTTCGCTGTTATACAAAAAACATCCGGCGGAGTTGAAACTGGTGATGGTGGACCCGAAGATGGTGGAGTTCGCTCCGTATAAACCGCTCTTGAAACATTATCTGGCTGCGATGCCGGATACGGATCCAGAACAGATAGTAATCACCGATTGTGACCGCGTGATTAATACGCTCAACTCGCTGGTCATCGAGATGGAGAACCGCTATAAGTTACTGATGGATGCGGGAGTTCGTAATCTGGAGGACTACAACGATAAGTTTGTGCGTCGTCGCCTTAACCCGAATAAACTGGTAGCCGACAGTCTGCATCACCAATATTTGCCGTACATCGTGATAATTATTGATGAGTATGGTGATTTTATCATGCAGGCCGGCAAACAGGTGGAGACGCCTATCGCCCGAATCACGCAGAAAGCACGTGCCGTAGGAATGCATATGATTCTGGCTACTCAGCGTCCGTCGGTTAATATCGTGACGGGTGTTATCAAAGCCAATATTCCGACGCGAATAGCGCTCCGCACGCAGAGTGTAATAGACAGCCGTACGGTACTGGACGCAAAAGGCGCGGAGCAGTTGATTGGCCGTGGCGACAGTCTTTATGCAGGCAATGCCAGCATCACCCGTGTGCAATGCGCGTTTGTGGATACACCGGAGGTGGACGAGATTGTCAAACATATCTCCAAACAACAGCGTTACACAGAGCCGTATCAGTTGCCTGAATATGTAGGAGAAGGCGGCGAAAGCGATGCATTGGCACCGGGAAGCGTGGATATGAAACGCCTGGACCCGATGTTTGCCGATGTGGCGCGTTACGTGGTGACCAAACAGGAAGGTTCAACCAGCCGTCTGCAGCGTGCGTTTGAGATCGGTTACAACCGTGCCGGCAAACTGTCCGACCAACTGGAGGCAGCCGGCATCGTAGGTCCGAACAAAGGACCCAAAGGACGAGATGTGCTTATCCAAGACCTTGACCAACTGGATAAATTGTTGGAAGAGCTGGGCGTCAAATAACCAAATCAGACTAACGAGACACTAACGAGAGACTACCGAATAGGGATTAAAAGCAGATTAAAAACAATGCAGATACTATTAACTATATTAACCATCCTCAGTTCGTTCTTAACGAATCTGGAGACCAAAACGCTGCAGTCGGATTTCACCGTGACGGTGGCTGAAGAGGTGAATGCACCGATGAACTATCCAGGTAAGATAACGATGCAGGGAAATAAATTCCTGCTGACTATGTTCGGTCTTGAGGCGGCGTATGACGGCAAAACGATGTATATGTACTCCGCAGAAACAGACGAGCTGACGCTGTCAAATCCAACGGAGCAAGAACTGCTGGAGACCAACCCGTTCTTGTATGCCAAAGCCTTGGTCGGAGTATGTAATATGACCGAGCGCGCATCATCGGACGGCGCACAGACTATCGTGACGCTGACACCCAAAGACCAAAGTATAGGTATCAACCGTTTCACGCTTCGTGTGCGCAACAACGACCTTATGCCCTTGTCGATAGAGATTAAGGAAGGCAAGAAAATATCGACGTTAAAGATGAAAGAACCGAAGTTTGTCAGTCCGTTGAAGGATTATACCATCGAGGCGCCGTCTTTTGATACTTATGTAAATGATATGCGATTATGAATAGAGTAAAATGTTTGATAATAGGTAGTGGTCCCGCAGGTTACACAGCGGCTATCTATGCTGCGCGTGCGAATCTTGCACCTGTACTGATTGAAGGTCCTCAACTTGGCGGTCAGCTGACCACGACCACGGAAGTGGAGAACTTCCCCGGTTATCCGGATGGCGTAGAACCCTTCACGATGATGGATGACATGCGTCGTCAGGCAGAGCGTTTCGGTACGACCTTCGTTGCCGGTATTGTGACCAAAGTGGATTTCTCCGTCAGCCCGAAAAAAGTGATTGTAGAAGATGATCAAGAGTACGAAGCCGATGCTGTTATCATCGCAACGGGCGCAAGTGCCAAGTATCTTGGAATTGAGAGTGAACGCACTTATCGCGGACGAGGAGTGAGTGCTTGTGCTACATGCGACGGATTTTTCTATCGCAAGAAAACAGTGGCTGTTGTCGGAGGAGGAGACACCGCTTGTGAAGAAGCCAATTATCTGGCGGGACTATGCGAGAAAGTCTATATGATTGTTCGCAAACCCTACCTGCGTGCATCGGAAATCATGCAACAACGTGTGCTTACTAATCCGAAGATAGAAGTGCTCTTTGAGCATAACACGCTCCAACTGACGGGAGAAGGAAAAGTGCAGGGCGCTGACCTTGTGTACCGCAAAGGAGAACCTGATGAAGAGATGCGCCATATCGCCATCGACGGTTTCTTCCTGGCGATCGGTCATCACCCCAATACCGAACTTTTCAAGGACTTCGTAGCCCGTGACGCTGAAGGTTACATCATCGTGGATGGAGACAGTCCCCGCACCAATGTAGCGGGAGTGTTTGCCGCAGGCGATTGCGCTGACCCGCATTACCGTCAAGCCATCGTGGCAGCAGGAAGCGGTGCAAAAGCAGCTATAGAAGCAGACAAATATATTAAAAGTCTATAACACAAAACAAATCCAAATAATATTAACCTTTTAAAACAAACAATCTTTATGTGGTTAAAAGATTCATCTATTGGCCGTAAGTTCGTGATGGCCTTGAGTGGAGCAGCGTTGGTGTTTTTCCTGCTCTTCCATGGTTGTATGAACCTTGCGCTGGTGTTCAGCGAAGAGGCCTACAATGCCATCTGCCGTTTTCTCGGTGCTAACTGGTACGCTGTCATCGGTTCGCTGGGAATTGCATTCCTGGTGTTGGTTCATTTCTGTTATGGTCTGTATTTGACGATTCAGAACCGTGCCGCCCGTGGTAATGACCGCTATGAGGTACGCGGCAAAAAAGAAGGCGTGACCTGGGAGTCGGAGAACATGCTCGTTCTTGGATTTATCATCCTTGGTTTCCTCTGCTTGCACCTCTACAATTTCTGGTTCAGAATGCAGTTTGCTGAATTGACCGGCATCGAAACCGGTGCTTTCGATCCGCAGAATGGTGCTGCTTATGTCAAAGCATTGTTCACGGAACCTATTTGGGGACAAGTGTACTGCGTGCTCTATCTGTTATGGTTCGTCGTTCTCTGGCTGCACCTCAATCACGGTGTCGGGTCAGCAATGACTTCTATGGGACTTAACAACCTGAAATGGCAAAAACGCGTAGAGGTAATCAGCACGATTGTTGCTACCCTCGTGGTACTGCCGTTTGCAGCTGTTGTATTGTACTATCTGGGCATGGGAATAGGCATGCTTTGCTAAAATGGTAAATGGTAAATGATTAAATGGTAAATGACATTATGGCAAAGAAAGATGAGATAATTGAAACAGCCAAAAAAACTGCAAAGAAAGTGGCTGTAAAGGCTGCGAAGAAAGCCGTAGAGATGGCTGACGTAGCCGTAAAGAAAGCATCCAAGGCTATCAAAGAGGCACAGACTCCGATTATAACGCCTCAGATGGCAAAGATTCCTGCAGGACCTCTGGAGCTCAAATGGACCAACTATAAGAACCATCAGAAACTCGTTAACCCGGCCAACAAACGTCGTCTCGACGTCATCGTTGTGGGAACCGGTTTGGCAGGTGCAAGTGCTGCTGCTTCGCTGGCTGAAATGGGCTTTAACGTGCTGAACTTCTGTATTCAGGATAGCCCGCGTCGCGCGCACTCTATTGCAGCGCAGGGCGGTATCAACGCTGCGAAGAACTACCAGAACGATGGTGACTCCGTTTATCGTCTCTATTACGACACTATCAAAGGAGGTGACTATCGTGCCCGCGAGGCGAATGTCTATCGTCTGGCGGAGGTTTCCAATAACATCATCGACCAGTGTGTAGCACAGGGCGTTCCTTTCGCCCGTGAGTACGGAGGTCTGCTCGACAACCGTTCGTTCGGTGGCGCACAGGTAAGCCGTACCTTCTACGCAAAGGGTCAGACCGGTCAGCAGCTGCTCCTCGGTGCTTATTCCGCCCTCAGCCGCCAGATCGGTAAAGGTAAGGTGAAGATGTACACTCGTTACGAGATGCTGGATATCGTGCTCATCAAAGATGAGAACGGCGAACCGCGTGCGCGTGGTATCATTGCCCGTAACCTTGTCACCGGCCGCATTGAGCGTTTCTTCGCTCATGCAGTCGTTGTTGGTTCCGGTGGTTACGGTAATACCTTCTTCCTCTCTACCAACGCCATGGCTTCCAACGGTTCCGCTGCTATGCAGATGTACCGTCACGGTGCTTTGTTTGCTAACCCCTGCTACGCACAGATCCACCCGACCTGTATTCCGAAGCATGGTGATTTCCAGAGTAAACTGACCTTGATGTCGGAGTCGCTCCGTAACGACGGACGTATCTGGGTGCCGAAGAAACTGGAGGACGCGAAGCGTCTGCAAGCCGGCGAGATCAAGGGACGTGATATACCTGAGGAAGATCGCGATTACTACTTGGAGCGGCGTTATCCGGCATTCGGAAACCTCGTCCCGCGTGACGTGGCTTCGCGTGCCGCCAAAGAGCGTTGCGACAAAGGCTACGGTGTGAACAATACCGGTCTGGCTGTATTCCTCGATTTCAGTGAGGCTATCCAGCGTCTAGGCAAGGATGTAGTAGCGCAGAAATACGGAAACCTCTTCCAAATGTATGAGAAGATTGTGGACGAGAACCCGTACGAGAACCCGATGATGATCTTCCCTGCTATCCACTATACGATGGGTGGTATCTGGGTTGATTATGAACTCCAGACTTCCGTTAAGGGACTGTTCTGTATCGGTGAGGCTAACTTCTCCGACCACGGTGCGAACCGTCTCGGTGCATCGGCGTTGATGCAAGGCTTGGCAGACGGTTATTTTGTGCTGCCTTATACCATTCAGAACTATCTCTCCGACCAGATCGGCGTACCGCGTATGAGTACCGACCTGCCTGAGTTCGCTGCAGCAGAGAAAGCCGTTCAGGATAAGATTGACCGCCTCATGGCTATCCAGGGCAAGCGTTCGGTGGACAGCATCCACAAAGAGCTCGGTCTCATCATGTGGGATTTCGTCGGAATGGGTCGTACGGCAGAGGGACTCAAAGAAGGTATCAAGAAGATTGATGCCATCAAGAAAGAGTTCTGGACTAACGTTTATATCCCGGGTGAGGCTAATTCGCTCAACAACGAGTTGGAGAAAGCCCTTCGTCTGGCTGACTTCATTGAGATCGGTCGTTTGATGGCTGTCGACGCACTCCATCGTGAGGAGTCCTGTGGTGGCCACTTCCGCGAGGAATACCAGACGCCCGAAGGTGAAGCACTCCGTCAGGACGACAAGTTCTCTTACGTTGGCTGCTGGAAATACATGGGCGAGGACCAAGAGCCGCAACTCATCAAAGAGCCGCTTGACTACGAGTTTACCGAGAGAAAGACTCGTAACTATAAGAATTAATCTCTAAACATTAAACTTTAAACATTCAACTTTAGAATATGGATCAGTATATTGATATTAAGGTTCGTGTTTGGAGACAAGCAGGACCTAAGGCACAAGGTCATTTCGAGACCTATGAGCTGAAACACGTTTTCCAAGGCGCATCGTTCCTGGAGATGATTGATATTCTCAACGAACAACTCGTTGCGGAGCACAAAGACCCTGTCACATACGATCATGATTGCCGTGAGGGTATCTGTGGTATGTGCTCGATGTACGTCAACGGTCACCCGCATGGACCGGACAGCGCTATCACAACCTGCCAGTTGCACATGCGTAAGTTCAAAGACGGCGAGACTATCACCGTAGAGCCGTGGCGTAGCCGTGCGTTCCCTGTAATCAAGGACCTCATGGTCGATCGTGGTGCGTACGACAAGATCATGCAAGCCGGCGGATTCGTTTCCGTCAACACCGGCGGTGTACCCGATGCCAATGCCATTCCTATTCCAAAACCTGTAGCAGACGAGGCAATGGATGCTGCAAGTTGTATCGGTTGCGGCGCTTGTGCTGCGGCTTGTAAGAATGGCTCGGCAATGCTTTTCGTAGCGGCTAAGGTTAGCCAGCTTGCCCTGCTTCCGCAAGGTAAGATAGAGGCGGCGGCTCGCGCTAAAGCGATGGTAGCTAAGATGGACGAACTCGGTTTCGGTAACTGTACCAACACCGGCGCTTGTGCCGCTGAATGTCCGAAGAGCGTCAGCCTGGCAAATATCGCTCGCTTGAACCGCGAGTTCTTGGCGGCTAAGTTCAAAGACTAACAGTGTTTTGCCTCGTATGGCAATTCTACAGCTCGAGGGCGGTTGATATCCGCCCTCGATGCACTACATAACTCAAAAATATACCATTTATGAAAAAAATCTCTACTATGTTGGTAGCCCTGCTTTTTGCAGTAGGCGGTTTTGCACAAACCATCACGGTTGCTGAAGCAATCGCAATCGCTCAAGCTTTGACTGAAAATAATGTGCCCACGGCTGAAACATATACCATTGAGGGCTATGTCAACACCATAAAAGAAAATAGTTTTAATACCTCGTACAACAACATGACTTTCTGGATTGCAGATACACGCGGTTCGGCGAGCAGTACGGAGATGGGTGCCCTGCAATGTTATCGTTGCCGGCCGGATAGAGAACTGGCGGTCGGCGATAAAGTGAGAGTGGAAGCTAATCTAAAGAAATACAATAGTACCGCAGAGACGCATCCGGTAAATGCTCCTGTGACGTGGTTGGAATCGCAAGAAATAGTAGCGGGCTCTATTCGTGTATGCGCACAAAACTTAGAGAACTACTACTATAATTACACGCAATCAACACGTCCGAGTTACAGCGATGCTGCAGGCTTCCAGGCAAAGACGCGGAAGATTGTGAATGCGATGCTGGATATCGACGCGGATATTTATGCGTTCTGTGAGGTAGAAGCCAAGCCGATTGTGTTGCAGCAGTTAGCCGATTCAATGAATGCGCATGCAGGAGTAAGTGGACGTTATGTGGCTGTGGACGATGGTATTGATTACGAATGGTATGAAGGTATTGCGGATAATCAAATCAAGTCGGGTTTCATCTATCGTAAAGATAAAGTGGCAACAGTGGGCTCCAATTCCGGTGCAGTATACGGTAGCGGATATTATGCTCGTACAATGCGTATCCAGGCATTCAAACAATTATCGAATAACGAGAAGTTCGTAGTGAGCATGAACCATTTCAAAGCGAAAGATTCCTCAGCAGACCAAGGCGCGTCTATGCGTGAGACGAATGCTAATAATCTCGTCTCTGCGCTTGGCAGTGTGACGACAGACCGAGACATTTTGGTGCTGGGAGACCTGAACTGTCAAGTGGATGAAACCCCTATTACGATCATTCAAAATGCCGGTTTTGAAGAGCAGTTACTCAAATACGATGCATATGCATGGTCGCATTGTTATAGCGGAGGTGAGTTGATTGACCATGTGTTCGCTAATACTACTATGGCGGCACAAATCGTGAATGCATACGTGAAGCATGTGAGTGCGTATAAGTGCAATTCCGCAGTATCGTGGGATATGTCATGGTCGGATCACGATCCGTATGTCGTAGAACTCAACTTAGGTCGTCCTGCAACGCCGGAAGGGGTATGTGTAGATATTGATGAGACTCATCTGACCGACGGAATGGGAGATATGACAACCGAAGGAGAATCTGTGTGGTCTTGGAACTCATACGGCTATGCTAAGGGTAGCAAACAAGGTGGTTATACCGGTTATTTGATGACTCCGGCCATGAGTATGAAGGGGATGAAATCTGCCGAGATTAGTTTCCAACACGCACATAAGTTTGCGGGAACTCCGGCGGAAGAGTTGACATTATGGGTAACTCCCGATTATCAAGGTGACGTGGCGTCGTCCGAATGGCACCAACTCACCGTCAGTCCATACACAGATAACATCTCTTGGACTTGGGCAGATGTGTCGATTGATGTTCCGGTTGCTTACCTGGGAGC
The DNA here is from genome assembly GCA_017394705.1 of Paludibacteraceae bacterium. Classification (GTDB taxonomy): domain Bacteria; phylum Bacteroidota; class Bacteroidia; order Bacteroidales; family Paludibacteraceae; genus Colicola. The sequence goes on along the minus strand of JAFPXH010000006.1, from coordinate 194,334 downwards.
TAATACGGTGTTTGCGTTTAAGTATATGAGTACAGACACGAAGTATGCTACATGGGAAATAAAGAATCTGCATATTACAGCCGAATGTGCCGGTTCAACTACCGACATTGACCAGACTCCCTTCCCTTCAGGGGAGGGCCGGGGTGAGGCTTATAAAGAACTCCGCCACGGACAATTGATTATTATCCGCAGCGGAGTAGAATATACCGTTACCGGTCAGCGCGTACGTTAATAGACGCGCGCGCCTAAAATAGTATAGGTCTTTCCTTCCCGAAGGATAAGCACCTGACCATTGCGTAGCACCTTGTGTGCTACGCTTTCGTTTTGCACGTTCTCTATATCCGTTGGAGTGGATGGATAGGTCAGTTTGATACCATAGATATTGATACCGCTCTCCTTCGAATAGAGATAAATCCTTGTGGCTTCTCCGGTGTAGGAATAAGTGCCCTTCGTGATTGCATTGCCATCTCCGGCAGACAACTCAGTAACAACGTTGCCGAACGTACCGGTCGCTACATTGAGATAACGGGTGTTATTCTTCTTGCTGCTCATCAAATAGATGTCCACAGAACAATTTCCGGTCACGTTGAACCATAGATGACGACAACGCGCCTTGCCTGTACCGCCAAGTTTGAGACGATGAGTAAATGAATACCCGTCCATCGTTTTCTCGTTTCCGTCAATCTCAATAGTGGTGTCCGGTACAGCTACTATATGTAAGTCACGCACGACCGTGTCGCTGCTTATGATGCCTAAGCCTTTGAAGTCATCGTCGGAGATATTCCACCATGTAGAACTGCCGCTGGGTGTCGGCGGAGTGGGAGGTTCGGGATTCTCTGTATAATGAGCATAGAAAGTGGTGTCCTTCGTGATGATTGTCTCCGCAGAAATTTGTTCACCTCCTTCGAGTTCCGTGAACCAACCGTCGAAGGTACAATTCTCTTTCTCCGCTTCCGGAAGGGTGCCTACGGCAGTATTTTCCTCCACGGTTGTGGTTATGGTACTACACGTGCCGCCATTCTCATCCCATGTGACGGTATAGATGGCCGGCGTCGGAGGAGTAGGTGGCTCCTCTCCACCGTCATCAATGGTCTTGACGACTACAATACCCAGACGGACATTACTGCTTCCTTCGCGCTCTATGCTGTATGTGCCGGCTGGCAGCACCTCGCTCTCCAGGCGTTTGTACGAATCGGTACCTCCCGGTACACTTAACTCATATTTGATACTTCCGTTGATGAGGTTGATCTGACGATCCCCTCCGCCGGAGGAGACGGCCAACGCATAGAAGATACCTTTCTTGCTTTCCGGAATGGTAAAGTTACCGAATTTGGCATTGTCACCTGTGCGTCGCGTGATGGTATAACTTTTCCCGTCAATAGTGATGCTTCCGGCCATCTGGCTGCCGCTACTAATCATTCCGGAGAAGAAGTCCGCATCATTAGTCAGACCGTTGGTAGCAGCGTCCGTTGCGTTGAAGAACCAGAAGTGCAAATCTCCATCTTCGACGGGTGTCACGGATTGCTCTTTCCAAGCGGCGTATAAGGTACTGTTCTGCGGGATAATCCAACTGTTGGTACTACTGCCGTTCGCATCGTAATACTGTGTGCCGGCTCCATTCTGCTCCGTAAAATAACCCGTGAAAGTGTATCCGTCGCGAATAGGAATGGTGATATTCGGCATCGCGTCGTCAAAGGTGGCGGTAATACTTTCTGTTCCACCGTTGCCTCCGGTAGCATCAAGCGTCACCGTGTAGGTAAGCGGACTCCAAACGGCAAAGAGCGTCAGGTCGGACATGAGTGTTACATTCTGCCCTGCTGTATATTTTGTGCCGGAACCTTTGTAGTTATCGTTCCATTCTTGGAAGGTGTAACCCATCGGCGCCGTGAAAGTATTGGCTTTAACAGTCACGGATTGTCCTTGTTCCGCGCTCTGACTCTCCATCTCACCCGATCCGCCGTTCTCGTCATAAGAGAGGGTGTAAGTCGGCGTCGGAGGAGTTGGTGGCTCCTCACCGCCGGAATAGATGAGATTGATAGCATAGAAATTGATACCGCTGTTTGCGCTTCCCATATAGATGGTCGTTGCGCCGCCAGTGTAAGCATAAGTCTGCTTAGCTGCTGTCGTAGCGGCAGTCATGGTCGTCAGAGGATCGCCGCTATAGGAACCGCTGTAGATATTGAGTATGCGCTCGGAACTCGTGTTGGCGCTTACCAGATAGACCTCTATCGTACACGGACCCGTTACCGCAAAGCTCAGACTGCGAGCTGCAGCAGAACCCGTTCCTCCTGTTTTGAGTACATGGGTGAAATTAATACCTTCAATCGTCTTGGCACCAGTTGCAATCGTCACTTTTTTATCGCTGCTTGCCGTAATAGTCAGGTTGTTGACGGACGTTGTCGAAGTAATGTCACCGGTCAATGCCGTAAACTCACTCGTCGAGAAATTCCATGTCAGGTCGCTCGTCACAGGGTCTGGATCGGGATCGGGGTCTGGTTGTGGGTCGGGGTCCGGTTCTGGAGTATCGCCGCCGTCGCAGGACGAACCGATCTCGCCTTTGGTGTTAATCGTCAGCGTGGCGCCCGCGCCGCATGAAGAATTGATTACCATCGCCTTGGCATCCGCAGCGCTTAGCTTGTCGTAACTATACGTCGGAGCACTTACAGAGCCGCTGTTGGACGGCAGATTACCCGCGCAGTTAACAAACTTACAGGCGTTCGTACCGCCGTAGGACTTGAAGATATTCTTGGCACTATTCGCTTTGCCTTCGAAAGTACAGCCCTCGAAATAACATTTTGCGTTCTCCGGGCCTACGTAGTAGTTGGCTACGGAAGAGTTCCAGTAGCAGTTGAGGAAATGCAACTCGCAGTTACGGCAACGCACCATGCGCTCCTTGCAACCTTCGTCCCACCAGCAATAGGCCCAAGTGAAGTTATACGTGCCATCTGAAGGCTTGTCGGAGGATGAGGAACCCAACAGGTTGGTGAAACGGTGGTCAGCAGCACCACCCGAACCGCCTGCTCTAGGTTCTTTAAGGTATCTGAAACGACACCAACTGACGGTCACGTTGTCCGTAGTACTCTTGTTATCGAAATTACCGTCACAGCCGTCTTGAAAATCACAGTGGTCCACCCATGCATTGGTCACTTTCTCAAAGCATAGCAAGTCGTTTCCGTCGCAGTCATAAGCGCCCGGACCAATAAAAGTCAAGTTGCGGATAATCAGATTATCGAAACGCTTGACGTACAATATACCCGAAGAAGAAGCGTCCTGTTGCAGACTCGTCAGCGTCACGCCAGGAAGTCCCAAAATGGTGACATTCGCGCCATCCTGCGCCGTCAGCATTGAAGTGAAGGTCAAACTCTTAGTGATGATGACCACTTTATTTTTCGCCTTACTGCCGATGGCGGATTTCAGTTCGCTTACGCTGGAGACTAAGACCGGAGTGGCACTACCGCCACCGGTAACGGTCTTGACGTTATTGGCGTTTCCCCATGCCGCGGATGCACAGTAATTGGCGGCTGAAAGAGTTGTTGCGCAGCAAAACAACGCTGCGAGGATAAGGGAGGACAAGTTTTTCATATCCGTTGTGTTCGATGCAATTCGTGAGTTTTGTACAACAAAAACCGCGCAAAGGTAGTAAAAAAAATGTTCCGCACCAAATAAATGCTGCAGAACACACATTTTCCGTCAATTATTCCCCTAACTCCCTAACTCTCTAACTCTCTAACTCCCTAACTCTCTAACTCCCTAAACCTACAAAGTGCCCGCTCCTCTTTCTCTGTCATCTCTGCTTTCGTCTCGGGCGTCTTATCCCCTTGGCCGGTGAGATGAAGCACCCCGTGTATCAAAATACGTCGCAACTCCTCCTCAAAACTTACACCCACCATCTCTGCATTGGAACGCACGGTGTCCAACGAGATGAAGATATCTCCGTTGAGCGTGGAAGGAGTGGAGTAGTCAAACGTAATAATGTCGGTATAATAATCGTGCCCCAGGAATTGACGATTAACCTCTAATTCACGCTCGTCCGAGCAGAAAATATAATTGATATTTCCCACGCTAAAACCGTAGTCTGCTGCCACAGCACGTATCCATCGCCCGATTTGACGCTCATCGAGTGCCGGCATCTCTATACTATCCGTTGTAAATCGTATCATTCTATATGAATCTCTATATCAATCTATGCTATATAAACCTCTATATAAACCTATGTCATTCTGTAGCCATTTACCGGGCCTTTCCCTACCCTTACCATAGGATACCCATAAGATTACCATAAGATTACCATAAGATAACGACCCCTTTTTGTTCACTAAGTGCTTTTACTATATATATACGTAGTATATATATACATTTGTTGCATTTTGGCGTTTGTTAACCAAAGAAGATTGGCGCGATGGCAAAAGCTGCGATGGCCCCTGCCAAGTCCGCGAGGAGGCAGCAAGCAACGGCATGGCGTGTATCTTTGATATTCACAGAACCAAAATAAACGGCGAGGACATAGAACGTGGTGTCTGTGGTACCTTGTAATATACAGCAGAGACGTCCTACGAGGCTGTCAGCCCCATGCGTCGTCATGGCTTCGAGCATCAGTCCGCGTGCTCCACTACCGCTAAGCGGTTTCATAAGTGCCGTAGGCACAGCCCCTGCCAAGTCAGGATTGATTCCACAGGCCGCGAAACACCAGGCGATACCTTGTTCCAGCAATCCCATGGCTCCGGAAGCGCGGAACATCCCCACCGCCACCAGAATGGCAATAAGATAAGGAATAATACCGATAGCTGTTTGAAAACCACCTTTTGCGCCATCTATGAACGCTTCATAGACATTGATTTTCTTCGCCATCGCTTGGATGATAAACCAGCAGATGACACCAAGTAGGAGAATGGCTGCTATGGCCGCAGAGACTACAGAGAGAGTGCCCGGTTGAAGCATAGTAGCGCCCCAAACAAGCAGTCCAACCAGCGCTGTCAGTCCGACAAGCGTACCGATGACAACGGGATCCTTAAGTGTGATTTTCTGTGCAATACAAACGCAAATCAGTCCTACGAGCGTTGCTACATATGTGGCAATGAGTATAGGAAGAAAGACATCCGCTGGATTGGCAGCACCGAGCTGCGCGCGATAAGCCATAATCGTAGTAGGGATGAGCGTCAAACCGCTTGCCCCCAGCACAACGAACATAATCATGGCATTGGAAGCCTTGGATTTGTCGGTATTCAATTCCTGCAACTCACCCATCGCTTTGAGGCCCATCGGCGTGGCGGCGTTATCCAGTCCAAGCATGTTGGCCGCGAAATTCATCAGCATAGAGCCGTAAACAGGATGGCCTTTCGGAATATCCGGGAAAATACGACTGAAGAAAGGATTGATGGCCTTGCCGAGCGTATTAACGGCACCGGCTTTCTCTCCGATTTTCATGATGCCCATCCACAATGCCAGCACTCCGGTTAACCCCAAAGAGAGTTCAAAACCCGTTTTGGCACTATCGAAAGTGGAATTGAGAATCTGCGAGAAAATATCCGTATTCCCGAAAGCAATGGCTTGCACAAGGCCCATTATTACCGCTAACAAAATGAGCGAAATCCAAATATAATTCAAAATCATGCTGCAAAATTACATTTTTTTTTGCACATGTGCAAATTTTTCCGTACTTTTGTACCCGAAATGGTGCTTCTACATCGAATATGGTCGTATGTCCGCCATGTACTGACGGCTTGGAATACCTCCGGTGAGGGAATTCATTCGCCTTACCTATTCCGGCTTGTGCGTTTTGTACTGCGGGATAAGAACGCGTATTACTGTTTCGGCGACATAGAGCGTCGGCGCGAATATCTGTTGGCGTGTCCGGATGAGTTGGATGTCGTGGATTACGGTTCTCGGGGTAGCAAAGAAGGCAAGCGTGTAAGACGAAAAATTAACGAAATAGCGGCTGGTCATCTGGAGAGCGCCAAGATGGGACAACTCCTTTTCCGTCTGGTGAATTTCATGGGACAGGAAGAGAAACGGCCGCTGGAAATCTTGGAACTGGGCACGTCGTTAGGTATCACCACGGCTTATTTGTCTTCGGCTGATTCGCACAACCATGTAGTAACGCTTGAAGGAAGCGAGGCCGTTTTGCAGGTGGCGAGAGGTGTTTGGCAGGCATTGCGATTGAAAAATATAGAAAGCAAGGTCGGCAATATTGATGACACCTTATATTTATACGCGCGCGAGAAACTGGATTTGGCGTATGTGGATGCTAATCATACATACGAGGCAACGATGCGGTATGCGGACTACCTGTTGCCGCGAATGCACGAAAAGGGCGTGCTGGTGATTGATGATATCTATTATTCGGAGGAGATGGAACGCGCATGGACGGCATTAAAAAACGATTCACGCGTGACAACGAGTATGGATTTATATCACATAGGATTGCTTTTTGTGGACACGCATTATCTGAAGCAACATTACAGGATTAGAGTTTAGAGTTGAAAGTATAAAGTTAAGAGTTTAAAGTTAAAAGTTAAAAGTTTTGAGATATGGCAATATACACAAAAACAGGAGACAAGGGCGAAACCTCGTTAGCCAACGGCCAACGAGTGTCCAAAGCGAATGCGCGGATAGAGGCGTATGGCGCTGTAGATGAGTTGAATAGCTGGCTTGGCTTGCTGCGCTCCAAACCGACTCCCGCACCGTCTATGGGCGGTGGAGAGTTGGATACTCAACTGAGTTGGATACAGAATAAATTATTCAATCTGGGAGCAGCATTAAGTCTGGCGCCTGGCGAGTGGGTGTGCGAAGCGGATGTGAAGCAGTTGGAGGCATGGATAGATGCGCTTCAAGCCATTGTTCCCAAACAGCATGCGTTCATTTTGCCTGCCGGTGGAAAGCGCGTTTGCAGATGCCATATATGTCGCACGGTGTGCCGTCGTGCCGAGCGTCGGATGATTGAATTGGGGGAGTGCAATGAGGCAGAATTGCAATTCATCAACCGGCTTAGCGATTACCTGTTCGTCTTGGCGAGATATATCGCTTTTTTGAATGACGAGGAGGAGGAAACTTGGCAAAAGTAAAGACCGGTTTTTGTGTAAAAATAGGCGCGTTTGTGTAAAAAATGCCGAAAATTGTAAAATATTGTAGAAAATATTTGCACGTATCGAAAGTTTTTACTACTTTTGCACGATATTTTGAAAAACTATGCCCGCATTGGGCCTATTTGTCATTGAGTTAAACTATGTATTGGACACTTGAATTGGCATCGAAATTGGAGGATGCTCCATGGCCTGCAACGAAAGACGAGTTGCTAGATTATGCCAATCGCATAGGTGCTCCTGCTGAAGTAATAGAGAATCTACACGAGTTGGAAGATGAGGATGAAGAGCAGTATGAGAGCATCTTGGATATCTGGCCTGACTATCCTACACAGGATGAGGATTTCTTCTTCAATGAAGAGGAGTATTAATCTTCTGATAGGACTATTAGCCTTCCTTACTGCGAGCGCGCAGTTCGATCCGCAAATGGGGCAATATATGTACATGCCCACGGCCTATAATCCGGCGGCGGTCGGCGAAGGTGATTTGATGAAAGTGGCTGGTATGCACCGCATGCAGTTCGTGGATATCGCAAATGCTCCGATGAGCACATGGTTTTCCTTCGGGTCGCCGTTTGTGATAGGTAAGACGAAGCATGGTGCGGGAGTGCGTTTTTTGAACGACCGCTATGGTTTGTTTACCAATCAGGCATTGTATGCGCAATATGCTTACCGCCAGAAATTAGGGAACGGCTATTTGAGCGTTGGAATCGATTTGGGCTTTGTGAATGTGGGTTTCAAAGGTGATTCAATCAATCTGAATAAGATGGGCGATGATTACCATGAGAGCAACGACGAAGCATTGCCGACGGGCAGCAAATCGGAGATGAAATTTGATATGGGAGTAGGGTTGTACTACTCAACGCCGATATGGTGGGTTGGCGCAAGTTACAGTCATTTGACGCGACCGACCATTGATTTGAGCGATGGCGCTGAGGGAGTTCGGAAAGAAATGACGCTTGTCGGGACAATGTATGTGACCGGAGGTTATCATTTCAGGCTGAAGAACTACAAAGAGTGGATGTTGACGCCCAGCGCGATGGTGATGACGGATTTTGTGAGCTGGGATGTGAACCTGACGCTGATGTGCGATTACAAAGACCGTTACCGTTGGGGACTTGGATATCGCATTGCCGGAAGTGTGAATATATTGCTTGGAATAGATATTATATCCGGTTTGCAGTTAGGATATAGTTGTGAGTTGCCCACCAATAAGTTGCTTTTGGAGAGTTACGGCAGTCACGAGTTGTATCTGGCATACGGATTTGATATATTGAAGCCGAAACGGACAAACAAGTATAAGTCAATAAGATACTTATAGTATATATAAGATAGTTAACGTGAAAATTAATCGATTAATTTTTAATATGAAAGTAGCAAAATTTTTGCCATTGATCGTATTATCGATTGCATTGGCGAGTTGCAACAAGCCCGCGGGCGAGCTCGTAGGCGCAGGTAAGGTTAGCAACTTCAAGGAGGCTAATCCTTACGGTATGTTGTTTATCAAGAAGGGTTCCTTCATGATGGGTGCTAATACGCAGTCTGCGGTGTTTGAGCAGCCGGACAATGTTGTGATGGTAACGGTAGACGCATTCTGGATGGATGAGACTGAGATTACCAACAACGAGTATCGTCAGTTCGTCAACTGGGTTCGCGACTCTATCGGTTTGACTAACTTAGTGGCCGCAGGTATGACGGATTATGCTATTCAGCCGAAGGACGAGGATTTCGACGAAGAGAACTTCCGTCTCAACTGGCGCAAGAAAGTGCCTTGGAACAGCAAGGACGAGGATGTTGTTGACGCCCTGTCATCAATGTTCTATTCTGACGGAACGCTGAGAACCAATTCGTTACATTATCGTTACAGCTGGGTAAACATGGACGAGGCACTGCCGCAACGCAACAAATTTGACGTAGCGACGAGTACTTATCCTCCCGGAGCAACAGCTCGTGTAGATACCTTCTGGGTAAACGAAAACGGCGAGATCAAGGACTCGACGATTATTCGTCCGTTGCGTGAACCGAAAGACCTGTTGACGGAGAAGATTATCTGTATCTATCCGGATACACTGGTATGGGCGCGTGACTTCCAATTCTCGTACAACGACCCGTTGCTGCATATGTATTTCCGTCACCCGGGTTATGCTGACTATCCTGTAGTAGGTGTAACATGGGAGCAGGCACATGCATTCTGCAACTGGCGTACCAAATTGTTCAACCACTATTCTACTACCGAGGTGAATGAGTTCCGTCTTCCGACGGAGGCTCAGTGGGAGTATGCTGCTCGTGGTGGCCGCAAGATGGCTATGTATCCTTGGGGTAGCAATTATGCCCGCGACAGCAAGGGTTGCTTCTTTGCTAACTTCAAGCCTTATCGTGGTGCTTATAACGATGATACGGGTACAACGACGATGAAAGTGGCTCAGTTCCGTCCGAATGACTTCGGTCTGTTCGATATGGCCGGAAACGTAGCAGAGTGGACCAATTCTGCTTACCAGAGTGCTGCTAATACGCATATTCATGACCTCAATCCGGATTATAACTATCTGGCCCGTAAGGCTGATCCGGACATCCTGAAACGCAAAGTGGTGAAGGGTGGTAGCTGGAAGGACATCAGTTACTTCATGCAGTGCGGTGTACGTACGTACGAGTATCAGTATGAGAGCCGTCCGTATATCGGTTTCCGTTGCGTACGTTCGTATATCGGAGAATAAAATTAGAAATCAATTAAACAAATATATTAACTATTAAGTTATAAAATTATGGCTACAGAAAATGCTGCAAAGCAAGGTTTTGGTGCAAGATTCTTTCATTGGTATGAGTCTTATCAAGGTAAGAACGTTGTAAACATCGTATATTCGGCGGGTGCGTCTGTCGTAATTATCGGTGCATTGTTTAAGATTTTGCACTGGCCGGGTGCCAGCCAGGTGCTGATGGTAGGTATGTTTACCGAGGCATTCTTGTTCTTAATCGGTACATTGGAGCATCCACATCCTGAGTTTCACTGGGAGAATGTGTTCCCGCAGCTGTTGGAGTACGGAACCAAACCGGAGTTACTTGAGGAGAAATCAAAACAAGCTCGTCCTACCTTGCTTGGCGCAGGTGTTGCCGGAGGTGACGAAGCTGCAGTAAAAGGAATGAATATAGCTGCTTCTCCAGCTGGTCCTGCTGCCTCCTCAGCTAAAGTTCCTTCTTTGAAGGATGAGGATATGAAAGCTCTGAAAGACGGTATAGCAGACTTGGCAAAGACAGCTACTCAGTTCAGCGAATTGAGCAAGGTAGCTCAGACGGGCGTTAAGTTGAACGAGCGTTTGGTAGCAGCTGAGGCCGCAACGATTGAGTACACCTCCAAACTGTCTGCAGTAGGTTTGGCAACAGATAACTTGACTCAAGCTACCGGTGGTTTGTCCGGCACCTATGCACAGATCAGTGAAGATATGAAGGGTGTAGCCGAGGAGACTCGCGCATACAAGCAGGGTGTAGAGCAAGTAGGTCAAAAAGTGGCTTCTCTCAATTCAGTATATGAATTGCAGTTGCAGGCAGTTAATGCACAGGTAGAGGCTCAGAAGAGCGCTACAGCGGCCGCTAAAGAGGCAGCGGAGTCGCAGGTGGCCTTTGCAGCAGGAGCAAAACAGTTGCAAAAACAGGTAGCAGATCTGAATGCAATCTATGGTAATATGCTTAATGCACTAGCATAAGGAGTAACGCAAAACAGATTAAGAAAGTAGAAATCATTTAAACACTTCAGCAATGAGTGGAGCAAAAAACTGTCCGGAAACCCCGAGACAAAAAATGATTGGTATGATGTACTTGGTGCTCACCGCCATGTTGGCGTTGAACGTAAGTACGGATATCTTGAATGGTTTTACATTGGTGGACAACAGTCTACACTCCTCTATCGAAGCGACGGACAAACGAAATGCGCAGCTCTATAAGGATTTTAAGTCGGCTAACGCCGATAACCCTGAGAAGACGCAAGAGTGGTTTGACAAAGCGACCGAGGTGCAATTACGTGCTGATTCACTGTATAACTATATTCAGAATTTCAAGGAGCAGATAGCTTTGCTGGCGGATGGTCGTAAGAAAGTAGAAGCTCGTCGCGCTACAGAAGGCGATCCGACCCGTCATATAGAGGGTAATTCCAATCTGGATGTGACAGGTCAGTATGCGATAGTACAAGGCAATGGTGCTATTCTTAAGCAAGTAGTGGCTTACTATCGCGATTATGCAGCCAGTCTGGTAGAGGCAGACGCTGAGTTACGCAATGCCATTCTCCAGAACTTAGCTACTGAGCGCGGTTACAATGCGCATGAGAAAGACTCATGCGACTGGGAAGTAGCCATCTTTGATGGTATGCCGGTAGGCGCTTCGATTACTATTTTGACCAAGATGCAGAATGATGTACGTTCGACCGAGAGCCAGTTGGTTCAATACCTGATGGATCGCACGGACGCGGGTGACTTGCGCGTAAATAAACTGAACGCGTACGTGATACCGAATTCGAACTATGTGATTCGTGGTGGTAAATACTCAGCCAAGATTATTCTGGCGGCTATCGACTCCACGCAGACTCCTGAGTATTATATCGAGGGGCAGCGCATTAACGACCAAGGTATATATGAAGTATCCGCTTCGGGTGTAGGTTTGAAGAAATACTCCGGTTGGATTGCCTTCCAGAACCCGTCAACGGGTGAGATGGAGAATCTGCCGTTCTCGAGCGAGTATAGCGTAGGTGAGCCGGCCGTAACTATTTCGAATACCGATCTGAATATTATGTACCGCGGTTATGACAACAAGTTCTCTATTTCTGTGCCGGGTGTATCGAACGACAAAGTGAAAGTGAACGTGAGCGGAGCTGCTGTTCGTCAGCAGGGAGGTCTGTGGATTATCAAGCCGGGTGACGGCTCCAAGACAGTAACGATCTCTGTATCTGCTGAGTTGGATGGTCGCATGCAACCGATGGGAAGTAAAGACTATCGTGTGAAAGCTCTGCCGAAACCGGGTGCTTACTTCAAGTCCGGCGAGAAAGAGTATTCGGATGGCAATATATCCCGTGGAGCTTTGCTGAACGGTGGAGCAACGGTTATTGCATCGTACGGTCCGGACGGATTGCTGGATTTGCCGTACCAGATTACCAGTTTCAAGGTTAATATCAACGGCGTGTTGACCGAGGCTCGTGGCAACAAGTTCACAGCGGATCAGCGCAGTCGTCTGGAGAAACTGAAAATGGGTGCGATCGTGGTTATCACGGATATCCGTGCGAAGGGTCCGGACGGCAAGGAAACCCGTTTGTCACCTATTCCTCTATCACTGAATTAATACTTAACGAATATGATAAAGAAACTTAGTATTATCGCATGTTTATTGCTGGGCATGGTAAGTGCTCAGGCACAACATCGCGTAATCTCGTTCTTTGACGAGGTGGGAAGTGCGCGTATCCAAACCGAGGAGTTCTCGCAAGCGCATGACACGATTGTGATGGTAGATCACCGCATAGATGATGTCATCTGGTCGCGTTATATCTATCGCATCATTGATATGCGTTACAAACAGAACTATCAGCTCTATTTCCCGACGAAGTCGGATGACGCGGACTATCGTAACTTATTCAAGGTGATAACGGATGCTGTGGTAGACGGTCTTCCTATTTACGAGAAGAACATGGAGACAATCAAGCCTGATTTCAAGCAAGCTCCTATTGCTCCTGCATCTATCCCGACGATGTTCATGGCAGACGATCCTCTGGCAGACTATTCGGATGACCCGACCCACTTCGACATCACGAGTTCGGATGCTATGTTGGTTCACTATGACAGTATTGCCGATGAGTTATCGTTCCACTTCTATCCGTTTGAGAAACTGGTTAAGAACCAGTTGAAGTACCTCATTCAGGAAGTGGTGTTCTTCGACAAGCACACGTCTCGTCTGCATACCAAGATTATGGCTATCGCTCCGCTTCAGTCTGATAAGATTTCGACGCGCGATAATTCCAATATCATGCAGTCGCTGCGTGAGTCGATCATGTTCTGGATTCCATTCGATGCCTTGCGTCCGTATATGGCTATGCAGTACGCTATTCCTAACCGCAACGAGGTAAAGCGTGTTACGTTCGACGAGTTCTTCCAGAAACGTCTGTTCACGTCTTATATCGTAGGTGAGGGTAACATGTACAACCGTTGGATACCTGATTATGCCGGCACAGAGGAGGAGGTGAGAAAAGAGCAAGATCGCATCGCAACGGAGTTACTTAATTTCGAACAGGACCTCTGGGAGTATTAATGCGCAAGCATCATTTTCGTAATTCCTACCTGACGGCCGCGGTAAGTGTGTCGTTGGTGTTATGCCTTATCGGCTTGGAATGTGTGCTCCTGCTTTCAGCAGGAGCGCTTGTTACGCGCATGCGCGAGAACATGACGATTACCGCCGTGTTAACAGAAGAAGCGGATAGCACGCAATGCGCGCGTTTGGAGAAGATTTTGTCTTCCGGCGAGAGTTGCAGCGGGTATAAGTATGTATCCAAAGAGCAAGCGTTGGAGGAACATATAGCGTCTCTGGGTGAAGACCCGTCGGCTTTCCTGGGCTATAATCCATTGTCTGCCAGTTATGAGATTCATCCGACGGATGTGTACAGCCATCCGGACAGTTTGGCGGTATTAGCTGAGCAGTTACAGGCGTTGCCTTATGTATCGGAGGTTATTTATCCTCGTGATCTGGCCGACCTGATGAGCAGCAATGTGCATGAGTTGTCTCTTATCCTGCTGATAGTGGCGCTGGTTCTGCTGCTGGTGTCGATGGTTCTGATAGTCAACACCATCCGCTTACAGATATACTCGAAGCGCTTCTTACTGAATACGATGACGCTCGTAGGTGCTACGTCGTGGGTGACACGCCGTCCGTTTGTGCTGCGTAATATGTTTATGGGCTTTATGTCCGGTTTGGTAGCACTGGCGGTGCTGAGCGGCGTGGTGTATTATGTGGAGACGCGCTTGGGAGTATTGCTCTTCCCGTTGACGTGGACGAATATAGCGTTTGTATCGGCGGTGGTCCTGTTGTCGGGTTTGCTGATAACACTTTTTGCATCGCTGATAGCCACCGGACGGTACATCCGCATGGATAATAACTCATTGTACGAAATTTAGAAATCTTAATAATCGTACATTTTTTGGGGTGAAAATCCGTTGTTTGTTAACAGGTAATTAGTCCGAAAAGAGTAGGGAAAAAGTGCCTAATGCCTCCGTAGCGGCAAAATCTTAATAATCGTACATTTTTTTGATATGAAACAGACTTTACCAAAATTGAATCTTATCCTCATCGCTATATCGTTTGTGATTATTGTGGTGGGTTTCTGTCTGATGATTGGAGCCCCGTCCGGAGAGGAGTATAATCCCGATATTTTTTCGGTTCGTCGTATCACAGTAGGGCCGATGATTTCTCTTTTCGGCTTTGTGTGCATGATTGTAGCCATCTTATTCCGCGGTAAGAAGAAATGAGTTGGTTACAGGCACTCATATTAGGCATTGTTCAGGGTTTGACGGAGTTTCTGCCCGTTTCGTCTTCGGGTCATCTGGAGATAGGGCAAGCTTTATTGGGCACATCGGGCGAGGAGAACCTTACGTTTGCGATTGTTGTTCATGCGGCGACGGTTCTCTCGACGCTGGTGGTGTTATGGCGGGAAGTGGCGCAACTCTTCCGCGGTACGTTTACATCGCTGCGCTGGAACGCGGAGAAAGACTATGTGGCGAAGATCCTGGTGTCTATGATTCCGGTGTTTATCGTCGGTATGTTTTTCAAGGACCAGGTGGAGTCTTTCTTCGGTAACGGTCTATTGCTTGTAGGTATTTGCCTGTTGATTACCGCCTGTTTACTGGCGTTGAGCGAGTGGCTGCAGAAACGTCGTCAGAATGCGGGTCATGAAGTGGGCTATAAAGATGCAATCATCATCGGTATCGCCCAAGCGTGCGCCGTTTTACCCGGTCTGAGCCGTTCGGGCACAACTATCGCGACAGGTCTGCTGTGCGGCGTGAAGAAAGAGAGTGTGGCGCAGTTCTCGTTCCTGATGGTGCTGATTCCCATCCTCGGCGAGGCGTTGCTGGATGGTCTCAAGTTGCTGCAAGGCGAGTTGACGAGTGAGTTAGGTCTTGTGCCGGCGATAGTAGGTTTCGTAGCCGCGTTTGCCACGGGTTGTTTCGCCTGTCGCTTTATGATAGAGATAGTTCGTCGTCAACGCTTGGTGTGGTTCGCGTTGTACTGCGCCCTCGTCGGCACGGCAACGATAATAGCGACTGTTTGTTGAGATGTGGGATTTTGTAGGGGGTGAAGTGCTGGCGTTCGACAAGCCGCTACACTGGACGTCATTTGACTTGGTGGCCAAAGTGCGGTATAACCTCTGCCGCGTGTTGGGTCAGAAGAAATTGAAAGTGGGTCATTCCGGCACGCTGGACCCCTTGGCGACGGGTGTGGTCATCATCTGTACGGGCAGAAAGACGAAGCTCATCGACCAACTACAGGCGGATGTGAAGGAATATGTAGCCACGTTGCAGTTAGGCGCCACGACTCCTTCGTACGATTTGGAAAAAGCGGTAGATGCGACTTATCCGACGGCGCATATAACCCGCGAACTGATAGACAAGACTATTCCGCTCTTTATGGGCGAACAGTGGCAGACCCCTCCGGCTTTCTCTGCTATTCAGATCAACGGCAAGAGAGCCTACGAGTTCGCCCGAAAGGGAGAAGAGGTGGAACTCAAACCGCGGTTACTGGTGATAGATGAGATAGAAGTGCTGTCTTTTGACGCCGAGACGATGCAACTGACCATCCGCGTGGTATGCTCGAAGGGAACTTATATCCGCGCGCTGGCCCGTGATATCGGCGAGAAACTGGGTTCGGGTGCCCATCTGACAGCATTGCGTCGGACCCGAGTAGGTAATACCCGCGTTGAGGACTGCATGACGATAGACCAATTCCTTGAAAAACTGAATACTGAATACAGAGAGCTGAAAACGGAACGCAACTAAGACTATGTACAAAACCAATGATATGAAACTCAGTCAGTTTAAGTTTAGACTGCCTGAAGAATTGATTGCTCAGTACCCCGCTTCTTATCGCGACGAAGCACGTATGATGGTACTCCATCGCAAGACGGGAGAGATAGAGCATAAGAAAGTGACGGACCTTGTGGAGTATTTCGATGAGGGCGATTTGTTCATCCTCAATGATACCAAGGTGTTCCCTGCCCGTCTCTGGGGTCATAAGGAGAAGACGAACGCGTTAATCGAGGTGTTCCTGCTGCGTGAGTTGAGTCACCGTCTGCGTTACTGGGATGTGCTGGTCGAGCCTGCGCGCAAGATTCGTATCGGTAACAAACTGACGTTCGAGGCGGACTCGTCTATCGTGGCGGAGGTGATAGACAACACGACGAGCCGTGGTCGTACGTTCCGCTTTCTGACGGACTATGACAATGAGGAGTTTGTCCCGCGTTTGTATGCGCTGGGAAATGCTCCGCTGCCGAAATATATCCGTCGTCCGATGGATGCCCAGACAGAGATTGCGTACGAGCAGATTTTCCGTGACCAACCGGTTCGTGAGATGGATAATGAGCGTTATCAAACGATATTTGCCGATAAAGTGGGTGCCGTAGCTGCGCCGGCATCGGGTCTCCATTTCTCCAAACAGCTTCTCAAACGCATGGAGATCAAAGGTATAGAGACGGCGTTCATGACCAGCCATGTGTCGCTGGGTATTTTCAAGGATATAGATGTGGAAGACCTGACGAAAAACAAGATGGAGAGCGAACAGATTATCCTGCCGGAGCCCATGACGAACGCGGTAAACAAAGCTCATGACGAGGCCCGCCGTGTATGTGCAGTGGGCACGGAGGTGATGCGCGCACTGGAACACGTAGCCGGCACCAACGGACTGCTCAAACCGTATGACGGATGGACCAATAAATTCATTTATCCGCCTTACCGTTTCTCTGTGGCTAATTCGTTCTTCGTTAATTTCTATATGCCGCAATCGAGCCAGTTGTTGATGGCAGCGGCTTTCGGCGGTTACGAAGAGACGATGCATGCCTACGAGGTAGCGGTAGAAGAGGGTTACCGTTTCGGCGACTACGGCGATGCGATGTTGATTGTTGACTAATGCAAGTACGAATAGACCCATCTTGGCAACACGTATTACAGACGGAGTTTGACAAACCCTATTTCGAACTCCTCACTCAGTATGTGCGCCAACAATATCAGACCCGTCGGTGCTTTCCGCCCGCTGGTCTGATTTTTAATGCGTTTGACTCGTGTCCGTTCGATAAGGTGCGTGTGGTCATCATCGGCCAAGACCCTTATCACGAGCCCGGCCAGGCGATGGGGCTTAGTTTCTCTGTGCCGGAGGGGGTGCAAGTACCGCCTTCGCTGGTGAATATATACAAAGAGATTCACCGTGACTTGGGTACTCCTATCCCTCAGAGCGGAGACCTGCGCCGATGGGCGGAACAAGGCGTTTTGCTGCTCAACGCTACGCTTACCGTGGAGGCTCACAAAGCGGGCAGTCATCAAGGCAAAGGATGGGAAGAGTTGACCGACGCAGCCATCGCGGCGCTGAATAAAGAGCGCGAACATCTGGTCTTTATGCTCTGGGGTTCGTATGCCCAGCGCAAAGGGCAGTTTATCGACCGAAAGAAACATCTGGTACTGCAGACATCGCACCCCTCGCCGTTGTCCGTCTATCGGGGCTTTGACGGCTGTGGACATTTCAGTGCTGCGAATAATTATCTGATTAAGAACGGCTTTGCGCCGATACAATGGTAAATCTCAAATCTAAAATCTTAAATCTAAAATATAAAATCTCAAATGACCCCCAAGCTTCTTCTTATTGACGCCTATGCGATGATTTTCCGGGCGTACTATGCTTTTATCCGCGCTCCGCGTATGAACAGTCGCGGAGATAACACCTCCGCTATTTTCGGCTTTGCTGTCACGCTGGATGATTTGCTCAAGAAAATCAACCCGACCCATGTGGGCGTGGCTTTTGACCCCAAGGGCGGTACGTTTCGTCATGAGGCGTATGAGCAGTACAAAGCCCAGCGCGAAGAGACGCCGGAGGATATACGCAAGGCGGTGCCGGTCATCAAAAGACTGCTGGAGGCGATGAATATCGCTGTGTATGAAGTGCCGGGATTCGAGGCGGATGACGTTATCGGTACACTGTCCTTACAAGGCGAGAAAGCCGGCTTTGAGGTCTATATGGCCACGCCGGACAAGGACTACGGCCAGTTGGTATCGGACCATATATTCAT
The DNA here is from genome assembly GCA_017394705.1 of Paludibacteraceae bacterium. Lineage (GTDB taxonomy): Bacteria > Bacteroidota > Bacteroidia > Bacteroidales > Paludibacteraceae > Colicola. The sequence goes on along the minus strand of JAFPXH010000006.1, from coordinate 175,966 downwards.
GTACCGTCCGCGTCATACGGGAGGCTTCGAACTGATGGGGCCCAAAGAGGTATGCGAGAAATACGGATTGCAGCGCAAGGAGCAAGTGATTGATTTGCTGGGTCTTATGGGCGATGCCAGCGATAATATACCCGGTTGTAAAGGAGTGGGGGAGAAGACGGCTATAGCCCTGTTGGCGCAGTTCGGTTCGATAGATAACATGCTTGCCAATACTGACCAGATCAAGGGCGCACTGCGGCAGAAAGTGGAGAGTCAGGTGGAGAATATCCGGTTCTCCCGTTTCCTTGCCACCATCCGCACCGATGTGCCGGTAACGCTGGACGAGGCGCAGTTGACGCGCAAAGAGCCGAATGTGCAAGCCCTTGCGGAACTGTACCGAGAACTGGAGTTCAGTTCGTTGCTCAAGAAACTGGAGTACTCCCACCCTGAGATGGCGCAAACGGCAACTCCTGCGGCTCCTACTACGCCTACTGCGAAGAAAAGCAAGCCTACAGACCCCAACCAGCTTGACCTCTTTGCCTCTACGGAGGAAGACGGTGGAGAAAATAACTCCCGGCCAACGAGTGAGAGCACCAAAGCCGGCTCTCAGTACGACACGATAGAGAACCGTCTTTGTCAGTACCTCCTCAATCCGGAGGTGGCGTTCAATCCGGAACGCGAACCTAACTGGACGGCTCTCAAAGCGGACACGGACCTATGGAATCTCTATAACGATGTGGAGTTGCCGTTGGTCCCGGTGCTGCGGGAGATGGAAGCGGCCGGAGTGCGGTTTGATGTAGATAAACTGAAGGAGGCGGAGCAAAGACTGACGGCTGAACTGAACGAGCTGGAACAGCGTATCTACGCCCTCTCCGGCGAGCCGTTTAATATCAACAGTCCGCGTCAGGTAGGCGAACTGCTCTTCGAAAAACTGAAGATTGACGAGAAGGCGAAGAAATCCCGTACGGGGCAATATTCGACGTCCGAGGAGGTGTTGATGGCCCTCAAAGAGCGTCATGAGATAGTAGGGCTTATCCTGGAGTACCGCGAACTGAAGAAACTGATCTCCACGTATATCGCCGCTCTGCCGGAGTACATTGCCGCAGACGGAAAGATTCACACGACGTATAACCAGACAGTGACGGCAACGGGGCGGTTGAGTAGCAGTAACCCGAACTTGCAGAACTTACCCATTCGTTCGGAGCGCGGCAAGCTGATACGCGAGGCGGTTATACCCGACGAGGGATGCCTTTTCCTCAGCGCCGACTACAGTCAGATAGAGCTGCGTCTGTTGGCGCATTTCAGCCAGGACGAGCATCTCTTGCAGGCTTTCCGTTCGGGTCAGGATATTCACGCAGCGACGGCGGCGCGTATCTTCAAGCTGCCGATAGAACAGATCACGAAGGACCAGCGCCGCAAGGCCAAGACGGCCAATTTCGGTATTATCTACGGCATTTCGGCTTTCGGCCTGGCGCAGCAGTTGGACTGTCCTCGCGCCGAGGCACGTCAACTCATCGACGATTATTTCTCGGCGTTCCCCGGGGTAATTAAGTTCATCGAGCGTCAGAAAGAGAAAGCGCGCGTTCGCGGGTACGCCGAGACACTCTTCGGCCGCAAACGTTACCTGCCGGATATCCTGTCCAATAATGCAACGGTGCGTTCTTTTGCGGAGCGCAATGCCGTCAACGCCCCCATACAGGGCACTGCGGCGGACATCATCAAGATTGCCATGATTGCCATCCATCGCCGTCTTCAGGAGGAAGGACTCAAGGCGCAGATGATCATGCAGGTACACGATGAACTCAATTTCAATGTGCCGGAGAGCGAAGTGGAGCGCGTACGCGAGATTGTGGTATCGGAGATGGAGAGTGTGGTTCACCTGTCTGTGCCGCTTATAGCGGACTGCGGGGTGGGGCATAACTGGCTGGAAGCCCATTAAATAGGATTGCTTCGTAATCCTTTGCCCTCACCGTGGGCGAGTGCTACATACAAATAAAAAAATCGCACTTGAAAGTTAACTCTCAGATGCGATTTTTCTCTTTGTCTGTGATCCATGCAGGATTCAAACCTGCAACCCCCACATCCGTAGTGTGGTACTCTATTCAGTTGAGCTAATGGACCGAAAAAAAGAAGCGGTGCGGACGAGACTCGAACTCGCGACCTACGGCGTGACAGGCCGGTATTCTAACCAACTGAACTACCGCACCGGGTACTTCTTTTTCAAAAGCGAGCGCAAAAGTACTGCTTTTTTTTGACATGACCAAATTTTTCTGCAACTTTTTTTCAAAAAAGTGCATTTTTGTACTTACGCACGGCTTCGTGTGCCGCTTTTTGCGTAAGGCGCTTCTGGCTGCAGGTCATTTCGGCGTTCTTATATCTGTTGTGCCGCACGTTCTTGCCCGTCAGTATTTCGTACCAGACACACGAAGCCGTATAGCGGCCATATTCATAATTAAGATGATATCCGTCCCGACAAAGCGTGTCGCCTAATTTCGTTTGGCGCGCCAAGTGAATGGCCTCGCCGCAAGGAACCAAGAGTATTTCTTTATTAGCGATTTGCTGCACATAGCGCGTACAGGACTGAATGCTATCCCACATCTCCTGCTGACTGCTGTGATAACGCGGGTAAGCGGGATGTTTGGCATCATGGCTGTACGCCCAAGTCTGCATCCAGCACAGTTGTGCCTGCGGTTGGTATGCCCGCACGGTATCGATAAGCATCGTCAGCCACGGTTCGTAACTGCTGCGAATACCGCTGTCATGGCTCGCCTGTTGCAACGAGATATAGTCGTACTGACCGTCCCGGAGCGCCTGTTTGAGAGTGATAGTATCCTTAATAAGTCGTGGCTGTGCGTTCGTACACACGCGGTGCGAATAAGCGGCTGTATCTTTCGCCATAAACTCCGCGTGTTGCTGCAGTGAACAACCGCCGTAATAGAGATTATGTACCTCCACCTCCACACCTTTGGCGGCGCAGAGAGGCACCAACTCTTGCTCTACCGCGTCCCACGAGAAACTATTCCCGATGCACAGGACGCGGATGGCAAGAAGTATGGATAGGGTGATACTCATCCTTTGAACTCAGGGTCGGTGAGGTCGCCGTTGAGATAACTGTCGTAGGCGGTCATATCAATCAGTCCGTGGCCGCTGAGGTTGAAGAGGATGACTTTCTCTTCGCCGGTCTCGATACATTTCTTCGCTTCGCGAATAGTAGCCGCGATGGCGTGGCAGCTCTCCGGCGCGGGGATGATACTCTCTGTCCGTGCGAAAAGCAGTCCTGCTGCGAACGACTCGGTCTGCGGAATATCCACGGCGCGCATATAGCCGTCTTTGAGCAGCTGGCTGACGATAGTGCCGGCACCGTGGTAACGAAGACCACCCGCATGGATGTTAGCCGGCTTGAACTCATGACCCAGCGTGTACATCGGCAGAAGGGGTGTATAACCGGCCTCATCGCCGAAGTCATATTCAAATTTACCGTGCGTCAGTTTAGGGCAACTCGACGGCTCGGCGGCGATGAAGTCTATTTTCTTGCCCTCCAACAGCGTATGGCGCATGAAGGGGAAAGCAAGTCCGCCGAAGTTACTACCGCCACCGAAACAAGCGATGATAGTGTCGGGATATTCTCCGGCTTTCTCCATCTGTTTCTCCGCCTCCAGACCGATGATGGTCTGATGGAGCGAAACATGGCTCATCACGGAACCTAATGTATATTTGCAGTTCGGCGTAGTGGTGGCCAGTTCGACTGCCTCGGAGATGGCGGTGCCTAATGAGCCGGGGTGCAGCGGGTCGCGGGTGATGATGTCTTTTCCTGCGCGGGTGGACATGGACGGCGAGCCGGTGACAGTCGCACCGAAAGTGCGCATGATTGAACTGCGGTAGGGTTTCTGCTGCATAGATATCTTCACCTGATATACCGCGCACTCGAGTCCAAAGGCTTTTGCGGCATAGCTCAGCGCAGCGCCCCATTGTCCGGCGCCGGTCTCAGTAGTCACGTTGGTCGTGCCCTCCTGCTTGCAGTAATAGCACTGCGGTAGGGCGGAGTTAATCTTATGCGAACCGAGGGGGTTGACACTCTCGTTCTTGAAGTATATATGCGCGGGCGTGCCTAATGCTTTTTCTAACGCGTACGCGCGGACGAGCGGGGTGGAGCGGTAGTATTTGTATCGTTCGAGCACTTCCTCCGGTATATCTATCCACGCATGTTCCTGGTCCAACTCCTGTTTCGCGCACTCGGCAGCAAAAATATGCGCCAAATCTTCCGCTTTCAGCGGCTCTCTGGTGGCGGGGTTCAATAAAGGTAACGGCTTATTGATCATATCCGCCTGAATGTTGTACCATTGACGGGGCAGTTCGCTCTCGTCCAGCAAAAATCGTTTCTGTTTTGACATAATTGTGAGTGTTAGTTACATTTTTTTCCAAAAAAATCGTGCAAAGGTAAAGAAAAATTTGCATATATGCAAGAAAGTTCGTATTTTTGCAGCAAAATTATAAATATTATGAAAAAGGGAATCGTTCTTTATTGCTTATTTGCATTGTTTTTCGCAGCTTGTAATGAGAATGCGCCGGAGGGCGGCGAAGGTGGCACAACACCTCTGCAGCCGGGTGAGATAACCTATGAGTTTAAGGCTCTCTATAATAGGTTGATTATCTCCGGTGATGGGGCGATGGCGAATTATGCCACTCCTTCAGATGCACCGTGGTATAAGTATGCGGAATATGTGACTGAGGTGATTATTGAGGAGGGTGTCACCTCTGTGGGCCAGTATGCTTTTAAGGAGTATGTACACATTAGTAAAGTGACCCTTCCTTCTACGCTGAAGGTGATTGAGCGGTCGGCTTTCGAGGGTTGTACGTCGCTTTCGGACATTGACCTCTCCGAGACGGCTGTCAATCTTATTGACCAAGAGGCTTTTGCGGAGTGTAAGGCGCTCAAGAGTGTGGCTGTTCCTGCGTCGCTGAAAACCATCGGCACAAAGGCCTTCTATAACTGCCAGTCTCTGGCTACTATGGACCTCTCCCAAGCACATCTCAGCACCCTGGGAGAGCGTGCCTTTTACAAGTGTAAGGCGTTGAAGAAAATCGATTTTTCCGCTGCCTCGTTAACGGCTATACCGCTTCAGGCTTTCTATGATTGCGCTGCATTAACGGAGGTCGTTCTTCCTACCCGCCTGCAGTCGATTGGTAGAGCGGCTTTTGATTATTGCACTGCGCTCGCGCAAGTGCATTTGGCTGACTCAAAGAATGATATTGTTTTTCCCTCGCAGAATTTCACTACGATTGGTGATTGGGCGTTTGCTGAGTGCAATTCGCTGACGTATATATCGCTCTCCAGCTCGGTTAAAACGATAGGAGAGGGGGCATTCTATAAGTGCATGGCGCTAAAAACGGCCAATCTGAGCTCTTCTAATCTAACGCAACTGGGTAAACGCGCTTTCCAAGGATGTGAGGCATTGGAGACGGTTTCTTGGAATAGTAAAACGACCACCGTTCCCGAGAAAGCGTTCCATAAATGCGGTGCGCTCAAGACCATCAATTCTTTCAGCGACGTTAAGACAATCGGAACAGGGGCTTTTGCGGAGTGTAAGGCTTTAGATGTAGCGGTGCCTTCCAGCGTTGTCACGATTGGAGACTCGGCTTTCTTTAACTGCACCGCTCTTCAGAACATCAAATTGCAGAGCGACTTGACTAATTTAGGTAAAGCCGCTTTCCATTCCTGTACCCACGCCACCTTGAGTAGTATGAAGAACTGCACCAAACTGCAGGTCATCGAAGAAAGTGCTTTCAAGTATGTAGGAAGATTTGCTTCTACGTCGTTTACCATTGAACTTCCTTCAACTATCACATCCATCAAAAAGGGTGCGTTCCTTAGTACGGGATATGATACTCGCCATTCCGGGCATCTATCAACAGTGATTTGCCATGCTAAAACTCCGCCTACTTTGGAGAGTGGCGGCGAAGTTTTTTCTGCGAGTCAAATATCTGAGCATAATGTGTATCTAAAAGTGCCGAGTGCAAGCGTAGAAACGTATAAGATTACCTCTTATGGTTGGCGCACTTATTTTAGTAGTTATCAAATTGAAGCTTTATGATGAAACATCTCAAATTTTTTCTCTTTGCGCTGAGTGCGCTGGTATGCTTGAATGCATGTAACGAAAACGCGCCGGAGGGCGGTGATGACCCCAAGCCGGGTCATATAGAGTGGAAGTTTAATGCTGCCCTTGGTGTGCTGACTGTCTCCGGTGAGGGGGCGATGGAAACATACACGAAGGCCAACCGCCCCGAATGGGAGAAGCATAAAGACTACATCCTTAAAGTAGTTATCGAGGATGGCGTAACCTCTGTGGGCGCGTACGCGTTTTATGATTATAAGAATCTTAGCGAAGTTGTTTTCCCTTCAACGCTTACTTTCATCGGCAAGTATGCTTTTTATAACACTGGTGTGACAGAGGTGGACTTGTCCGGAACGGCGCTTAAACAGGTGGGAAGTGGCATGTTTCAGAATTGTCGGCAATTAAAGAAAGTGGACTTGTCCGGAACGGCGTTGACCGAGATTATGTATGCAGATTTCGCTCATTGCGATGCCTTATATGAAGCCATCCTTCCTTCCTGTCTTCGTTTGATAGAACCTAGCGCGTTCTATAAATGTAAGGTACTGTATAAACTGCATGTAGAGGGCTCCACAAAGAGCATAGACCTTCCTTCGGAGCAGTTAACCTCTATCGGCGACAGTGCGTTCCAGAATTGCGAATCATTGATTGGTATCCGTTTCCCAAAATCTATGGAAAAGGTAGGAGCTAAAGCATTTATGGGATGTAAGGCCCTCATGCAGGTAGATATGTCCGGTTCGGAGATATGGCAATTAGGCAAGCAGGTTTTTGAGGGATGCGTGGCGCTGGAGACCGTTACCTGGAAAGAGGACATTACCACTGTTCCCGAGCGCGTTTTCAGTGGATGCACGAAGCTCGAAACAGTTGAAAACTTCACCGGCGTGAAGATTATCGAGCACGCAGCGTTCTGGAATTGTTCTCTTCTCAATCTCTCCTTGCCCGCTTCCATCGAGCAAATAGATATGGCTGCTTTCTGTCAGTGTGGTTTTAAGGAGATTAACCTGCCCGCAGGATTGAAAACGCTCGGCGAAGGCGCTTTCATGAATTGCTATAATTCTGCACTGAAGGGATTGGAAAATTGCACACAGCTGACCGTCATCCCCAAAGAAGCATTCAGCGGTGTTGGCAAGTATGTCACCGGATGGACGCTTGAAATACCCGCTAACATTACAAAGATTGAGTATGGGGCATTCAACAATTGCAACGGATTGAATAAAGTGATTTGCCGTGCGACTACGCCGCCTGAATTGGGGGATATAGCGTTTCCTAGCAATAGGACCAGTAGTTCTACGGTCAAACTCTTTGTGCCCGCAGAGAGTGTTGAAGCGTATCAAGAGTCCAGTTGGAGAACTTTCTTCTACTATTATAATATCCAATCACTTTAAATAATAACAATCAATCTTTAAATCCAAACAACAATGAAACATTTTATTCAAGCCCTTTCATGCGCAGCTTTTGCAGCGCTATTCTTCTCCGCTTGTAATACCAACGCACCTACGTGCTGTTGCTGCGGCGGTGGAACAGAAGAACCCGTAGTCCTCAGAGGAGAGTTCTCCGTTTCCGAAAACCACAAAGTGCGCTTCGCACCGGGTAACCTGTATTTTACAGGCGAGACTTGGCGTTTTTATGACGAGCAGTTCTTGTATTACGGTTATGGGAGCACGGTCAGTGGTGTAACATCTCCTCGCGACTTGTTTATGTTCGGACAAACAGGGTATATTCCTACAACCATGAGTCAGGATGGAGCAAATCATTCTGATCTTGAAAAAATATCACAGCACGGTGGTTACAATAAGCATACCTCGAAGCGTGAAGATATAGATGGCACGAACTGGGACTGGGGTATCCGCTTCGGTATAGAGAACGGAGGTAACCAACCCGGTATGTGGCGTACGCTGTCCAAGGACGAATGGAAATACCTGCTGGAGGATCGTCCTAATGCAGAGCGGCTGAAAATGCCGGCTATGGTGGCAGGAAGACGCGGATATCTCCTTCTGCCGGATAACTACTCGCACCCCAACGGCGTGGTGTATCCTGATTTTGAGGGAAGTTATACTGCCGATCAGAATATCTATTGCTATGAGGACTGGAAGAAGATGGAAGCCGGTGGCGCTATTTTCCTCCCTTGTGCAGGAGTAAAAGACGCTAATTATGAAACTTTTTACCCCGAGCGTTGCGGTTATTATTGGACGACTACGGTTGCCGGCGAGAAAGACATCAATAATTTCGCCGTGCAATTCGGTTTTAAAAAAGGCGAAACTGCTGACAAAAACATAACAACTCCTCAACCTATTACTCTTTTAGGAGATGTCCCTGCATACTGGCGTTGCGCCGTGCGCCTCGCGCAGGAAGTCAGATAAGCAAATCGCTTAAAGCAAAAAAAAGCACCTCATTCGGGGTGCTTTTTTTGCAAATAGGATAATTTTTATCGGAAGTGCGCGCGAATCATGAAACTATAATCGTTCCTTACCGTGCCGGCAAATGTCTCTGCCACGTCGCCCCATACCTTACTGTCCGTGCTAAACCATCTGGAGTTGGGGTCACCTGTGTTGACGCACACCACAGCCGGAGAACCTGCGTTAGCGGCGGCTACAATCCATAGGTTTTGGGTGTTGTCAAACGGAATATTGCAATCTATCTCCCTAAGTTCATAGCCGCTTGTTGCGGTGGGTTTGACTTGTAACCTATTCTCCAACACCTCACCACCAACGGAAGGGGTTTCACCGCCTTGTACAACGGCTATTAGTATAGCGGTTGTATTGTAGGGCGAGACAAAGATACCAATCTTATCCAGCACCTGAGCAGAGAGCGTGTTAGCGGGGTACATCACCGCCCAGTAGAAAAGCGTGTTGTTATTCGGACCGAAAGGATAGAAAGGTGTGTTGTTATCGTAATAGCGCCACCCGTTTACGCCGTTATAATCTGCCTTGAGGGTGAAATAGCCGGGATTATTCTTTCCTCCATCCGGATGGGCGTAGCTTATATCGCCATGGTTAGCGTCATACCCCGTTCTGTTTCCGCCCTTTAGCGAGGAACAGTTATAGAACATCCTATCAGAATCTATATTAGATGCACTCTGACTCCAATCGTCGTTGCAATAAATGGTAGTCAGCGAAGTACAGCCAGCGAACGTATGGCTCATATCCTTCACATTGGCGGTGTTGAAAGAACGCAGGTCTAGTGACGTCAGGGCGCGGCATAAATAGAACATTTGTCCCATACCCGTCACGTTCTTAGTATCGAAAGAACTCAGGTCCAATGAGGTCAGCGAAGTACAGCCAGCGAACGTATGGCTCATATCCTTCACATTGGCGGTGTTGAAAGAACGCAGGTCTAGTGACGTCAGGGCGCGGCATAAATAGAACATATAACTCATATCCGTCACCTTGGCGGTAGGGAGATTCTCCAATCCCTCTATCATAGTCATGCTTTTCAATCCTACCCTTTCGTCATTGCTTTCGGGTATATAGCACGAACCGAATATATTTTGCATAGAGGTATAGGGGTAATCCTTCATAGAGGCATCAATAACCACCTTGAGCACATTCGGATAATAGCCATATGCTTCGAGTCGGTTTTCATGGAAGTCCATATTCGGGCTATACTCCTCCACGATGAAGTTATCCCCTGTGCGGCTCTCCATCCGGTCGTCGCAGTAATAGGTCATGACGTGTGTCGTCTTGTCATAGACAGTGTACACAGGTTTCGGATCGGACGGTGTATTCCCGTCCCCGCAGCTTGCCATGCCCAGCACTACCGCCACCACGGCCAAAAGATTAAATAATTTTTTCATAATTGTATAGATTTTGATTTGCGGGGCAAAAGTAATACTTTTTTCCGACATACGCAAATTAAACGTACTTTTTTTTACAACGCAATTTTTGTAGTAACTTCGGACGCCGCCGAGGGGAAATTTGTAGTACCTTCGACCTCCTCCCCTTCCCCTTCGGGGCGGGACCCTTCGAAGTTACGTTCTTAGCCGCAAGGGCACGATTGTTTCGCACTTTCGTGCAAACGACAATCTTTTAACCGATAAAACTCCCTTGTGCAAGCACAGACGATTTTTTCGGTTAAAATCTTGTACATTTCAAAAATTTGTAGTAATTTTGCAGCCGAAATGCGTAATTATTACGAATTACGGAATAATTTCATCGTTTCATCACACATTTAAATTATTGTTCTATGAAGAAAATTCTTTTTGCAGCCTTAACGGCTATGACCATGGTGTTCATGAGTTCTTGTGGACAGGGGGCGTCAACAGAGTACACACAGGGAGGCCCCCAACCGTCTATTGATTCCAAAGCGGGAACAGTTAACGGCCGCCACTACAACACCACGGACTACAACTGTTATTGTATTTCCTACTCGTTCGAGTCTCTGGGCGGTGTTAATGGCGAGACAACCAAAACATCGAAAACAGAGTACGTATGGGGTACGGAGTTTGATGTTGTTTCAACGGCTGAGTTGGCTATGTGGACTACCGCCCAAAGCGGTACACTTGCCAAGGGAAGTTATGCTTACTTGGTGTACATTCCATTAAATGGCGACAAGCTGGACTACAACTCTTGTGACAATTTGAACAAGAACAAGTAAGAAAATGCAACTGCGCGCTGCGCGCGAAGCAATCATCACTAAAAAGGCACCCTTCGGGGTGCTTTTTTTTGCATATTCTTGCATATATGCAATTTTTGTTGTACCTTTGCAATCGCAAAAATTAACGCAAATGGATACATATCAATTCAGAAAACGGATACGTCGGTTGCCGGGCAAAGTGATTCATACGATTCCTCTGCCGGAACCGGAAGTACATCAAGGCCGCGGTGCGCGCCGTGAGATAGGTGCGCTGTGTCAGCAGGCCGGGTATAAACGAGTGTTGGTAGTGACCGACGAGACACTGCACGGCTTGGGGTATGACCAGGCGATTTTGGAATCACTGCAGGCCGCCGGAGTAGAGGCATCGCTCTTCTGCGACATCCATTCGGAGCCGACCATAGCGCTTATAGAAGCCGGACGCAAACAAGCTCTAACGCATCAGGCCGAAGGCATCGTGGCGCTCGGCGGCGGAAGTGTGATGGATAGTTGTAAGATGATTGCCGCGGGCGTGAAAATGCCGCACTTACCCATCCGGACACTGCTACTGAAATTCCTTCCTGTACCCGGGAGTACACTGCCGATCATCATGGTTCCTTCCACTGCCGGAACCGGCGCCGAGGTGACGGTTGGGGCCGTGGTGACCAATGACCGAGGGACGAAGAGCTCGACCGTCCTGATAGGACTCAACGTGACGCATGTGGTGCACGACAGTGAGTTGACCATCAACGCTCCCAAAGCCGTCATCGCCGCCTGCGGTATTGATGCCCTGAGTCACTGCATAGAAGGTGTCATAGCCGATGTACAGTGCTCCAAGGAAGATGAACGAATGTCCATGGAGGGCGTCAGACTGATTATGGAGAACCTGCCGTTGTTAATGAGCGGCGGAGTTGAAAGTGGAAAGTCGAAAGATAGTTCCGAGCGCTTGGAGGCAGCGCGGCTGAATATGGCGCGCGCCGCTATGTACGGCGGTAATGCCATCAATACCCAGTTAGCAGGATATGTGCATGCTTTTGCGCACAGCATAGGGGCGATGTATCATCTTTCGCATGGTCAGGCTATTTCGCTGATGTTGATGCCGGTACTGGAATACCAGCAGACTGCTTGTCAAGCGCATTATGAGGCATTGGCCCAATACTGCCACGTGCCCGATTTTCTCCAAGCAGTACGAGATTTGTTGGCCGCATGCGGATTGGACCAATTGAAGTCGCCCGTCCAAACACGCGACCACGAGGCGCTCATACCGATGATTGCCGCCGACTCCATCAATTATTCGGCCCCCGTGACGCTCAGCGAGAGGGATATACGCACGATTTTACAGACCGTGAGTGATACCGAACCGGCTTTCGGACATGAACCCTCAGACGAAAAAATCATACAGCAAATAGTGGCAGAGCAGAGACGTTTCTTCCGTACCGGACAAACACTGTCTGTCAAATGGCGCATTCAGCAACTCAAACGCCTCAAAGCGGCGGTGATCGCTCATCAGGATGAACTGATCGCCGCGTTGCGCGAAGATCTCGGACGGAGTGAGTTGGAAGCCTACCTCTGTGATATAGGTCCTATCATCGTGGAGATCAATGAGATGCTGAGCGGACTCAGGCGTTGGGCGCGACCAGAAGTGCATTTCAGCGGACTCATGTGCTGGCCGAGTGTGATTACCAAGGTCTATAAAATGCCTTACGGCGTGTCGCTGGTTATCAGTCCGTTCAATTTCCCGATACTGCTGACGATAGGCGTAGTGGCAGCGGCGATGTGCGGAGGGAATACCGTCGTCATCAAGTCCAGTTCCAAGTCCGCCGCCTCCACCGCCGCGCTGAAGAAATTCTTCGCGGAAGTCTTCCCGCCGGAGTATATCACCCTTATCGACGGCGGACACGACGTAGCGGATATGTGTCTGGCACAACGGTTCGACAAGATTTTCTATACCGGCAGTCCGTCCGTAGGCAAACATGTATTGACTGAGGCTGCGAAGAACCTGACACCCGTGGCGCTGGAGTTGGGCGGAGAAACAGGTAACTGGTGTGTCGTGCGAGCCGACGCCGACCTCAAAGATGCCGCACGCAAGATCGCTTTCTTCAAGCTGCTCAATGCAGGACAGATATGCATTAATATCAACCAGATAGCCGTCGCTGAAGAAGTAGCGGAGGATTTTCTGCGTGAACTGAAAAACGCTTTCATCGCCCAGATAGGAGAGCACGCCGAGACAAACCCTGAATATCCCAAACTCATCACCGACGCGGCCTACACCAAATGTGCCAAACAGGCAGACGACTACCGCGAACGCATTGTGTTCGGCGGGGTAGGCGACCCGGCTACGCGACGTTATGCACCGACGATGATTTACCCCGTGGATATCAACGAACCTATTGTGCAGCACGAACTCTTCTGCCCCTTGCTGCCTATCGTGCCGTTCAAAGATGCAGAGGTGGACGCATTAATGGATGTGATCGCAGAGCGTGAACACCCCTTGGCGATGTATCTCTTCACGAAGGACATGAAATGGGCGAAGCGTGTGATGAGCACCCAGCAGTTCGGCGGCGGGTGTATCAACGAGGTGTGTATCCATATGATGGTCAAAGGAGTGCCCTTCAACGGTACCGGACATTCAGGAATGGGCGCTTACCACGGAGAATGGGGGTTCAGGGAATTCACTCACCCGCAGACCGTGCTCAAAGGACGTACATGGTTCAATCTCCCGCTACGCGAACATCCGTACTCCGGGCAACCCGGCGCAACCAAAATGAAGTTATTGCGGCTCTTTGAGCGCTAAAAAGCCCAAAAAAGAGTATCTTCGGTAGGCCTGTTTGTACTTTTTTACAAAAAAGTGCAGAAAAATTTGGTCATGTCAAAAAAAAGCCGTACCTTTGCACGCTTTTTTCGCGGATTAGGCCCGTATAAGTTCTGTTTCGTATAACAGACGCCGCACCGCAGTCACATTAAATACAGTATTGTACAGATGTACGCAATTGTAGAAATGAAAGGCCAGCAGTTTAGAGTAGAGGCTGGCAAAAAACTGTTCATCAATCGTATGAACGAACTCGAGAAAGGCGCAACAGTTGAGTTTGAAAACGTGCTGCTCCTTGACAACGAGGGTAAAGTAAAAGTGGGTGCTCCTTATGTTAAGGGCGCTAAAGTGGTTTGCGAAGTACTCGACAACGAGTGCCGCGGTGAGAAAATTCTTGTCTTCCACAAGAAACGTCGCAAAGGTTATCGCAAACTCAATGGTCACCGTCAGGATCTGACCAACGTAGTAGTTAAAGAAATTGTTATTGCTTAAAAGAAAGGACAACCAGTATGGCTCACAAGAAAGGTGTCGGTAGTTCCAAGAACGGCCGTGAATCAGAAAGCAAACGTCTTGGCGTGAAGATCTTTGGTGGTCAATTCGCAAAGGCAGGTAACATCATCGTACGTCAACGTGGTACGGTTCACAACCCGGGTGAAAACATGGGTATGGGTAGCGACCACACATTGTATGCGCTCTGCGACGGTATCGTAACCTTCCGCAAGAAACGCGACAACAAATCGTACGTCTCTATTCAGCCGGTAGCAGAAGCTTAATCGGCGAGAGAGAGCAAACTATCTCCTACCGAGGGCTTAGGCAGTCGGTAGGAGATTTGTTTTTGGTCAAATGGCTAAATGTTTCAATGACCAAATAAATGAATAAATGGTAAATGACTAAATGATAAAATGGTTTTATGCTTACACTAAAACAAATTTACGACGATAAAGCCCGCGTGATTGCGGGTTTGGAGAAGAAGCACTTCTGTGGCGCTGCAGAGGCTATCGACGAGGTACTCCGTCTGGACGCTGAGCGTAAGTCGGCGCAGCAATACAAAGATGCGGCGGCGGCTGAGATGAATAAAATCAGCAAGTCCATCGGTGCACTCATGGCGCAAGGCAAACGCGATGAGGCGGAGGCTGCAAAGGCACAGACCGGTGCCCTCAAAGCGCAGATTGCCGAGTATGACGTGAAGATGTCGGAGGCGGAAGAGGCGCAGACCAAACTGCTGCTCACCATTCCTAATGTACCTTATGACATTGTGCCTGACGGTGCAAATGCAGAGGACAATCTGGCTGTTACCATTGGAAACTGGCCTAATCAGCCGATGATTGACGCCATCTCCAAGAACGGTGCAGTGGCTCTACGTGATTGGGACAGCGCTACCGACGAGAAGATCGCAGACGACCGCTTGACGAAATGTTCGGGTGGCGAGCCACTCGCCCCGCACTGGGAACTCGCCAAGAAATACAACCTCATCGACTTCGACCTCGGAGTGAAGATCTCCGGCGCAGGTTTCCCGGTTTATATCGGTCAGGGCGCACGTCTCCAACGCGCACTCATCAATTTCTTCCTGGCTGAGGCTAACAAAGCCGGTTATACGGAAATTATGCCGCCGACGGTGGTAAACGCGGCGTCCGGATACGGAACAGGTCAGTTGCCCGACAAAGAGGGGCAGATGTACCACTGTGAGGTGGACGACCTCTATCTCATCCCGACCGCCGAGGTACCTGTGACAAATATCTACCGCGACGTTATTCTCGAGGAAGCTCAGCTGCCTATTAAAAACTGCGCATATACCGAGTGTTTCCGTCGTGAGGCAGGTTCGTATGGCAAGGATGTACGCGGTCTGAACCGTCTGCATGAGTTCTCAAAGATTGAGATCGTTCGTATCGACACGCCCGAACACTCTGATGCTTCGCACAAAGAGATGCTGGCTCACGTGGAAGGCCTCTTGAAGAAATTGGAACTGCCCTACCGTATCTTGCGTCTGAGCGGTGGAGATATGTCTTTCACTGCCGCTCTTTGCTATGATTTTGAGGTGTATAGTGAAGCGCAACACCGCTGGCTCGAGGTTTCTTCTACCTCTAATTTTGATACTTATCAGGCGAACCGTCTGAAATGCCGTTACCGCCGTGCGGAGGACAAGAAAGTGACGCTTTGCCACACCCTCAACGGTTCTGCGCTCGCTCTCCCGCGCATTGTGGCTGCACTGCTGGAGAATAACCAAACGCCGGAAGGCATCCGCATCCCTAAAGCTCTGCAGCCTTTCTTTGGCGACGATATGATCCGCTAACGGATTGTATGTCTTGTGGCCATTCTGACAAACTTGCAGAAAGTGGACAAAATGGCACAAAAATGGACAAATTGGCAGAGAGTTAGGTCCTGGCACGTTTATTGCCTCTATTAGGGTGTAAACGCAACAACGCATACTACGCCAACAACGTAAACTACGCAACCTACGTTAAACATCGTTTAACTAAATTAGGAGGATTGATTATGAAACCTGCAATGTATCGTAGAAACAGTTGGCTGCCGACAAACGGATGGTTCCCGACCGTATTTGATGAGTTTTTGGACAATGACATGCTGAACACCGCAAGCAATGTGGCGCCTTCGGTTAACGTCAGGGAAAACGAACACAGCTACGTAGTTGAACTGGCTGCGCCGGGTGTTAAGAAAGAGTACTGCCGGGTACACGTCGATGATGAGCACAACCTCTGTGTCGCCATCGAGAACAAGTTCGAGCACAAGGAGGAAGACAAACATGCGCACTACTTGAGACGCGAGTTTGCATACACCAACTTCGAGCAGAAGTACACCTTGCCGGACAATGTGGATGAGGCTAAGATCAGCGCGAAAGTTGAAGATGGTATCTTGACTATTGAACTGCCGAAGACCCAGCGCGAAGAAGGCAAAACCGGACGCCAAATCGCCATCTCATAACAAAGTATGTTGCAACAAAAAAAGCACTCGTAAGAGTGCTTTTTTGTTGCTCAAATCATTGTGCCCTTGCGACGGAGAACCAGGACTCTCGCTTGCATCATCCTCGTACATGTACCTAAACTGCGTTCAGGTAGTAGGTACTCGGATGAGCTGCGCTCTCCCCAAGGATTACAAATCCTCGGGGGCCCCGGATAGTGGGTTCGAGTCCATAGATTAAGACAAAAAAAGAACAACCACCGGATGGTGATCGTTCTTTTTTGTTGCTCAACCAGGACTCGAACCCAGACAGACAGAACCAGAATCTGTAGTGCTACCATTACACCATTGAGCAATGCCTTTTTCAAAAGCGGATGCAAAAGTACTGCTTTTTTCTGACATGTGCAAATATTTCTGCAAAAAAATGCAAAATTATTGCTTTTTTAGCTTCTCTTTGCACTGGTTGATATACATCGTATTCGCTTCGCGTACCCAGTTATACTGCCATTGTGGTGCGCGGAAAAGTGTGTCCGCTTTCTCGAACCACTCTAAGGCTTCCGCTTTGCTGCCAAACGGTTTCGGAGCATAAAAGAGACATGTTCCGTAGTAACTGAGTACGAGTGGGTCTTTCGGCGCCAGTTGGGTACCCTGCTTGGCCATGTTAATGGCTTTAATAGGGTGGATAGATTGTTTCAGTCGCAGTTCGTACACATACACCGCCGACATATACATCTCATAATGACCGGTCGGCAGTTTGCCTTTCATCGCCTCTACATGCTGGCGAAAACGCGCTACAAACACTTTGGCGGACGGCATCAAGGACTCATTCCCTTCTTTCTTTGCCTCTGCAACAATATAGCCGCAATAACCGTATTCGTAGAGTAAAGTTGAAAGTTGAAAGTTGTCAGTTGAAAGGTTATCGATATACTCCTTCCAGACGGACATGTCCTGTTTTTGGTACGCAACGAGTAAGTCTCTATCGGACTGAGCCGATAGAGACAAACTGATGCATAAGGCAAGGATTACTTGCCGCGTTCGAGCAATAATGTGCGCGTAGGTTGATCGCATACCTCGGATGGTCCGTAGTATTGTATCGGACCCGGATAGATATAACTGGTCTCAGGGTCTGCCCAATCGGCCCGGTGATCTTGGAGATATTTGAACGGTTTACCGTTGAGGTCGACGAGAGCCTTTTGTATAACAGGCTTCATCTTTCCGTTACGTTTCTCCATGTTCATCATCATGGTGATAGGCACACCTCCGGCAATCCATTCAGCGGCAGGTTTGGTCAGGTTGCGTACGAGTGACATATAACCGGTTTTACCTGCTGCGATGAGATGAGTGGCGTTCACGCCAATCGAGTAGCAGTAGTCGGCATCGAAATTAGACGGCATAGCGCAACGACCTTCGTAGCCGAAGAAGTGGTTGAGCGCAGAGAACTTACCTTTGTACTCGCCGTTGGCTTTGAGTTGCGCGAGGCGTTTGCCAACCATCTCAATGAGCAGTTTCTCGGTTTCAATCTGGCTCACCATAACGTTTCCGTGCGGGTCACGGTCGAGTGTAAGCTGTTTGGCAATGCCCTTCGGCAGCGAGCGGAAGAGTTCGCAGGAAGCAGGAGAGAGTTTACTCTTTACATACTCGCGCTTTGCGTCGTCGCCGTCCAGAGAAATGAACTCGTCGTTGGCAGCAAGCATGTCATTCAATTCCTGAATAAGGACACGCATAGCCGGGATGAATTCAATAAGACCTTCCGGGATAAGAATAGTACCGAAGTTAAGTCCTGCGTTAGCGCGGGCTACAATCACCTTAACTATGTCCTCAACAATGTCGTTGAGGGTCATTTTCTTTGCTTCTACTTCCTCGGAGATGAGGCAGATATTCGGTTGGCTCTGAAGAGCGCATTCGAGTGCGATATGACTTGCCGAACGGCCCATCAAACGGATGAAGTGCCAGTATTTCTTAGCAGAGTTGGCGTCGCGCTGGATGTTACCGATGAGTTCGGCGTAGGTCTTACATGCGGTATCGAAACCGAAAGAGGTCTCGATCATCTCGTTCTTAAGGTCTCCGTCAATTGTCTTCGGGCAACCGATAACCTGAATACCGCATTGTTTCTGGAGGTAGTACTCGGCGAGCACGCATGCATTGGTGTTGGAGTCATCACCACCGATGATTACTACGGCCTTGATGCCCAGTTGTTTGCATACCTCGATACCATTATCGAACTGCCATGTTTCCTCCAGCTTGGTGCGTCCAGAGCCGATGATGTCGAAACCACCGGTGTTGCGGTAGTCATCAATGATGTCACCGGTCAACTCCTGATACTTGCCGTCAATCAAACCGCTCGGTCCGCCAAGGAAACCATATAGTTTATTCTTCGGGTTGAGAGCTTGTAATCCGTCGTACAAGCCAGCAATCACATTGTGACCACCGGGCGCTTGACCTCCCGAGAGGATTACGCCTACATTGAACGGCTCTGAATGCTGAAGGTTAGCTTCAGATGGCTCAAACTGGATAACCGGCAGACCGTAGGTATTCGGGAAGAGTTTCTCTATTTCCTCCTGGTCTGCTACCGAGTGTGTTTTTTCGCCTTCTACGAGGCGCACTGCGCCCTGCAATGCTACCGGCATCTTCGGCTGGTAGTTCTGCCGCGCAATCTGTAATGGAGATTTTTGCATAATAATATATTTTAAGTTGATATGAAATGTCTTTATTGTTTGTACTGTTCCCGTAGTGGTTCAGTAGTGGTCTGGTAGTGGTAATCCTAGACTTTAGTACTGGCTTTGCGCTGGTTTTGCGCTATGAGTTCCAGTAGTTTTTCCACGGCTTCTTCCTGTGGGATGTTTTTGAGTATGCACTCTTTGCCGCGATACAGGCTTATGCGGTCACGTCCTGCGCCTACATAGCCGTAGTCGGCGTCCGCCATCTCTCCCGGGCCATTAACAATACAACCCATGACAGCTATTTTAATCCCCGTGAGATGACCGGTAGCTGCTTTGACACGACGAATAGTTTCCTCCAAGTCGAACATCGTCCGTCCGCAACCCGGACAGGAGATATACTCCGTTTTATAAATACGTACGCGCGAGGCTTGGAGGATGTCTTTGCTCAGAAAATTCAGTTTGTTCTCCGAGAAATTAGGATTAACGAGTGTCAGTTCGGTAGCCTTAAATTCCCACAACAATCGTCCGCATTCGGCTGCGGCGTGCAGGGCAAAGGTCTCCCAGTTATTCTCGTAACTCGTATAACGTATCTCTGCGTTGCCACCGATGTTATCCAACACTTCGGCTGTAACCGACCCGTCGTAACGCACGGAGTCTTCATCCGCAAAATAATCCACCAGTTCTTGCGCAACAGGAATCTCGTTCTCCGGCGCTTCACTCAGACTCACGCGAATCGTGTCGCCTATTCCTTCAGCCAACAAAGCGCCTATACCGACGGCCGACTTGATACGTCCGTCTTCGCCTTCACCGGCTTCAGTTACACCTAAATGCAGCGGGAACGCCATGTGTTCTTTGTTCATCGTCTTAACGAGCAGACGAACAGTCTCCACCATAACGCGTGTATTGGATGCTTTGACAGAGATGACGATGTCGCTAAAATCCTGCGTCACGGCGATGCGCAGGAACTCCATCACACTTTCCACCATTCCTCGCGGTGTATCGCCGTATTTATCCATCATTCGTTCACTCAGCGAACCATGGTTGACACCAATGCGAATAGCGGTGTGGTGTTCGCGGCAGATATCCAAAAGGCGCACAAAGCGTTCATTCAGTTTAGAGGCGTCCTTGCTGTAATTACCCGGATTGATTCGTACGGCTTCTACTACTTGTGCCGCTGCGTCTGCCACTTCGGAATTAAAATGTACGTCAGCCACTAAGGGCACGGCTGTTAGTACTTGTGAATGAATCTCGCGTAGCGACTCCACTTCACGAAGTCCCTGTGTGGTGAAACGGAGCAGTTCAGCACCGGCCTCAATGCACCTACGTGCCTGATCTACTGACGCGTCAATATCGTTGGTTGATGTGTTTGCCATCGTCTGGATGCGGATAGGGTAGTCGGAACCTAAGAAAAGGTTTCCTACTTGCACAGAAAGGGTTTGACGACGGCTATATGTAAGTTTTATTTCCATGTAGGATGGGCAAAATGCCCTAAAATGTTATTTTTCTTTAAAAAAATTTGGTCAATTCAAAAATTTGTAGTACCTTTGCACCCGCTTTTCGAAAGAAGGGCCGGGAATCAGTAGCTCAGCAGGTAGAGCACATCCCTTTTAAGGATGGGGTCCTGGGTTCGAGCCCCAGCTGGTTCACAGAAAGAGAGTTTCGGCTCTCTTTTTTGTTTTCTGTACTCCTTTCTCATTCTTTCAAATAGCACCTTGCAATTTTGCTTGCAAAATTACAACAAAAAATCCGAATGTGCAAATAAAATGAATTTTATTTTGCTATTTGCAGGATTTTACTGCTTTTTCTGGCACAGAGTTTGCAACAGTCTTTTTGCACATTTTAATTATTCAGAACTATGAAAAAGATATTTAGATTTTTAGGCATCGTGCTGCTCGTCGCAGCCGTCAGCACTGCAACCACCATCGCTGTCTTGAAATACAGCAATCCACAATTTCAAATCACAAATTACCAATCACAAATCACAAGTGATTCCACCGGAATTCCTGTCGCTTACAGCCGTTTTGCTTCGTTGCCGCAGGCAGGCGAGACGGATTTTACTAATGCGGCGGAACTATCTGTCAATGCGGTAGTCCACGTCAAGACGACCTATCGCAACCAGGTTTCGTCCCAGCAGATGGACCTCTTTGAGTTCTTCTTCGGCCGTCCGGGACAGCAACGCGAGATGCCGGCGCAGCAGGCGTCCGGTTCGGGCGTCATCATCTCCGAGGACGGTTATATCGTCACCAACAACCACGTCATCGACCGTGCAGACCAGATTCAGGTGGTCCTCAACGACAAACGCGAGTACACGGCTAAGCTGGTCGGCACTGACCCGAACACCGACATTGCGCTGCTGAAGATTGACGAGACAGGTCTGCCGGTGATCCTCATGGGCAACTCCGATGACCTGCGTGTCGGCGAATGGGTGCTTGCGGTCGGCAATCCCTTCAACCTCACTTCGACTGTCACGGCAGGTATCGTGTCCGCCAAGGCGCGTAACATCAATATCCTCAACGCGGAGATGAAGATTGAGTCGTTCATCCAGACCGACGCAGCAGTCAACCCCGGCAACTCCGGCGGTGCGCTGGTGAACACACGCGGCGAGTTGGTGGGCATCAACACTGCTATCGCATCGCAGACAGGTTCGTATTCGGGCTACAGTTTTGCAGTGCCGACAAGTATCGTACAGAAAGTGGTGAGCGACATCCGTCAGTACGGTGTCGTACAACGCGCTATTCTTGGCGTGCAGATGCGTGAGATCACGTCCGAACTGCAAAAAGAGAAGAAACTCAGCACGTTACAAGGTGCGTACGTGGAGCGTGTAGTTCCGGACGGCGCAGCGGAGAAAGCAGGCATCAAGAGCGGCGATGTGATCACGCGTGTTGACGATGCGGCTGTCAAGACCGGCACCGACCTGCAGGAACATATCGGGCGTCACCGTCCGGGCGATGTAGTGAGCGTGACGCTGCTCCGCGACGGCAAGACCATGACTGTTCAGGCAAAGCTCACCAACCGCGATGGCGGTACAGGAGTCATCTCTGCTGAAGACAAAGCGTCCGTCTTAGGTGCCACCTTCTCCGAACTGACCGATGCGCAGAAAGAGCGCCTGGGTATCAACTACGGCTTGCAGATCAAGTCGCTCAAGGCGGGCAAACTGAAGAGTGCCGGTGTGCCTGCGGACTTCATCATCCTGAAAGTCAACAACCGCTCCGTGCGCACCGAAGAAGACCTTGACGACATCGTCCGCCGTGCCAACTCCGCCTCCGAACGTGACCGTGTGCTGTTTATCACGGGATGTACACCGCAAGGCAGAGTACGGTATTATGCCGTCAATCTGGCAGAGTAAGGATGTATGATTGTTAAGATTCCGAACGATAAATGGGGCGAAATCGCCCCATTTATCGTCCCGTATCTTTCCCGTATGCCTCTCGAACGCCGCAGGTCAGTGCCCAAAGTGACGATAATTATATTTGAATTATTTAATTCCCTTCAATCTTCGCTTTATTTGAACCAGAAAATTAATTACCTCATTATAAATTGTACCTCTTTTAATTTTGCCGGGGATATAACCTTCGCTCCAACTTGATTCCAAATGATGGATCGCATACGTATTTTTTGATTTACGCATAACGCGGGTAGAAGTAATCGGAGAAAAATAATCGTGTGTATATATGCGCAGACCCCATTTCGCAATATACTGCGCTTCTCTACTTGGGATAAAGCCATTTTCGCACAATATATTCCCTAAACGGCGAGTATTGGTAGTGATGTCGTAGGACCCATCCGGCTTGACAAACGTAATATTGTCATATGCTCCAAGCATCGTTTTCACCCATTCACAATGTGCCTCGCAACCCATTACACAAGTACCCGGCAAATGCGCGAGTGATTCTTCCAAGCCGCAGAAAGCCACGTCATTAAGCAAAGGTTCGAATGGTTTTACAACCTCAACATCTGTATCCAAATAGACACCACCAAATCGCTCCAAAGCCCATAGACGTACGTAGTCGCTAACAAAAGCATACTTTCTTGCCTCATAAGCCTGTTGGACATAAATAGGCGCATCGGCGATATTAAAACTCGTTTCATCCCAAGCGTGGATGTCCCAGTCGGGCATTTGTTGTTTCCACGTAGCCATGTAGCTAATAAGATGTTTCGGCATCGGGTTCTTTCCAAACCAGCAGTAATGAATGATTTTAGGAATCATTGTGATCAGTTGTTGAGATAATTAAACAAAAACGCGAATAACTGTTGTTATCCGTGAATTGAGGCTGTAGGAAGTGCCCTAAGAATCGGATAGACATGCAGTTACTCGCGCATGTATAATATACCCCAACATGCCCAATGGACTTGCGTCCAAGGGCACGGGTGGGTGTAAAATACACTCGTGAGCATCTACTTTGTCAGTCTTTTGATTCTTAATTAGAGTTTCCTACATTCCAATTCACAAAAGAACAAACGTGTAAACGCTTTAATTCAATATGTTATCGCGCGTCGCTACGCGCGTTTCTTCAGTTGTGATTTATCTCACTTGTTTTCTAAGTTGTCGCATTTTTTGCGATAGTTGGAGCCAATTCCTCGCGTAAAGCATTGTTGATGTGTTTGCCGATGGTCTTGACATCGCGGTCAAACAGCAGAGCCATTTGTTTACGATTGAGCCAAACGGTTTCATCTTGTACGCGCACCTCCAACTGGAACTGCTCATTAGGCTGATATAAAACAATCTCGTTCGCCATTCGTTACATCACAATGTTGACAATCCTGCCGGGGACGACGATGATTTTCTTCGGCGTGTTGCCGGCGAGATATTTGGATGTGTCTTCGTGCACAAGGACAAGTTTTTCCACTTCCTCTTTCGGGGTGTCCTTCGGGCACTCGAGCGTGAAACGCACCTTGCCGTTGAACTGCACAGGGTATTTCTGGCTGTCCTCAACGAGGTACGCCTCATTGCAAACGGGCCACGATTCGTTTACAACGAAATTGCTGATTGCTGATTGCTGATTGCCGATTGCTTGGCATCTATGCCACATCTCCTCTGCGATATGCGGAGCGTATGGAGCAAGAAGGATAGCTATCGGTTCAAGGATCGTACGCTTGTTGCATTTGAGCGCGGAGAGTTCATTCTGCGCAATCATGAACGCAGGGATAGAGGTATTGAACGAGAAGTTCTCGATGTCCCACGTGATCTTCTTAATGAGCTTATGCAGACTCTTGAGTTCTTCTTTCGTCGGCTCTTCGTCAGAAATCGTCTCGTACATATTCCACAAGCGTTTAAGGAAACGATGCACTCCGTCAATACCGTTGGTGTCCCATGGCTTGGACATCTCCAACGGACCGAGGAACATTTCATAGAGACGCAAGGTGTCCGCTCCGAACTTGGCAATCACATCATCGGGATTCACGACGTTGAACATAGACTTGCTCATTTTCTCAACCGCCCATCCGCATATATACTGCTTTGCACCGGCGGTGTAGCCCGTTAACTCGGACGAGGTACCATCGGCAAAGACGAACTCGGCATTTTTGAACTCCGGCATCCATGCACGGAATGCGTTGATGTCCAGCACATCGTTGTTGACGATATTCACATTCACATGAATCGGCTGCACTTTGTCCTTGTACTCGGGGTTCTCGATGAGGTTGTAACTGATATAGAGATTGCCCGTCGCACCCTCGCCGATATAACGATAGACAAAGTTTGAGCGCCCTTGGATCATACCTTGATTGATGAGTTTCTTGAACGGTTCATCTTCGCATACATAGCCGAGGTCATAGAGGAACTTGTTCCAGAAACGAGAGTAGATTAAGTGTCCTGTCGCGTGCTCGGAACCGCCTAAATACAGATCCACCTGACGCCAGTAGTCGTTCGCCTGTTTGCCGACCAACGCCTCGTCATTATGCGGATCCATGTAGCGGAGATAATAAGCGGAACTTCCTGCAAAGCCAGGCATCGTGCAGAGCTCCAAGGGGTAAACTCCGCTTTCGACTTTCGACTTTTGACTTTCGACTACTTTCCTATTCTTTTCGTCCCATGCCCAGACAGCGGCGTTGCCCAGCGGCGGTTCGCCTGTCTCGGTGGGCTTGAAGTCCGACACCTCCGGCAGTTCGAGCGGCAGACACTCTTCGGGCAGCGTATAAGGCATGCCGTCCTTGTAATATACTGGGAACGGTTCGCCCCAGTAACGCTGGCGCGAGAAAATAGCGTCGCGCAGACGATAGTTCACTTTCACGCGACCGATGCCGGTGTTCGTGATATACTCTTTCATCGCCTGAATAGCGTCTTTGACCTCCATGCCGTTGAGGAAACCGGAGTTGATAATCTTGCCTTCCTTCGCATCGAACGACTCCTCGGAAACGTCCGCTCCTTCTATCAGCGGAATAATCGGCAGGTTGAAATGTTTGGCGAACGCGTAGTCACGGCTGTCGTGTGCCGGAACCGCCATGATAGCACCCGTCCCGTAACCCGCGAGCACGTAATCGGAAATATAAATAGGTATCTCGCCTTGTGTCAGCGGGTTAATCGCGTACGAACCGGTGAAGACACCCGTCACTTTGCGGTCGGCGATACGCTCGCGCTCCGTGCGGTTTTTGCAGCGTGCCAGATAAGCGTCCACTTCCGCCTTCTGTTCCGGCGTTACAACGCGGCTGACATATTCGCTCTCCGGCGCAAGAACCATAAAAGTCACGCCATAGATCGTATCTGCGCGCGTAGTGAAGATGGTGAAGGGCGCGTCTTGGCCCTTTACAGCAAACTGCATCTCTGCGCCTTCGGAACGGCCGATCCAGTTACGTTGTGTCTCTTTGAGGGATTCTGTCCAATCAATGCGGTCCAAGCCCTCCAACAGACGTCCGGCATAAGCGCTTACGCGCAGACACCACTGCCGCATCACACGTTGCTCTACAGGATAACCGCCGCGCACACTCAGACCCTCGCTCACCTCATCATTCGCGAGCACGGTTCCCAACTTCGGACACCAGTTCACTTTCGTGTCGGCGAGATAAGCGATACGGTAGTTCATCAACTTCTCCTGCTGCTCTTTCTCGCTCATGGTCGCCCATTTCGGGTCATTTGCCTCGAACTCCGCAATCAGTTTGCTAATCGGCTGTGCTTTCTGCGTCTTGGGGTCGAAATAGCTGTTGAACATCTGCACAAACGCCCATTGAGTCCACTTGTAGAACTTCGGATCGCACGTACGCACTTCGCGGTTCCAGTCATAGCAGAAACCGATTTTCTTGAGCTGTGAGATATAGCGGTCGATGTTCTCGAAGGTCGTTTTCTCGGGGTGTTGACCGGTCTGAATAGCGTATTGCTCCGCCGGCAGACCATAGGAGTCAAAACCCATCGGGTGCAACACGTTAAAACCTTTCAAACGTTTATATCGGCTGTATATATCGCTGGCAATATAGCCTAACGGGTGACCGACATGCAGACCCGCTCCCGAAGGATAAGGGAACATGTCCAACACATAGTAGTGCGGCTTGTCGGATTCGTTGGAAACGGTATAAACGCCGTTCTCCTCCCACGCCTTTTGCCACTTGCGCTCTATGTCGCTAAAATTGTAATCCATTAATTATAAAAGTTTTTTAACTTGTTCATAGACGTTCTGGGCGGTGAAGCCGAGTTTTTCGTCAAGGACCTTGTACGGAGCGGAGAAGCCGAAGGAGTTGAGACCCCAGACAGCACCGTTCTCGCCTACCAGACCTTCGAGGGTGCAGGGTAGGCCGGCGGTCATACCGAAACGCTTGATGCCCTTCGGCAGTACTTCGTCCTGATACTCTTTGGGTTGCTCACGGAAGAGACCTTCGGACGGAACGCTGACGATCTGCAAGCGGATTCCTTCAGCGCGGAGCAACTCTGCGCCACTTAACAACGTACTTACCTCAGATCCGGAAGCCAACAATACAACTTGCGGATTCTCGTCTTTCGAAACGATGTACGCACCTTTGCGGAAACCTTCAAGGTTAACATTAGGAACAGGCGCGATGTCCTGACGGCTGAGAATAAGTGCCGTCGGAGTAGCGGTATTCTCGATAGCTGCACGCCAAGCAAGGGTCGTCTCCTCGGCGTCAGCCGGACGGAGAACGAGCATGGACGGCTTGCCGTGGTGGTTATGCAGTTTCTCCATGAGGCGGATCTGTGCTTCCTGCTCTACGGGTTCGTGGGTCGGACCATCTTCGCCGACACGGAACGCATCGTGGCTCCAAATGAACTTAACCGGCAGTTCCATAAGTGCCGCCATACGAACCGCAGGTTTCATGTAGTCGCTGAAGACAAAGAACGTACCGCAGGCAGGGATGATTCCGCCATGAAGTGCCATACCAATCATGACGCACGCCATGGTGAGCTCACTCACACCTGCTTGCAGGAACTGACCGCTGAAATCGCCTTTCTTGAAGGCGTGGGTCTTCTTCAAGAAGCCGTCGGTCTTGTCGGAGTTGGAGAGGTCCGCGGAGGAAACAATCATGTTGCCCACGTTCTCTGCCAAGAAGCCAAGCACCTTGCCGCTGGCATTACGCGTAGCGTCACCTGCCTTCTGCTCAATCAGGCTCCAATCGATGCACGGTGTCTCACCGGACATATAGGTCTCATATTCATTCGCTGCTACCGGATTTTTCTCTTTCCACTCATAGTATGCGGCGTATTTCTTGTTGCACAACTCGCGCAATTCGATGGCGCGATCTTCGTACAGTTTCTGTACTTCCGGGAAGATCTGGAACGGGTCTTCGGGGTTACCACCAAGATGCTCGATGGTCTTCTCGAACGAAGCACCGGCTTTGGACAGCGGCGCACCGTGGGTAGAACACTTGCCTTCCCAATTAGCACCTTCTGCCGTCACGCAGCCCTTACCCATGGTCGTATGACCGATGATGATCGAAGGACGGCCTTTCTCTGCTTTCGCTTTGATAATGGCTTCGCGAATTGCATCCGGATCGTTGCCCGGGATTTCTTGCACATACCATCCCCATGCTTTGTATTTGGCGGCCACATCTTCGGAGGTTACTTCGCCGCAACCCGTGGAGAGTTGGATGGTGTTGGAGTCATAGAACATGACGAGGTTGTCGAGTCCGAGATGCCCTGCCAAGCGGCCTGCGCCTTGTGAGATCTCTTCCTGCACACCGCCATCCGAGATGAAGGCATAAATGGTCGGGTTGTGGATCTCGCCATAGCGCTGGTTGAACCATTTCGCAGCGATGGCTGCTCCGACAGCAAACGTGTGTCCCTGACCAAGCGGACCGGAGGTATTCTCAATCATTCGCTCTATCTCACGCTCCGGGTGTCCGGGTGTCACCGATCCCCATTGACGGAGGTTCTTCAAATCCTCCAACGTAAACTTTCCGGCTAAGCAGAGTTGTCCGTAGAGCATCGGCGCCATGTGTCCCGGATCCAAGAAGAAACGGTCACGTGCTTCCCAACCCGGGTTCTCCGGATCATATTCAAGGAACTCACTAAAGAGCACATTGATAAAATCTGCTCCACCCATGGCTCCACCTGGGTGACCACTCTTTGCTTTTTCTACTGCTGCCGCGGCGAGGATACGAATGTTGTCTGCCGCACGATTCAAAAGTTGTGTCTTGTTCATGTCACGCTGGCTATCCTCGTACATGTACTAAAACATAGTAGTAAGTACTCGGATGCCCTCACTCTTAACTCGGACTATCGTTTCACTAGCAGTCCTCGCAAGAAGGGAAGGCCCCTCTAAGCCAGACAAGAGGTAAAAAGGTTAATACATATTTTTGTGTTTCTTAAAATTTCCATCCTACGTAATAGTTGAGTCCCCATCCGATGTTATCGCGATAACCGAAGCCGGGGACGTATAAAGGAGCCTGTTGCTCGGCCGGCATACCTTCCGCCTGACGGGTGAACATACATTTGATGCGTCCCATCCAACCCATATAAAAAGCCATTCGTTTTTGACTTTCGATTTTTGACTTTCTCCCATTCACTATCTCCACCTGACATCCCAGCGCTATCTCACCCCAGCAATCAGCTCTAAAACCTCCTGTAGCCTGGGTGGTATGCTGCCAGTTTTGCATGGAAGTGCCGAGTCGGACACCGACGAGCAAGGCGTGCGGTGAATCAGGATGCTTGCGCAGCGGGTTGATATCCACTCCCACCCGGAAGAACCCTCCATGGCCGTTGTAAGCGATGGAGTCGTTTTGTGTGTGCCCACCCGCGTAACCTATCTCCAAGGTAGGGTAGAAACGGTCTTTGAGCCGCACGTTCGCCGCTATTTCATAATGCTGCAGCGTCCCTCGACTAATACCAGCTATTACGGCCGGCGATGCAATGTCCAGTTTGACCATGGTGCCCTGGTATATTGGTATTTTTTTCTCCGGTACTCTGGGCATGTGAGTACTGTCGCGTTTCGCCGCAATAGTATCCGCTGTAACAAGTGTATCTGTCACCACAATAGTGTCTGCCATGACCAGTGTATCGGTTGTGACAAGCGTGTCTGCCATGACCAATGTGTCGTTGGCAAATGAAAATTGAAAA
Source organism: Paludibacteraceae bacterium (assembly GCA_017394705.1). Lineage (GTDB taxonomy): Bacteria > Bacteroidota > Bacteroidia > Bacteroidales > Paludibacteraceae > Colicola. Next base: position 146,428 of record JAFPXH010000006.1, on the reverse strand, counting down.
CTGAAAATGGAAAGGGCAAGCCCTAACAACCGTCCTACTATGTTCCTTTCACTTTTCACCTTTCACTTTTCACATAATCGACTTAGCCTCATTCTTCAATTCCTCAAGCGCTTTGTCGGTAGGCGTTACTCCATTGGATGCGTAAGCAGTTATCAGCGCCTTGGCGTAGGTCTGCACATCTGCCTGGGGGGGTATCTGACTCGCGATGGAGATGACGAAAGCGGCCGTCTGGTCTCGCGCATTAATCAGCAGGTCCCATACTTCTTCGCTGACGTACACTTGCTGGCTTTGGTTGTGGTCAAACTCCGCCCGGATGGTCTGCAGCAAATACTGCTGAACCTGCATCACTGTCCATGTACGGAAGGCGTCGGGTTCTTTCTGCTGTAGTTCCATGAGCATATGTTCGGGTTTGGTCCGCTCGAGCAGCAAAGCCAGCCGTTCGTACGCGCGCAAACGGATAGGCGAAATCGTCTTCTGCGACTCGCGTTTCAACTCCCATTGACGTTTCTTCTCCTCGTTGCGGAAAGTCGAATATTGAATGAGCCAAAAACCGAAAATCACCACGGCAACGGCGAGTATAATAAGCAGGATGATAGTAGTCATAAAAGTGTTCACATCAAATTTGCGTGCAAATTTACAACAAAAATTGCACATATGCAAGCGCGCGAGCATTTTTCCATAAAAAATATGCCAATGTTTGCGTATGTCGCAATTTTTTTGTACCTTTGCCGCCGCAAATCAAAATTAAGAACGATTATGAGAAAACTCTTTTCTTTCTTCGCCATGGCAGCGATAGTGCTGGGCATGGCAAGTTGCGGAGACGGGAATGACCCGAACAATCCCAATACTCCGTTCAAACTGGAAGTGCAAAATCTTACGGATGAGTCGGCGGATATAGTAGTCACTCCTGCTTCTGATGCAGCGTATCTGTGGACCAATGTGGAACAGAGACATCTAGTGAACCGTCATTTTGCAAAATTGGAAGACTACGTAGCAAACCTTTTGAGTACTACGACGTATGCGGAGATGGAAACGGCGGGCCGAGTGCTCAGCGGGAGTAAAACGATTCCGCTATCCGGTTTGAACAAAAATAACGCATACTATTTTATCGTTTTCCGCGTAGATGAAGAATTCAAACTATCAGGGGAGGTTTATTTTGTCAAATACACTCCCGGAACCAACACCGACGACCCCGGCACTCCCGACCAGCCAATCACTTTCGCTGTATCTCCTACAACGATTAATGCCCCAGCAACAGGCGGCACTTTTACACTAACGGTCAACACTAATTCCGTATGGGTGGCTTCTGCTGAAGCGGCGTGGGCTACGCTTAGTCCAACTTCCGGAGAAGGCAATGCGATTGTAACGGTAACCATTGAGCCGGCCACCTCTACGGAAGAGACTTCGCAGAAAATCACTTTCAGTGCCGGTACGAACACCTATTATGTGACCGTCAAACGCGCAGGCAAGTCCAATACGAACCCGCCGGATCAAACCGATCCTAATACGCCGACAGGATTGAAAGTGCGCATAGTATACCATTCTGTTGGGTGGGATATTATTGATTATTTTCAACTTACCTGGAACCCTGTCAATGGAGCTACTGCTTATAAGGTGTATAGAGAGGATGTGTGGGCCCACGGAGAACAAATATGGCAAGTGTATACTCCCAACAGAGTGATTGCCGAAGTAACAACACCGGAATTCAAGGATAATTCGTTTGATACGGAGGCATGGGGCTACCAGAGTATGAAATTAAAATACACGGTAACGGCTATTACCTCCAAAGGGGAGAGTAAACCATGTGAGGTGGTAGAAGAGTGGTGGGAGCCGGGGGTATAAATCCATGTGCTTCCATAATGGTCAATCTTCATTCTTTGCGATACAAGAAAAATGAACCCGCATGAGATGCGGGGCTAATGGACAACGGCTGAAACGCACCTTCGGGATACGTTTTCATGTTGTATGGCGGATGATGTAATAGGGGATGTTGAGTGCCTGAATCTCAGCTTCGTAGCGTTGGAAGAGTTCGAGGCGGATGGCATCGGAGCCGTTGTATCGTGCGGGGTCAGGAATCCACGGAAGGTCAGGATAAGTGAGTAGATACACATCCATGGGATAGCGTAGGATAGCCTCGTTGAGCCACTCCGGTACACGGCCGAAGGCATAATCGAACCACACTTTGGTGACGATGAGGTCCGTGTCAAAAAAGCAGGGGTTAGAGGTTAGGGACGACAACACGTCGATTTGGTGACGGGCGATGAGGCACAGTTCGTCCCATGTGACCTCCTTTGAACCTTTTTGCTCAATGAAAGAGCGGGCATATTCGGGCACAAGCGTGCCTTGATAGCGTTTCGCCAGGTAGCGAGCCAGCGTGCTTTTACCGCTACTTTCCGGTCCTATGATTCCTATTTTATACATTGACGTGGTACCCCTGGGAGGGGGTGCACTCTCTATAAAAGTGCCTTAAAAGTGTGTAGAACTCAGGTCAAAGGCTCGTTCCGTTTGTTACCTTTTTTCTTCAAAGGTTTTTCCCGGCAGCGGGAACAACCTCATTTTTTTATCGGGTGAGCATGAGTTTGATGTTCAGACCGATATTATCCGCCTTGACGGGGTAGGAGGAAGAGATAAGCGGTGTCGTGCCCTGGTGGTCGTAGAAAAGCTGGAGGTTGATTTTCTGGCTGAGCACATAATCCGCAGAGATCTTAATCGCCAGCACCTTATTTCCTGACGATGCCTGTGTGATGCCTTCTTCCACTTTGCGGAGTAACATCTTTACATCCTTATACGATACATCGACTTGTAGTTTGAGGTCGTTGCTGACTTTCTTCTGTCCGCCGTCTTTCTTCTTGGTGATGAAATTGAGGTTCTTGATGGTGTACCCTGCTCCGAGCACGAACTCAGAGGTATGACCTTCGGTCAGTTGGACGGAGGTGACGTTCAGCGCGAGGTTACGTTGCTTGCGGTACTCGGCTTTGAAAGAGAGGGAGTTTTTCATGGTCATGTTCAGTCCGATGAGCGGTGAGAAAGCTTCGGTGAGCGTGACGTTAGAGATGTCATAAGCGGAGCTTGGACTCGGGGCATCGTTGGTGACGTCCCGTACGAAACCAATCATCTTATTGGAACCGTCTGCACCGACCCATGTGGAATAACTGCCAAACGAACCGATGGCGTACTTACAAGTGTAGGCGTGGGTGAGGGTGATGGACTTGAAATGGTCTTTGATGAGAGGCAGTTTGCCCAGACCGTCATAGGTGACGGACCAGTTAGGGAGTATCTTGAGGATGCCGAGGAAGGGGTTGAGGTCCATCTTCCTTGCGTCCCGTCCGGTGTATGCGGCCAGGAAAGCAGGTACAAGCACATCTGCAGAGTTGGAGCTGACACGGCCGTGCTTGGTGGGGTCGTACTTAGTGCCTTGCGGTATATTAGACATGAATCCCTCGGACGGCAGCGTAATTCCGGTGTACTGGTCTTGCACGCGCTCTTTGAGCATCTCGCGGTTAGCGATGAACTGGTCGAACGCGCTGTTGGCGAAGTTTTCCTCTTGCGAGCCGACGCGGCTGAACATCGTTCCGAGAGCCACCTGCGTGATATTAAACGAGCCCGTCATGTTCTCCTGCGGGTAGTCGTAGGTATAGATGATGGAGCTGGACTGCGCGAAATAGCGTTTGCCGTTGAGCTGCACTTTGAGTCCGGGCAGCGGTTCGAGCGTCAGTTTGATGTCGAAATCAGAGGTATGCGCACGTGTGGCGGGTTGTACGATAGAGGTGTCTCCAGACAGCCATCCGTTGCGTTTGGCGCGCTCGAGCATGTCTCCCGGGATAAAACCGAAGGCGAAATCAAAGCCCGGTGCAGCGGGTCCGTGTCCCAGACTCTGACCCATAAATCCAGCCTCCGGTTCGAAGCCCGGGATAGTCATGGAGTTGGTCTCGCGGTAAGTGACTTGCAGACGCCGTATCATCGTACCTAGGTAAGCGAACATGTCTCCTGCCGTTTGTGCGGGTGTTCGCTCGTTCGGGTCACGCGAGGTGATGGAGACGGACGCCTTGGCGCAGTCCGCCTTTGATGTAATCGTCACTTTGGTATTCCCGTTAGGTTTGAATGTAACCGGAACTGCCTTACCCTCCGGGTCAGTAACGTTGATAGTAAGCACTTCGCTGTTGAGGCGGTGGGTAATTTCTATCGCTTCGCCTTTCTTGAAATCGACAGTCTGGGTGTAGGTGCGCGGCTTGAAATTACGTTTGCTTTGCCGTCCTGTATAGCGTTGCGTCATGGTCTTCCAATACTTGGACTGGCCGTACCACGTCTCGAAATTAATACTTCCGTCCACCTGCCAGCTCTGCGTGGAACTGACGGTATTACCTCGGCGCAGACCATTGGTGGTCGAGGCAGTGCGGGTCCAGTTATAATTGGCGTTATAAGACGCGTTGGCGTTCAACGCATCGAGGTATGGAATGCGGTTGAAGGGCACGTTCCACGAAGCGGTGAAGACTTGCTGGTAGGTGTACGGCGATCCGAATTTAGCCAGCGAACGCTGAATCGTATCTTTCCACGCTTCGTAATGATCATGGTTAAACTCCGGATCAAAATAACGGTTATTGAGTATCTCCGGCGTGTATTTGCCTTCGTCGATAATAGCATTCATCGCGGACTGGAAACTGAACTTCATGTTCTTCGTCAAGTCGTATTTGATGTCCACATTACGGTCCCAAGTGAAGTCCTTGCTATAGGTGAGGTCCATGTCTGCTGCGGAGGCACCAGTGAGGTCACGCATCTTCATGTGACTGAAAGTGCGGTGCATATTCATACTGAACGCCCATGACTGCGGCAGGTAATAGAAATTCATCTCTTTGAGGAACTTCACTTTCTGCACTTTCTCCACTTTGCTGAACGGTTCCCATGGCTTGGGATTGAAACTATAGGCGTACTGGAACGAACCTTTATGGTCAGTTGTAATGTTCGTCTCCATCTCGGGCGAGTGCTCGGACTGCTTGTTATATGAGGCGGAGAGGGAGAAGTTCGCCGGGTCATAGAACATGTCTTTCTTCTTCGAATGGATATTCACCTTAAGGTTGGAGACACTGAAAGAGGTGGACTCATGTACGGTGTTGGAAATCCGTTTGATGGAGTCTTGTTCCGCTTTGGTGTTATATGTGCTGAGCGTTTCGGCCAGTTTGACGTCGGTGTCTAAGGGGTCGTAGTCGGGACTGGTGGTCTCGTTGCTATAGGAGACGTAGAGCGGCATCTGTATCTGCGCTTTCTCGGGGAAGAGTCGTCCTCCTTCGAGTGCTGCGCTGACGGATAACTGATAGAAATTATCCATGTTACGGTCCAGCACATTCGATTCGATGGACCCGTATCCGGCGGTCTCGAGGCGTCCTGCCACATTGACTTGGGCGATGTCGCTGATAGCCAGCGAGGCGTTCGCCATCGCCGCCACACCGCCTTGTTCGTTGAACTGGCTGAGGCGTAACTCGTTCACCCATATTTCACCCGCTGCGTCATGTTGACCGTTGTTGCGCACACCGATCATGATAGAAGAAATGTCTTCCAATGTGGGGTTACCGAGCACGGTTATTTTGTTCTGCGGCTTGCCGTTACCATCGTCATAAATGACGTATGGAATGGTGTTGCTTACCCCAGCAGTACCGGATCGTTTGGCCTTGTTACGCGCGGTCTTGGCGGTGGTGAGAACACTGAGCGGGAAATCGAACATGTTCTCTTTCGGCCATACTTTGAGACGGTCCGCCTCGGAGTTATTATTGTATAATCCCGGTTCCGTGAGCACCAGCGGAATTTCATACTCGTAGTAATTGTTGCGCAGGTCAGAGCCCATTCGGATAAAGCAGGTCAATTCTCCGTCTCGCAATTCGGGGTCGAGATTACTCAACTGCTCCGCATGGACGAACATCTGCAGGTTCTTGTACTGCCTCATGTCATAGCCGGTGTTCTTGTACATCGCCCGCGCGTCGTGGGGACTGAGGTTCGCCACACGCATCACCATCGCCTGTTCGTTCTGTGCGATGAGTTGTGCTTGTCCCGGGTCCGTCTGGCGGCTTACGCCCGGCGGGAGAACATAATTGACTGGCGTACGTGTGCTATTCTCTTCTATATTGACCGTCTGTACATCAATAGAGGCTCCGCTGTTGACCGATAGGCCGATGGGTGCCAAATCACGCGTGTACTGCCGCCACTCGCCGCGCACGAGGTCGAGCGTCGCGAAACGCAAATGGGTCTCTTTCTCAAAGCCTGTAAGATAGATACGCATGAAGCGGATGGATTTCCAGTTACGGATAGAACCGACCTTCTGCACGGTGGCACTGTCACCGCGGAGAGGTATCTTGAACTGGTACCACGCCACATCGACCGTCTCGCCGTTGCGAAGCGTCACTTTGCGGATTTTCTTCTCCGTGATGTGCTGGCGACCCACCTCCATCATATCCGGGCGTAGAAGAACTTTGTATTGGAAATATTTCTCATACTCGCTGAGCGTGTTGTCCTGGTTGATGTCTTCTATATCCGGTGTGAGGGTAGCGGCTGTTCCATAACTCTCCGTCTGTTGTTCCGTCGCCGGTGAGTTACCTTCGGTACCGTTGAAATGTTTGTAGCGGTCCAGGATACTTACTTCCTCCTGATCGTAATCGGTTCCCCGGTAATAATGGAAATTATCTCCGGCGGGGTCGTTCCTCGGTGAGAAACGTTCGCTCTCCCAAGCATTCCATATCTCGGCTGATACGCGGCTCTGCAGGTCCGTCAGGTACTGCTTATACGCCGGCCACTCTTTTTCCTGATTGCTGTTTAGACCGTTCAGACCGATGTCTTGTTTCTCTCGTGAACCGGTTTGGTTACTGAAAGCCACGACAGTAGAGGTCGTACGTGGCACGTAACCCCACACGGTGGAATCCACACGACCGACATCTTCATTGGAGATAGGCAGGCCGTGCTCAAAAGCTTTCTTGCCGTCGCGCAAAATATCTTCGCTTATGTCACCGAGGTTGATATACATCTCGCCGTCATAGCCGTCGGGGTTTGTGAGAGCCGGGTCCATCAACCAGAACTGGATGTACTCGATGTTCGCTTTCTCAAAATCCGTGTTATCCATTCGGCGCATGATACCTCCCCAACGTTTCTTCGGAGTCATCAATCGTCCGGAGGAATTGATTTCACTTGCGGAGATATTGTATTGTCCGCGTTCCTCCGGATAGAAAGAGAGGTTGAGAATAGGCAGTTTGGTATCAACGTTGCTGGCCTCCTGGCGGTTCGGGTAAATCTCATCCTGATAGACTATACGCGTACGATGGTCACTCATCGCATTCATGTCGTTCTTGATATGCGCCGGGGTGTTCGTTTGCGGGTAGCCGAAGATTGGATCGACGGTGTACCACGCAAGCAATGCGCGGTTCTTGTTATAACTCGGTTGGTTGATGTCTTTCGACTCGCTGAAAACGGTCGGTGTGGACGCCAGGAACCAATAACTCGGGTAGTGCACATCGATATAAGTCGTAGTGCTCTCAAAATCATCGATATATGCTGTTCCGACACTGCCGACGTCATTAGTATGTCCGGGGATAAGGTGCGCAAACTCCGCATTGATGGAGAACGTGGACGGCGCCGTAGCGGTGATCCAAGGAATCTTGTCAATTGCGTTCGTCAGCCATTGCATCTCGGTTTTCCAACTGCCGTTAATACCCCAGATAGTGTTCGCTAATGGCTCGGAACCCGTGTTCACTTTGGTGGTAAGCGGTCGCTCGCGCAAGTGCATGATTGTTCCGCCGAGTACCAGGTCTTTGGTGAACTCGTATTCCAAATGCGCGCCGAAAAGGCTCTTGCGTTGCATTGAGAAAGTGCTCTGGTTCTCTAATTTGACGTCCACATTTGTTCCGGACTCCAAAATGGAGGTGTTGAGAATAGTCACCGTTCCCATCGTGTAATCAACGGTATAATCGACGTTCTCGATAAGGGTGGCGCCACCAGCGGTGACGGTTACAGATCCGCGCGGCACATTCATTGCACCCAGACGAATCTCACTGCTATTGGTGCCTTTGTATTTACCGGTCAAACGGAATTTGTTCTTCTCGCTTAACTCCTGCGCCACCACAAGTGTGGAGTCATACAACTCAGGGAAACAATACTTGGCGGTTAACCGCGGGTCATATTCCAGCACTTTCGCCAAGTGTTCTCCAAACGGCTCCAGAACAGGGAAAATAATCTTACCGCTGGAGGCGTAAACAGTCAATCCTTCGATAAAATCGAACCGTCCGTCCGGACTGGCATTATGTTTCTGGTCCAGGCGGTCCAAATTCATCACGCGTATCAACTGCTTTCCGTTGACGCTGACCGGGCCTTCGGTCAAGTACTGCATATCCGTACCCACCGAGTCGTTGCGGTAGGTGACGTATAACTCAAACTTGTCCTGGTTAATACTCGTTGCGCCGAGGGAGTAGATGTTCTTCATCATCAGGTCCCATGTGCCGCGGTTTTTCTTGTCCGGAGCATTGGCGCTTGACTTCAGCATTTTTAATGCCAACGCATTCGGCGCGCGCAACTCGTCACTGCCGTCCGTGGAGAACTCTCCGACTTGGTGCACTTGACCGTTATAGGTGTATTCATAGGCGACAGCCAAGACTTCGTCTTGATTCAGCGCTGCTTTTAAAGAGATGTAACCCAATGCGCTATTGAGCGTATATTCACTGCTGGAGAGCAGTCGTGCGGACTCGATCTTCTCAAAATCAACACCGCCTTCCATCCCATTCAGCCCTTCCAGCACCGTACTGGTGTTCTGCAGATCACGGAAAGGAGTGGTGCGAACAGTGGAGTAGAGACTATTAGCGTTGTTATCTGGCGGTGTATTGGTACCTCCGCCCCAAGAGGTGTTATGCGTATGACGGCCGTTTTCACCGATATCGGTAAAGGCAACAATATTACGTGCTTGATCGTAATTACCGCGCTTATTGGTCACCCACACCTCAATCTTATTGATCTGTGCTCCGCTGGAGATGTATGGCACCGTTGCCATCGCCTCCTCGTAATGGTCGCGGAAGAAATGCGAGAGGAAGAAGTGGCGGTTCTCATCGTAGGTATCGCCGGAAATGTCGAATTTCGTCATCTGCGCGCCGCCTTGACTGCTCACCGTTTGGGCCTCGCTGTTTTGCTGGGAAATCAATGCTTGTATCTTCAGCTTGCCGAACTTCAAGTTTGTCTTGATGCCGAACAAAGCTTTGCTGCCACGGATGAGTGAACTGGGCAAGTCCATCGTCACATTACCGGCCTCAATGGACTGAATAATGTCGTCCTCTTCGCCTTTGTAGTTGAGTTTGAGGTTCTGTTGGTCAAAAGAGAACGAAGCTTCGGTATTATAACTGAGGTTGAAGTTCAGTTTCTGGCCCACTTTACCTTGAATACTTGCTTGAATCTTCTCGTCGAAATCGAAAATGTTGTTGTTTCGCGCGCGTATTGTCAAAGACGGATTGGCTATGTACTGGTGCTTGAAGCCGAAAAGCAATTCCGCACTACCTTGCATCTTCAGTTGCACACCGCCCGGACCGAATACTTTGTCAGCCGGACCGATGTTGAACTTCATGTCCGTAATATCGAATTTCTTTTCGTTGTTATGCTCCACTTCGCCTATTTTCTGCTGCCAGTAGCGGTGCATAATCTGCCGTTCAGCATATTGGTTATACTCCTCTTGCGTCAGCATATACGGCGTGGTAATGTCCGTCTCGCCAATGCGCGTGTGAATGATGTATGTGCCTGTCTCCGGCTGATACTCCACTGTCGTAGTTACGTTAGCCGGGTCATCCAGGTCCAAAGACGAAACCGGGTGTGTTAATTCGCCATAGTTCTGCGCGCCGAGTTGCTTCACGTTCGTTGGAGCCCAGATGGCGCTATCTGTCTCCGTTACATAATCCGCCACGTCCTCTGGCGTCTGTCCGGCAAGCGAGCCTTTGTTCGCAGCATTAGACGAGCCTCGGCTCGTATCAGTAGGCGACTTCGTCGCATCATTAGCAGCTCTGGCTGCTTTCTCCGCCTCTTTCGCTGCTTTCTCTTCTGCGATTAACTGCTTGAGTGTCTTTTGTGCATACATCGATGGCACGGACACGAATGCCAGTGTAAACAGCAGTAATATGTACAGCAGTTTCTTCAAATTACAACATGGTCAACGCTTTGCGTATCACGCCTTCCACTTTCAGCGTTGGTTCTGTTTTGAGAATTTTATCCACAGCTTTACCGCTGGAAGCAGCAGGGAAACCAAGCATCGTCAGCGCACTGATAGCCTCCGCGCGCGTACCGTTTTCTTCTTCTTCAAAGGTCATCGGCAGTTCTGTCGGGTCAACGCCCAAATCCAACTTGATGGCTTTGTCTTTGAGGTCCACGATAATACGTTGGGCGGTTTTAGGACCCAGACCTTTCACTTTTGCCATCGCTTTGGCGTTGCCCGTCGCGATGATAATACGTAACTCCTCTGCCGTGAAGGCGGACATGATCATCCGCGCCGTCGCAGCTCCGACACCGCTGACGGTCATCAGCATTTCGAACAGTTTGCGTTCCGCACGGTCAAAAAAACCATAAATAGTGTGCTCGTCCTCACGGATAATCTCCGTAACGTACAACTTCACTTCTTTCTCTTCACTTCCTACCAGCGCGGAGTAGGTCGGCAGTGTGATGGCTAAAGAATAACCCACACCGGCAGCCTCTACTATCGCCTCCGTCGGCAGCAATTCAGTCAGTTTTCCTTTTATATATTCAATCATAGTTCGCGTATGTGCACATAAAAAGCGGCGCAAAGGTACAACAAAAATTGCACATGTGCAAGAAATAAATAACTTTTTTTGCGTATGCGAAGAAAATATTGTACCTTTGCAGCGAATTTTATATTAAAAACACCATGACATCTCCTTTTGTCTTACCTCCGCACCCCTTGGCGCAAAATGCTGCTAAGGAGGTAATCGCCAAAATGCATGCCTACATGGATATGCACCCGGAGAGTGAGTTACATCGGGTGGGAAAAATGTTCGGTGTGCTGGTGTGTCAAGAGACATGTTTGGCTGCTTTTTCTGCGCAGTTGGACGGCAGTTATGAGCACGAAGGCTTTGTTCCGCCGGTATATGCGATGGAAACGCCGCCGATTGGCAAATCCAAACAGGAATCGCAACGACTGCAGAAGTTGCTGTTTGCACAATATAACCTGATAAACGGTAAAGGTGAAAGTAAAAATTTACTGGATATTTTTGCCGGCGAGAAACCCATTGTACCGGCAGAAATATGGTTCTCGAACTCGAAGTCTAATGCGCAGAAAATCAGAGACATAATACCACCTTCCGGTGCCGGGGAATGTTGCGCACCAAAACTGCTGCAATACGCCTTGATGCAAGGTCTGCATCCTGTCGCTTTGGCGGAATTTTGGGTGGGTGCGTCGCCCAAAACGGAAATACGGAAAGAAGGCACGTTTTATGCACCCTGTTCGGGACGCTGCAGACCTATTTTGAAACATATGTTGCAAGGCATTGAGATGGACCAGGAACCGCAGCTGCAGCACGCGCAAAAATTATGCACGGACATACATCTTTTATACGAAGATGACTATATTATAGTCATTGATAAGCCGTCTGGACTGCTTTCGGTTCCGGGAAAAACGGATGAATTATCTGCATCTTCTTACCTCTCGAAACAACGACAAAATGCCTATGTTCAGGCGGTCCATCGTCTCGATCAGGACACCAGCGGTTTGTTAGTTTTGGCAAAGACCCCCGAGACCTACAAAATCCTTCAGTCTTATTTCCAGCGCCGTGACGTTTTCAAGCGCTACGAAGCAGTCTGCGTGAGCAGTGAAACACCTTCCGACAGACCCAAGGAAGGACTGATCTCATTACCTCTGCTGCCCAATCCCTACGACCGGCCAAGGCAAATGGTCAATCCAACGCATGGCAAAACGGCCGTCACTCGTTATAAGATCTGCGAAAAACGCCCTGATGGAACGATACGCGTGGACCTTTTTCCGCTTACTGGTCGTACGCACCAATTGCGTGTGCATGCCGCCCATCCGGAAGGACTGAATGCACCTATCGTCGGTGACCGTTTATACGGACAAAATTGCATAGAAAACAACCGCCTTAACCAAAGGTTACTGCTGCACGCGGCGGAAATCGTATTTCCGCATCCTGACACACAAAAAACAATGCATTTCTGTGTCTCGTCGGGGTTCTGACAACTTTTCAGAAGAAAAATCTCTCAAAAATTTGCATGTATGCAAAATTTTTACTACTTTTGCACGCTAATTTTGGTTTGTTATGGAAAGAACGGAGATTTCTACACTTGGCGAGTTCGGTCTGATTAAGCGGTTGACGAAAGACTTGCAGCCGCACCAGCCCTCGACAAAAAAAGCGGTGGGTGATGACTGCGCCGTCATGGATTTCGGCAGCAAAAAAGTGCTTATGACCACAGACATGCTCCTCGAAGGAATTCATTTTAACCTCGAATATGTGCCGCTCAAACACCTCGGTTACAAAGCGGCCGTGGTCAATTTCTCGGACATATACGCGATGAATGGTACGCCTACGCAGATTACCGTCTCGTTGGGAATCAGCAGGCGTTTCAGTGTCGAAGATATCGAGGCCCTTTATTCAGGTATTCGCTTGGCGTGCGAACGCTATAATGTGGACCTCGTAGGCGGAGATACCTGCTCGTCTATGACAGGTCTAACCATCTCCATTACTTGTCTCGGAACGGCGGCAGCCAAGGAGATTGTTTATCGGGACGGCGCCAAACTGAATGACCTTATCTGTGTTTCCGGAAACCTGGGTACGGCTTATATGGGGCTCCAACTGCTTGAGCGTGAGCGACTCGCCAACGCCGAGCAACCGGATTTCGCCGGCAAAGAATACCTCCTTGAGCGGCAACTCAAACCTGAAGCACGACGCGACATTTTGGAGGCTCTTCGCAAAGCCGGCGTCAAGCCCACGGCGATGATGGATATTTCGGACGGACTGTCCTCAGAACTGCTGCATATTTGTTCGCAATCCAACGTCGGCTGCTGCATCTATGAGGACAAACTGCCCATCGATTATGAGGCTGCCGCGCTCGCGGAAGAGATGAATCTGAATATCGTTACCTGTGTCCTCAACGGCGGCGAAGACTACGAACTCCTCTTCACTTGTTCGCTCGACGACTATGAGAAGCTCATCCCCATCGACGATTTGTATATCATCGGTCATATCACCAAACCCGAACACGGCTGCAACCTTATCGGCCGTAACGGAGAAGAAATAGCACTCAAAGCACAAGGATGGAACGCTTTTCAATCATAATACCTGTCTTCAACCGCCCGGACGAGGTGGACGAACTCTTGGCGTCGCTAACCCGCCAAACGGATAAGGGATTCGAAGTGCTGGTCATTGAAGATGGCTCGACAATCCCATGCGATGAAATATGCCGCAAATATGAGGAACAACTCGATTTGCACTATTATTTCAAACCTAATTCCGGTCGCAGCGAAACGCGTAATTTCGGTATGGAACGCGCCTCCGGAGACTGGTTTGTCATTTACGACTCCGATGTTATCGTTCCCCCGCATTACATCGCTACTGTGCGTGCAGAGTTGAAGAAGAATCCCGTCGATTGTTATGGAGGACCCGATGCTGCGGATGCATCTTTCTCCGATGTTCAGAAAGCCATCAATTATTCCATGACATCCTTCATGACGACTGGCGGAATCAGAGGAGCAACGAAGAACAAAGCGAAGTTCTCGCCACGTTCCTTTAATATGGGCATTTCGCGCAAGTGCTTTGAGACGGTAGGCGGATACAAAAATATGATTGGCGAAGATATCGACTTGTCCATCCGTATTCAGCAGGCGGGATTCAAGACAACCCTTATTCCCGAGGCGTATGTGTATCATAAGCGCCGCGTGGACCTGCGTAAGTTCTTCCGCCAGGTGAATACGTTCGGCAAAGGACGTGTACTGCTGGGCGAAATCCATCCCGGCTCGCTCAAAATTGTGCACCTCTTACCCGCGGCCTTCGTGCTTGGAAACATAGCACTCGTCCTTTTGGCGTTTTGGTCGCCATGGTTCCTGTTGCCCATCGGAATCTATATTTTGGGGCTTTTCATCGAGTCACTGGTCAAAAATAAGTCGATAAAGATTGCGCTCTTGTCTATCGTGGCAGCGTATATGCAACTCTTCGGATACGGAACAGGATTTCTCGGCGAATGCATCACACACAAAGCGCGCAAAGCCAAACAAGAAGAATTATATAAATAAATAGATATGAAAAAAATCTTAGTTACAGGCGGTGCAGGATTCCTTGGCTCGCATTTGTGCGAAGCTTTGCTCAAGCAGGGCAACGAGGTCATCTGCATGGACAATTATTTTACGGGTAGCAAGTCGAATATCATTCATCTGCTGGACAACCCTTATTTTGAACTCTATCGTCATGACGTCACGATGCCCGCGCACGTGGAGGTGGATGAAATTTACAACCTCGCTTGCCCGGCGTCGCCTATTCATTACCAGTATGACCCCATCAAGACGATACAGACCTCTATCATGGGAGCGATAAACATGTTGGGCGTCGCTAAAAGAACGGGGGCAAAAATCCTGCAGGCTTCAACCAGTGAGGTGTACGGAGACCCGCATGTTCACCCGCAACCCGAAGAATACTGGGGAAACGTTAACCCTATAGGCATCCGTTCATGCTACGATGAAGGCAAGCGCTGCGCGGAGACGCTCTTCTTTGATTACCACCGCCAGAACAACGTGCGCATCAAAGTCATCCGTATTTTCAATACTTACGGACCGAACATGCACCCCAACGACGGACGCGTTGTGTCGAATTTCATTGTTCAGGCGCTTAAAAACCACGACATCACCATCTACGGCGACGGCTCGCAGACACGCTCGTTCTGTTACTGCGACGACCTCATCCGCGGTATGATTGCCATGATGGCAACGCCCGATGAAATCACCGGACCGATCAACCTTGGTAACCCGCATGAGTTCACCATCAAGCAACTCGCCGAACTGGTCATCGAGCTAACAGGCTCCAAATCGAAAATCATATATGAACCGCTGCCTTCTGATGACCCGACGCAGCGTCAGCCGGTTATTGACAAAGCAAAAACCATCTTGGGATGGGAACCGACGGTTCAGTTACGTGAAGGACTCACCAAAACGATCGAATATTTTGACCATAAATTGGCAAATGACAAATAAATGTACAAATGGTAAATAACCAATTGGTAAATAAAGTCCGGCTTTTTTTAACGGATGTGGACGGTTGTCTTACGGACGGAGGAATGTATTACTCCGCCGAAGGCGAGCATCTCAAGCGTTTCTGTGTCTATGACGGCATGGGCATGGTCTGCCTCCAGCAGGCAGGTATCCCTTGCGGCATACTGACATCCGAGCAATCGCCCATTGTCAAAGCGCGCGCAGAGAAACTCAAACTCCGATACCTATATCTCGGTGTCGGCTCCAAGGTCGGAAAGTCCGTTACCCGGTATGATTTTTCTTCGCCTGCCTCTCAGAGCGTAAGCACCGAGCTTCCCCCTATGACCAAACTGGAGGCGGCTCGCGAGATCTGTGCTCAACTCGGAATCACTCTCGATGAAGTCTGCTACGTAGGAGATGACATCAACGACATGGAGCTCCTCCGCGAGGTGGGATATCCATGCTGCCCGCCGAACGCCAGACCCGAAGTGAAAAACATCGTACGCGCCGGAGGTGCAAAAAATGACATACACATCCTCGACACTCTGGGGGGGCAGGGAGCCATCCGTGAAATAGCAGATTGGATACTTGCCAACCAAATATCATCCAACCAAACACCCTCGAATCAAACACCGCCAAAACGGACAAATAACCTATCAACTACGAACTGAAAACCAATTTAAAGGGGGTGATTACGGGGTGATTACTGGGTGATTACTGGGTGGTTAGGATGAGAAGATAATGAGAAAAGGACAAGAATTGACCTCTAAAAAAGAAAATGTACAACATCGCCATCATATTAGCCGGGGGTATCGGAAGTAGAGTAGGAGGAAGAACTCCGAAGCAACTTCTTCCGCTCGAGGACGGACGCTCCGTTTTAGAGCATACAATCGACGCCTTCGAAACCGCGCCATCCATAGATGAGATCGCTGTGGTCATGCATCCGGACCATATAAATACACTACAAAAATTATGCCAAAACAACCCTTGGCAGAAACTCAAAAAAGTCATTCCCGGAGGAGCCGAAAGATGGGAGTCTTCTTATAACGCGATAAAGGAATACACGGACCTAAGTAATGTCTCCCTTTGGTTGCATGACGCTGCCAGACCTTTTGTCTCGCAGACCATCATTGCCAATATCGCGGATGCCCTGCAAACGCACGACGCGGTCACTGTCGCAGTCCCCGTGACAGATACTGTTTATATAGTGGACAAAAATGACAAATGTCAAATGGCAAATGTCAAATCGATACCCGACAGAGCTACCGTTATGCGTGCCCAAACGCCGCAAGCTTTTCATCTGAATACCATTCAAAAGGCTTATGAAAAAGCCATCGCTTTAGGAAATATCATCGCGACAGACGATGCGGGAATAGTTCATAAATACCTGCCGGGCACATCGATATACATTGTTCCCGGCGATGAGAGTAATCGCAAAATAACGTTTAAAGAAGACTTATGATAGAACCGAATATTATTATTCAACGCGCTCAAGAGTGCCTGCAATGCGAAGCGGCAACCATTGAATCGCTTATCCCACGTTTGGGAGATAATTTCCTCTGCGTCGTGAATGCAATCCGTGAATGCAAAGGGAAAATAGTAGTGACGGGAGTCGGTAAGTCCGGACACATCGGTTCAAAGATTGCAGCCACACTGGCTTCTACCGGCACACCGGCTTTCTTCTTGAATCCGCTTGACGCTTATCACGGAGATCTGGGGATGCTCTCCAAGGAAGATTTGGTACTCGCCATCTCTTATTCCGGTGCAACGGAAGAACTACTGCGTTTCCTGCCGATTATTCATGCCAAACAGATTACCATTATAGGTATCTCCGGACATGATGATTCGCTCCTCGCACGCTATTCGGATATCCATCTCAATATATCCGTCCAACGCGAAGCCGATCCCTTGAATCTCATCCCTACTGCCTCAACTATCGCGACGCTGGCACTTGGCGACGCACTTGCTTGTGCATTGATGGAGGCCAAACACTTCCAACCTTCTGACTTCGCCAAATTGCATCCGGGGGGTGACCTCGGGCGTAAACTGTTGGCAAAAGTGGAAGATGTGATGTTCACAGAGAACCTGCCGTTCCTCAGCCCTCAAATGCCAATGAACGAGGCGATAGAGATTGTTACCAAAGGAACGCTGGGAATAGGAATAGTGGTGGAGAATGCCAACCTTGCAGGGATAATTACTGACGGCGATATTCGCCGGGCGATGCAGCGACTCGGACAAGATTTCTTCGCAACACCGGTGTCCGCTATCATGTCCAAGAACCCGAAGACAATAAACAAAGACGCAAAGATAGTTGAGGCAGGTGAGAAAATGAACCATCACTCTATCCACACGCTTGTTGTGGTGGACGACAAGAAGAGGGTCGCAGGCGTCATAGACTCCTTCTCCTGCCTTCCCGGTACCAGGTTTTATCATTAAAATAAAAAATTATGCAAGCAATCATATTAGCAGCAGGAATGGGTAAACGCTTGGGTAAGTACACCCAAGATAATACCAAGTGTATGGTTAAAGTGGGTGGAGTAACACTCATTGAGCGCCTCCTGCATCAATTGGATAAATTGAATTTGGATAAAGTAGTCTTGGTTATCGGCTACAAAGCACAAGAATTGAAAGACTATTTGGCAACCATAGATACAAAGACGCCATTGTACTTTGTGGAAAACCCCATTTATGACAAGACCAATAATATCTACTCACTTTATCTAGCTAAAGATTATATGTGTGAGCAAGACACACTTTTGTTAGAGTCGGATATTATCATGGAGGATGCTGTATTGACCAAGCTGGTCAATCATCCATATCCGGACTTGGCGTTAGTAGATAAGTACGAGAGTTGGATGGATGGAACTGTTGTTACGCTTGATGATGAAAACCGCATCCTTCGCTTCATTCCTAATAGCCGGTTCCGCTATGAAGAAATACCGCAGTATTACAAGACGGTAAACGTATATAAGTTCTCACAACCCTTCTCGCAACACATGTATGTCCCGTTCTTGGAGGCTTACAGTCAGGCGATGGGAAATAACGAATATTATGAGCAGGTTCTCCGTGTCATTACGATGCTTGATAATTCCGGCATGAGAGCACTTCCACTTGAAGGCGAACAATGGTATGAAATAGATGATGTTCAGGATTTGGATATTGCGGAATCAATATTTACGGACAAGCAGTATGATTTGCTTTGTTCGCGCTACGGAGGTTATTGGCGGTATCCTCATATGCTGGATTTCTGCTATCTGGTCAACCCCTATTTCCCGAACCAACGCTTGCGGGATGAGTTGGCAGCAAGTTTCCAACGCCTTCTAACGGAATATCCGTCAGGACAGCGTGTGAATGACTTATTGGCAGCTAAGAATTTCAATGTAGAGCGGCAATATATCACCGTCGGAAACGGAGCAGCTGAGTTGATAAATGCACTCATGTCCACAATGCAGGGCAAAGTTGGAGTTATTCGCCCGACTTTTGAGGAGTATCCGAACCGTTTGGAGCAAGGCAGAGAGGTAGTCTATCAAACCAAAGCACCTGATTACAGTTATTCGGCAGATGATATAATGACTTATTTTGCTGACAAAGAGATAGCGAATTTAGTCCTTGTCAATCCTGATAATCCTTCGGGTAACTATATCTCATATGCAGATTGCATTCGCTTGGCGGAATGGTGTCAATCGAAACAAATCAAGCTGATTATTGATGAGAGTTTCATTGATTTCTCTACGGAACACCCGACATATATTACAAATGAGGTGCTTGAGTCGCATACCAACCTGATAGTGATGAAGAGTATCTCCAAATCTTACGGCGTGCCGGGATTGCGGTTGGGAATAATGGCTACAGCAAATACCCGACTGATGGCAGAGGTGCATTCCAAACTCAGTATTTGGAACATCAACTCTTTTGGCGAGTTCTTCATGCAGATATTGGGCAAATACGAGAAACCCTATAAGCAAGCAATGAATCAGTTCCGCGCCGAACGTACCCGTTTTGTGGCAGAGTTGAAGTCAATTCCATATTTGCGTGTCCTACCATCCGAAGCAAACTATGTACTCTGCGAAGTGAAACCCGCACATAGTCCGCGTGGATTGGCAGTTGAACTCTTACGCGAATATAAAATACTCATTAAGGATTGCACAAACAAATGCGGTGCACCATATATCCGTCTCGCTGTCCGCGATACCGAGGATAACAACCGATTGATAGATGCTCTAAAGCGATTATGAAAACTATTTGTATCTGTGGCGGAGGATCTTTAGGGCATGTGATGGCTGCTGTTTTAGGTAGTCATAATGACTTAAAGATAAATATTTTAACAGGTCATCCTGAGGCTTGGAAGGGCTCCGTATGTGCTATAGATGCAGCAGGAAAAATATATAATACGGCGATAAATAAGGCAACCGGCAATGCTGCGGATGTTATACCCGAGAGCGATATAATATTGTTTTGCTTGCCGGGATATTTGATAAGAGAAACACTCTTGAAAATCCGTCCTTTTGCGCAGGGGAAAACTGTTGGAAGTGTGGTTTCCAGCACCGGATTCTTCCAAAATGCAGAAGAAATATTAGGTTCCGATGCTCCTTTATTCGGCTTTCAAAGAGTGCCTTTCATTGCGAGAGTCCGCGAGTATGGAAAAACAGCGGACTTATTGGGCTATAAAAAAGAACTCTTGATGGCTGCAGAAAATATTAGGGATGGTTTTATAGGATTATGGTCGGATTGGTTAATGACCCCTGTCTATAAACTTGATAATAAGTGGGAGGCTATTCTTTCAAATAGCAATCCATTATTACACACATCACGCTTATATTCTTTATGGAACAATCATGAGAAAGAACTCTATTCCGAACCAATATTGTTCTATGAACAATGGGATGATAAATCTTCGGAATTATACATATCAATGGATCGCGAATTTCAGCAACTATGCAAACGGTATGATGCCCATATCCCGGATGTTTTGACATATTATGAATCGGTCAATGCACAAGAACTGACACAAAAACTGTGTTCAATAAAAGCATTTAAAGGAATTTTTGCCCCCATGAAACAGGCAGACGGAGAATATATGCCGGACTTTACCAGCCGCTATTTTACGGAAGATTTTCCGTATGGCTTACAGCTAATAAAAGATTTAACAGTCAAGTATGATATCGAAACACCCACAATAGATAAAGTATTGGATTGGGGAATTAAAATTATACAGATAAATAGAGATTCGGGCGTTCAAATATGAAAGAAGATTTTTCGAAATATAATCCGGAAGGCTCAGTTCTTCGAAAAGTCCAATTAAGATTGTTGGATATGTTGATAGCGGTAGATACGATATGTCGAAAAAATGAAATCCCATATTGGATTGAATACGGAACATTGTTGGGGGCAGTCCGTCACGGTGGTTTTATTCCATGGGATGATGACATAGATATAGCAGTCATGGAGAAAGATTACAAAAGACTCCGTTGTGCATTAATAAAAGAATTACCGGAACAGTTCGTTTTTCAGGATACGACAACAGACCCATATGCTTTTTTTTATTATGGCAGGGTAAGAGATACAAAATCATATTGTTATTACCCACGTTTTGCAAAATTAAAGCAACAGGGACTCTGGCTTGATATATTTCGATATACTCCCTATGTGTCTCACCGGTTTCGGAATTTGGTTGATTCCCTTTTCCGTAGAGCCTACCATGAAAAGAATCATTATGGAGATGTAGAATATAATTCATCTATCAGAAAAAGTGTAAATAAAGTCATAGCATATATGATTTATCCTTTTACATGGGCTGCGAAGGAATTTATAGAATGGTTGGGAAAGAAAACAAATAGTCAGCAATTAACGCGATGGGATTCTCATCCAAGAGCAATTTATAAAGCCTCCAATATATTTCCATTGACAGAAATAGAATTTGAGGGACATATGTTTTTTGCTCCGGGAAATTGGCATGAACATTTAACAGGTATATATGGTGACTACATGAAAGTACCTCCTCCAGAGAAAAGGGAACAAATCTTAGATATGAATTTGGTGAAGTTTTATTAAGAGAGTAAATTTAGAAAAAGAATGAAGCGTGTATTAATAATAGGGGCTGATTATCACTACTTCAATGATTGCGTGGCACACGCTTTCCAGACATTGGGGTGGGATACTTATGTGGAGTCGTATAGTACTCCCATACACCCATATACGTTATATGCAAAACTCCAATATAAATTTTCACGAAATAAGTTATGTCTCAAGCAAAATTCACGCAGCAAATATGATTCATATATTCTTAGACGTTTTGATTTGATCAAACCAGACTTGGTATTCATATTAAATGGAGATAATTTGTCTTTGAATGCCATGACATATATGCATGACTGTTCAAAGATTGTCGTATGGATGTATGATTCTATCACAAGAATGCCGTATGTGACAGAGAATTTGAAATCAGCAGATGTGGTATATTGTTATGAGCAACAAGATATCTCTTTTTTGGCGAATTATAATATAAAGGCTTTCTTTTTGTCACAAGCGGTAGACACATCACTGTACTTCCCCATTGATGGAATTGATAAAAAATATGATATAGTCTTTGCGGGCGAAATTTGGAGTTCGGAAAGAAGGAAACGTCTCTTAAAATCTGTAATAAATCATTTCCCTAATAAGCGAATATGTTTTGTGGGGAGATATAAGATTATAGAAAAAGGATTTTTTGCTTGGCTTTTCCGTGAACATCGAGACATATACACCAATACAAATGCATCTGCAAAGGAATTGAACTTGTTATATAATCAAGCACGTGTCGTCCTTAATATACATGTAGAGCAACAAAAAAATGGAGCAAACCCCAAGGTCTATGAAATATTAGCTTCCGGTGCGCATGAGATATGTGATAGAAACCCATATATTCAGGAACATTTTGGAGATGTAATAGATTTATATAATACTGAAGAAGAAATGATATCCTTGTTGCAGAGGGCATTACAATCCCCAGAAATACCATATACAAAATATGTAGCAGCTATTAAAGGTAATACATTTATTGATAGAATTCAAGAAGTTCTTAAGAATCTATGACAAAAATATCAATCATCATACCGGTTTATAATGTGGCATCTTATTTGAGCCAATGCTTAGAAAGCATACGAAAACAGACTTTAAAGGATATAGAGGTGCTAATTATTGATGATCATGGCGAAGATGACTCCGTGTCTATTGCCCGAAACTTTATACAAAAATTTCAACTCCAAACTTTCTGGCATATATACTCAATGCCTCAGAATGGCGGTCCTGGAGTAGCCAGAAATGAGGGACTTAAACATGCGTCGGGAGAATATGTGGCTTTTGTAGATGCGGATGATTGGGTCGAACCGGAAATGTGTGAAAAATTCTATAACTTATGTCTGAAAAAAAACGCAGATATAGGTATCGCTAATGCGTATGTGCATAAAAATGAAAGCATAGCACAGATAAATAATCCGGTCTATCGTACTTCCCATTCCTATATGGCGCAATATGTAGCTTATCTATGGACTTATTTATTCAAGCGTTCGTTCTTGCTTGATAATCAAATCACATTTCCGGCTTATTCGTCAGCAGAAGATAGTTTCTTTATCGCTGCTGCTGTTATGCAGACGAATAATGTGGTACAGACGAAAGAAAGGTTTTATCACTACATTATCTATCCCACCTCTATTAGCCATCAAAAGAACAAAAAACGCTATCGGCAAAAACTGCGCGTTTTTGCCGATTTAATCCGGTATGCAAGAAATAGAAACCTGCTCTCAAAATACCGGTTGACGCTTTGTTGGGTCTATTTCAAGAAAGCGTTGGTTACTTCTTTTGTGGACTATTTTGCTGCCGTAACGGCCAGATAAGACAGCCGAGACTGATCAGCATGGATAAGACGACCAAGGAGGTACAAATCCAATCCCATTCTAATATACCGGGTTTGAACTTCATCTCAATCAAATGCTCGCCTGCGGGAATAACTGCTGCACGCAATATATAATTAACGCGTCCTATAGAAGCCTCTTTGCCGTCTATAAACAGGTGCCATCCTTCCGGATAATAAATCTCGGAGAAGACAGTTATACGATCTTCTTGATTTTTTGCATGGTAGCTCAGTTCGTTAGGTTCATATTTTGTCATCTCAATACAGTCTTCTGCGTTCGGCGTTCCTTTGCAGGTGAGTGCCTCGCGGAATTTTTGATCGGAAACGGCCGTCGTGCGCAAATCCAATGTATTCAGTGCTGCGCTCTCATCATCCGGAGTCGGGACAAATTGTACATTCTCAACAAACCATGCATTACCCATCGCATCGGGATTTTGTACCACGCCACGTTGTGAGACGATATATTTAGTATTCAGCATATTCAGTACATTCCAATTCATCTTGCTGATATGCTCGTCAATCAAATCTTGATAGCGACGCAACTTAACGGCGCTATACCCGCCAATCGATTTCAACCGATAACTGGTTCGTGAATCATTAAATGTATTGGTGTTGAGGTTCAGCACCCGATAATCCAGACTCTTGTCTTGCAAAATCTCTTCCTCCCATGGTTGAATGGCAAAATAGCTATTGTTGTCTTTTTTGCTAATAAAATCTTTGCTGCCGAAGAAACGACGATCAACAGGCACCAAGTCTACCAATAATAATGTGGCCAAGATGCCTAAAGCGTACCCGCTCTTGAGTTTGTCTTTTGCGTAGAGCCAAACGGCAATAGTAGCAGCAACTATTAATCCGAACGAGCGCCAGGCATCGCTTTTCATCATAGCGATACGTTGGTCGATAATCATTTGGTAGATATCATTCCCCACTTGTCCTTTCCACTGGTTATCAAAACTGGAGGTGAAATTAAACATAATCCCGCCAAAGAGAGCGATGAGCAGGCATATGCCGGCTGTAATTCCTCCCGCACTCAGTATGGAGTTACTGTATTTGGATTTTTCCTCTTCCGCTTCCCACAATTTCTGAAGTCCCAAGAAACCCAATAATGGGATAGTCACTTCCGCTACTACGAGTATGGATTCAACTGCGCGGAACTTATTATACATGGGGAAATAGTTGAAGAACAACTCTGTTAAGGGCATAAAATTTTTACCCCATGCTAAAAGGATAGAAGCAATAGTTGCGAATAGCAATCCCCATTTATAAGGTCCGGGGACAATGATTAGTCCTAATACGAATAAGAAACAGATAATTGCTCCCACGTATACTGCTCCACTGGTAAACATCTTTTCTCCCCAATATGTCGGAGCACCTTGACAGAATTGCTTGGCAGAACTCTTAGGTACACGTGCTTTGACCAATTCATCATATAATACAGATTTTTCACCCACATTATATCCGCTGGCGCCACCCATGAAGTTTGGTATCAATAAGGTCAATGTCTCTGCTTTGCCGTAACTCCAGTCGGTTGCATATTTGATATCAAGCCCCTCTGCTGGTTTGCCTTGTGCCTGTTTTGTTAACTCGCTATGACCACCACGCATCGTTTCCTTAAGATATGATTGATTCATCTGCATGCTGGTTAGGCGAGTGCCATAGATTAAGCCTAAACACAGAACTAAGATACCGATAGTCACCCAAAGGCTCTGCCAATCTCTATTTATGCATTTCTGAATGATACCTGCAATTGCTAACACACCAATCAACATCGCCATATAATAAGTCATTTGCGGGTGTAGCAAAATACCATAAGGTCCAAAAATAAGAATCATCGGAATACCCAGCCAATACTTCTTTTGGAAGGTCGCGTATACACCTCCTATAATAGGGGCTAAAGCACCAATGGCATAAGCTTTCGTGATATGCCCGGCTGGGATAATGAGAAAGAAATAACTGCTTAATCCTATTGCAAAACCACCAATAATACTCAACCAAGGATTGACGCCAAAGCAAATCAACATCAAAAAATAACCTAAGAAATAAAGAAATATTATGGCGATGGGTACGCTAAGAACATTCTTTGATAATGTAACCCACCATGATGCGGTACGGCTAGAAGTTAGTTTCCCTGTTATTTGGAATGTCGGCATTCCTCCGAATTGGGAGTTGGTCCACCACGTGCCATCACTATGTTGAGCATTATATTCTAATGCCTCATTCGCAGCTCCCATCCATGTTTTTGTATCACCTGCGTTTAGGACTTTCCCTTCTAACACAGGACTGCAATAAATTGCAGCAAATGCCAAGAACACTACTACTGCCACCAGATAAGGGGCTATTTGCTTCCAATTAATCTTCATTATTTAATCATTTTGCGTATTTCACATAATTCTTCTTTGACGCGCAGCAAGATTTCCAAGGCCGATTGGCGCTCGTCCGAGTGTTTTTCATTCATGCGGAGTTCCTTGCGAATAGCCTCTATGCGAGTGATTTTCAGTTCATCACGGATATACTTAATCCGCTTGATAATCTCTTGGTCGTCACGGGTGTAATATCGATTGCCATGGCCGTCTTTGCGTGGTTGTAATTCATCGAACTCTTTCTCCCAATAGCGCAACGTAGAAGCCGGAATACCGGTCTCTTTCTCTGTTTCGCGAAGCGAGTAATATAGTTTTTCTGTTTCGGCCATTACTTGCATATTTTGAGTTTTTTGCCTGCACGAATAGTATCGCTCTTAAGTCCGTTCCATTGCTTGAGTTGTTTCACGGTACAGTGAAATTTCTTTGCAATGCCACTCAAACTATCACCGTTTTTAATGGTGTAGTATGTTACGCCGTTCACGCGATAGGCACCTGTAATCGACGTCACTTTAGCTAAGTCTATCTCCGCCCTTCGATTATTAATCAAACTATCCGCCTTGTAGGCCATAATGCTGTCTTGCTGGTCAATGAAGAGTCCCACTTTTTCTGCTGGCAGACAAAGAGTATATGCACTACCGCCGGGCAATATATCCCGTGAATATTGCGGATTGAGTCGCCGCAGTTCCTCCATTTCAATGCCCAAATTCTCACTTACTTGCTGTAGATGCAGGCGCTGAGTCGTGCGGATAGTATCTGTTAACATCGTCTTTTCTATCGGCGCTTTGCATATCCCGTGTTCCTGACCGTAGTTCATCGCGTAGTTGGCAGCAATGAAAATGGGTACATAATTGCGAGTTTCGCGAGGCAGGAAGGGGTAGATTGACCAGAAATCGCGTTTCCCCCCTGCACGGCGAATAGCTTTGTTCACATTTCCGCTACCGCAGTTATAGGCGGCAATAACCAGATTCCAGTCATGATAAATAGCATACATGCTACTCAAGAAACGGCACGCGGCCTCTGTGGATTTGATAGGATCCATCCGCTCGTCCACCAACGAGTTGACTTCCAGGCCAAATAACTTGGCGGTGGCAGGCATAAACTGCCAAAGACCGGCTGCACCCGCATGGGAACGTGCCATGGGGTTTAATGCGGACTCAATAATCGGAACGTATTTCAATTCGTAGGGTAACTGGTAACGACCTAAGACTTCTTCAAAAATAGGGAAGTAATACTCGCTCATTCGCATTAGGCGAGCCACTTGTTTAGGGCTTCGCTTAACGTATCTCAGAATGAATCCGCGTACACTTTCGTTGTATGGCAATTCAATAACGCATGGCAGTGCTTGCAACCTTGCCTTATACACGGAATCAGGAAGAGAGGTGGTGTCGTGCGTGGCCACGCAGTCAGTGGTATCTAACCAACGCAAGGACCATTCCAAGAACGATAACTCATTCTCTGGCAGTTCTGTAGCGCTCCATGACTGATAAAAGGGCATAACAATCGCCGTGGTGTCTTCTGCTATCAAACTGTCTGTTGACTGAATCGGCACAAGTTCCAATGATTCCTGAGCGGCAGTCCAACCGGCGCAGCAGAGGGCGATGAATATGAATAATTTCTTTTTCAAAACTGTATTGCTAATTTAATTTCTGCACTCCGTTGGTGCTGTAAATCATAATAAATCTGAGGTTCAATATTGAGACTCAAATTGGGCGAAATGTCATAGTCAAACAACTGTGCATCCACATAGGCGTCTATCAGAGAAAGGGCATATACAATGACCGTTGCCAAGATGGAGTAGTCGCGATAGCGTCGATAGGTGCTTTGCCTGTTTTTTAATGTGTTCATCCACGTGCTCGCCCCTCCGACTCGATTCAAGTCATATCCGTCTGGAATAACGGCAATATAACTCTTGCTGGCATCTTCGCTTACAGTACCGGCTTGTACGTCCTTATAAAGGTCCAGATAAGCAATCTTGTAGTTCGAATAGCGATTATGTGTCCATGAGATAGCATATCCGCAACCCATAAACGCACTATATACAATTGGCAGTTTCCAGTAGGAACGGTTGTATATCTGTCCGGCACCGGGAAAGATAGCTCCTAACCAAACAGCCTTAATAGGGTCCGGTGCTTGGTAGCGAATGCTGTCTTGCTGTGCAACAACCGGCACAGACAGGCAGATGAATACTATGAAGAGCAGGCGTCTCAACTCAATCTTTTGACTATCTCATTCAATTCGTCCGAGTTGGCAAAAGTAAGCACTACTTTGCCTTCCTGTACCTTCACATTCAAACCTGTGCGCTCACATAGAACGCGCTGAATATCAATATACGGATTCTCGTTGTCTTCTTTAATCTTTCTCTTTTTCTCTGCTTTGTTCTCTTGAGCTAAGGCTTCCACTTTTCGCACGGAAAGACCTTCGCGCAAAATACGCTGGTAAAGTTCCAACTGCCGCTCGGCAGAAGGGGAACCTAAGATAGCGCGGGCGTGTCCCATGTCAATCTTTTTCTCCTTGATGCCCACTTGTATCTCTGCCGGCAGTTTAAGTAAGCGCAGATAATTAGCCACGGTTGCGCGCTTCTTGCCTACGCGCTCAGACATACGTTCCTGTGTCAAATTATATTCGTCCATCAGCCGCTGGTACGCCAAAGCAATTTCAATAGCGTCCAAGTCCTCTCGCTGGATATTCTCAATCAACGACCATTCCATCACCTGCTCGTCTTGTGCGGTGCGAATATAAGCCGGTATACAATCCAAACCGGCTAACTTGCTGGCACGGAAACGGCGCTCACCGGCAATAATCATATAACTCCCGTCACCATTATCACGTAGTGTGATGGGAGAGATTACACCGTGCTCACGGATGGAATCCGACAATTCCTGTAGAGCCTCTTCATCAAATGTGCGGCGGGGCTGGTCCGGATTAGCGACAATCTTACTCAGTTCAATTTCGGAAATAGAACTGCTACCATTGGTATCTACATGCGAGGTGTCTATCAGCGCATCCAAGCCTCGCCCAAGTCCTGTCATTTTTTTCATATGGGTATTAATTTCGTGCAATAAGTTCTTTGGCCAAGGCCATATAATTCTGAGCTCCCTTTGACTGCGGGTCGTAATCCAGCACGGAAATGCCGTGTGATGGAGCCTCGCTCAAACGTACATTGCGGGCGATAACGGTATTGAAAACCAAATCGCCAAAATGACGTTTGACTTCCTCATAAACCTGATTGCTCAAACGCAGACGGTTATCAAACATCGTCAGCAGGAAACCTTCTATCTTCAATGCCGGGTTCAGTTTGGACTTGATAATCTTAATGGTATTGAGTAATTTGGCAATACCTTCCAGAGCAAAGAACTCGCACTGCACAGGGATAATAACGCTATCGCTGGCGGTCAGGGCATTGATGGTAATCAAGCCTAATGACGGACTGCAGTCTATCAGAATGTAGTCATAATCGTCGCGCACTTTTTCTATGACCCGTTTAAGCAGCGTCTCGCGATGCTCAAGATTAAGCATCTCTATCTCCGCACCCACCAAGTCAATATGGCTTGGGATGAGATGCAAACCGGCTGTACTGGTTGGCATGATAGCCGTGTGAGGATCAATGCCGTTGACCAGACATTCATAAATAGTGCTGTCCAACTCACGGATTTCTACTCCCAAGCCGGAAGAAGTGTTTGCCTGCGGGTCGGCATCGATAAGCAAAACACGTTTGCCTTCTTTGGCCAATGCGGCGGATAAGTTGATGGAGGTCGTAGTTTTGCCTACGCCTCCTTTTTGGTTCGCTAATGAAATGATTTTACTCATATATTCGTTGTATTATTGTTTCTGCTTCTATTTGTCGGCAGGCATAATTGCCGTAGCGACAATGGTTGGTGCCGTGGCATGAACAAGGGCGGCACCGAAGGTCTGTGCGTTGGATGATGTCTTCAGGACGTTGCTTCCAACCCATAAAACCGATAATAGGATGCGTCGCGCACCATACACTGATGGCTCTTAACCCTACCAGACTCGATAAATGTTGGTTGGCGCTATCCATGCAAATCATCACATCTAACTGACGCATTAATTCTAATTCTTCTGCCAGACTCAACTGACCAGCTACGCTCACTGTGCGGGGAAAAACACTCGACCACTGTCGTAGCATCTCGCATTCGATGGTGCCTGCTCCGAAGAGGAAAACACGAGTATCTATGCGTTGGGTCAGCTGCTCGATAATATCTTTGGTCACGCGATAAGGCAACATGTTCGACCGAGACTTAGCAAAGGGCGCAAGTCCGACCCACTGACCTTCTTTGTCGCCGAACGTGTCGTGTACGGCGGTCGCGGCTTCGCGGTTTACTTTTAATGCTTCAAAACTATAGTCTGTCTCTAAACCGGCGCGCCGGAAAGCATCGCTATAACGCTCAAACTCACTTGGCAAGGAAGCTCGCTTGATGCCAAAGAGTGTGATGAGATGTTTGCGGACACGGCCATAGCGAACACGGGTCACCTTTTTTCCACTCAGGCGCATTAGAAAATCCAATGCGCGCGTACGGGGAACGTCCTGCAAATCAATCACGGCATTTGTCTCATGTCGAAGCATCTTCCATAATTGCCATACGCCGTGCCAATTCAGGTGATTATCTACCTCTCTATAAACGACGTTCGGCATCGAGGCAAACATCGCATCGAGTTTCTTTTTGCCGGCAATGATGAACCGATCATCCGGATAGCGTTTGCTCAATGACGCCACGAGTGGGACTGTCATTGCCACGTTTCCTAAGGTCGCAAACCGAATAATTAGGTACGTCATAGCCCTAATGCCTTATACGTTCTTTACTCTCGCCATTCACTCCATGTGGCACCGAAATAGTAGGTCAGGGTGTCGCCTAAAGTGTATGGCTTGACCGCAATCAAATTACCGTCTTGCATATCCAGAACGGTGGCTTCTGGTGTACGAACGGTAACAAATATGCGGCCTTGAGTGGTGCTGCCGTTGTAATCATAATTCATCTGGGCCGCAGTCCTGTCGCTCAGAGCATCTTCTTCATAATAAACGGTGCCTAATGCATCATAAACCTCAAAATGCTCTATCGTGTCATGCATATAGATACCTCCGCCTACCAGCAACTCTCCGTCATAGGAACCGGTCAGCACTACTTCTGCTTTGTTCATTGGTTCTCCGGCTTCCGTTGTGATGGTAATGCTTTCTTGCAAGATGTGTCCGGCCACTAAAAGACTATCGTATTCCAAACGGAAAACGAAACGGGTAGGGGTTTGTTCCAAAATCTCCCAGCGGTCATACGCACCGCCTATCCATGTTTGGTCTTCTGCTAATACAACCAGTCCTCCGGCACCGCAGGTGTGTCCCACTTTGTAGCAGTCCAATCCCTTGCCGTAGTTAATATGGTAGGGCAGACCCAAGACATGCTCCCGGTAGTAAAAACTGTCTACCACCAGTTCTGGACTCGCTTTGAGCCATAAGTCCACTCCGTTGGATGGGTTCTCCGCTCTCAATGCAGGACCGTACATACGAAATGCCGCGTATTCGTTTTCCCAAGCGAAATCATCTTTCCGCTCAGGAACATAACGGCCGAACACTTTCGGTTGTACGGTTTCCTTTTGACAAGCAATGAGACTCAGTAAGGCGATGATGATAAAGAGTATTTTCTTCATAAAACTATCGAGGGTAAACGAGGGTTTAAGGCACTTAGAAGGCACTTTCAAACTATGTTAATTATTTGGGTTGTTTACCTATATACGCCAATATGCCGCCGTCCACATATAGTATTTGTCCGTTCACGGCATCGCTGGCATGGCTCGCGAGGAAGACTGCAGGCGCACCCAACTCATCAGGTTCCAACCAGCGACCGGCTGGAGTCTTCGCACAGATAAAGGCATCAAACGGATGTTTGCTGCCGTCTGCTTGCGGCTCGCGCAACGGCGCTGTTTGAGGGGTGGCTATATAGCCCGGACCCAAACCGTTACATTGGATATTATATTCTCCGTACTCCGAGCAGATATTACGAGTCAGCATCTTCAAACCACCTTTAGCAGCGGCATAAGCGCTAACAGTCTCGCGGCCCAATTCGCTCATCATGGAGCATATATTGATGATTTTGCCCTCACGACGAGCCATCATCTCCGGCAGTACAGCGGCACTGACGATATAAGGCGCCACCAGATCTATATCAATCACTTGCTGGAACTCCTCGCGTTTCATCTCATGCATAGGAATGCGTTTGATAATGCCGGCATTATTGACAAGAATATCAATCTGTCCCACCTCTTCGTGAATCCGCTCTACCAGCTCTTTCACGGCCTTCTCATCCGTCACGTCGCATACATAACCCTTGACATTCTCAATGCCTGCCGCTTTATAATCCTCGATTGCTTTCGTTACGCCTTCCTCATGACGCGCATTGAAAATAATGGTCTTTGCCCCTGCTTGAGCAAACGCTTTCGCAATCGCGAAACCTATTCCGTAGCAAGCACCGGTAACCCAGGCGTTCTTGCCTTCCAAACTAAACAAATTTGTCATTTTACGGTCCAATCGTTAGTTATTCGTTAGTAATAAGTTAGTTATTCGTTCGTTATTCAGCCTACGTCACTTATCTGTCTTTTTACTTCAAGTCCGTGATTTTACTGAAATCCTGGTCTCCGTAATCCAGGTTCTCGCCGCCCATACCCCAGATAAAGGTGTAGTTATGGGTAGCTGCGGCGCTATGAATGGACCACTCAGGACTTAGAACGGCTTGATTGCCTTTCATCCAGATGTGGCGGGTCTCTTCTACTTCGCCCATGAAATGGCAAACGGCCTGATCTTCCGGCACTTCGAAATAGAAATAAGCTTCCATTCGCCGGCTGTGTACGTGTGCCGGCATGGTGTTCCAAACACTACCCGGAGCCAACTCCGTCATACCCATTTGTAACTGGCAGGTCGGCAGAACTTGGTTGACAAGCATCTTGTTAATGTTACGTTCGTTACTCATCTCCAGACTACCCATGTGTGCTACAACTGCATCTTTTTTCGTCACTTTCTTGTTCGGATAGGCGCAATGGGCGGTGGTAGAGTTAAAATAGAAGAGGGCGGGCTTTTGGGCGTCAAGACTTTCGAACTTTACCTCTCTGTCTCCGCGGCCTAAATACAGTGCTTCCTTGTAATCCAATTCAAATACTTCATCGCCTGCTATCACACGTCCCTTACCGCCTACATTGAAAATACCCATCTCCCGCCTCGTGAGGAAATATGGAGCCTTCAGCGGATCAATTGCCTCTAACAGCAACGTCTCCCCAACCGGCATCGCACCACCTACAATCATGCGGTCATACATCGAATAAACCATGTTTACTTCGTTCTTCACAAACACGCGCTCGATAAGGAAGTCGTTGCGCAAACGGTTGGTGTCATAACTCTTGGCATCTACTGGATTAGATGCGTACCTGATTTCGTAGTTTGTTTTCATATTATTGTTTCTTTTTAAAATTCCAAAGCCATGCCAGATTGATACTTAGGTCCATTGGGCTCGCCATGGAGAAATGGTCTATCAAACTGGTGCCATATATGCCGCCGAAGGAAAAGTCAAAGCGGAACTCCAATTGATACGTACCGGCATTACGAGTGTGACAATAAATGCCCGTACCGGCTATCAATCCCCAGTCGAAAGGATGGTCTATCAGTTCATACTCCGGTTGGCCGAGCCCGTTAACCAACACTCCTGCATTGCCCTCATCTTTGACACAATAACCAATCTGCGGGCCAAGATTGAAGAACCAACGCCACGTCTCGCTGCCGAAATTGAGGTGCATCATCAGCGGTAACTCTACATAATGCAGATGACGACCATACCACTGGTCTCCGGAGCGCTCTGCCCATCCGCGGTGTACATAATTCAATTCCACCTGAAGTGAACAATATTTATGTCCGGCATAACGGAAGACCAGACCGCCGTTTCCGCCCAGCGTACATGCATTGTAGACAGGCGTCATATTGGCTACCGAAGGAGTGAAAAAAACATAACTGGCACTCACACCGCCGTGTACTCCGAAACTGATCTCTGGCCTCCTTAATCGCGGCTGCGCCATGCTGCCCACTGCTATCAGGGCAAGGATAAAAAGGAAAATATGTCGCTTTTTATTCTTCATTCTTTCACTCAGTCACTCACTCACTCACTTCTCTATTACATTCACGCCGGTGTTCTGCCATCCTCCATTACCTTCTTGTTGCCATTGGATGGTCGCTTGCAGACCGGTATAACTCTTCTGTCCTTGTATCCAACCTACTAAAGCCTGCATCAGGTCGTAACCTAATAGGTCATACCGAGGAACATCGGAGGAATGTCCGCTAACGAAATAACGGTTCCATAGTTCGTCATATGCCTCGTGCGGTCTCTCAGACGTGAAAACTGAGGTATAAACCTGTGGTAGGGAGATGGTCTCTTTCTGCCATGAGTATTGGCTAACGATGCGTATGGCATAACCGGCATCGCGCAGTTTGGCGATATGCGGTAACAAAATGCGCGCTTGAGCGTAGCGATCCGTGTGTAAAATGATCAGGTTCTCTCGTTCTTTGTCCAATGCATACACAGCTGAGTCTTTAACTAAATCGAATAGCGCCAAACTGGAGTAAGACAAATCGTTCTTCCGCATTTGCTGGCGCAACGCGCGCACTATATTAGACAAATCTGCATCGCGCACATCAATCATAACGCAGTTTACATCATGTTGCTTGATCCAGCGGCACAAGCTATCCGCCTCCTGCTCGTCCGGAGAGTTGAACTGAAGTAGATAAGGATTATCTTGTAACTCGGCTTCATCGCTGAATGGCAACATCAGTGGTATGTTATGGGCAGCGCACCACGTAGCCATCCGTTCTATCTGAATGGGATACACCAAACCCAGAATGGCAGCTACACTATCTAATTCAGTACTGTCGCATAAGGCATTGACGCGTCGTTCGCTGCGCTCGGTGTCATATACGCGAAGACGATATAAGGTAGAATCGTTTTGTAACTGATGTAAGGCCAGCAACGCTCCTTGGTAAAATTCCGTCATATGTTTGGCATTGGCGCTTCGTTTAGTCTGCTGGCTCTCGAAAGGTAACATCAGCGCTAACTCTACTACGCGGCGTGGTGCAACAGTTACTGGCTCTTCTACCGGTTCTGTCGTGGATACAATAACCGGCTCTGTCGTTGATACGGTTACATGTTCTGTCTCTGGCTCTTCTACCATTGTCTCTACCACTACCGGTATTTCTACGACTGCTGGCTCATCAGGAACGGCCTGAGGCTGGCGTGCCTCTACTTTGCGGTTCGTGGGAATAAGAATGGTCTCGCCGTAATGCAGTCCACGTTCGCGTAACTGTGGGTTGAGACGGATAATCTCACCCTGCGGCACATTAAAATTAACGCCTATGCGGTAAAGACCAATACTGCGCTCCACTTCATAGCGGTACACCTCTTCACCATTGATTGTATCTAACGGGTAATTCAATAAGTCCTGTGCCTGTGCGCAAATCACGGAGCAGAAGGTAAGGAATACTATGTGAAGTATATGTTTCATACGCGTTCGAATTTTCTTTTTCGTGCTATAAATACAATGCCGCCTATCAGTGCCAGTATGGCGATGGGGCAGATAGTGCTTATTAATTGCACACGAAGTCGTTCTTCGTGGGCACGCTTATCATTGAGCAAACGTAGTACTACGTTTTTCTCTCTCAAACCTATCAACCCTTCCTCATCCGTTAGCCAAAGCAGTGCGTTGACAATCATGTCACGGTTACTGAACTGCATCCCACTGTATCGGTCATAACCCATGGGTAGTATTTGTCCTTTCTGCGTCTCGTTAAGCAGTACACTGCCGCTGGCGATGACCACTTGGCGGGTGGGAGTACTCTCCTTGCGGATAGGTTCGTTGGTCGCAATGCCGTCAGGAACCATCCGATGTGCATAAGCGCTAGGGAAAACACCCTCCAGGGAGACAGCCACAGGCACATATTGGTATTTGAACTCCTGCATATCCGGCTGCATATCATTCAGGTCCACTTTTCCCGGTGTAGCCGTCACACGACTGGCTGTACTGGTGGCGAGCAGCACTCGTTTCTCAATGCCATCGTCGCCGCCCACGGCTTCGACAGGGCTGACAAAAGTGCTCATCACTTGTCCCATATTGCGCGTGATAGGCGAACCTTGGCTGGTTAATAACAGAGGAGCAAACGTCCACGGCATAGGCTGCAGGTTCGGTTGCTCGGGGTTCGGACTCACGTTAACAGGTATCGGCAGGCACTGGATGTCTTGTACCAGTGCAGGGGTGATACGTATGCCATAACGGAAAAGCATCTCGGTCAAACCTAAATCTAAAGGAATAATAGGTGTAAATCCCTCTGTTTGCAACACTTGTTCGCTGAACCGTACGCCATCGATGGCCCAAAGGACCGTACCGCCGCGCATGATATACTGGTCTATCACAAAGCGTTCTACATCGTTGAAGGCGGTCTGCGGGGCCGCAATGATGATGGCTTGGTAGCCGTCTAATAGGTGCACATCTATCTCCTCGGGCTCATCCCTGAATGCAGGCTGTGAGGGAACGATACTACCGCGGTCCACTTGAAAATATTTACTGAGAGCAGTCATCAGGTCATACGTATGTGCCTCATCGGGTTCGTTATGTCCTTCCAGAATGGCTATACGTGGTGTGGCTGTTTGCAGTAATAGGTGCAGCGCCTCCGAGAATGCAAACTCCAGTTGTTCGATACTGGCGTTCAGGTTCTCCTCTCCACTCAGTCCACGGGTGTTTTTGAGCAACGTCACTACGGCTTTCTTGCCCTTGTAGCGCATCAGCGCATAAGGATAAACTTTCGTTTGCGCTGTCTTTCCGTTTTGCTCTCGCTCGTGGATAATGATAGGACTGAGAGCTAACGAGTCCATTCGCTTATCATTGAGCAATGCAGTCATT
The DNA here is from genome assembly GCA_017394705.1 of Paludibacteraceae bacterium. GTDB lineage: Bacteria > Bacteroidota > Bacteroidia > Bacteroidales > Paludibacteraceae > Colicola. The sequence goes on along the minus strand of JAFPXH010000006.1, from coordinate 110,040 downwards.
TCGTCATTTACCCTGATATCTCCATACACTGCCATCTCCTCTAACGTTTCCTCCGTAGCTTTCTGCAAGCGTCGGAAACCGGCATTAAGGTCACCTCCTAAGAGTACCGTTACCTCGATGGGAGCGTCCGTCTGCCGCAAGAGTGCTTTCGATGCCTCGCTCAAACTATAATGCTTGTCGTCCGTCATATCCCAACGAACAACCCATACGTGTGACAGCACCACGGCCGCCACTACACATACCAGCACTATGAATAGACCTCTCAGTTTCAAATGACAAATTACTTCTTTATGCTCTCCCAAACGTCTTTGTTTACCTCGTAGGGATATTTGGCGCGCAAACGCTTAATCCACTCGGCCTCCAGGTAGTCCTGGTAGTCGGTAATCAGCGTGCCTTTCTCATCGCTCCATTCTTCCGGGCCTTTGAGTTTCTTGCCTACGCATACCACGATAGGCAACTGCTCACTCGGCGTGAAGGCTGCTTTTTTGATTTTCAGACCGTATTTATCTACGGCTGCGTTCTTGCCTTGCTCCCATAAACCGCGTTGTGCTTTGACATACGTCACGCTGTCTTGGTTGATGCGGTGGGCTATATAACTCTTGATGGAATCCGGGTGGGCACTCTTGATGATGGCTTGTGCTGCTCTGGCTGAACGTTTGTCCTTGCATTGCAGCAACCATCCTTTGTAGTGCGGTTGGTCCCATGTATATTTCTTTTTGTTGGCTGCGAAAAATTTCTCCAGACCCACGGTGTCTTGCGCCGCCTTGTCCCATACTTCACGTAGCGATACTTCGAAGAGCAAGATGCCGTCGTGGTATTCTTGAACCAGATTCTTCAACTCCGGATATTTCTCCTCAAGATGCTCGTCCGCATATGCTTTCACTTCCTCGTCGCTCATTTCAGTAGGTAAGTTATACTCCTGGCGGGTCTTGCGGATAAAACTCTTATCTGCCTCTTTGGAACGCTCGTCGCGCTGAACTTGACGCAGTATCTGCGAACGTATGGAATCGAGAGGCTGGATGCCCCGTTCACCTGTTTTATAGATGAGATGCCATCCGTAATGGGTCTGGATAGGTTTGCTAATCTCGCCTTCTTTCAGCGCGAAAACACAATCTTCAAAGGGGCGTACCATCATACCCATTCCGAACCAACCAAGGTCGCCGCCACGCATACTGCTGCCACGGTCTTCGGACTCCACTTTGGCTATCTCAGCGAAATTGTTCGGCGTTACGATGGCGGCAATCGAATCAATCAGTGCTTTCTTGGCGGCAACAATACTGTCGCTGGATTCTCCACGCGGGGTCATTTTCATGATATGCGAGGCCTTCACCTCACGGTGGTCACGCTCTTCCTCTACTAGCGCGATATGGAAACCGTACTGTGTGCGGAAAACTTCACTCACTTGGCCGACAGGAGTCTCATAGACGGCTTCTTCGAAAGGATACACATACCGGAACGGCGTAATCCAGCCTAATTCACCACCTGTCTCTCCAACGTTAGGGTCGGTACTTACTTCGCGGGCCACGTCTGCAAAGCGTTCTACCGGCAGACGTTTCTCCACATTGCGCCATTTGCCTTTCACTTTCTTCCTTTCACTTTTCAGTTTGCCGATTGTCACACGTTCGCGGGCTTCGTTGATGATTGACAGCGCTTTGGCGGTCGTCTCTGCGTCAGCATTAGCCGGACACTGAACGGCAATGTGCGCTGCCCGACGGTCTTTGGACATATGACGCCAACTCAATTCAACAAGGCTGTCCATCGCGTGCTCGTCCTGAAGATAACGCGGCGTTGCCTGAGCACGGTAGCCCTTTAACTCTTTCTTGAAGGACTCCGTCGTGTCTATACCCTGGGCTTCCGCTTCTGCCACTTTCAGCTTGAAATTGATGAACATCTCCAGATACTCGTCCATCGTCTTGGGATCGATGGCTCCGGCTTGGTTATTTTTCTCATAGATGTACAGAAACTCCTCCGTACTGACAGGCTTGCCGTTGACAGTCAAGAGTGTTTGACCCATGGCGGTATAACTCATCGCCGCCACTGACATAATCAATAAAATCTTTTTCATAAATATATAACCATTAAATTTTTAAATCTTCAAATCTTCAAATACTTTTTGTAACTCTGTTCAAAAAGTCTTACTGCTTGCCCGATGGTGCCGTATATCTCTCCTCCCGAGGCATTCATATGACCGCCTCCGTGGAAGACTTCGCTTGCCCATATGTTCACAGGACGGTCGCCTTGCGAGCGGAAGGAGATACGTATCCGGGATTTGGGCGTGCCGGGCTTTGCACGCTCCTCACGCATGAAAACAGAGTAATAAACGTCGCTTATCTGGAGTGGCATATTCACCAACCCCTCCGTGTCGCCTATCTGGTAATGGAAACGCTCCAGTTCATCGGCACTCAACGTGATGAGCGCAAGGTGATGCTCGGGGTAGATACGCATCTTACGGTGAAGGGCATAACCGGTGAGGCGCACGCGGTCTGCCGAATATTGGTTAAAAACGGCGTCGTATATCTCGTCTTTCTTCACGCCCGCGCGTAAAAGAGAAGCGATGATGTCGTATAGTTCTGCACGAGTGGAATTGAAACTGAAATTACCCGTGTCTGTCATTAAACCCGTGTATAGACACGTTGCTATCTGACCATCGACTATCGACTCTCCACTTTCCACTATCAGCCGATACACTATTTCGCATGTCGAGCACGCTTCGGGATCAGAGTGTATCTCTGTCAATCCCTCTCCCCTTTCACTTTCCTCTTTCCACTTTCCTCTTTCCAATCCCGGGTGGTGGTCTATGAGTATTTTCGGACACGGGTTCGCTAACATGCGTGCGCCCATAGGACCGATACGGCTCGGGTCATTGAAATCCAGACAAAAGAATAGGTCTGCCTCGGCAATCAATTTATTGCATTTTTCCGCCTCGTGTTCGTAAATCTTAATCTCATGCGCACCGGGCATCCAGTCAAAGAAGGACGGAAAAGCATTCGGCACAATCACCGTCACGCTCCACTTTCCACTTTCACTTTTCACTTTTCCCCTTTCAGCAAAGCGGTCCTTACAATAGTGCCACATCGCCAGCGCGGAACCCATGGCATCACCGTCTGGAGCCATATGCGTGAAGATAACTATATGTCTTGCTTGTCCAATCATTAAATTACCAATTACCAATTACAAATGGCTTGCCAACTTCATCACCTCTTCCGCGATACGTTTGGCGGAGTCTTTCTGCGCAAGCTTAAGCACATTCGTATGCAGTTTCTTGAGCACCTTATCGTCTTGTAGAAGCGTCAGCGCGGTGGGAATTAATTTTTCCTCCGCATCGCCATCACGCACGAGAACCGCAGCCTCTTTGCTAACCAGCGCCATCGCGTTGTGAGTCTGATGATCCTCCGCTACGTTAGGCGAGGGAACAAGGATTGCCGGTTTGCCTAACAGACATATCTCGCTGATGGACGATGCACCGGCACGGGAGATAACAAGGTCCGCCTGAGCGTAACGGTCCGGCATGTCCGAGAGGAAGTCGTGAACCTCTACGTTCGACGGCCCACCAGCTGCTGCCCATGCTGCCTGGCAGCGCTCGAAATAGATTTTCCCCGTCTGCCATACCACATGTATATTACTATCCCCTAATCTACTAACCCCTAATCCACTAATCACCGCTTCATTAATCGTCCGCGCACCCAGACTACCACCTAAAATAAGCAGCGTCCTGACTCCTGCCTCCTGCCTCCTGACTCCTGAGAGCAACTCCTGCCTTACCGGATTGCCGGTCAGGATAATCTTGTCGGCAGGGAAAAAACGCTCCATGCCCTCATACGCCACGCATATCTTCGCAGCTTTGTCTCTCAGTATCTTATTCGTTACTCCGGCAAAACCGTTCTGCTCCTGAAGCAATATAGGAATGCCCATCTTCGCTGCCGACCACATCGCTGCACCGGAGGCATAACCACCCACACCTACACCTACGTCCGGCTTGAAAGCACGGATGATCTTGCGCACACGATAGATGGACTTGACAAGGTCTATCAGCACCGACACGTTCTTCCATGGCTGAGAGCGGTTGAATCCACGCACGGGCAGACCGATGATCTTATAACCCGCCTGAGGAACACGCTCCATCTCCATGCGACCAAGTGCGCCGATAAACAGTATATCCGCTTCAGGATCCAACTCCTTCAGTGCATTAGCTATACTCACTGCGGGGAATATATGACCGCCCGTTCCCCCTCCCGAAATAAGATACTTCATGATTCCTATCCAAAAAACGCGGCAAAATTACTAAAAATTTTGCATATATGCAAGAAAAGCAGTATTTTTGCAGCCGTTTTTTCAAATTATGTGGATTGTACTGTCGTTTATATCGGCTCTATGCCTGGGTGGCTATGACATCAGCAAGAAGATTGCGCTTCGGGAAAACAGGGTGATAGACGTGCTGACAATGAGCATCTGTTTCTCGTCGTTAATATTGTTGGTGCCGTTGTTGCTGTCACGGGTGTGTCCGGAGATAATGGAGGGCACGGCTTTTTATGTGCCGCGTCTGGATCTGCAGGCACACGGATATGTGGTGGTAAAATCGATGATTGTCCTAAGCAGTTGGGTTTTTGCCTATATATCGCTGAAGCATCTGCCGTTGTCGGTAGTCAGCCCGATGCAGGCGACGCGGCCTATGTGGACATTAGTGGGAGCATTGGTGTTGTTCGATGAGCGCCTGAACGGTTGGCAGTGGATTGGTGTGCTCCTCGCCATAGGCTCTATCTTCGTCTTCTCGTTCAAGAGCAAATCGCCAATGGCAAATCCTCAAATCTTCAAAGCTTCAAATCAATACTACGTAGCCCTCGCTTTGGCTATTTTAATTGGTTCCTGCGCAGGGTTGTACGACAAGTATCTCATGCGGCAATACGACCACAATGCCGTACAGGTCTATTATACGCTCTATCAAGCGGTGATGATGCTCGTCGTATGGGGAATAACAAATAAAAAATGGCCAATGACCAATGGCAAAAATGAAGTTAATCACGCCCCTGCGGTAGAGAAATGGCAAATAACAAAAAAAGGCGTTATCCTCTTGATAAGCCTGTTTTTGATTGTTTCTGATAACGTCTATATGCTGGCGTTGCGTGACCCGGACAGCTTGATTGCAGTCGTGAGTACAATCCGACGCGGCGGCGCAGTGATAGGTTTTGCCTATGGCCTGCTTTTCTTAAAAGAACAAGATCCATGGAAAAAGGTCGCCTGCATGCTCGGCATCCTCACCGGTCTCCTCTTTCTGACTATTGGTTCGATTGGTTAGAAAAAACTCAATTGACGGTCTTGGAAAATTTTGTATCCTACTTCACAATTGATACACTCATGGTGTTGGCAATAATTCTGATAAAGGTGTAAGAGAGCTTGCGTATCCGCAGCATTATTGACCCGTTGCCCCAAGATGCGCCACTGCCGGATAATCGTGTTGTTTTCCGGAGCAATCTGCTCCATGATTGCCAGCACTTCTTCCGCTTGTTTTGTCAGGTTTCGTTTAAGCGCATAAGCGTACTTATAGGGCAAAACAGTGTTAATCAGTAGAATATTTATACTACTTTTACCTAATGGGGCAATACCGGTATCCGACTTCAATTCAAACAAACGAACCAACTCTTTTATATTCTCAGTGTCGAGAATCTTACTGAGCAACGCCTCCGATTGATGCATCAGTTGGGCAAACTGACAGATACGCAGTTCCGGACTGTTCTGCGGACGCAAACGGGCATGTTTCCACACACTTGCATCTAATGGCGTGAGACTGAATTTTGTACGCAAAAAATCATACTCCTTCGCCAAAACCTCGTTGTTAGTAATCAGTCCCGCTTGACCCATTAATAGCGCTGTCAACTGAAAGAGATTATTCCTGTGTTTCTGCAAGTATGATAATGGCGTAATAATAGCCAGTTCTTCGAACGGCACACTATTCGTATGAAAGCCGAAATTGCGGGCCAATGAGATATATAACGCATGTTCCCAACTGCCTTTCGTGATTTCCAATAACCGCTCAATAGACGCTTTTTTGCACTCGAACCGCTTACGCAGCAATGTCTTTCGCCAGCCTTCAGTCAATAAACCCGGCTCACGTAATAACTGTTCTGCACACCCGATTCTACCAACGGCACTATCCATCTGCTGCGCAGCTTGGAATAGGCCGCTGATATAATCTTGGTCACTCGGATACTGCAATTCACATTGAGGAACCAATTCGCCCCGTGAGTTATAGATAGGTCTATCTGCGGTACGAACGACATGCAAAATAACAGTGTCGTATGCTTTGTCTAAATGGTGCTTGTGACGTTGCCAGTCGCTGGAGCAGACATGAATCTCAATGTTTCCTACCCATTCACGACCGCCGATTCGCACTCGGGCATGGCTATAATCCGGACCTGCGTCATGGTTATGCTCGCCTACGGATAGTATCTCTACAGTCCTACCGTCTGTCGTTTTTTGCTCAAAACCTGCCCACAGGCAGTGTTCCCAAATATAATGCAGTAATATCTCTGGCATTAATAATTCTCTGCTAACAATTGGAAATAAGCCTGAGCGTGATGGCAGACAGGGCACTCGTCAGGAGCTGCTTTGCCGACTACAATATGACCGCAGTTGGAGCACTGCCAGATAGCATCACCCTCGCGGGAGAAAACAACCTTGTCCTCGATATTCTTCAGCAATTTGCGATAACGCTCCTCATGATGCTTTTCAATAGCACCCACCTGTTCGAATTTCTCGGCAATCTCATCGAAACCTTCCTCTCGCGCTTCTTTGGCCATGCGTGCATACATATCCGTCCATTCTGCGTTTTCACCCGCAGCTGCATCGGCAAGGTTAGTAGTCGTGTCACCGACTTTACCTCCGTTGAGATACTTGTACCATAACTCCGCATGCTCTTTCTCATTGGCTGCAGTCTCTTCGAAAATCTTACTGATTTGTACATAACCGTCTTTCTTCGCCTTGGAGGCAAAAAAAGTGTATTTGTTACGCGCCATGCTCTCGCCAGCGAATGCTTCTAACAGATTTTGCTCTGTTTTGGTTCCTTTTAGAGTTTTCATAATGTTTATTGTTTGATGTTTAGTGATTTTATTTAAATCCAAAATGCAGCATTACCAGATAGCTTGAATGAGCTGAACAGTCATCAGACCGCAACAAATCAGTTTGAGAATCGTACCGCAGAGAAGACCGATGAAACTGCCCCAACCAGCACGAAGAGCCTGTGCAACCTCTTTGCCGCCTAACAACTCTCCTAAAATAGCACCCGCCAACGGACCAACAATAACTCCCGCAGCACCGAAGAAAAGACCCACAAACACACCAATCGTGCTTCCCCAAACTCCCCAACGCGTGCCACCGAAACGCTTCGTTCCCCAGGCCGGTACAACATAATCAAGAACGGTGACAAGCACAACGACAAGACCCCAGATAAGAAGCATCTGCCAGGAGAAATCAATTCGGTCCGACGCTTGCGCAATCCATAAACCTACATACGCAATAGGCGCACCCGGTAAACCCGGAACAATACAGCCGATGATACCGATAAGCATGCATATGCCGGCTAAGATTAAAAGGAAAATGTCCATAATTCAAAATTCTTATCCCCCAAGAGGGAACGATTAATTCAACTAATAACTACCAACTAACAACTATTCTATGGTCACGACGGGAGCATCATCGCGGCTCTCTTCTATCGTCTTCTGCTCGCGTTCGCGCAGGCTCAACTGCTCACGGCTTACACCCATCATAATACCAAAATAAATGGATGTAATCAGGACCGACGTTCCTCCTCGCGAGATAAGCGGCAAGGGTTGACCCGTGACCGGACCTAAACCTACTGCAACCAGCATCGAGATTAGGGCCTGACAAGTAATCATCAGCGCCAGACCCATCACCATCAGCATGGCTGGCATATCCGAATAACGACTGGATACATTGCAAGCACGGAATAGAATTGCTAAATACAGGAAAATCAAGAAACCCGCACCTACTATACCGCTTTCCTCGACGATAATGGCAAAGATATAATCCGCAAATGCCAACGGCAGATAATCCCGCTCCTTACTGTTGCCCGGCAAGACACCTATTGGCGAAACACCACCTCTCGCTATCGCAACAGAGGAATAGACCTCCTGAATATTATCATCGGTGAGGATATATTGGGCATTGGTCGTAGATGACTTGTCATTGGATATCTGTAAGTGTCGGTCAATACGGCTGACCCAAGTGGTGGCACGGGCAAAAGGTCCATGCATCTCACGTTTCGGACGGACAAACGCGAACTCCACAATACAATAACCGAGGACAAGTGCCACTATAGCAATCCCTACAACAGACAACGTGTACTTCCACGGGATACGCGCCAATATCCAGAGACAGAAAACAATGAGACCGATGAGCAAAGCCGTGGACAGGTTAGAAGCCATGACGGGTAACATCACAACCGCAGCCATCACCAGAGTGCGATAGAAATACTTGGTCTTATCCGCTTCCGAACGTATGCGCGCAAGCTGGTCCGCAACCACGATGATAAGACTCAACTTGGCCAGCTCGGACGGCTGGAATGTGATACCGGCTATACGCACCCAACGCGCTGCACCATTGATAGTGACTACAAGCGGGTTGCCGGGAATCATCGTCGAATAGACTAGAAGAGTGCTGAGGACAAGTAGCGCATAACCGCCGAAACGGACCCAATAAGATGGTATATACTGAATCCCAAACGCCGCGAGGATACCCAGAACGATGAAGAACATCTGCTGACCGATAGGCCCCAGTGCCGAATGATGCATATACACCAGAGTGCTGGACGCGGAGAAAAGAGCGATGATCGCTACTATGATAAGCAGGATATACAATCCCCAGAACGTTTTGTCAATATGTGTGAAGTCTAACTTCATGTTGAGTGAGTTGGTGAACGAGCGAATTAAAGAGCTCTTACCGCTGCCATAAATTGATCACCTCTATCTTCATAACTCTTGAATAGGTCAAAGCTTGCGCAACATGGACTGAGAAGTACCGTGTCTCCTTCTTTTGCGGCTTTATATGCTCCTTGTATAGCATCGTGTAAGTTATTCGTGTCAATGATATTTAGCCCAAAACCGTCGAAATGCTCGTGGAGTTTCTCGTTATGCAATCCCATGAAAACAAGAGTGTGGCATTTCTCTTTGACTAATTCATCAATCTCGCTGTAGTCATTTCCTTTGTCCTTTCCGCCTAAAATCAAAACCGTCGGTGTGGTCATACTTTCCAAAGCATACCAACAACTGTTAACATTGGTCGCCTTGCTGTCATTAACCCATCTCACGCCTTTGACGCTTGCTACATACTGCAGACGGTGCGGAACTCCTTGGAAAGACATAAGGCTTTCACGAATCACATCTTTCTTGATACCTACTATATTCGCTGCTATAGTAGCGGCCATAGAGTTGAGTACATTGTGTCGTCCCTGAAGAGCTAATTCCTCCTCTCCGACAGGCAGTGGGTTAGGTACCGTGAACCCATATGGATAGAGGGTGGCGCCTAACTGAAGCCGTTTCATCTCTCGATCAATCACCGGATCCTCCGCCCAGTAGATAAAGGCATCATCTGCCGTCTGATTACGAGTGATACGGAACTTGGCATCAATATAGTTCTGGAACTTGTAGTCGTAACGGTCCAGATGATCCGGCGTGATATTCAGCAAAATAGCGACATCGGCCTTGAAATCGTACATGTTATCCAACTGGAACGAGCTCAGTTCAATTACATAATAGTCATGGTCCTCATGAACCACCTGCAACGCTAGCGAATTGCCGATATTTCCCGCCAAACCGACATTCAGCCCGGCATTGCGGAGAATATAATAGATGAGCGAAGTGGTGGTGGTTTTTCCGTTGGAACCGGTGATACAGATCATCTTCGCATGCGTGTAACGCGCTGCAAACTCAATCTCTGAGATAATAGGTGTTCCTTGCGCCTGCAGTTTCTGTATCAGCGGCGCAGTCAATGGAATACCCGGTGATTTGACTACTTCAGCGGCATTCAAAACCAACTCTTCACTATGTTTGCCGTCTTCCCATTTCACTCCGTTCTGGTCCAGCAAAGCGCGGTACGGCTCACTGATGGTCCCGCAATCGGAGACAAACACATCAAAGCCTTTCTCCTTGGCGAGAATGGCAGCTCCTGTGCCGCTCTCGCCTGCTCCTAATACAACTATTCTTTTGTTCATTTTATCGTATCTTCAATGTCAATATAGTTATCGCTGCTAATATCAGTGTAACGATGCAAAAACGCAACACAATTTTCGTCTCGTGGTGCAGATTAGAACTCCCTTTGAAAAGGATGGAGCAGGTGGGGTCGAACTTAAGCACCTGATCTACAGACGTACGGAAATGGTCATGAAGCGGTGTCCGCTTCCAGATGCGGACACGTCTTCCCCTCGCTTTATAGAACTTATAGACCTGTGTCTGCAAAATAACACTTACACTCTCCATCAGGAAGACGCCGCAGAGAACAGGTATAAGCAGCTCCTTGTGAATAATCATCGCCGTGACACCGATGATACCACCTACAGTCAGACTACCCGTGTCACCGAGGAAAACCTGTGCCGGGAAGCCGTTGAACCATAGATAGCCGACGAGTGCACCAACGAAAGAGGCCAAGAAAACAACCAACTCCTCACTGCCGGGGATATACATCACATCAAAATACTCCGCCCAGACGACACTACCGGAAGTATAAGCGAGTATGAGCAAGGCAATGCCTATGATAGCTGAGTTACCGGCACACATGCCATCCATTCCATCATTCAGATTCGCACCATTACTTACTGCTGCTACTACAAAAACTGTCAGCAGAACGAAGAAAATCCAACCGAAACGATATTTGTTGTTTTCACCTGTCCAACTGAATAAATCTGCATAATTGAAGTTATGATGCTTGACAAATGGAATAGTGGTCTGAGTGGACTTAATCTCCGGCGTTTTTTCGACGACCACGATATTGTTCTCGATATGACTCGTCACCACCTCATTCATGCTCACCGCCGGGCAGAAACGTAGTGTGAGACCGACGATGAGGCCGAGAGTGACCTGCCCGATAATCTTTACCCACCCGTTCAGGCCGTCTTTGTTCTTCTTAAACGTCTTGATATAATCATCCGCGAAGCCCAACGCGCCCATGAGAAGGGTGGTGACGAGCATCAAAATCATATAGACGTTCGTCAGTTTGCCGAGCAGCAGACACGGAATCAGTACAGCGGTGATGACGATGATACCGCCCATAGTAGGAACCCCTTTCTTTGCTACGTTAAACGGGTCTGTTTTCTCGTCCCGCTGTGTCTCGGTGATATGCCGGCGTTTCATGGTGTCGATGAACCAGTTGCCGAACCAGATACTGACGCAAAGCGCGATAATGCCGGCGGTGATGGCGCGGAATGAGATGTAAGTGAATAACCTCGCACCGGCCATATGACCGTAAGCCGTTGTTAAATAGTCAAATAAATGATATAACATAGTATCTCAAATTTCAAATCTCAAATCTCAAATTAGTCCGCAAACTTGCGAACTACCTCATGATCATCAAAGTGATGTTTTACTCCTTTAATAATCTGATAATCTTCGTGCCCCTTACCGGCAACAAGAATGACATCTCCCGCCTGGGCAAGGGTGCAAGCGGTCTGGATAGCCGTGGCGCGGTCCTCAATAACCAGTGTGTTCCGTAGTTCCTCTTCCGTCAATCCATCCGTCATATCTTTCAGAATGTCTGCCGGCTCTTCGTCACGTGGGTTGTCAGACGTGAGGATGAGTTGTTCGCTACCGCGTTTGGCTATTTGAGCCATCATTGGTCGTTTGCCCTTGTCTCGGTTTCCACCACACCCCACCACTGTGATTAGTTTGGCGCCTTCTTTCTTGATTTCTCGAATCGTTTGAATGACATTATCCACGGCGTCTGGCGTATGAGCATAATCGACGATGGCGGTCCATCCCTTGGGACTACGGATGGTCTCGAAGCGCCCGTTCACGGGTTTTAAAGTGCTCAGCACGCGCAGTACATCCAATTCCTCAAAACCTAAACACAATGCCGCACCATAAATACACAATAGGTTACTTACGTTAAACCGTCCCACCAAGGGCACAAAGACCTCTTTTCCGTTGATATTCAGCAGCATGCCTTCGAAACCTTCCTCGAGTATCTGCGCTTTGTAATCTGCCAGCGCGCGGGTGGAATAGGTCTTCACTTCCGCTTTGCAGTTCTGCGTCATCACTAACCCGTTCTTGTCATCCTTGTTAGTCACCGCGAAAGCGCTCTTCTTTAGACCGTCAAACAGCCTTTTCTTCGTATCGCGGTAATTGTCGAAAGTCTTATGATAATCAATATGATCCCTCGTCAGGTTCGTAAACAACGCACCATCGAAATCGAGTCCGGCAATCCGTTCTTGCGCAATCGCGTGCGAACTCACTTCCATAAACGCGTACTTACAACCGGCATCCACCATTCGTCTCAACAACCCGTTCAACTCAATGGCGTCCGGTGTAGTATGCGTCGCCGGTACGGCCTCTTCTTCGATATAATTGACAACGGTGGACAGCAGACCGGCTTTATGACCTAGCGCGCGCACGAGTTTATATAGTAAGGTGGCGATTGTGGTCTTGCCGTTGGTGCCCGTCACACCGACAAGCGTCAGTTGTTTGCTCGGCTCTCCAAACCACTTGCTCGCCAGTAATCCCAACGCCTTATCCGTATTCTCGACTAAGATGAAAGTAACTCCCTTCCTTTCTTTCATATATTTCTTGTCCGAAAGAACAATCGCCGCGGCGCCATTGGCGACACAACCATCAATGAACGTATGTCCATCTACTGCTGTGCCAACCTGCGCTACAAAAAGGTCACCTTCGCCGATTTTGCGGCTGTCGAAATGCAGACCCTTGATCTCTTTGTTCACATCGCCCAGAACCTCAATCGGTTCAATGACGCTTAATAACTCGCTAAGAATCATAAATTATTTGATATTATCTTATCTTTTCTCTAATATTCTTTCTCCGTTTTCGTACACATAGCATCCGGTGTAAGCCATCGTTTTTTCTGCGATGACACGGACTGTAGAGCCGCAATCCATACCTGCGTCATACGTGCCGGCGGGGCGTGGGTCTTCAATCATGCATATACAGGTGTATTGCGGATTCTCTTCCGGGAAATAACCGACGAACGTCATGCGGTGTCTGCCGGATGTGTAGCGCCCGTTGATAATCAACTGCGCCGTACCTGTTTTGCCGGCGATAGAGACGAGGTTAGACTGCGCTTTGCGACTCCATGTTTTAGCAGCGGCTGTGCCAAGATGATTATCCCAAACGACGTCATGCAGCGCCCCTTGTATATCCCGGAGCGTGCGAGACGAGCAAATAGAGGACTTGACAACCTCCGGACGGAAAGATTTGATGTTCTCTCCGTTGCGCTGAATAGCGGTGACGAGCATAGGTCGCATCATACGTCCGCCGTTGGCGATGGCGTTGTAGAACATAAGAATCTGCATCGGGCTCATCTCGATGGAGTAGCCATAAGACATTTTACTGAGCGTGACAGTGTCTCGGGGTACGTCGATACGCACTTTGTCTGCCCCTGGTATCTCGCAATAAACACTGTCTTTGAGCCCCATTTTCTCAATGCGACGGACGAATTTACGCGCCGAGCCTTCGTAACTGCGTGTGATGAGTTTGGCGAGGGCTATGTTAGACGACACGGCGAGCGCCGAACGTACGGTGAGTACAGTATCCATAGGGTGGGCGTCGGTGTGCTTGACGGTGAAATACTGCCATGGTTTCCGGCTGGTGGAGACGGTGTCGTCAATATCAATCTTGCCGTCATCAAGAGCGGCGGTGAGAGCAATAGTCTTGAAGGTCGAACCGGGTTCAACGCGTTGCACGGCATGGTTTTGTGCTTCGTAGTATTTGCCGTCTTCGGAAGAACGATCAAGGTTCGCGATGGCGCGTATATAGCCGGTATGCGTCTCCATGAGAATCGCACAACCCCACTTGGCTTGTCTCTCTGCCGTCTTGACCATCAGCGCGTTCTCTACGATGTCTTGTAAGTTGGCATCGATAGTGGAGAGGACATCCCATCCATCCTGCGCCTCTTCGATAGTGACGGACTCATTCCGACCACCGATACGCTGGATGGAACTCAGACCATCGATGCCCCGGAGCTCTTTGTCAAAACGCTTCTCCAAACCCGAGTTACCCACACCGTCTTCGCCGTAGATACCGCCGATAGTGCGACTGGCGAGAAGACCGTAGGGCTTGATGCGACGGTGTTGGTCTTCAAAGAAAATACCGGATTTATATTTGCCTTTCTTGATTAGACTGTTCTGCTCGAGGTCCTGTCGCTGGAGGTAGTTGATACGATGGTCGCATACTTTCAGTCGTTTCTCTCCACGCCGGTAAGCGTTGACGATGCGTGTCTTGTATTCTGTTTGCGAGCGGTCGCCGACGATGCGTGCAAGATCGAGCGCAAGGGAATCGATATGAGCAACGAAGAGCGCACCTTTTTTATCATGCAGCGCCGGCACGCGCGTATCCATATAGACATAGTATTGTGGCATACTGGATGCCAGCAGTTGACCATTGCAGTCAAGTATATTACCGCGTGTCGCTTTGATAGGCCGGTTGGTCGGCACTTGTTTCTCCGCCACCTTAAGCCATTCATCGCGCTCCACGGTCTGGATATAGATGATTTTCCCGAGCACAGCTCCGAAACCCAGCAGAATCACGATAAAAATAATCGCGAAGCGCCATACTGTATTTCTTTGCTCGTCAGACATCTGTTTAGTTATCAATTATCAATCTTAGTGGGTGGTATGCGGTTTTCCCGGAGTGCACTTCCTCGCTCTTCCAGTGCTTCAACAATCTGTGACTGCCGGGTGGTATTAGTCAGTTGGGCACTGATGGTCATGTAGCGGAACTTGGCATCAAGCATCTCTTTCTTGGTGTCCGTTAGGCGGTGTTGCTGCTTGGCAGACTGATAGCCCATGAGGATGTAGATGAAGATGAGACACACGATAAGGGCAATCAAAGGGTATTGCTCTCTGATTTTTTGGCTGCGCAGTTTGTCACCGTTGAGCCAGGATTGTATGTCGTGTGCGTCGGCCATTATTTTTTCTCTGCTACGCGCAGTTTGGCGCTGCGGGCGCGCGGGTTACGTTCTATTTCTTCGGCAGAGGCCTCGCGACCTTTCTCGATAAGCGTGAAAGGACTGAGGTTATTCCCGTAGAAATCTTTCTCTATTGTGCCTTCGAGGTTGCCGCTTCTCAGGAAATTCTTTACAAGTCGGTCTTCGAGCGAGTGGTAGGTAAGAATAGCGATGCGTCCGCCCGGTTTGAGAAGGTCTCTCGCGGCGAGAAGCATCTCGCGCAGGGCTCCCATCTCATCGTTGACCTCGATACGCAGGGCTTGGAAGAGGCGGGCCAAGTCTTTCTTGGCATTTGTTGGAACTTCGATCTCATCCCCCCTCCTTTCAGGGAGGGGATGGGGGAAGGCTATCTTTACAAGGTCTTCAGTGCGCTCGATGCGTTTGTCTGTGCGCGCTTTGCAGATGGCACGCGCTATCTGCCGGCCGTTCTTCAGTTCACCGTATAGATAAAAGAGTTGCGCCAGTTCTTCTTCGCTGTAACTGTTAACGATGTCTGCGGCTGTGCGTTTGGATGTCTGGTTCATACGCATGTCAAGCGGTGCGCTGAACCGGAAAGAGAAACCGCGTTCCGGGCAGTCGAAATGGTGGAAACTGACGCCGAGGTCTGCCAGAATGCCGTCAATCTCCGGCACATCATAATAATCCATCCAGTTCCTTAGATATCGAAAATTACTATGCACAAATGTCCAAGAATCATTTGCCATTTGCCATTTGCCATTGGCCATCTGTGCTTGCGCGTTCTCGTAGGCCTCAATATCTTGGTCGAAAGAAAACAACATT
The DNA here is from genome assembly GCA_017394705.1 of Paludibacteraceae bacterium. Lineage (GTDB taxonomy): Bacteria > Bacteroidota > Bacteroidia > Bacteroidales > Paludibacteraceae > Colicola. The sequence continues at coordinate 94,083 of JAFPXH010000006.1, read as the reverse complement.
CCCTTTTCTCCCTTCCCTTCAGGGGATGGGTAGGGAGAGGCTAATTTCTCAAGAATTGCGCGACTATGTCCTCCTCCTCCGAAAGTGACATCCACATACACCCCACCGGGCTTGATGTTCAAGCCTTCGATGGTCTCTTTTAGCATGGCCGGTATATGATAGGCGTCTGGCATAATTAACAATTATCAATTAACAATTTACAAAGCGTTCTAGCAGGTTTTGTACTATTTTGATAGAAGGTGCATGTTTAGTAAGTTTGTGCCGAACAGGTTCTCTGCCTAATTCTTCCTAGCGTTGTCTATGTTCGCACGTACGTTTTTTATTATAGATGTTAATAACTTACATATCTCAACCGCATCTTCCTTCATGGAATTGTACGTACTTTCATCGAATAGTTCTGCAGCATGAGCAACTTCAATCCAGTGACAGGTCTCGTTAGCTTCTTTTAGGGCAATACTTAATTTGTTCGCAAAATCTGCTTTGGACACCGCGCTAACCGCTTCGCTACAATTAGCACCAATAGAGGTGCCGCTACGGAAGAATTGGTCCGCAAGGCTGTACTCCTTTTTGTCCTTAATAAATTTAGTAGCTTTCACGATGCGTTTGGTAAAAGCCTCTATTTTATCGCCTAAAATCCCAAGTCCGTACATATTCTTGTTGCCCTTTGTTAATTGTACATTGTGAATTGTCAATTGTTTCGGCTCATCTTTGCACGCAATCTTGCAGCCAATTCGGTTTGACTGAGACGTTTGGCGGCGAACGTCTCCGGAGCCCACAGCGCGAAGCGGTTAAGCATTCCGACGAAGAGCACGTCGCTCTGTGCGCCGATGGTTTCCAGGTTTTTCTTCTGCAGTAAAATACGTCCCTGGCCGTCGAGCTCCATATATTCAGCGTCAGCCATGAACTGCATAAGAATCAGTTGATCCTCGGGATTCCACTCATCCAGAGCGGCGCGGAGCGTCTCCACTTTCTCATTCCACACGGCTTCCGGGTAGAACATCAGACACTCATTGTCTGTATCACGGCGCATGACGATGCGTTTCGACTCTGCCTCGGAAAGAATACGGCGGTACGCAGCAGGAATAAAGATGCGTCCTTTCTCATCCAACCGTCCTTCTATATTTCCAACAAAAGTACTCATGTATCTAATTATTCATTAATAAGTAAATAAACCTAGATAAACCCGGCATACGCCGATATAAACCAAAAAAGAGTAAATCAAAAACGCGCATCCGGGAAAGGTCACAGGCCTTAGCCGGCCTCCCGCGTTCCGCGCCCCACCGCGCTCTTAAAAGTAAACTTTACGTGCTCGTTAGAGCATCGTACCGCACCTCCATAGGAGGTAACTGCCCTTTCTTCGGATGCTTACAAAAATGCGCTTCGCTTACAAAAAATGTCAAAAATATTTTGTTAATTAAAAAGTCGCTGCAAAGATACGAAAAATATTTGATATTCACCACATTTCCCCACAAAAAAAATTTTCAATTGTTTTGTTAACAGTGTTTTTACATATAGCAGGTTGCTTAGATGTGTAGAAAATCAATGAATTGTAAGAGTTATTAACATTTTAATAAAAAGTGGGGTAAAATGGAGGATGTATAATTTGTCATTTGCCGTTTGTCATTTGCAATGTACAATTGGTAGTAAACAACGGAGGGGTATAATGTTTTTTCTTTATAATTAACAACCGGGAGACTTCAGTTCAAAACCTTAAATTGAAATTGTTCCACGAACGAGGTTTTATCGGAGTAATGTCGTACTAAAATGCGTGGAACATTCTAACTTTCCTACATGGTTTTTGAAAGCTTAAAAGAAAAATAAAAAAAGCAGCCCGCCGAAGCGGACTGCTCTGCAAGAGATTATCTTGCGTCGAAATATAATTCCTATTGTTTAACCGTTGGGTTAATAATTAGCGGATAAATTTCTCACCGTTGCGGATGATAACGCCCTTGTAGTCATCGTTAACTTCGATACCAAGAACATTGTAGTTCTTACCATCGTGCTTGAAGTCAACATTGTCAATAGCTTGAGCGTACTCGTTCTGATTAACTTTGATAGAGAAGTTGTAACCGGTAGCTTCAATGTCAATTTGGCCAAGACGAGCCTCTTCGCTTGCTTCTACAGTAATCGTTAACTTAACGGCATATGCATGATCTCCGTTCTCATCGTAAACGGTCTCTGCGTCAACGCTAATCCAATCATCTAACTCGATGTCGTAATCTTCAGCCCATGTGTTGGTTTGGAGAACAATCTCTTGTGTAAGGGCTTCGCCTTTCTTAAACTCTACTACTTCAGGAGCGTTAACAACAGTCGGCATGAAACCAACAATGTTAACTAATAGGTTTGCAGGAGTCATGTAAGCCTGGGTAGATACAATTCGTCCGTAAGCCGGATAATAAAAATAGAAGTAGGTTTGAGAAACATTGTCGTAGTCGCTATATCCGTCACTCAAGAAACCAAAAGCTGCAGTTCCATCATTGAACTCATCAAATACAATAGCAAAATCGCCCTCTACAATGGCAGGAATGGTGTCAAAATTGCCGGGAACAAATGGATCCTCTTCCAAGAAGTTGAATTTCAAGAAATCAGTCCATGTACTACCAGACGCCAACTCATTAATACCGGCTTTAGAACTTGCAAGAGGATTAGCCCAGTCTGGATTGCCCTTTGCATCCAAAGGATAGATGGTTAGACGAACATGGTCGTTCTCATCCGGGAACATATCAGCGCCGGATTTGGCTCTGGTCCACACACCGACTTTAATATTATCTATATACATTACACCGGGATTCGAAATGAACACAGCGATAGTATCAAAATATTTTATTTCTTCGGTAGTTGAAGTGTAATTATTCGTACGTTTCGTACCATACCAATAATCTCCACCAGCTGATGCACCAAATGTTCCGTAATCAAACGGGAAATAGGGGCATACTGTATCCTCTGTGTAGATATTACAGAGAGTCATCGGATTAAAATACGGATCTGCATTAATAACGCCTTTGTAATCCTCCAACTCTTCAGGGGCTTTGCCTGCAACAGACGCCCAGTCTACTATTGCACCCTTACCATACTGATAGTCAGGAACAATAGTGTCTTTGTCTGTGCCGGGGATAGCCGGAGTACGCATCAATGGTGCCAATCCGTAGTAATAACCGATACCATTCTCCAACGGAAGAGCATAAGAAGCCGCATCGGAGGCCAGAACGGTAGAATCTGCATCATTCAGAATCCAAGAACTCTTGAGACCTGCTACATTGTAGAGCTTGAGAGATTCCATGTACGGAGTTACATACCATGCCGGTGTGTAATAGAACGCACCGTTGCTGTTAGAACCGTAGTGAAATGCATTCGGAGCGTAGGAGCGGACCCAAAGCAGAGGGTTGCTTTCGTCCTGAATTTCTTCAACGTTTTTAAAAGAAGCAGGTTTAACCGGTTCGATTTTAACCTCGTTCATTTTGATACTGCGGGAAGCGTTAACCGTTTGGTACGCTCTCCGAGTAGTTGCAAACGCAGTAGCAACTGTTGCTAATGCGCATACAAGGAGTGTAATTTTTTTCATACCTTTAATAATTTAAATAGATGAATAATGTGGTTGTTTTATTCAGTCTTTCCGGTCATGTCAAACCATTTCTCGGAATTGGAACTGTCAATCATATATAATCCTGATGTAGGATTAAGGACATCGCTGGTAGTGATAGTAAAGTGCCCCTCTACTTGTTTAAGGATGCCTGCTATAGTTGGAAAATATGTCAATACATTCGCAGCAGCGTCGGTAGTAGGCTCTACGTATGTTAATTTAACTCCTCCGTTTTGAATTTGGATATTGAAAGTGAAAGCTATATCAATCTTTGCGGAGTTTCCAATGTAATTAATAACAAGTGCAAGAACATCGTTTGTTTTCTTGAAACGCAAACTTTGTACACCTGCCTTCTTCTTGTTTTTGGGATACGCCTCTTTGAGCGCTTCTGTAACGGAGTCAACAGCCTGTTTGAGTGAATCATTAACATGCTTGGTGATGTCAATAGTCCATGAGCCTTTAGCTAATTGCATTTGCTCAATAAAATAATCTGGTAGCGGCGCTGTAACAAGTTCAGAACTAGTGCTTACCAGTTGACCGTCTTTAATATCAAATCGAACATCGCCCAAAGCACGCGGAGATACCATAAATTGAATGCCATTTTCCTGAAATGCAACCGGATAACTCTCTAATTCTTCAGAATTCGGAGCATTATTGGGTAAGGTGAGATTGTAAAGACCGGTGCTCGCATCGTAATGGAGTAAATATTCCTCTGTATTGGCTTTCACATGGAATATATTTCCATTAGAGCTTAAGCGTTTTTGCAGAGCTTCTACAGACGTATAATACTCTTCCACCGTACTATTGGGTTTAAACGGATAGAGATAACAATAAGCACTGTGTTTCTTTCCTTTCAATTTAACATAACTGGAATCCGCATGGAGGATAAGGAACTCATAGTCTCCAAGAAGGCCATCACCATCGGTACCAGGGTCTGCCCACGCATGGAACACATCATTATAGGTGTCAAACGAGATAATGGGTCCGTAGTCCAGTTTGACGAGCCATGTACTTACAGAGTCCGTCATGATTCTATTATGCGTAGTTGTCTCGTTCTTAGCAGTTGCAGTCACGCGTCCATCCTTATCGAACTTCATGATCATATTATAGCCCTTCGAATCTGGGTTGGCGAAATAAATCATCTCCCAACCGAACTCAGGCGCAACGAGCACTTCGTTGGCATTATCCAGCGCTTCTTGTGCGCGCTCGGAGGCATTCTTGTCGAATAAACTCTCTTCGTCACGGCTGCATGCACCTAAGACGCACGCCAACGCTATTCCGATGAATATATATTTAGTTTTCATAATCTCTTCTGTTAAATGATTTAGTTAGTTTCTCCATTTTCAAAGAAGATAGGAGGCAGAACGCCGTCCGGGTTCTCCGGCTGTTCATTCAGGAATCCGAGACTCATAATCATGTCCCAGTCCAGATTAGCTTGGCGTTTCTGCACCTCTGCACGCATTGCCTCGAGATCGATTTGCCATTTCTCTGCCAACCATGTACGGCACATCTCTAATTTCTGGTTGATGAATGCAGCACCTGTAGGACCGGCAGTAGTTATCATTTTCTGCCAGTCGGCGTCGGTCTTGACAATGTAGTTGGCAATAGTCTCTACGAAGTCCTCACGCGTCTGGCTGCTGGCATAAGGAGAGACATAACCTAATTGCCAAGCTTCTTGATTCGAGCGGTCTTGCCAACGGTTCGGATCATAATCCTCCGGAGTAATCAATCCAAACTCTTTCGGGTAGGTCTTCTGCTGATGGAGAATATGTGAGAACTCATGGTGCATGGTCTTGAAGATATACTCGTTGAGCTGCTCTATGTTATTGGTCTCCATCTTATTAATCTTCAGCAGTGTAATCTTGTTGCCACCTTCGGCATATCCGAGTTTTTCGGTGCCTTGCGCCGCATTGATCATGGCTGAGCCGATGAGTTGAATCATCTTAGGTCCATACTCTTTGAGGAACGTAGGACTGACTACGGAGTCATACACATCATACCAAAGGTATAATGCGAGGTGAGCTACGGTATCGGCCTTACCGATACTAACCGGCACTACGTTATAGTCTGGGTCAGTAGCGTTATCGTCCAAACGGTACAAGAAATCCACGTTGTATTTATCCGTGTAGTGCTTCTTGAGCCAGAGGTCAAACTCACGCGTATAAACGTCTTCAGATTCTACGGGGTCAATAAAGATAGACGGACCGAATTTGTCGCCCTCACAAGACGCCATTCCCAATGCGACTGCGCAAAGAAGGAATATATATAGTATTTTTTTCATATGCTATCCGTTTATTCGTTATCGTTATCATTGTCATCTACCGGAACACACGTAACCTGCTTGCCCAAATCAATGAATGGAAAACTCAGTTGTGGTTCTCCCGTGTTAGAGGTACCTATTTCTGCTGCATCCGGACTTACGTGGTCTCCTTGGTTCACACGCGGATTAGGCGTCATACCGGCGATACGCACATCAACAGGCAACTGAATCGCACGGCGGTCGTCATTCCAAATCAGCGTACGGAGCGGGTCTGTACCGCGCTGGTGGGTGATCTCAATACCATAACGCTTGAGGTCGAACCAACGTAAACCGTCATTCTGGGTTTCGATACGGCGGAAGTGCAACGCGCACCATATATACGGTTTTTGCTCTTCAGTAACGATGAACTCCGGACTCATATCCATATTATGCAACTCCGGCACGAAATTTTTATTTGCTGTAACAGGTGAGTAGAAGGCTTTGATCTTAGCCATCGTCAAATCTACATTGCCGTCAGGCAGCGTATCCATACGACCGGTGTTGTATCCCTGACACCAGATACGGAAGTCATTGACAGCACCCTGAATATCGTTCAAAAATACCTTGGCCTCCGCGCGGCAGAGCAGCGTCTCGTTCGTAGTAAATGCACGCGTCACGCCGTGGATATATCCATAGCCGTTCACCTTATCCGTGTACTCGAACAACCAATAAGACTTGGCACAGAAAGTACCATAGGTCTCGTTAAACTGCCAATGGTGCCAGCCTGGGAACTGGCTTCTCCAGCACGGACCGGCGCCCAGCGTGGAGTAATCACGAGCTGCGCCATTATGATAATAACGGCCATAATCCGGAATGAGCGTATAGGGAGCTTGCGACATAGTGGTGTTAAGTAGCAAATTACATGGCGCATTCGGATCGATGAATACCAATTGTTCTTGTTTCGCATCATTTAACCCATAACCTTTTTTGGCATCGTAGAGCATCGCCAAAGTTACGGCGTCATCTGTTGTCAATACTTGGTTAGCTGCATTCAATACTTTATCCCACTGGCGGGTGTAAAGGTAGAAACGGGCTGCAAAAGCATACGCCGCTTTGGAGTTAAAGTGATAACGAGGTACGGTATAGTAATTGTCATCAATCAGTGGCAAACCTGCCTCTATATCTTCTTGAATGGCTTTATACGTTTCGGCAACCGTACCGCGCTCATAATGCGGAGCAACTTTGGTCTCCGGCTCTTTCATATAGGTGATACCGAGGTCCAGTTTGCTGAGGGTCGAATCTTTCCATGCCTGACAGAATACGTTCACCAGAATGAAATGGTGGTACGCACGGCTGATAAGGGCTTCGCCCTTCTCGCAATCCATGTTGATGCCTTTGGCCTCCAACTCCTCGATGGCTTTCAGCGCTTGGTTACAAGTTGCGATAGCCGAATAGCAGCCGTCCCAGATATACTTCGGAGAATCTTGGTTGCCATCTGATTTGACGGGCTCCCACGCGAAAATCTCGTCGTACATCTTATCCAGCGGTTTGGCATTCATCGCGTGACCGGTCTTATCCGGCGCGTTGTTATCCACCACTTGGTCAGACGAGAACTCACAGATGGGACCGAAGTTGGCATTGGTGTAAGCACTAACGAGCAGCAATTGCACTTTCTTTTTCGTATCAATCGAGGCACGCATATCCGGGTTCTGGTCCAGAAAATTACATCCGACCAGACTCAGCGCGATACCGAGTACGATTACATATGCTATAGTATTTATCTTTTTCATATCTGCTTCGTTTTTTTAGAATCCAAGTTTAAGGGTTAGGGTGAACTGGCGCGGTGTCGGCGAACTTACACCACCGGTGTTGTAGTACTCCGGATCACGGCCATTCAGTTTCTTATCCGCATACGCCAACCAGAGGTTGGTAGCCGTCAGTTTCACGCCAAAGCTCGAAACGGCTTTCTGACCCTCAAAGACTTTGGCCGGCAGGTCGTAGCTGAGCGACAACTCCTTGAGACGGATGAAATCACCCTTGGCTACACGCTCGGTAGAGTAGTTGTAGGCCGAATAACCCCAGTAGAGGTTGTCGATTTGCTGATACTGACGAGTAGTGGCAATCGCGGGGATGGTAGTGAATTGCTCATCGCCCGGTACTACCCAACGGTTCTTCATCTCCTTCATGCTGGCCGTCAAATCGCTGTACTGGCTGCTATATACATAGCAAAGCGGGTCGAGACGAAGCACGTTGCCAAAACTATAGGTAAAGAAGATATTCAGTTTCAAGCCTTTCCAAGAGAAGGTGTTACCAAACGAACCGACAATTTTCGGATCTACGACACCTTCGTATTTCAGCCAGTCGATATCTTCATACTCCTGGAAGTTAATCAAATCATAACTACCCGGACCGGCGATAACGGTGCGCTCTTTATCCACATAGAACGTAGGCAGACCTTCCTCGGTCAAGCCGGCGAACGGAATAGAGAACATAGCGCCTACAGGATAATCCTGACGACGCGAACCGCTTGAACCGGATACTAACTCGTATATCTGCGGCTGCGACTGTAGTTTGGTAATCTTGTTGTCTGCCCAAGAGAAAATCCAGTCGGTGGTCCACTTGAAGTCTTTGGTCTTCACGTTTACAGTCGAAAGGGTGAACTCGACACCGGTTGACTGCATGGTAGCATCGTTGGCGTATTTGGTAACCTGTCCGCCGACACCCATGGTTTGTACCAAACCAATCAAGTCGTAGTTATTACGGCGATACCAGTCGAGCTCAAGGTTAATGCGGTTGTCCACAAAACCGAATGCAACACCGATATTCAACTCATGTTTCTTCTCGTAGGTCAGCTCCGAGTTCTCCAAGTCGAAGAGTTGAATACCGGTCTCCGAAGCGTTGGTGCTCGGACGGTAAGGACTATAGCTCTGGAATACGGCGAGTGAGTTTGTTACCCAACCCGGACCACGGTCTGCGGTCAACGAGTAGCTGGCTTTGAGGCTGGCATAGGTCCAAGCATCGCCAAAGGCGGGCTCCCACCAACTCTCCTCGTGTGCGTTCCATGCCGCGGATACGTTCCACGTAGGCAACCAGCGAGCCTGCATACTCTTACCGAGTTTGTTTGTTCCTTCATAACGTACAACACCGTTGATGGTATAGCGACCTTTGTACGAATAAGTAGCCATCGCGAAGAAAGCGAGGTTACGATAGTAGGTGAAATCATTGGAGAAATACGTACTGTTCTCCTCCTGGCTCTGCTTAAACAGACGATAGTCCGTGAAAGGCACACCGCCATTGTTGTATTGGTAACCCCAACCGCGGAACCAGTTATACTGACGGTCGGTTGAGTTCAACTCACCACCGCCGAAGAGGCTGAGGATGTGGTCGCCGTTCTTACCGAGGTCGGCATTATAGCTCACTGTCGCACGGAAGTCCGTAGAGAGCAGCGAGTACTCTGTCAGGTCATAGATACCGCCTTCAGGCAATACCGTCTCCGGCAATGCCAATGGATCATCCGGGTCCGTATAGAGGTATTTGTTACGCTCACGGATGGTGTTGTTCTCAGGATCGATACCTGCGCGGTAAGCGCGAGCCATATTACTATTATCCATAATATTATGCTCCTGGCGGCTCATCTGATAACGGATGGCACCGAGGGCATTGATCTCCAAACCGCGAACGGGCTTGTAGCTGATCTCACCTTGGAATTTCAAGTCGGTCACCTTTACGTCAATGTAGTTCTGAGCCAACTCGTCCAGAATGTTGAAATCGCAGTAGTTACGACGATAGGTGGAGGTCGGATCCATCACACGCGCCGTATTCATTGAATACGAGAACGGGTTGATATCAAACTCACGGCTCACAGCACCTGAGATCGGGTCTGTCTGCGACGAGATGGTTCCCGGCGCTTTCTGCTTACGGTAACTACCCATCGTAGCGATTCCTACCGTCAGTTTCTGTTTGCTTGTACTCGGCAGCACATCAAAACTGGCATTCATCGTTCCCGTAAAACGGGCGATCTCACTGGATTTGTACCATCCCGGATCATGCATAGCCGACAGAGACGCATATATACGCGCACGGTCTGTACCTGCAGAGAAAGAGAGCGAGTGATTATGCATAATAGTCTGGTTGAAGAGCGCCTTGAACCAGTCCGTATTACGGAACTCTGCCTGACGCAGATATGCGTTACGTGCCTCGGGAGTGTTGTCCAACTCTCCGGTTCCGATCAACTCGTACATCTTACCATATACACCATAGTTGGTAGCATTGCTCAAAGACGAATATTCGAGCCAACCCTTACGCTCCAACTCCTGATAGATACCCATCTGCTCTTGCGAGTTACAGATGTTATAGTCTCTATAGGACGGAATCATACGATAGGTCAACTCACTGGTATATTGCAGTCTGGACTTGCCGGCCTGTCCTTTCTTTGTCGTAACGACGATGACTCCCGCCATGGCGCGAGCACCATAGATTGAGGTAGCCGAACCGTCCTTCAGAATCTGGAAACTCTCGATATCCTCTGCGTTGATACCGGCGATGGCGCTGGCGATAAGCGTCTTGGCATCACCCGAAGACAGGTCATCTGCACCCATCTCGACTGCATCCTCCAATACGACACCATCTACCACCCACAGCGGTTTGGACGCACCATAGATAGAAGTAGCACCACGCACACGGATTTTCGGAGCTGTACCGAACGTACCACTGACGTTCTGCACACTCACACCGGCTGCTTTTCCTTCCAGCGAACGGCTGATATCAGCCACACCGGAAAGCATTGTCTCTTCCGCCTCCAGTTTGGTTGCTGCACCGGTGAACAAACGCTTGTCTTGCTTCACCATACCTTGTACAACCACTTCCTGGATTTGTTGAGACTCGGTCTCCAACGTCACTTTCATCGTGGGTTTAGCAGTAACTGTCACAGTTTTGTAACCCAAATAAGAAATAACCAGCGCTTTCTTGCCTTCCGGCACGTTAATCTCAAACTGGCCGTCAAAGTCTGTCACGGTTCCGATTGTCGTTCCCTGAACAACGATGTTAGCGCCAATAGCGCCATCGCCGTTCTCGTCCACGACCGTTCCCTTCACCTTCATCTGCGCGAAAAGTCCCGCAGGAAGGAGGCACATGCAGACCATTAATAAGTAAAATCGCTTCATTATATAATTGTTTGTTGTTTGATATTCTAACCTCTAACCCTCTAATCCACTAACCCCTAATCCTTCTCACGACGCGTGCGTATATGTATATAAACAAGGATACGCATACGCGCACAAACGAAAAATCGCACAAAGGTACAACTTTTTTTTGAACTGACCAAATTATTTAAGAAAAAAGTACCTTTTTTTGCTAAAAAAGTATATTTTGTTACATTTGTTTAGCAAAAACCGACGAAAATGCGCAGTAGAATAAGAATTGTGGCTATTTGTATGTCAGAATGTAAGTGTTTTGTGCTTCGAACACTTCTTTTGCTACTTGGTGTAATTGCAATGTGGTAGTTTGTTCGATTTTCTGCATGGTCTCTTGCCAACGAGGTGCTACGCCGTGATAAAGGACGGATTTGGCCATCGCCAGCGCGCTGTTTTCCTGGTTCTGAGCCGAAATGGCGAGTTGACCGCGCAGCTGGTCCAAGGCGTGCCGAAGACCGTTTTCAGTCAATGGAGTGGTGCGCAGTTTGTCCAACTCATGCCGCACTAAATCAAGGCTTTGCGAATAGTCTTCCGGGTCACAAGCGAAATAGACACACCAGTAACCGGTATCGCTAAGCGGCGTATAGGCCGACTCAACGGTATAAACAAGCCCGCGCGCCTCACGCAGACTGAGATTGAGACGACTGTTAAGACTGCCGCCACCCAGAATATTATTGAGCAAAAACATCGCTAACTGGTTCTCATGGCCCAGCGGGTAAGCTTTTCCACCTAACATCGCGTGCACTTGATGAGTATGTTTTCGGAAGGACCGCTCACGTTCGTTCGCTGTAGGACCGCTGACGCTGTAGGACCGCGTTGCTGTAAGACCGGTTTCGGCTGTAAGATGGCCGAATTCTTTTTCCGCGAGACGGAAAATGCGTTCAGCAGCGATGTTTCCCTGGCAGAAAACGACCATTCGCTCCGGGCGATAGTGCTCGCCCATCCATCGTTTGGCGTAATCGGGATTGGAGGATATATGCCGGAGTGTTTTCCTGGTGCCCAGAATAGGCATTGCAAGACTGGTTCCAGAGAAAACAAGACTTTCGAAATCGTCGTAGATCAGTTCGGAAGGACTGTCGTTATAGCTCTCAATCTCATCAAGAATGACCATCCGCTCTTTGTCCGTCTCTTCTTTCTTGAAAGCCGGTTCGAGCAGCATTTCGGCAATCAGATGGAGAGAGAGTTGTACGTGTTCGCAGAGGATGGCTGCATAGAAAGTGGTTTCCTCTTTGGTGGTATACGCGTTTATCTCGCCGCCTATTCCTTCGATGGCATGAATGATTTGTCGCGCCGAGCGATGGGTTGTTCCTTTGAAAACACAATGCTCGATATAATGCGCCATGCCGTTCTCTTCGGGCTGTTCGTCCCGCGTTCCGGCACCAACCATCACACCTACATAAGCCACAGGGGAAGGCGTCCAGCGATGGACAATTTTAACGCCGTTTGGCAAAATATGATAAAAAGTTTGTGTGTTTTCTTGCATAATTCAAAAAAAAGCAGTACCTTTGCACCCGAATTCCGTTTGCCGTCGGCAAACAAGGAATTCTAAATCTCGGGTTGTACCAACCCTGCGATTTGCGATTTCCGCGGCATTGGCGGAATTGGTAGACGCGCCAGACTTAGGATCTGGTTCCGAGAGGAGTGAAAGTTCGAGTCTTTTATGCCGCACTCTTTTTTATTCTTGGCTTGATCTGAGCCGAATATCCCCCTAATCACCCTGTAATTACCCCGTAATCACCCCGTAATCACCCCCTTTTTCCTCTTTTTTGGCACGTGTCCAGAGGGTATCCATTTCGGCGAGGGTCATGTCTTTGAGTGCGCGGCCTTGTTCTTTCGCTTTGGATTCAATATAATTGAACCGCCGGATGAACTTGAGGTTGGTTTGCTCCAACGCATTGTCCGGTTTGATTTTATACAGCCGTGCCGCGTTAATCAGCGAGAATAGCAAATCCCCAAATTCATTTACCATTTGGTCATTTACCATTTGGTCATTTGCCATTTTCTCATTTTCGCATTTGCGCATTTCGGCCTCAAACTCTGCGATTTCTTCTTTAACCTTGTCCCACACGTCTTCGCGTTTCTCCCAGTCAAAACCAACGTTCGCTACTTTGTCTTGGATTCGGTAGGCTTTGACAAGGCTTGGCAGGCTGTCAGGAATACCGCCTAACACGGTTTTGTTGCCGCCTTTCTCTTTGAGTTTTACCTGTTCCCACAAGTGGCTGACATCAGAGTCATTTACAATTTTCTCATTTTCACATTTACTCATTTCTCCGTAGACGTGCGGGTGACGGAAGATCAGTTTGTCGCATAGACGGTTACATACATCCGCGATGTCGAATTCTCCGGTTTCCGAGCCCATTTTGGCATAGAAAACGACGTGTAGGAGAACATCGCCGAGTTCTTTGCTAATCTCGTTCATGTCGTGACGCGAAATGGCGGTTGCCAACTCAAATGCTTCTTCAATGGTGTTCTGCCGCAGACTGTCAAAAGTCTGTTTGCGATCCCACGGACATTTCTCCCGCAGGTCGTCCATAATATTCAGTAACCGCTCAAAAGCAGCTAATTGTTCTTCTCTACTGTGCATCTCTTTCTCCTTTCACCTTAATAATTATGAAGGCTTAAGCGTCCATGATTATCTAATTTTGCGTATGTCCATTGTTGGAACGTGTCACCAAGGATAACAACGCGTGCGCCGGTCTGTAACTGCAAATCCAATTCTATATGCCGATGCCCGAAAATATAATAGTCACGATGGTTTTGCTGCTGTTCCTGATCTTTGGCAAACAGCACCAATTCTTCTTTGTCTTCCCCTTTATACGGACAAGGGTTGGCTATCTCTTTGAGCCGGCTGCGTTTGGCCCAGTTATATCCGAACCAGTTGCCCCAACTCGGCGGCAGGCAACGGAAGAGAAACTGCAGTACCGGGGAATGGAAAATTGAACGCAGTCGCATGAACCGGCGGATCTTGCGTTGCACGGGCTTGGGATACAAACTCTCCCAGTTACTCGGCAGCAAGCCGTCTCCGTGGCTCAGGTAGAGCGTTTTGCCGTACCGCGAGATAGTGCAGGGCGAATGATGTACTTCTCCGCCACTCAGCTTCTCAATACCGCCGAAAGTCCAAAGGTCATGATTGCCGGTGAAAAAATGAATGTGTATCCCTTGTTTAGTCAGTTTGCGCAACTCCTTGAAGAACGGCGAGTACTGACGTTTGGATTTGTCGTGGTGGAAATATTCGAACCAGAAATCAAACATGTCACCTAACATATATATCGACACAGCATCTTTGCTCATCTCCTCTAACAGGTCGATGAGTTTTTTCTGGTGTGGCCATCTTCTCTCGATGGCTAAACTGCCCAAATGCGCATCACTCAGAAAATAAATCATAATTTACAATGTATAATGTACAATTTACAAAGCGTCCTGGTGACTTGGGTACTAACTCGATAGAAAGTACGTATCTTATAGTTTTGTACCAACTCCAAGAGCCCTTTGTTAATTGATAATTGCTAATTGTGAATTAAAGGAACCCCAGTTCAAGTTTGGCTTCCTCGGACATCATATCTTTGGTCCACTGCGGTTCAAAAACAATATTCACGTTCACATCCTTGATTCCATCTACGGAACCTACTTTCTGGCGTATATCTTCTACCAGAAAATCGCCCGCAGGGCAGGATGGCGCTGTGAGCGTCATGGTGATGTCGCATACTCCGTCGTCTTTAACCTCAATGCCGTAAATGAGGCCTAAATCATAGATATTAACAGGTATCTCAGGATCGAAAACGGTCTTGAGCATCTTCAGTATCGCTTCTTCTGTTTCCAAAAATTCGTTCATTTTCTCTTGTTCGCCGTAAAAAACGGCGACAAAGGTACTGCTTTTTTTTTACATACGCAAATAAAACTGCCATTTTGGCAGAAAAAGACGCTTGGCATGGGAATTGTAAATGATGAAATGGTGACGCGGCAAAGCCGCTTAATGGTGAAATTTTTAAAACACAAAATATACTATGAGTAAAGGTAACATTGGAGTGACGAGTGATAATATATTCCCTGTCATCAAAAAATTTTTGTATTCTGATCATGAGATCTTTTTGCGTGAGTTGATCAGTAACGCCGTGGATGCGACGCAGAAGTTAAAAACCCTTTCGTCTGTGGGCGAAGTGAAGGGAGACTTAGGTGACACGCGTGTGCGCGTAACTATAGATAAAAAGAAAAAGACCTTGACAGTAAGCGATCACGGAATCGGAATGACTGCTGAAGAAGTGGATAAGTTCATCAATCAGATTGCTTTCTCCGGTGCCGAGGAGTTTGTGAACAAATACAAAGACAAGACGGAAGCCATCATCGGCCATTTCGGTCTGGGGTTCTATTCTGCTTTCATGGTCAGCAAGAAAGTGGAGATTTTTTCCCAGAGTTACAAAGAGGATGCGAAAGCCGTTCATTGGAGTTGCGAAGGCGATCCCGAATATACGATGGAGGAAACCATCAAAGCCGAGCGCGGAACAGATGTTGTTCTGCATATTGACGATGAGTTCAGCCAGTATCTGGAGGACGCGACGATTGAGGGTTTGCTCAAGAAATACTGCAAGTTCCTGCCGGTAGAGATCGCTTTCGGTAAGAAGAAAGAATGGAAAGACGGAAAGGAAGTGGAACTGGATGAAGAGAACATCATTAATGATGTTAACCCCGCCTGGACACGCAAACCGAGTGAGTTGAAAGACGAGGACTACGACAAGTTCTACCATGAGTTATACCCGACGCAATTCGAGCAACCACTGTTCCATATCCACTTGAACGTGGATTATCCGTTCCATTTGACCGGTATTCTGTACTTCCCGAAGATTAAGTCAAATCTGGATGTGCATCGTAACAAGATTCAGTTGTATTGCAACCAGGTGTATGTGACAGATGAAGTGGAGAATATTGTGCCGGAGTACCTGACGCTGCTTCACGGCGTGATTGACAGTCCGGACATTCCGTTGAATGTAAGCCGTAGTTACTTGCAGAGCGATAATAACGTCAAGAAAATCAGCGGTTACATCACCAAGAAAGTGGCTGACAAACTGACTGAACTGTACAAAGCCGACAAAGAGGAGTTTGCCAAGAAATGGGATGACATCAAAATGTTTATCCAGTTTGGTATGCTGACCGATGAGAAATTCTATGAGAAAGCGAAAGATTTTGCATTGCTCAAGAACCTTGACGGCAAGTACGCGACCTTAGAGGAATACAAGGCGCAAGTAAAAGATTCGCAGACCGACAAAGACGGTAATCTGGTACTCCTTTATACCAACGATCCGGACGCACATTACACCTATATCGAACGCGCGAAGGCGAAGGGTTATGACGTGCTGCTGATGGATGGCGAACTCGACGTGCATGTGATGAGTCAAGCGGAGCAAAAGGCGGAGGAGAATAAGCTTCGTTTTGTCCGGATTGATTCGGACACGATCGAGAACCTGATTAAGAAAGAAGAACAGGCTAAAGATACCTATTCGGATGAGCAAAAAGAGGGTCTGCGCAAGGCATTTGAGAGTTTGCTTCCGACAAGCGAGGACAAGTTACGTTACTTTGTAACGTGTGAGGCCGCAGCGAGTGACGCGCTGCCTGTCTTCCTGACGCAGAACGAGTTCATGCGCCGTATGAAGGAAATGAGCGCTCACCAGCAAGGCATGTCTTTCTACGGTCAGATGCCTGACCAGTATAACCTTGTGGTAAATACCGCTCACCCGCTTATACAAGAGTTAGTAGCAAAGGAAACGAGTGAGCAAGTCAACGAAGAAGTGGAGAAAGACGGAAAGAAAGAGACCGTCGTAAAAACGGTCTATTCTTTGGCGAACGAAGACGAGCGTATCAAACAACTCATCGACATCGCGTTGCTGGCGTCCGGTCAACTGAAAGGCGAAGCCTTAGCGAAGTTCGTTAACCGCTCGGTTGAACTCCTTTAAGTTCTAACCTTTGTTTGGCAAAGACGCACATTTCTTTGCCAAATATTCAGCCTCGTCTGCGTTGAGCAGCGGGGCTGTTTCTTTATACACACGTACGTGATATGCATTCAGCCAATCAATCTCATCATTGGTCATGAGGCTCATCTCAATCAGGCGGGTGTCGTAGAAGCAGAGAGTCAGCGTTTCGAAAGTCAGCCATTCATCTTCAGTGGTCGTCTCCTTTGTCTGCTTGGCGGGAATGACCGTAATCAGGTTCTCCGTGCGGATACCCCATTTGCCGGTACGATAGATACCCGGTTCGTCAGAGATGATGTGTCCTACCTCCAGCGCCGTGGGATTGTTGTCGGTACGTACGTTCTGCGGACCTTCGTGGCAACCGAGAAAATGACCGACGCCGTGCCCTGTACCATGGCCAAAAGTGATGCCGGCTTCCCACATAAACTGCTTCGCCAGCGCATCGAGTTGATTGCCTCTGGTGCCCCTTGGGAATCGTGCGCGCTGCAACGCGATGTGTCCTTTTAGAACGTAGGTGTAATCTAATTTGGCCTGTTGGGGAATACGTCCTCCGAGCCAAACGGTACGCGTGATATCAGTCGTGCCGTCAAGGTACTGACCTCCCGAATCAAGGAGTAACATTCCCTCAGGCTTGACCTCGGCGCAGTTCTCTTTCGTAGCCGCGTAATGGACAATCGCTCCATTACCTTGATAACCGGCGATTGTGCCAAAGGATTCCTCTACAAAATTCTCGCCTTTGAGCCGGAACTCATGCAGTTTTTCCATTAGCGACCATTCGGTTTGCGGAGTTTTGAACGCCTCCTCTTCGAGCCATTTGAAGAAGCGGGTCAGAGCCGCGCAGTCCCGGCGCATCGCCACACGCTCGCCCTCCAGTTCAACAGCATTCTTCTTTGCTTTGTCGATGAGGACAGGTGATTTCATGTTCACTTTTCTGCAGTGCTCCGGAATAGCTTCGAAGAGCGCTTCGTTGACGCGTGCTCCGTCGAAGAAGACCGTTCCGCTGAGGCTGGA
This sequence comes from Paludibacteraceae bacterium, assembly GCA_017394705.1. GTDB lineage: Bacteria > Bacteroidota > Bacteroidia > Bacteroidales > Paludibacteraceae > Colicola. The sequence goes on along the minus strand of JAFPXH010000006.1, from coordinate 76,101 downwards.
GATATATGCAAAGACGGCCTCATAAGGCTTTACGTCAATGTCATTGAAATCAAGGTAGTTCTGCGCCACCGTGTCTATCTTTTCGGGATGGACAAAGAGGGTGCATTTGTCAGCCTCAAGGACAACATAAGAGATGACCACAGGGTTATACTCCACATCGTTTCCGCGGATGTTCAGCAGCCAAGCAATCTCGTCGAGCGCGCTAATAATCATTGCCCATTTGTGATTGCCTATTTGTGATTGCCCTTTTGTCAATTTCTCTCTCATCCTTGAGAGCTTACTATCCACTGTTTCTCCAGCGAAGTCGGCGGAGTAGGGATAGAGTTTGTCCTGCGGAATAGCCGGACGACCTTCTTTCCACAGAGGTTGGATGAGGTCAATGGATTGAATTGCGATATTCGCGGCCGCCATTTTTTCCTTCCACTCCTTGAAATCGTTGACCGAGAACATCTCCGGATTCACGCCTATCAGTCCCTGTACATTGGTGGTTAGCCATTCCGGAATGGACGGGCAGTCGATATCACTCTCGCGCATTAATTCGATCGTCGAATCCTTTAACTCAATCCCTGCCTGCAAATAGTAGCGACTGTCGGTCCAGAGCAGAGCTCTATCCAGTGTTACAACCATGGTACCGGACTCACCGTTGAAGCCTGATAGCCACTGCATTTCACACCAGTGTGAGGCCATATACTCGCTTGCATGGGGATCATTGCCCGGCACAATATAGGCGGCCAGTTTATGCTCGCGCATCTCCGCGCGCAGCGCTGATAATTTGTCTCTTGTGTTCATAACAAACCTGAATTTTGCTGCAAAGGTACGATTTTTTTTGCATATATCAAAATTTTTTTGTAATTTTGCAGGCTGAATTGGTATAATGGAGGAAAACGGACTCATATTCAGATGTTTTGCGAGTGGTAGTAGCGGTAATTGCTATTACCTCGGAACGCGTCAACGGGGCATTCTCATTGATGCGGGCATCTCTGCGCGTACCATACAGAAATGTCTGCGCGAAATGGGGCTGGATTTCCAGAATATCATGGGAGTGCTTATCACGCACGACCATGCCGATCATATACGTGCCGTAGGCACGCTTGGCGAGCGGGTACACTTACCTATTTATACGACGGCGGAGATACACGAGGGTATTGACCGCAATTACGGTGTGCGGGAGAAACTGCGTACCAGCCGTCGTTATTTTAATAAAGGGGAAGAATGGGAACTGTTCGGCATGCGAATCAATACTTTCGGTATAGAGCACGACTCCACCGACTGTCTCGGTTACTGCATTGATTTCCAGGGTCAGCGTTTTGTGCTTATGACCGATTGTGGCAGTCCCAACGCAGAGATGGAGGAATATATACGCACGGCCAATCATTTGGTGATAGAAGCGAACCACGATGAACATATGTTGCTGAACGGCCCGTACCCCACCTACCTCAAGGAACGCATTCTCAGTCCCCGCGGACACCAGTCCAATGACGTGTGTGGAGAGCTGTTGGAGCGTAACTGGCATCCCGGACTACGCAATGTATGGCTGTGCCACCTCTCGCTGGAGAACAATGACCCTGAGGTGGCTTACGAGACCGTCAAAGAGTACCTCGAGGAGATTGAAATAGAGCCCGGGAGTGAAATCTTCCTCAAGGCGCTGGATAGAACAATACCGAGCCCGATTTATGTCCTGAATGACCAAATCATTCAAGACGCAAATACATTAAATAATTGATTATGGAAAGACTGGTTATTATTCCTACGTATAACGAGAAGGAGAATATCGAAGCCATTATTACGGCGGTGATGGAATTACCGATTTTATTCCACGTTTTGGTTATTGACGACGGTTCGCCGGATGGCACGGCGGCCATTGTAAAACGGATGATGAACGGTAAATACAAAGACTGCATTTTCCTTATCGAGCGTTCCGGCAAACAGGGTCTGGGAACGGCTTATATCGCGGGTTTCAAGTGGGCGATTGAGCACAAAGCCAATTATATCTTCGAGATGGACGCAGACTTCAGTCATAACCCGCAGGACTTGCTCAAACTGTACGATGCGTGCGCCAATCAGACCGGTGACCTCGCCATAGGAAGTCGTTATGTGACGGGAGTGAATGTCGTTAACTGGCCGATGGGGCGCGTTTTGATGAGCTATTTCGCATCCAAATACGTTCGTTTTGTGCTGGGCGTGGACATCCATGATACTACCGCCGGTTTCGTATGTTATCGTCGCCATCTGCTGGAGACCATCGAGTTGGATAAGATCCGCTTCAAAGGGTACGCTTTCCAGATTGAGATGAAGTTCACAGCGGTCAAGTGCGGGGCGAAGATAAAGGAAGTGCCTATCGTCTTTGTCAACCGCGTTCTGGGGTCCAGTAAGATGAGCGGAGGTATTTTCTCCGAGGCATTGCTCGGCGTGATTAGGCTGAAGATATCCTCGTGGTTCAGAAAGTACCCGCAAATATAAGAATACAGACAGATATGAATATGTTAGAACAACAGATTACTTCTTTGGCGAAAGCGGCAGTCAAAGCGCTTTATGACGTAGAGGCCGACGACTCCCAGATACAGATACAAAAGACCCGTCCGGAGTTTGAAGGTAACATCACATTAGTGGTGTTTCCTTTTGTTAAGGTTGCCCGCAAAGCGCCGGCACAGGTAGCGGCAGAGATTGGTGAGCGAATGATGGCTGACGGTTCGCGACTGATAGCTAAATACAATGCGGTACAGGGTTTCCTGAACTTGAGTATCTCTGATGCTTTCTGGGTAGAGCAACTCTTGTCCATCGATGCCGACGCTAACTACGGTCGCTTTGATCGGCCAATCACCAATCAACAATCACCAATCACCAATGCGGCGAAGCCGCTTATGATGGTTGAGTATTCCTCGCCTAACACCAATAAACCCCTCCACCTCGGGCATGTTCGTAATAATCTCTTGGGTTATTCGATTGCCAAGATTCAAGAGGCGAACGGATGGAAGGTTGTCAAAACGAACATCGTCAACGATCGAGGCATCCACATCTGTAAGTCCATGTTAGCATGGCTGAAATACGGAAATGGCGAGACGCCCGAGAGTTCCGGCAAGAAAGGCGACCATCTCATCGGTGATTACTATGTGCGTTTTGATAAGGAGTACAAGAAGCAGATTGCTGAGTTGATGTCCCAAGGCGTGGATGAAGAGCGCGCTAAAAAAGAGGCGCCGTTGATGCTCGAGGCTCAGGAAATGCTCCGTAAATGGGAGAACAACGATCCCGAAGTGCGGGCACTCTGGGCGAAGATGAACGAATGGGTCTATGCCGGTTTTGACGAGACATACCAACGAATGGGCGTCTCGTTCGATAAGATTTATTACGAGTCCAACACCTACCTCGAGGGTAAGTCGGAAGTGGAGAAAGGTCTGGCGACAGGACAGTTCTACCGTCGTGAGGACGGCTCTGTATGGGCGGATTTGACCAAGGACGGCCTGGACGAGAAACTGTTGCTCCGTTCGGATGGTACGTCGGTCTATATGACCCAGGATATAGGTACCGCCAAACTGCGTTTTCAGGACTATCCGATTGATAAGATGGTCTATGTGGTCGGCAATGAGCAGGAGTACCATTTCAAGGTCCTCTCGATTCTCCTTGACCGCCTGGGCTTCCCCTTCGGCAAGGAACTCGTCCATTTCTCCTATGGAATGGTGGAGTTGCCCAATGGAAAGATGAAAAGCCGCGAAGGAACGGTAGTCGATGCAGATGATTTGATGGAGAAGATGATTTCCGATGCCCGCGAAATCAGTAAGGACAAGGTCAATACCCTTCAGGGCATTACCGAAGACGAGGCGAACGAGATTGCCCGCAAGGTGGGGCTCGGAGCACTTAAATATTTCATCCTCAAGGTGGACCCGCGCAAGAACATGCTCTTTAACCCTGCCGAGTCGATTGATTTCAACGGTAACACAGGTCCCTTTATCCAATACACCTACGCGCGTATCCAATCTGTACTGCGGAAAGCGGAAACAGAGCGGGTTAGCGGGTTAGAGGTTAGCGGGTTAGAGGATAAAGAGCTCGCTCTTATTCAGCGTCTGTGCGAGTACCCGTCTGCGGTTCGGGCGGCTGGAGAAGAGTTCTCGCCCGCGATCCTATGTAATTATGCATACGCCCTCGCGTGCGATTTCAACTCGTTCTATCACGACCTGAGTATCCTCAACGAACCCGATGCAAAAAAGAAATCGCTACGTCTGCTTTTATCTGCAAACGTAGCGAAAGTACTTCGTTCCGCTTTCGAGCTTCTCGGTATAGAGATGCCCGAACGGATGTAAAGAGTTTTACTCAGCGTCCTCTTTCTTAGCGGCGGCCTTCTTGGTCGCTGCTTTTTTTGCCGGTTTCTCTTCTGCCTCTAACGATGCTTTGAGTTCTGCGAGAGCGGAGAGGTCACCGAGGGTGGTCTTCTCTACTTTCGGCATGTCGAGAGCCGGTTCTTCTGCCTTGGCGCTTTTCTTAGCGGCTTTGGGAGCTGCCTCTTTGCGCTCCTCCCATGTACGGAGGTGGCTTACCAGAATACGCTTAGCGTCGCGGTTGAACTCAATAACCTTGAACGGCAGTTCATCGCCAACAGCTACAGGACTCTTGTCTTCTTTCTGGAGGTGACGAGTGGTGCAGAAACCCTCAACGCCTTCCTCAAGAGATACAACGGCGCCCTTGTCGGTCAACTCAACTACTTTACCGTTCACTACGGTATCTACACCGAACTTAGCCTCAAGCTCTTCCCAAGGATTCTCCTCGAGTTGCTTGTGACCAAGGCTCAAACGACGGTTTGCTACGTCGATGTCGAGCACAACAACCTCAATCTGAGCACCGATTTGGGTGAACTCATTCGGGTGTTTGATTTTCTTGGTCCAGCTCAGGTCGCTGATGTGAATCAGACCGTCAACGCCTTCCTCGATCTCAACGAAGACACCGAAGTTGGTGAAGTTACGAACTTTAGCCCAGTGACGTGTACCCACAGCGTACTTGGTCTCTACATTTGCCCAAGGATCGTCTTTGAGTTGCTTGATACCAAGGCTCATCTTACGCTCAGCGCGGTCGAGAGTGAGGATCACAGCATCTACCTCGTCGCCGACTTTCAGGAAGTCATTAGCGCTGCGGAGGTGTTGACTCCAGCTCATCTCGCTCACGTGAACAAGACCCTCAACGCCTTCAGCGATCTCAACGAATGCACCGTAGTCAGCCATAACGACTACCTTACCGTGTACCTTGTCACCTACCTTCAGGTTCGGGTCAAGAGCATCCCACGGATGTGGAGTCAACTGCTTCAGACCGAGAGCGATACGTTTCTTGTCCTCATCGAAGTCAAGGATAACGACGTTGATCTTCTGGTCAAGTTGCAGCAACTCGTGCGGGTCGTTTACGCGGCCCCAAGAGAGGTCGGTGATGTGGATAAGACCGTCCACGCCGCCCAGGTCGATGAATACACCGTAGTTGGTGATGTTCTTAACGGTACCCTCGAGTACCTGACCCTTCTCGAGCTTGCCGACGATCTCAGCCTTTTGAGCCTCGAGTTCAGCCTCGATGAGCGCTTTGTGAGATACAACAACGTTACGGAACTCAGGGTTCAGTTTTACAATCTTGAACTCCATCGTTTTGCCTACGAGGATGTCGTAGTCGCGAACCGGCTTAACGTCGATCTGGCTGCCCGGAAGGAATGCTTCCATGCCGAGAACGTCAACAATCATGCCGCCTTTCGAACGCCATTTGATGTAACCGGTAACGATTTCGCCTGCGTTGTACGCCTCGTTAACGCGGTCCCAAGCACGAGCCGTGCGAGCCTCTTTATGAGACAGCACAAGCTGACCTTTCTTGTCCTCTTGGCTCTGGATGTAAACCTCTACTTTGTCGCCCACTTTGAGCTCTGGGTTGTAGCGGAACTCAGCTGCCGGAACAATACCGTCGGATTTGTAACCTACGTTAACAACTACCTCACGCTTGTTGATACTAATCACTGTCCCCTCAACGACTTCATTGTCCTTGATGGCACTCAGCGTTTCGTTATACTTTTGGATTTCTTCTTCGTTTTGTTTGCCTTGCTTTTGAGCTTCATAGGCATCCCAGTCGAAGTTCTGGAGAGAAAGATTTTCTGCCATAAGTGGTAGATAAGGATGGGAACCAAAGCTTTGAATCTTCAAATCTTCAAATCTTCAAATCCCCTTTAAAGGGTTAAACATGTTAGCCTTTTCTGCACATTCCGCATGGCTCAAACGGGTGTCGAACCAGTCGACCGCGAGAAAAGCGGCGCAAAGGTACGGCTTTTTTATGACATGACCAAATTTTTCGGCAAAAAAAGTTCTTACGCGTGCATATTTCGGCTTAGAACGGATATCCGATACCGAAATTGACGCGGATAGCATCGAGAGCGGAGGGGATATTGAAATAGGTGTTGATGGGCTGGTTGGGATCGGGTTTGCCTTCTTTGTCGTAGCGGAAAGTCTGATACGGCGCGTGGATGCCCACTCCTATATCCAGGCGCACAACTAATCCATCAATGTCCAGTCGCAGTCCGGCACCGGTTCCGAGTGCTATCTGTTTGGCGAATTCGGGATTATTGATAATGCCGTCGTATAAGGCTTCCGGCAGCTCCAAACGCTCGATATAATCATCCAATCCGGCGGCTTTGAAGATATCTACCGTGGAGTACCAGTTCCATACATTGCCCGCATCGAGGAAGGCTGCGCCATACAGTTTCCATACAATCGGGAAGCGAAACTCGAAGTTCGCCTCCAGTTTGACATCGCCGGCATGGAAGAAATTCTGATTATATTTCGCAGAATAGAAATTACCGGGACCGTAGGCATAAGGCGCCGCCGCTCGCAGACTGTTGGGGCCACCGGTATAGAAAGCCTCGGACAACGGGGCGAAGAACGAGTTTCCTAACGGTATATTTGCCCCCGCAAACAGACGGGTGGCTATCGAAATACGGTCGGTGAGATTGAATTTGTTACGCAGTTCCATGGACAGTTTGACGAACTGGTTGAAGGTAATCTTACCCAGCGGTTTATTCAGCTCGTCCCACTTGTGTCCGAAGGCGCAATAAAGGGCGTTGATAAGGTTGCCGGACTCTTTGACGCCCAGATTGAGGAATGTGTTCACAGCTCGTTTGGCGCGGTAGTCATCGTAGATGAAGTTATATGCGATGGAAGGCACGAATTCATCGCCGGCCAGCACTTTGATGAGTTGCGGGTACTCCGCTGCTTTGTCCATCAGGTCCTCGGCCTCCGCTTTCATCATGACCACGGAGAGGGAGAAAGGCGTGAAGGCGTGGGTTATATGCGGCGAATGGGGCGAATGAATGAAATAGGTGAAGGAACCGGAGAGTTTGTGGACACCGTAGCCGCCGGCTATGTTCTCGTATTGATAGCCGAACATATAACGTGTATCGCCGGAAGGGATATGATCGCCGGTCCAATGCAGATACGGGAAGACGAGCGAGGCGTTGAGGCCCAGTTTATAGGTGTCTGTTTTCTTCGGGTCGCCGGGATGCCGGTCACGCAGCGCCCAGTAATACGCACCGTTCCCTTTGAGCGTGAATAGTTCTCCGCGGCCGAGCACATTCGTCATCGTCGATTTGAGCGTCAGGTCAGGACCTATACTGTTGTTCGAGCGATAGGCAACGCCGGCGTCGGCGGTAAGGCCATACACACGACAGATACTATCACCACGGTATAACTCTTGACGACGCCATTCTTTCGTCGCGCGCACGGCAAGACCGGCCTTGTAGAGTTCGCCTTCCAGCACATTGTTATAATCGCGTTGAGAGTAGAGACGCAGCAGAACATTGCCTTCTTTGGTCAGTTTGTAGTCCGCGGAGAAATTCGACAGCAGGCCGTTGGTCTCATTCACCTCCGGGTTGTCCGTAATGGTCGAACCAAGGGTGAGACGCAGTTTGTCTTTGAAGAACGACTTGCTGATGGTTATATTCATGTCATTGGTCTTGCCGGAGGCGTGTGTGCTTTGTCCGCTGCTGAAGTCTATGTCCACGAACTTGCCCATTTTAGAGTTAGCCATCGCGGCATTGATGCGGCTGTTGATGATAGATGAAAGAGCATATCCGTCCCGTTGGGCAGCCACATTGCTCTCTCCCACATACATGCCCGTAGCCAGCAGTGTTGCAGCCAACCCTTCCCGCGTCTCCTCGTCTATCGAGGATAGTTCGCGCGTGACAGGCTCATCGTTGGGCGCCTCCAAGAAGAAACCGATACTCTGCATACCTATCGAGTCCACCATACCGTTGACGCGTACACCTGTGCGAAAATCCACACGTCGCGTCTCTTCGTCCGAAGACTCCACATCCGCTTTCACCTGCTGCGAAGCAGATACATTGATTTGTGTCTTTCCTATCGGGCCTTGAAAGAGCACATGACTGCCCGAATCGACATGGAACGGCATGATCGGATACGCTTTTGGGGAGTAGCGGATAAAACCGTCATCGACGTTGATACGTCCGCCGAGGGAGAGAGGCTCTGCTTGAGCCATTTGATAGTTGACGCTCACCGTGCCGTGAGGCTTGACCTGAGCCAGGTTCTTTTTATCGATGGGGTAGGTGATGTCGGTCGTAGGCAGAATGGTCACATCCACATCTGCTTCGATACTATCCAGCGGACCGGAGACGCGACCGCGGATATCGGTGGCCAAATCGCCATACACGGGAAGAGGACCTCCACGCGTCATTTTGACCGGGGCAAAACTATCTGCCTCTAACGTCACATCCATCCGCATCGTATTCAGGTCCAGACCGCCGGACAAGGCGATAAAAGTGCTGTCTGCGCCATACACGGGCAAACCGTTGAGATCCACATGGTTATGCTCCATGATGATGGGTGTCTCTCCAAGGCTGAGGCCTATCTCGTAGGGCTTGTATTCCGCGGAAATACCTATCGGCTTCACTTCTGCGGATATATCCGCTTGGCGCGGAAGTCCATCCACGGTGCCTTTGGCTTTGACAGCCCCGCGGAGGGCTATATCCGGCAGATGAACAAAGCCGTCTATGATGTCCACGGGAATGCTCTCCGTCTGTATCTCCGCGCGCAGGGCGTGGGCATGAGTGAGCGAAGGAGAGAGCTTGATGTCTATCGCACGGGAACCTAAATCCACCGCGTTAAAAGAGATACTGTCCAGCGTCAGTTTTCCTTCGCCGGAGAGCCGATTCTCTTCGCGCTGTACATCTAATTTCAGACCCATATCTGTGCAAAGCCCGTAGAAACTCATGGCGCCATCTGTAAGTTGCGTTTGGGCGCGGAGAGAGGCGTCTGTTTGTCCTTCTTGCATCCTCACCCCCAAGAGGGCTTCTATGGCCGGAAGGCGGAAGACCGTACTATCTTTTGAATGATAAATCTCCGGAACGGAGGCAGACAAGGAGAGACCTGTTTGGGCTGTATTGGAAGCAAGCGAGAGGTCTATCGATTGTATATCCAGCCCCAGACTGTCAATAAGAGGCTGTAGAGGGTTTCCGTGCGTCATTCGGAGCGCGATGTCCATTGCCGGAATAAGAGGACGGATAGTATCTAATACGGTGAGATCTTGCAGCGAAGTCAGTCCATTAAGAACGGCCGAATCGCTCACAGCCTTGACCAGCGGCGGAAGACGGTCAATAAGCGCGAAAAGCGGCATAGGAGAAGAGGCGGATACGTTCAGCCCTCGGGTGTCCAGAGAAAGAGACAGAGTACTGTCCGTAGCCAAATCAATCGTTGTTCGGGAGAGGTCATAAGGCCCGTAAACAGCATCGTCGAGACGCACTTTGACATGCGAAGAAAGAGGACGTTTGGGCTGAATGCCTTTTCCTTTTGCTTCTATATCTCCGGCCAGAATAACACGGGTGGAGTCTTTCAGGAAGGGAGAGAGGTTAACGCGGTCGATATGTACGGCTGCATCGTATCTCTCCTCGTCAATATCGTAGAAAGCACGAAGAGACGCCCGGCTCCCACGAAACTCCGCATCACCGCTTGTCTCTATACGCATGGACGACAGGTCCATCTCGGTCGTACGGAGCGATGCTTTCGCGCCAAAGGGATTAGACCGCACATACAAACCCGGACTGGTAATGAGATTATGCGCTATGTCTGCGCAGGCAGAGCCGTAGATGCTATCTACCGGTATATGGAGGTTATTCAAGTCGAATGCAAAACCGCTTACGTTCAGCTTTCTCGCGTCATAGCGATTAGCCCCTACATCGACAAGCGCATTGGTGCGCAGCTCTCCGACGCTTATATCCATCCCCAACGGCGTCAGACGGAAATGTATATCGTTTAACTCGCCGTCCGGTATATCAAAGGCTAACTTTAGAGGAGACGGTTCTTGGACTAACGTGTCCACCGGAGTGGGGCGTAAATCAATCCCGCAGAATACATTGTGCAGACGCAAGCCGTGCAACGGATACCGGCCTTCGGAGATGTTTATCTCCGGAGACGAGACATCTAACATCCCGACAATCGCATCCACTCCCACTGATGCAATCAAACTATCCGAATGGAACGTAGTATGGGCCAAGTAGAGCCGCTCGACGACGATGGGTAACTCCAAGCCAATAGGTGCTTGACTGGTCAAGGCTTTTGCTCGCAGACGAAGCGCGCGCGTATAGACTAAGGTGTCACGGCCGCGATGACCGACAAAAAGGCTGTCTATCTGTATTTCTATCGGCAGATCGGCAGTGCCCTTGTAGGCATGGTATAGGACGAACGGCGAGTGATGAAACGGGGATAGGTACAACCCGCCCAAGTCGATGTCCAGACCGGTCTTCTCTTGGGCTATGACAACTCCTTTCTCCAGCGCTGACGCACGCCACGATGGCACACAAAGCACACATGTCACAGCTATCAGCAGCAACACCACTATTCCCGATGCGATACCTGTTATCGCGAGAGGAATTTTCCACCAAAGCCCTTTTCTACGCATGATTAGCGCTCCCAACCTTTGCGACTGCAAAGGTACTGCTTTTTTTTTACATATGCAAAAAAAAGACAAAAATACAATAAAATGGCACTTTTATTTGCAAGTGTCATTTTTTTTGTGTATCTTCGACCTCCTCCCCTTTTTATAATTTGTTCTCGGTCGGCTTTGGCTCCCCGCCAGCCTTCCCTTTCGAAGCCAAAAGTCAATTGGCTTCTTCACCAGCTTCGAAAATACGGTCGCGTCTTGCGGTATATATGCATAGGCGAGTGTTTTTTGCCAAGCCTGCCGGCTTTCGTATTAAATGATTCTATAGGTCATATTATGCATGCATAAATGCCCCATATTTCCATTTAATACATAAAATTATTATATTTGGCAAAAAAACACCCGAAAATTTGCATATATGCAATTTTTGTTGTATCTTTGCAGCAGATTTGAAGGAATGCTCATGGAGTATCCGATTTTCGTTCTGAAAGAGGCGTTTTCTTAGCCTCACGTTAGCATAACATCCCCCTAATCACCCGGTAATCACCCAGTAATCACCCCGTAATCACCCCCTTAAAGTTGGTTGCCGGTAGGTAATTGATTTGTAATTTGTCATTTGCCCATTTGTCATTTCCCATTTCTTAGCCCTGAAGGGCACGATTATTTGACAAGTCAAATTTTGTAATTTGTAATTTGTAATTGCCCATTTGTCATTTGCCCATTTGCCATTTGCCCATTTGTCATTTGCCATTTCTTAGCCCTAAAGGGCACGATTATTTCTTAGCCCTAAAGGGCACGATTGTTTCTTAGCCACAAGGGCACGATTATTTGACAAGTCAAATTTTGTCATTTGTAATTTGTAATTGCCCATTCGCCATTTCCCATTTCCCATTTCCCATTTCTTAGCCCTAAAGGGCACGATTGTTTCTTAGCCGCAAGGGCACGATTATTTGACAAGTCAAATTTTGCCATTTGTAATTTGTCATTTGTAATTTTTAACCGAAAAAACTCCCTTGTGCGAGCACAGACGATTTTTTCGATTAAAATCTTGCACAATTCAAAAATTTGTAGTACTTTTGCAGCGTCAAGCAAAATAGGGGTATTATACACCCGCAAATACGGAGAACAAAACTATGGCGAATTCGCCACAATTAGAAATAATACACGTCCTCTCTCCAAGACGCTAAACCGGAAAAAGTAACATATAAAATAACAACATTACCGCCTATGGCATAAAACAACAGACAAACAACATACATAAATAATAAAGCATTCAGCTAAGAACTTGGGTACTTGAAATCTCGACAGTTTCAAACAATACCAACCAAGAACAAGGCTTTTATGCTCACGCAATGACGTGAGCCTTGTTTTGTAGATATTTGGTTGGTATAGGTAGTCGAGAACCTCAAGCACCCAGATTGAAGCTAACAAGCCTCACGTTTTTCGTGTCCTATTAGGTCCTAAAGCATCTATTGCGACCTATAATAACAAAACCAACAATAATTTTTAAAAGTGCGCCCGATACTCACAGGGTATGACAAAATGAAAAAGTATTTTTATCTGGCACTCGTGTGCCTCGCAAGCGTGGTAACTTTCACGGCTTGTAACGAAAAAGGGAACAATAATCCAGACAAAGACGGCAGTTGGTACACTTCTGCATCACAGATTGATGTAACCGCATTGGACGACAAAGACAGCAAATGTTGGGCAATTGACATTTGGTGTGACGGAACAACTATCGGTCGTCAGTATGAGTGGGGATCGGAAGCATCAGTAGCTGCAGCTGCTAAATTAATCCTTACAATGGATTACCAAGTTTTTGGTCATCAAACCAAGAAGGTGAACTGGTCTGAAGCAGACGCAAATGATGAAGATGCTTGTCATGCTCAAGTTTGGGAAGGAGCTGTATGTTGGGAAGAGACAATTAGTTACAATGGTTCGCAATCTGAAACAAACTTCGGCTGGATGCCGGAAGCTAACATGAAAGAGCGTCACGATCACTATGAGAGCAAAGGTCTTACACATACTTATAAACATGCTGATGCCGCAGACCAAGACGCTTGTGAAAAACTCAACCCACAGGACAATCCCGATGACCCGCAAAATCCGGACGAGCCGAAAAATTACGACCAGTACGACAACACAACCTACAAATGCTGGAAAACCACGCAGACTGCTTATGGTATGGATATTGTCAATTATGTATGGATGACCGAACGTCAGTTGGTTGAATATTATGACCAGATGGGTTTGACATATACGTACGAGCAGGCTGATGCTGCAGATGAAGATGCATGTAACGAACTCAAAGAGAACTCTAATCCGACAGAAGGAGAAGAAGCTTGTTGGCAGATTACATCCAACATAGTGGGACAAATAAACGTTACCTATTATTGGGGGACAGAATCTGAAACACAGGCGCAAGTAAATGCTATTAACGGCACAGGAGTCGGTACGGCATCTTATACTAAAGCAGCGGCCAATGACCCAGACGCTTGCAGCGCATTGAATGACTAAAACTGATACGTATGAAAAAAATACTCTTTACGGCACTGGCGGGCATAGTGTTCGCCATGCCGATGAACGCACAGTTTCTCAAAGGCCTAGCAGAGAAAGCCATAGAGAAAAAAGTGCAAGAGAAAACAAGTTTGAAACAGGCAGTAGAACCTGCTGACAATCCGGTAAATACGGATTATATCACAGAAGAGTTGCAGGCTATCGTCAATCCGGAATACGACACAGAGGATTCTGCTACGCCGATGACCATTAGTTCGATAAGTGATGTACTGAACAAACGCCCGGCGTTGCCTACGGTCAATGATCTCTTATCGCCGGAAGCCAAGAAAGCGTATGCCTACAAAGGTGCTTTGGCGTGGGAACAGGGAGCTATGAATTATCGTGCTTCCTCGCAATCACGGTATATGGAGTTGCAGAACAAAATCTTAGCAGCAGGTAACAAGCAACGCCAACAACAAGCTCGTCAGCAGAACTTCATCAATGAGGCTTCTGCCAAAGGACTGATGCCTTCGCAGCAGGAAATCATGCAGGCACTTGTGGCTTCCAGCTATGATTTGGAGAAGATAACTCCTGAGCAATCCATAAATGTCATAGCAGGGGCGTACTCCAAGAAATGGAACATACCCGAAGCGGATGTCAAGCAATTCCTTACGCTAGCGCAAAGCGACGACCGTAAAGCCGAAGCATTCCTCGCACAAAAACATCCTGATTTGTACAAGAAACTGGCGGGTAATGCGCCGAATTCAAGCGAGTTCATGGATGTAGATACCAAAGAGAATGAGTACGGCAAACTTGGTGGACAAATATCGGATTTAGCGGAAGAAGCACGCGTATTGAAAGAGAATATGATGGATATGATGAAGCACGTGAACTATGTCTCATCACTGGGGAACTTCCACGTAGCAGGTTTGCCGACAAACAAATTAGAAGACCTATACACGCAGATTGCCGATGGCTGGAAATCATCGTCAGAGTGCAAACAGGTTATTCAGATTGAGACAGGTTTGCAGGAGCGCTTGAATTCATGGGAACCATGTGTAGAATCAAACATGGGGAAGGACATTCCTTTTCCATCGTGGTGGACACAAGGACGCAAACAGGAGAATGCCGTTATTGCTACTTGGAACAAGCAGAATGCGCAGAAATGGCTCACTGCTGTGGCTGAGTATGACGGACAATTACGTGCATTGTATGAGCGCTTGGAAGTACTGGATAAGCAGTTGGAGCAGGTACGTAGCGGCGATGCGGAAACGTTCGCGTACTTAGATGCCAAGATGCAAGTCTATATTGCCGAGCAACTCTTGTTAGATTACTATTCTATGTTTACCGTGGCTTTGGGATTCCCATGCGCTGTGCCTCAGGAGGAAACGAAATACATGACTTGCGAAACGTACGGCAAGGGATAACTGCCGCAGAAATCAAGTAGTCATATCGTAGCAATAAGCAAGAGCCGTGCGAGAGTGCGGCTCTCACTATATAAACTCGTCCCGTAGGCGATAGTATATACTCAATCGAAACGTTGTGGAGCAGTTGGGGAAAATGCGTAACACGAAAATAATCGTGCCCTTGCGGCTAAGAAGAGCTCGTCTGCCTCTTTCGGGAACTGTTTTCCGCGGGCAAATTCCTCGTATATGTACCTAAACTACGTTCAGGTAGTAAATACTTGGATGTTTGTTCTCGGTCGGCTTTGGCTCCCCGCCAGCCTTCCCTTTCGAAGCCAAAAGTCAATTGGCTTCTTCACCAGCTTCGAAAGTACGTTCTATCTATGTCGGAGCGACGTTCCCCACTGCTCCTTCCGTTCGAACTGCCAAGTCAAGGCAGTTTTCCACCTGCGGAATATATGCAAGCAGAGTGATAAATTTTAACAGGGCAAAAGCCCTATGTCCCGAGTCCGTCTATACCCTCCGTGTGCAAGCACCCGAGTGCATAAACGCCCCCAGAACAATAGAATAATTATTCTATTTGTTAAAATTTCTCACTCAAAACTTGCATATATGCAATTTTTGTAGTACCTTTGCACGATTTTTTGAATTTAACAACACAATTATATGATTAAAGTACAGTACCAAGACGGCAGTATTCAGTCTTTTGAATGGGAAGACGCAGAAGCCAAACATGCATTCTGGCATTCTTCCTCTCACTTGATGGCAGAGGCGCTCCAAGAGCTCTATCCGGGCATCCAATTCGGTATCGGTCCGGCTATCGAGAATGGTTTTTATTACGATGTGATGCCCGCCGACGGGCAAGTGATCAAGGAGTCCGATTTCCCCGCCATAGAGGCGAAGATAGCCGAGATTCAGAAACGCAAAGAGTCCATCGTCCGCGCAGAGATATCCAAGGCCGACGCCCTCAAAGCGTTCGGCGACAAGGGACAGACCTATAAATGCGAGTTGATATCCGAACTGGAGGACGGTCAGATAACGACCTACACCCAGGGCGCTTTCACCGACCTCTGCAAAGGCCCGCACTTACTCAGCACGAGTGATATCAAAGCCGTCAAAGTGCTCAGTTGCGCCGCCGCTTACTGGCGCGGCGACGAGAAACGCCCCATGATGACGCGTATATACGGTATCTCGTTCCCCAAACGCTCGATGCTTGACGAGTACCTCGCCTTGCTCGAGGAAGCGAAGAAACGTGACCACCGTAAGATAGGCAAGGAGTTAGAGTTGTTCATGTTCTCCGACATGGTCGGCAAAGGACTGCCTATCTGGCTGCCGAAGGGAACGGCCCTCCGCCTGCGACTCGAGGATTTCCTGAAGAAGATACAGAAACGCTATGGTTATCAGCAGGTTATCACGCCGCATATCGGTTCTAAACAACTCTATATCACGTCCGGTCACTGGGACCATTACGGCAAGGACTCCTTCCAGCCTATCACCACGCCGGAGGAAGGGGAGGTCTATCTGCTCAAACCGATGAACTGCCCGCACCACTGTGCAATCTACAAAAACAGTCCGCGTTCCTACAAAGATCTGCCGTTCCGCTGCGCGGAGTTCGGTACGGTCTATCGCTACGAGCAGAGCGGTGAGTTGCATGGATTGACACGTGTCCGTTCGTTCACTCAAGACGATGCGCATATCTTCTGCCGCCAGGACCAGGTGAAACAGGAGTTCATCCGCGTCATGGAGATCATCAACATCATTTTCAAGGCCTTGAACTTCGAGAACTACGAGGCGCAGATATCGCTTCGTGACCCCAATAACCACGAGAAATATGTGGGTTCAGACGAGATATGGGAGCACGCAGAGAACGCTATCCGCGAGGCTTGCAAGGAGATGAACTTGCCGGCACGCGAAGAGACCGGCGAGGCGGCTTTCTACGGCCCGAAACTGGACTTTATGGTCAAAGATGCGCTCGGCCGTCGTTGGCAGTTAGGCACGATACAAGTGGATTACAACCTGCCCGAACGCTTTGAACTCGAATATACGGGTGAGGACAACCAGAAACACCGTCCGGTAATGATTCACCGTGCGCCGTTCGGCTCGATGGAGCGCTTCGTCGCTGTGCTCATAGAGCACACTGCCGGTAAATTCCCGTTGTGGCTCACGCCCGACCAGGCCGTTATACTGCCTATCTCCGAGAAGAGCAACGACTATGCGCACAAAGTGCAGGAGATGCTCGAGGCGCAGGATGTACGTGTCATTGTAGATGACCGTAACGAGAAACTCGGCCGTAAGATCCGCGACAACGAACTGAAACGCATTCCGTACATGCTTATCGTGGGCGAGAAAGAGGCGGAAGAAGGCAAAGTGAGCGTCCGTCGGCAAGGCGGTGAAGCCAGCGGCCAACCCGCTCCGCAAGGTGATGGTTCGATGACCATCCAAGAGTTCGCGGACTTTATCAACGAGAACGTCCAAAAACAAATGAGCGCCTACTAAGCGCTCATTTGTTTTTAGCTATTAGCTGTTAGTTGTTAGCTGTTAGTCTTAGGTCGGCGGAACTCCGCCAGGACGATGCCCGTCGCAATAGAAACATTGAGACTTTCGATTACATCGGAGGTCTTTTTGTTCGGATAAGAAGGTATGCGGATGGGGTGGGTGACCAGTGGACGTACCTCCGGCGAAATGCCATTACCCTCATTGCCCATGATGATTACTTCGTGACCGCGTTGCTGTAAGACCGCGTTGCTGTAAGACCGCGTTGCTGTAAGATCGTCCTTCGGACTGACAGACTTTTGTGCGGACAGGACTTCGTACATGTCTTTTCCTTCCAGCAGAGTGCCGTAAATCCTGATTCCTGACTCCTGATGCTTGATTCCTTCCAGCCATTCGGGGAGGTTGACGTAATGTACTCGCACGCGTGCCAGCGCACCCATCGTGGCTTGCACCACCTTGGGATTAAAGCAATCAGCGGTGTCGAGCGAACAGATAATATCGTGTACTCCGAACCAATCGCAAGTCCGTATGATCGTGCCTAAATTCCCCGGGTCCTGAATACCGTCAAGGGCAAGGACTACAGTTGAAAGTTGAAAGTTGAAAGTTGAAAGGTCGCGTTTCTTGAAGACGCCGATGACGCCTTGCGGCGTACGTAAACCGGACATCTGCTCAATTTCCGTCCGTGTGGCGTTTTCACCTTCGCGAAACAAATGTACCAACTCGAATCTTTTGCTCAGTTCAGAGACACATTTCTCGCCTTCAGCTACAAAAAGTCCTAACTCGTCGCGGAACTTCTTAAGTTGCAAACTTTTTACAAGTTTGACTTGCGATTTGCTGATTTTCTCCATCATAATCTCAAAATCTGCCGCAAAAATACTAAAATATTTTGACATGTCAAAATTTTTTACTACTTTTGCACGCTAAATATGCGTAATAAGCTGTACATATTACTTTTGGCGGTGCTTTTCTGTGCTTGCAACACAACTAAATTTGTGCCTCAGGATAAGTGCCTGTTGAACAAAGCGCGCGTGAAATGTGTGGACGATAAAAGCGTCCCTGTCGGCGATTTGCGTAATTATCTGCGTCAGAAGCAGAACACGGAGATTTTCGGGTTCTGGAAGTTACAGCTTCATATCTACAACACCGCCCCTTCGGATACAACCACGGAGTCTAACAAACGTCTTGCGCGCAATGCGCATAAGATGGGTGAGGCGCCGGTCATTTACGACGACGAGTTGACCCAGGTTAGTGTGCAACAGTTACGTCAACAGATGAGTAATATGGGGTATTTCAATGCGACGGTGGATACGGCGATAACGGTGAAAGACAGGAAGGTGAACTTGACGTATCTGATAACTGCCAATCAACCCTATAAAATACGCAGTTATACGGTGGATATACCGATGGAGGAAGTGAACCGGGTAGCCAATAACAACGGCTGTAAGGTTCATACGAATGAGCAATTCTCCACGTCCGTGCTCGATGAAGAGCGAGACCGCATAGCGACTATGTTGCGCAATCAGGGGTATTTCTATTTCGAGAAATCGATGTTAGAGTACACGGCGGACAGCTCGTTGAACTCCCACGAGGTGGACGTGCGACTCCATTTGGCGCCGTTTGTGCTGCATATGGATTCAGCAGAACTGAAACAGTTACGCACGCAGTTCTATGTGCGCAATCTGGAGTATCAATTGGACCATCCGTTCCTACGCAAGAGCGCTTTGCAGCGTGCCTGTCGTATTCGCGAGGGTGTTCGCTACTCGGAGGCGAGTGTAGAAGCTACGTACGCTCGCATGAACGCGTTGCCGCCCGTGAAATATGTGGATGTGGCATTTACACAAGTGGGCGATTCATTGCTGGATTGTATGGTAAGTGTCTCGCGTGGCCGTCTGAACTCCGTTTCCGCGGAGCTGGAAGGCACTTATAGCGCCGGAGACTGGGGCATAGCCGCCGGATTGAACTACAGTAACAAGAATATTTTCCACGGAGCAGAAGTGCTGACACTTGGCGCGCGCGCGTCGTACGAGTGGCGTGCCAACGGCGGTAGAGCCATAGAGGCCAAAGCCGAGGCGGGTTTGTTATTCCCCTCCCAGGTTAAGTTGAATATCGCGTACAATTATCAGCAGCGCCCGGATGAGTACACGCGTACTATCGCCAACGCGGGTCTGACGTATATTATTCCGCCCAGACGCCGGTCCGGCTGGACACACCAGTTCAACCTGATTGATATCAATTATATCTACCTGCCGTGGATGTCCGAGCAGTTCAAGCGGGAGTTTATCGACCGCTCGTCCGTACTGAAGGCCAGTTATGAGGACCATTTTATTTTAGACTGGAGCTATCTGGGTTCGTACACCTCGTTTAATCCCCGTTTTCCCAACCGCTCGTATGTGCAGTTGGCATTCCGTGTAGAGACCGCCGGTAATGCGCTGTATGCTCTTTCGTTAGCGGCTAATTTGCCGAAGAATGACGAAGGGTCATACGTGCTATGGAAAATACCTTTCGCTCAGTACGTGAAAGGGGATTTCAATTTTACCGCCCATGGCATCCTCACTCCCAAGCATCACTTGTTGTACCACGTGGGCATTGGTGTTGCCGTGCCGTATTTGAATGCCACGACGTTGCCGTTTGAGAAACGTTATTTCGGTGGTGGCGCCAATGGTGTCCGCGGATGGCAAGCCCGTACATTAGGTCCCGGAACCTTCCGCGGCACGGGTAGTGCGCTGGTATATGATTTACAGGCGGGAGATATACATATAGATATGAACCTCGAGTACCGTTTCAAGGTACTGAAGTTCCTTGAGCTGGCGGCGTTCCTTGACGCAGGAAATATATGGACTATCCGAGACTATGAGTCGCAGCCCGGAGGTGTTTTCCTTTGGGACCAGTTCTACAAGCAGATAGCCTGGAGTTACGGTGTCGGCATTCGGCTTGACCTGTCGATTCTTATTTTCCGCATCGATTTCGGCGTCAAGTTACACGACCCGAGCCGTATAGCGGACGGCCGTCAATGGCGTACAGCACCGAACGGACTGTGCTGGAAAGATGATATGACGTTCCACTTCGCGATTGGACATCCGTTCTAGTCGCCGGCAAATTCCTCGTACATGTGCCAAAACCTCGTTTTTGCAGTAAGTACTCGGAACAGCTCGGCTCTCCCCAAAAATTAAAATTTTCGGGGGCCCAGGGACCAGAAGTCCCATAGAAAATATGTTAAAGACACAGATGATATCAGGGCTGATGGAAGCCGGTTGTGACGAAGCGGGCAGAGGTCCGTTAGCAGGGAGTGTGTTCTGCGCGGCTGTGATCTTAGACCCGGCGCGCGTGAACGATATACCGGAGTTCGAGTGGCTGAACGACTCGAAGCAGTTGACAGAGAAACAACGGGACATCTTACGTCCGATTATTGAACGGGAAGCAGTCTCTTGGGCCGTAGTAGAAGTCAGCCCGCAGGAGATAGACGAGCGGAATATTTTGCAATGCTCGATAATAGGCATGCAACGCGCGTTGGACCGGTTGTCTGTTCGACCGCAACATATATTAGTAGATGGCAACAAGTGGAAGCCTTACGTGCCTGAAGGCGAACTGCTGGAGATTCCTGCTCATACTGTCGTACACGGCGATGCAACGTATATGTCCATCGCGGCGGCCAGTGTGCTGGCGAAGACATACAGGGATGCCTATATGTTGCGGTTACACGAGGAGTATCCTCATTACGGATGGGATACTAATAAGGGCTATCCGACCGCAGAGCATTATGCGGCTTTGAAGCAATACGGCCCGACACCCTATCACCGAATGACATTTAATTTGAAAATATAACAAATCACTAATTACAAATCACTAAATCATCAACAATTATGAGTTTCTTTATTCGTAGAGAGATTGTGGAGGGCGAGCAGGCTCGTCCCCGCCGCAGAGTAGGTTGCCTTGGTGGCTGCCTCATTTTCTTCGCAGTGTATTTCATCTGTAGTGCCATTCTTGGCTGGTTGATGGGCGATATGTTGTCTCCATCGTCAGTAACCCTACAAGACAAAACCGTTTATCGTTTGCAGATGAAAGGAATGCTGGTTGAGCAGGCTCAGGAGGAAAATCCTTTTGCCGGCTTGATGGGAAATGTACCTTACGCAGGTAATTATGCGAAGCCGGAAAGCGTCGGTCTGGATGACCTGTTGAGTAATATTCGGTTGGCGAAGAATGACGACAAGATTTTAGGTATCTGGTTGGATGGCGCAGAGATGTCTATGGCGCCGGCGAACGCCAAAACACTCCGTGACGCGCTGTTGGATTTCAAGACCAGTGGTAAATGGATTATTGCCTCCGCCAAGAGTTATGGTCAGACGAATTACTACGTAGCTTCGGTAGCAGACCGTATTTGTCTGGACCCGACGGGTGCTGTAGGTTGGCATGGTTTGGCGGCGCAGAAAATGTACTACAAGCGCGTATTGGAGAAGATAGGCGTAGAGATGCAGATTCTCAAAGTAGGTACCTTCAAATCCGCCGTGGAGCCGTATTTCCGTACATCGATGTCAGATGCTGACCGTTTGCAGACAGAGCAGTATTTGGGTGGCATCTGGAGTGAATACAAGAAAGCGGTAGGTAACTCCCGTCACCTGAGCGAAGAGCAACTGGATAAGTTGGCTGATCGCTATATGGACCTTCAGTCAGCAGAGGATAACTTGGCCGCTGGTTTGGTAGATACACTCGTTTATACGCAAGACGTAGATTCCTTGCTGCGTGTGTATGCCGGCACAAAAGACTATAACACATTGACTACGTCTAAGTTAGCGCTTGTTAAACGTCCTGCCTCGAAGGCGAAAGACAAAGTGGCCGTGTTGTATCTGGAGGGCGCGATTACGGACGACAACGGTGATGGCATAGTAGGCAAAGAAGTGATTAAGACGATTAAGAAAATCCGCAAAGACAAGAACGTGAAGGCGTTGGTTCTTCGTGTGAACAGTCCGGGTGGATCGGCTGACGCGAGTGAAGCTATCTGGCACGCTATTCAAAATGTGAAGGCAGACAGTATACCGGTTGTAGTATCCATGGGCGATTACGCTGCATCCGGAGGCTATTACATCTCTTGCGGAGCGGATTATATCTTCGCTGAGCCGACGACCTTGACCGGCTCTATCGGTATTTTCGGAACGGTGCCAAATGCATCTAAATTACGTACCAAAGTGGGTCTGGATATCGATGGCGTTTCTACAAATAAGCATTCGGCACTTGAGGCGAACATGCTTTACAAAGGAATGAACAGCGAGGAACACGCGTTAATGCAGACGATGGTAGAGCGCGGTTATGACTTGTTTACCCGCCGTTGTGCCGAGGGTCGTCACGTGAGTCAGGATTACATCAAATCAATAGGCGAAGGCCGTGTATGGCTGGGCGACAAAGGCAAAGAGATCGGTATCGTGGATGAGCTCGGTAATATTGATGACGCCATAGAGAAAGCGGTATCGCTTGCTGGATTGGAGTCCTACCAGTTGGCTTATTATCCGGAGAAAGAAGATGCGTTGACTGAACTCCTCAAGTCCTTGGATAACACGACGGAGGAAGAGAAACTGATCATGAAAGTGCGTGAGTTTGTTTCCAAGCCGCGTATCATGGCTCTTATGCCGGAAGTTACTATTAAGTAAAGTTTAGAGTTTAGAGGTGTTGCGCAATATTCTCTATATACCGCTTAGTTGGCTGTACACTCTGGGTGTAGCGTTTCGGCATTTGCTGTACGACCAGCACTTATTGCCGTCTTTCTCTGTCGAGGTGCCTACGATATGCGTAGGCAACTTGGCAGCAGGAGGTACGGGCAAGACGCCTATGGTGGATTATCTGGTACATCTGTTGCTGGCGAACGGTTTTCATCCGGCGGTGTTGTCCCGCGGATACAAACGTAGTACTCGCGGTTTCGTGATGGCCGATATGAATTCTACCGTTTCTACTATCGGCGATGAGGCCATGTGGCTGCACCGTAAGTATCCGGAAGTGCCCATCGCTGTGTGTGAGAGCCGCGTGCGTGGCGTGAAGCAACTCAAGCGTCAGTTACAACAGTTGGATGTGGTGATATTAGACGATGCTTTGCAACACCGCGCTATTCATTGCGGTTTGACGATTTTACTCACTCCGTACGACAAGTTGTATATTGACGATCATATGTTACCGTGGGGAACCTTGCGTGACCTGCCCCACCGGGCGCTTAAAGCGGACGCAGTAGTGATCACTAAATGCCCTGATTCGATTCGTCCGATAGATATGCGGGTGGTGGATAATCGTTTGCATCTACCGACCTATCAGCAATTACATTTCGCTGGTTTGAACTACGCGCAGATGGAGCAAGAGGGAACGCCGTTAGTGCTTTGCGGAATCGCGCAACCGCAGTATATGTTCGATTACGTGCAGCAACATTATCCTCAGGCTCAACTAATGGCTTATCCTGATCATCATAAGTACACACCCCAAGATATAGAGGATGTGCTGGCTAAGGCGAAAAATTTTGATTTTGTGCTGACGACCGAGAAAGATCTTCAGCGCCAGAGAACAACACCCTTGGTGGAACGCCTACAAGCGCAGGGTAAGCGATTGATTGCACTTCCAATCACGATGAAGTTCTTTACCGATCAATCGGTTTTCGACCGCCAGATTATTACGTATGTACGTGAAAACAGCCGCAGATAGATGAATTTTATATCGCTTATACGACGTTTTGTACCGCCTTACCGCGGATACATGGTGTTGAATATCGTATTCAACCTATTATCGACCATTCTGTCGCTTTTCTCTTTCGCAGCGATCATACCTGTGCTTCGGATTTTGTTTGGTCTGAGTGCTAGCGATGTGGAGCGCGTGGCCTTATCTGAGGTGAGTGGCCTGCAGGAGATGATTGCAGCACTGCGGACAAACATGTATTGTCTGTTCAACGAGCAGATAGCGTTGCATGGCTCGGGTTATGTGCTGTTAGGTTTGGGTCTGTTCCTTATTGTGATGACAGGTCTCAAATGCGGCGCTGCATGGTTGGCGAACTATTTCATGGTTCCTATCCGCACGGGTGTGTTGCGCGATTTGAGGCAACAGTTATACAGCAAGGTTTTGTCGCTGCCGATGGGTTATTTTACTGAAGCTCGGCGCGGTGATGTGATTTCACGTATGACGAATGATGTAGGTGAAGTGGAGGCATCTATTATGTCGGCCTTGGATATTTTGTTCAAAGACCCTTTGATGATCCTTGTGTACTTGCTGACGCTGTTTGTTATCTCCTGGCAGTTGACGCTTTTTGTATTGCTGTTGATGCCGATGGCGATTTTCCTAATTGGTCGTTTGGGGCGTTCTCTGAAACGTGCATCCAAAGTTGGTCAGGAGCAGAACACAGAGATCTTGTCTGCCGTTGACGAGACCTTATTGGGTTTGCGTGTGGTGAAAGGTTTTAATGCGCAGCATAAACTGCAAGCACGATTCACGGCACTAACCAATGCTGCGCGTGCCACATTCAACCGCATCAACCGTCGGTATTATCTGGCTCATCCGTTATCGGAGTTTCTGGGTACGGTGCTTATCGCGATTATCCTGTGGTTTGGAGGACTGCTTATCCTGGGTGACCATGCGACGATAGACGCAGCGACATTCATCTATTATCTGGTTATTTTCTATTCGATTATCAACCCCGCAAAGGACCTTAGCAAAGCATCGTACGGCATTCGTCGTGGCATGGCATCGTTGGAGCGCATCGATGCTGTGCTGGAGACTCAATCAAATATCCATGAGCCTCAAGAGCCGAAACCGGTTCTATTTGACAAAGCGATTGCGTTCAATCATGTGTCTTTTGCTTATCAGGCAGAGCGTGAGGTTCTGACGGATATATCTCTGTCTATCCAGAAAGGTCAAACAGTCGCGTTGGTGGGGCAATCGGGTGGCGGCAAGACAACCATCACAGACCTTTTACCGCGTTTCTATGACCCGCAACAAGGAACTGTGACGATTGACGGAACGGACATACGTGAGTTTTTAACACACGATTTGCGTTCGCTGATGGGCATCGTATGCCAAGAGCCTATTTTATTCAACGACACGGTTTATAATAACATTACTTTTGGTGTGGATACGTCTCTTCCGGCACCGAATGGTCTTACATGGGAACAAGCGGTAGAGCAGGCTGCGCGTGTTGCGAATGCGCATCATTTTATAGAACAGATGCCGGAAGGGTATAACACCATGATAGGAGATCGCGGAAGTCGTTTGTCCGGAGGTCAGCGTCAACGGCTAAGTATAGCGCGTGCTATTCTAAAGAATCCCCCGATACTGATATTGGATGAGGCTACCTCGGCTTTGGATAGTGAATCGGAGCGGTTAGTCCAAGAGGCGCTTGCCAATGTGATGAAAGAGCGCACCACGCTTGTTGTGGCACATCGATTATCTACGATTAAACATGCAGACTTGATCTGCGTGGTGCATGAAGGACGGATTGTGGAACGCGGCACCCATGACGAGTTGTACGCACGCGGAGGTTACTATACAAAACTGGTAGATATGCAGCAATGAAAAAGCGTGTTTTGCTTGGAATGTCCGGTGGAATTGATTCTACCGTCAGCGCCATGCTTCTAATAGAGCAGGGCTATGATGTTGTAGGCGTCACATTCCGTACGTTCGACAGTATAAAAGAATCTTGCATTGCGAAAGAGAAAGGTTGTTGTTCTATTGAATCTATCATGGAGGCAAAGCATAATGCCGAACGCATGGGATTTGAACATCACATAGTAGATTTTCGCGATACCTTCCGGCAGTGTGTCATTCAGAATTTCATCGATGAGTATATGTCCGGGCATACACCTAATCCCTGTGTGTTGTGTAACAGTCATATCAAATGGGGCGAGTTGATGCGTGTAGCGGATGAGTTGCATTGCGATTACATAGCTACCGGTCATTATGCCCGGACCAAAGAGCATGAGGGAAAAATCTATCTCGCAGCCGCGGCAGACGAACGAAAAGATCAGACCTATTTTCTATGGATGCTGACAGAGGAGCAATTACGCCGTACTATTTTTCCTCTCGGAGATTTGACCAAAGACGAAGTTCGCACCTTAGCGCGTGAGCACGGGTATGAGAAACTGGCTACGAAGCGTGAGAGTCAGGAGATTTGTTTTATACCGGACAATGACTACCGTGCTTTCTTGCGCGCGAACGTGCCTGATTATAATGAACGTGTGCGCGCGGGCGAGTACGTTGACGCGCAAGGCCATGTGTTGGGAAAGCACGAGGGTTATGTCAATTATACCATTGGTCAACGCAAAGGCTTAGGTATAGCGCTCGGGCATCCGGCTTTTGTGACCCATATAGATGCAAACACCAACCGTGTGACCTTGGGTACGAATGACGACTTGTACGCAACAGAGTTGCGGGTTAAAGGGTTAACGGTAAGAGAATTAGCGGAAGGCGTGATTACGGCGAAAATCCGTTATCGCAGTCAAGCAGTGCCTGTGACAAAAATAGACGAGAGCTGCATTACATTTGCAACTCCCGTCTGGGGTGTTACGCCAGGCCAATCGGTAGTCCTTTATCAGGACGGATTCGTGATAGGCGGCGGGCTAATTGCCTAATTTTGCGGCGTAATTACTTTCCAAAGTAGCGTTTGAAGAGCCCTTCAAATCCTTTGCCGTGGCGTGCCTCGTCTTTCGCCATCTCATGAACGGTGTCATGAATAGCATCGAGGTTCAGCTCTTTCGCACGCTTAGCGATTTTCAGCTTGTCTTCGCACGCACCTGCCTCGGCTAACATACGTTTCTCCAGGTTGGTCTTCGTGTCCCAAACAACCTCACCGAGCAGCTCTGCAAAACGGGAAGCGTGATCTGCCTCTTCAAACGCATAACGGCGGAATGCCTCTGCTACCTCCGGATAACCTTCGCGGTCAGCTTGACGAGCCATGGCCAGGTACTGGCCAACTTCGGTGCACTCACCCATGAAATGCGCACGCAGACCGTCGTGAATAATCGGATCCTGCTCGTCCTTAGCTACACCGATGATGTGCTCGCAAGCAAAGGCGATACCTGCGTTCTCGTCAACGATTTTCCACTCAACAATTTGTTTGCATTGCGGGCAACGCTCCGGAGCCTCTGTGCCCTCGTGTACATAACCACAAATCGGGCAAATAAATTTCTTTACCATAGTGTTTTGTTTTATAGGTTAATATATTTCGGTACAAAGGTAGTGCTTTTTTTGCATACGTGCAAATATTTATGCATTTTTTTTGCAAATCTTAATAATCGTATATTTTTTTTTGTTAAAATCAGGTGTCTCAAAGCAGGTAATTACTCCGTAAAAAGTACGTAAAAAGTGCGTTCACACTCCGTAAGTGAAAAATCTTAATAATCGTACTATTTTCATATGTAAAAAATCCGTCTTTCGTGAACAAAATAAAAATTTTTAAATAAAAATGCTCCTAAAATTTGCGTATGTCAAAAAAAAGCAGTACCTTTGCGCGATTTTTCGTGTAGATATGCGAAAAGTCCCCAAACTCGAAATAAAAATATAAAATATATACAACAATGTCAAAGATTTGTCAAATTACAGGCAAGAAAGCCATGGTCGGCTGCAATGTCTCACATTCGAAGCGCCATACGAAGCGCAGTTTCGATGTGAACCTCTTCCGCCGCAAGTTCTACTGGGTAGAACAAGATGCATGGATCGAGCTGAACGTGAGTGCAGCCGGTCTGAGAACAATTAACAAGATAGGCTTGGATGCAGCGCTTAGACAGGCTGCAGAGAAGGGCTATCTGTATTAAACGAAAGGAGCTAAACAATGGCAAAGAAAGTAAAAGAAGCACGTGTTCAGGTAATCCTTGAGTGCACAGAGCAAAAAGCCAGCGGCGTTCCCGGAATGTCTCGTTACATCACGACAAAGAACCGCAAGAACACTCCGGATCGTTTGGAACTGATGAAGTACAATCCCTACTTGAAGAAATACACTCTTCACAAGGAGATTAAGTAATTAACCCTCATTTTAGAAAGGCTTAGAACTATGGCAAAGAAAGCGGTCGCAACCCTTCAAACCGGAAATTCCGGACGTGCACATAGCAAGTGCATTAAGATGGTTAAGTCTCCTAAGACCGGGGCTTACATCTTCCAGGAAGAAATTGTTTTGAACGAGAAAGTTCAAGAGTTCTTCAAGTAATCAACCTAACCAAAGCGCACTATGTTTTTCATGGTGCGCTTTTCGTTTTATCGCAACCAATTCAATCCATTAACCCGCTAATCCATGTTAGGAATAATCATTAATCCGAAGTCAGGCAAGAACTATTTCCGCGCCCAACGTATTTATCTATGGCATCTATTGCGTAAGCGTCATCAACCATTTGCTTACCGTGTAACGAAATATGCCGGTCATGCAATAGAGTTGGCTCGTGAATTGGTGGAGAAGGGCTACGACGAGATACTGATTTTAGGAGGCGATGGAACGCTGTCAGAAGCCATCAACGGCATTATGCGTTCCACCCTAACCCCGGCCCAGAAAGCGCAGATACAAGTCGGTCTGATGCCTCGTGGAACGGGGAATGACTGGGCGCGTTATTGGAATCTAACCAAAAACCATAAAGAGAGTCTCCGCCGTTTCTTTGAAGGTACGGGTCATCCGATAGATATTGGCTGTGTAACCTACTGGCGTAATAACATCGAACACCATCGTTATTTCATCAACTCCGTAGGTTTTGGAGTCGATCCATTATGCTGCAAGAAAGCCGAGGCGTTGAAATATTATATCGGTTCTCATCACGTGAATTACCTGTTTGGCCTCATCGCAGCTATTGTTCAACATAAATCGCAGCACATGGTATTGACGGTAGATGGAAAGGTTGCCGTAGATGACAGGCTCTTTACGATGAATATCGGTAATGGTCCGTTCTCTGGCGGCGGTATTCGTCAGAATCCTGAGGCCGATCCGCAAGACGGTATTTTCAACTCGATGTTCATCCGCAAACCGACTTTCAAGCAAGTTCTCGCAGCACTTCCGAAATTGTATAACGGTCGCCTGACAGAACTGCCGTTTGTCTATCCGATAGTTGGTAAAGAGATAGAAATCAGTTACCGCAAGCATATTCTATTCGAGGCCGATGGTATCCTTGAGAATATTATCGGTCCGTGTAAAGTGACTTGTATTCACCACGCGTTGCAGTTTAGATCATGATTGCGCAGCAAGGCAGCAATAGAATCTATACTCGTCTGTTGTCAGCCGATGGTCAGACGGTTATTCGTGTAGAAGGAACGAACCGCGACGAGAACCGCGCGTTCATTTATATGTCCCGTCATTTCGTGGCCTTGGGTTTGCCGGTACCGCGTGTATTATCCGTTAGCGCCGATGAGATGAGTTATACTCAAGAGGATTTAGGTGATACTCTTCTTTTTGATGCTATTCGTCATGGTCGCGAGACAGGTTGTTTTCTTCCGGAGGAACGTACCTTATTAGAAGCCACAATCCGTACATTGGCCCATATACAAATCGAAGGGGCTCGTGATTTTGACTGGTCTGTATGTTTTCCAGTACCGGCTATGGATGAGCGTTCTATTCGCTGGGATCTCAATTATTTTAAATATTGCTTTCTCAAAGGTACTAAGATTGAATTCTCTGAGCCTGCTCTGGAAGATGAGTTTGATAGGATTGTTCATATGATTTTGGCACAACCGTCAGATGCGTTTTTGTATCGCGACTTTCAAAGTCGTAATGTGATGCTCAAAGACGGTCATCCTTATTTTATAGATTTTCAGGGCGGTCGTCGTGGGCCTACGCCATATGACGTGGCTTCGTTCCTATGGCAAGCGAAAGCGAATATTCCCGCGGCTCTGCGCACCGAACTCATTGATTCCTATCTGAACGAATTGCATACTCTTCAGCCCAGTTTGAAAGAAAGTGACTGGCGAGCGGCACTCCCGCATTTTGTGTTACTCAGAACACTTCAAGTGCTTGGTGCTTACGGATACAGGGGCTATTTTGAACGCAAACCTCATTTTCTGG
Organism: Paludibacteraceae bacterium; assembly: GCA_017394705.1. Lineage (GTDB taxonomy): Bacteria > Bacteroidota > Bacteroidia > Bacteroidales > Paludibacteraceae > Colicola. Next base: position 45,822 of record JAFPXH010000006.1, on the reverse strand, counting down.
AATCTATTCCTCACGCACTGAGGAATTTGCACTCGATTCTTCAGCAATTAAAAGACGAATACCCATATTTATATGCTCTCAGTAACGATTTACTCCTTCTCTTTTAAGCGAGGCATCCCCGCTGATGAATCCGGTAATGGTGGAGGTTATGTCTTTGACTGCCGCTCCACCCACAACCCCGGTAAATACGAGCAGTTCAAAACAATGACGGGTCTTGATCAGCCGGTGATTGATTTCCTGGAGAACGATGGTGAGATACTGACGTTTCTGGCGTCAGTAGATAAACTTGTTGACCATCATGTAGAGCGCTTCCTTGAGCGTGGATTTACTCATCTTCAGGTCTCATTCGGATGTACAGGCGGTCAGCACCGTTCTGTCTATTGTGCAGAGCATATGGCCCGTCATTTACAGGAGAAATACGCAGTGCACATCGAATTAATTCATAGAGAGTTATGCGTGCGATGATTTTTGCTGCGGGTTTGGGCACACGCCTCAAACCCCTGACTGAAACAATGCCCAAAGCGCTGGTCCCGTTAGCCGGCAAGCCTTTGCTGCAATGGCAAGTGGAGCAGCTGCATAATGCCGGAATTACCGACATAGTGGTCAATGTGCACCATTTCCCTGATCAGATAATTGACGCAATTCGTACGAATAACGGATGGGGTTGTAATATTATCGTTTCCGATGAACGAGATGCTTTATTAGAAACGGGTGGTGGGCTGCGAAAAGCGATGAAATGGTTTGAAAATGAGCCTGTTTTAGCATGTAATGTGGATATTCTCTCTAATATCAATCTTCGTGATCTTATTAACGCTTACAAGCAAACAGGTACAAGTCTTTTGGTGGTGAGCGAACGTACTACGCAACGTTACCTTTGTTTTAATGAACAAGGATTATTGCAAGGGTGGACCAATATTGCTACCGGTGAGCAGAAAGGCGCAGACGGTCGGCATTTGGCGTTTAGCGGACTTCAGATACTTAATCCGGCAACGTTGGCGTTATTGCGGCAAAAAACAGAGGACAAGTTTTCCCTAATCTCCTTTTATCTTGACATTATGGATACGATACCTTTGCGCGCCTATGTGCCTGCAAACTATAGTATGATGGATGTCGGCAAAATAGAGCAGTTGGTCGAAGCAGAACGCTTTGCGGAGAGTTTGTAGCAAAAAAAAGAACACCCGAATGGATGTCCTTTTGTGTCCTCCGAGGGGCTCGAACCCTCGACCCACTGATTAAGAGTCAGTTGCTCTACCAACTGAGCTAGGAAGACAATTCAAAAGCTCTTTTTTGAAAGCGGGTGCAAAGGTACTGCTTTTTTTTTACATACGCAAATATTTAGGCAACTTTTTTGTAAAAAGTGGAAAGAAATACCTTTTCCTTACATATTTGCGTTGTAATATTGCGGCAACCCCGTTACTTCTTCTCCTAACCAATCCGGTTTTTCGAAGGTCTCGTGATCACTTTCTAATTCAATCTCCGCCAGTACGCGTCCTTCCAAACGCCCATGGAATACGTCAATCTCCCAGCAACGATTCTCTCCATTCGTACCAGCAGCAGGTACGATGTATCGCGTTTTACTGATTACGCCAGGCAAGCATAGCTGCATCAATTCTTGTGCGTCATGTACATCAATTTCCTTCTCCCACTCAAATCGTGCGATACCTTCGCGTAACGAGGATGATTTAATAGTAATGAACGCGCGCGTGTCGCTTATGCGTACGCGAATAGTGCGCTCTTTGTCTTTGCATAGATAACCCTGCTCGATATGCTGTAGCGCTACGGCTTGTAACTTAAAAGCATCTGAGCAAACTAAAAATTTCCGCTCAATTTCAGTATTGTGGGGCATGGTTTATAAGTTTTAGACTGCAAAAGTACTCTTTTTTTACGACATAGACAAAAAAAAAGTAAAATTATTTGCTCATATCAAAAAAATGTATTACTTTTGCACCCGCTTTTGGATGAAAGCAGATTTCAGTTATCAACCGGAAGGGTGGGTGAGTGGCTGAAACCAACAGTTTGCTAAACTGTCGTACGGGTAACTGTACCGGGGGTTCGAATCCCCCCTCTTCCGCAGAAAAAGGCACCGGACGGTGCCTTTTTCGCGTAATAGGAGGGTATATTCTCGCCTTATTGGTTGGCAATGGGTGATGATTGCTTTTTCTTATACAGATCCTTTACCGTTATATATGTCCATGCACTGGGCTTGATAGAATCATCTATGACGGTTATATCTGTGTGCAGTGCTCTAGCGTCCGTGATGTACTGCTTGACAAACAAGTCTAATTCATCCATAGTCATCGGACCACCCATACTGACTTCGTGTCCCAATCCTTTGTAACGATAAATAGCGTACCGATATCCATTTTTCTCCATTTTGGCAGCAATGGCATTGGCTCCATAGAACCCGCGTTTACCAAACTCAATCTTCTTATATGTCACTAGTTTGTCTACTGTACCATGCCAGAGAAGTGTCGGCGCGGGTGGCTCAGCCCATTTGAGTCCTCCCAAAACGGAATAAATAGCTCCGCTATAAGCCACGACACCAGCAGGTTTCCAGCCTTTAGGCAGCTCGTCTACGTATGATAGTGCATTGCATCGACCGTAGTCTGTCATTAGTGCTGTGATTGCCCCGGCTGAAGAGCCGCTAAGGATAATTTTATCCGGATTAATGCCCAACTCTTCAGCGTGTTTTACCAAAAACGCTACAGCAGCAGCGCAGTCGGCAGAAGCCATATACACCGCTTTTTCCAAAGCTCCGACGGCATGAATTCCTACGTTCGTTTCCCCTTTCAGCCCAAGGCGATAGTCTATGGCAACAGCTGTATAACCCCGTTCCGCCAACTTGCGACAGTAATCCATGTCCCACGGGCGTTGGCGAGAGCCGAAGAGAAACCCTCCGCCAAACATGTGCACATAGGTATATCCGTTCGGTTCTGTTGTAGGAGGGTAAACGTCCAGATAAATAGTTGAGTCGCGCTCAACAAATGCATACGTCTGCCGGGCCAAAGCGCTCGCACAGAACGTTAATGTAAGCAGTAGTGTAATAAAAACAGGTTTCATAACCATGTCGTTTATGGGTTAGAATAAATATCCCATCTTTACATAAAAATTGGCATATTTAGCATTGTCTTGCTTGTCGATAGGCATACCCCAATCAGCAGAGAGCACAAAATTTTCGTTCATGCCTATTTTCAATCCCACACCCGCAGTCATGTGCGGATAATAAATCCGTTTAGGGTCAGTGGTGAAATAATCGTCATAATTATCTCCAGCTGCAGCCACACTCTCGCGGAGGGTGGAGTAATTGCCATGCGTATGATATTCTACTAACTTATCAAGGTTGTACGGTTGAGTGATTACACCCATGTCGAAGAAGGGATTCAAGCCGATATAAAAATGCTGATGTTTAATATCGAAATCCACTATGCGGAACCGGAATTCAATATTGACAAATGCAAAGCCGTCTGCCAATATACGGTTAGCCATCATACCACGTACCGAGTTGCCTCCGCCTAATCCTTCATAATACACACGCTGGATAAAGAGGGTATTCAGGTAGTTGTTCATGTAGAACGGCGAACGCCCGGCAATATTATTTTGTAGCCCAAGACGGTAAGCAAACGTCACGCGGTTAATACCGTTTTTGTCGTAATAACAAGGCACATAATGACGGAAGGTGAAATTAAACTGCAAGTGGTTATACCCCGCCGAAGCCTGCTGACCATAGGCCGCATTGAACGCTGCCGAATAGGTAAAAAACAAATCTGTGTAGATTCCTTTGTTGGGTCCCTGTCGCTTATCACGCGTGTCGTATGTGAGCCCGACACGCACATACGGATGCCAACCGCCATTCTTTTCGTCATCGCCAATCAACCCCCAAGTTTTGTACTTGTCATAGAGTAATTCTTCATTTGGATTAAGGGCTTTCTGTCCCCATCGTGGCAGTGTGTCTGTGTAAGTGTTCTTTCCGTTGAGCATATTGATGTCGCAATCATCAATCAAATAGCCCACAACACCCAATCCTGCGTTCCACTTGAGGTCCTTGTATATGGTCCCCTCTATATCTCCGGCTACGCGAATAAGGTCACGTTTGTACTTATAAAATACGCGTGTGCGATAGTCCTCTTTAAATGGCATTTTATCCGGATTCTTATTCCAACTATGCCATGTGGAGTTATACTTGGATTGGAAACCGTTAAAACCATAAAAATCGCACATCGCGTCCGGCAGATAAGTGGCGTCTAAGGTCAAACGATAGCCGGGAATCAGATATTTAGAGTCATAATTAAAACGGAATATACCGTGGTGCTTGGTTGTGTATGCTGCCTCAAAATAAAGTGAATGGATATATTCCGGATATTGTTTGCCATCTCCGTAATAATAGACATTCGTAAGTACACCACCTTGAAAACCATAATCGGCATCGTAGGCGATAGACGGCAGAATACCGAAGTTCCAACCAGTTTTGATTTTGCGACCAAGCGAATCCACTTCCTGCGGTTTCTGTTTCCGCTTGTGCTTCTTAACAACAATCGCAGTAGTGTCAACAACGGTTGAATCAACTACTGATTCCTGCGCTGTCATCGGCATTACCACCAGCGCAGCAAGAATAATATAGAGAAATCTTTTCATAATCCAATATTTATGGCAGAATAAACGCTATTAATACACCTAAATAAGTACCTATCGCATAACCTACTAAACCGATGACGATACCGGAGATCAGTACCTTCTTATTTTTCATGGCTCCTACGACAGGCGGCACGAAAGGTGGGGAGCAAAGTAATGCTATTTGGCTGACGCAGAAAAGGTCCCCGCTTACTTTTGCGATACGGCAGAAAATTAAGTGTAAAGCGGCAGCACAAAGCATAACCCATAGTACAAACAGCCCAATCATCAGTGATCCTCCATTCACACTATGAATATCGAAGAGAGAAGCAACTATGACGGAAAAAATGAGAATGAAGAACATGCCCAATTCAAAGGTTTTGGGTAACTCGCGCACTTTCTTGAAGAACGAGGCGATGATAGACAAGGTCGTGATAGTGAGAATCACCACTAACTCGTTCAATGTGCCGGTGATGAGCAATGCCAGCCCAGCACCGATAGCGAGGAACAATAAACTCAGCCCTAGTCCCGCGAACATGCCGCCTACATTCTTGCGGTCAAACATACCACGATAATTTTCTATATCTTTTGACTCCACGTTTTCGTCCTTTCGCCCCTTGCGCGTTACATCTTCATAAGGTAACACTTTTCGGAATACTTTATACCCGCCCCCGATGATAAAAAAGATATACGGAGTGGTAAGTACCATCTCAAAAGCCAACACAATTGCCATCACCGTTTTGTCAACACCCAAAGAGGCTCCTAACGCATTGAAATTCATTGTGCCTCCGGTATAAATACCGGTCATCATTGCAGCTACTTTATTAAGTTCTGGTATATCGGTCGTGCGGAAGATGAAATATCCACTGACCACGGCGATCAGTACTGCTACAATCCCGCCAATCAATGACCAGATAGTCTTGGGCAACGCTTTGGTCCATAACTTAAAGTCACAGTTGAAGAGCATCAGTGGGATGGCTAATGGTACCGCAACAGACATGATAGTCGACTGTAACTTGCTGAACGACAATGCAACTGCGGTTCCGGGCTCAAAATGGACGAAGCCGGTTAATGCAAAGAGAATACCTACTGCGTAAGCCGCAACCACTGTCCCGATTTTCTGCATCCATGTCCAGCGCTTGAAGCACTCAATAATCAACATCGGAACCAAGATATACAAGGCAATAACAACGTAAACACGAATCATATATTATTGTTTTAACATTCTCACTTGATACAGATATTCCTGTAAAAACATCCAAAAAGGCAACGTAATAAAGAAATTCAGCGGAATAATAATTACCTGCCAAACATATTGTACTGAATTATGGAAAGCGGGGTCTTTCACTTTCCATCGTATGAGTAGCCACATGCCCCATAGCGGAATAGTTATGACTGCGCTGATAAGGAAAAGCGGTGAAAGCAAGATTAAAATAATCAGAAGCAACCAATGTGGCATACGATGATGCTTGAATTTGTCAAATGGTGCCGGAGGGTTGGCTTGCAACTTGGCTAAGTTCTCCTCGTAATGATCATCATCGGGAACCCATAGAATCTGCTCGCGCATGCGCTGTGTAAGTTCCTCTCGCAGCAACATAATCATCTGCGGGCGGTCTAATTCTGCATGCTCTTTTGCAAACTGCGTCACATTGATTGGTTTGCCGATGTTCACAGTCAAACTGTCCCAAAGATGGAAGTAATCTCCGTATTCCAATCCTATCGGCACAATGTAGATGGGTTTATCTTTTCCGAATTCATCGTTGGCGCGCAAAGCGATGCGGAAAATTCCTTTACCTAATGGCAACAGTGAATGCATTGGACGATGTGTGCCTTCCGGTAAAATGCAGAACGGTACACCGTCACGCAGAGAATCGACTGCATTATCAATAGTTTCGTCGTTATGCCGCACCTCATCCAATCCGTCACGCACGCGACGGATTGGCATAATCTTCAGCCATCGAAGAATTTTTGCTTGCCTTGGATTTCGGAATATATCTGCGCGAGCTACGAACACTTTTTGCCGGTGATCTATACCTAAAACAGCCATCGCATCGCACAGCGCATTGGTGTGATTGGGGGCAAATATAATTGCTCCGTCGGTAGGAATATTCTCGCGACCAACATACTGAATATGCCGGTACGAATGCCGGAACATCCAATCTACATACGGCCGCAAAAAGGCGTATAATCGATTCCTATCTTGTATCTTAGCCATTCTCTCTATCCTATGCACACAAAATCGGGGGCAAAGGTACAACATTTTTTTGACATATGCAAGAAAATAAAGAAGGGTATCCTTCTTTTTTTCGATTAAGTGTAGTATTATAACTACGTAAAAAAAAAAGAAGGTTGTCTCACGACAACCCAACCTTTTCATTTAACCTTAAATCTAATACCATGAAAAACACGGTGCAAAAGTACTGCTTTTTCATCAACCTTCCAAATATTTTCGTAAAAAAGTGCCGAAAAAGACAAAAATGCTAAATGTACTTTGCAAAATAACACATTTTGTATAATTTTGCTATGAATGTATCATTTTGTTATACACTCTGCATATGATGTTTCATTTTGTTAGTCGCAAAGAGAAAATAGATCTTCTCGTGGATTAACAAGCATTACCGGTACCAATGCACGACGAATAGCATGTTGCTCTGGAGGACCAAATATAATATCATCCAATCCATAGTCGCGGCTAGCGGTAAGGATTAACAAGTCATGGCGAAAATCCCGTTGGCGTTCGCTGGCTTCTTTAATGAGGGAGAATGAATCTTTGTGCGCTTCCACGATTTCGTATGAGATGTTTTCTCCGCTGCGTTCAGCAATTGCTTTGATATGTGTAACGATACGGTTGACGTTCTGTTGTGCATGAGTACCATAGTCATGCGCCTTGAGCAAAATAATATGTGCGCCTGTTTTGCGTGCCAGATAAGTGCATATTTCTGCTTTGTATGTCTCCTCTTCCAGCATACTAACCGGCACAAGCAACCGATTTAAAGGTTTGACGGTCATCGTATTCGTAACAAACACATACGGACGCCGTTCTTCACGACATTCGTTAAGATGATGTTGGATGGCGCGACGGTTATTGGTGCACTCAATCAGTCGTATATCTTCGTTATTGTCCCAAATCATTGTGATGTTGTTTGTGACTCTGCTTGTTGTTGGGCCTGTTCGCGTTGCTGTTTGCGCATTTCATCAAAGCGCTCCCAATTGATTGTATCCATTGTATGTCGGTACTGCGCGGCAGCTGCGGCATGCCCGCCATAGGAGGACGAGAAAATATGGGTATTGTTTAATTCCGGATTGGCGCACATAAATAGGAAATCCGTCTTTGGCGCATTGAGTACAATATCCATTGTTTCTGGAGATGGGCAGCGAATAGGACCGGGAGGTAAGCCAGGGTATTTGTACGTATTGTATGGATTATCCACCGCCAGATGACGATTCAGCACGCGGCGCAGTTTGAAGTCTCCCACGGCATATTTGACGGTTGGGCAAGCTTGTAACAGCATTCCTCTATGCACGCGGTTAAGGTATAAACTGGCAATGATGGGAAGTTCTCTCTTATTATTGCTTTCGCTTTCCACTATAGATGCAACGATAGCTATCTCAATAGGAGTCAAACCAAGCGAATCGGCTTTGTGACGACGCTCTTCGTTCCAAAATGTGTTGTATTCTTTCTGCATTCGTTTGAATAGTCCATCCGGAGAAATATTCCAATAGACTTCGTACGTATTAGGGATGAATAGACATCGACTGGTCTCACGGTTAAATCCCATCGGTGCCAAGTAAGCATCGCTATCCAGTAATTGGAGCAGAGTTATACTATCCATTAGCAGGTGGCGTGTTACTTTTCCGGCTAATTCTTCTCGTGTGCGCACGTAGTGGTTCCAAGTGATACGTACGGGTGTTTGATAGCCGTATTTGAGGCGTTCCAACAACTCTCGGTCGCCTATTTGCGATGGAAAACGATAATGACCGGGTTCGGGAGAAAGCACAAACATAATACGACGGTGCATCTTTAAGTCCGTTTCGGCACTGATATCATAGTCTTCGCGCAGCATATTCAGTACGCTATCCAAACTGGTTCCTTCGTGCACAAGATAACTATGCGCTTCGCCGTCACGCGATACGAAATTGCATACCTCCCAACGGTAATATTGCTCTGTAACAAAAGCACCTGCCAGCAATAGAAAACCACCGATGAGACCTAAGGCCCAATATAAGATTTTACGCTTTTTCATTTGCCGACTAATTTCTTTATTTCTGATAATTTATTTAGCGCTTCCAGAGGAGTTAAGTTGTTGATGTCCAGTGATTTTACCTCATCGCGAATTTGTTCAAGCACCGGGTCATCCAATTGGAAGAAACTCAATTGTAGTCCTTCGCGGCTCTCGCCGATATGTTCGGTCGGTTTCGCGATGTCTCCATTCTTGGAGGCGCACTCAAGGTCTGCCAAAATCTGATTAGCACGCTCTACAATGGATGCCGGCATTCCGGCTAACTTGGCTACGTGAATACCGAAACTATGTTCACTGCCGCCACGAACCAACTTGCGCAGGAATATAACCTTACCATTCACCTCCCGCACTGATACATTGTAATTCCGAATACGTTCGAAAGTCTTCTCCATCTCGTTAAGTTCGTGGTAATGCGTAGCAAAAAGCGTCTTGGCGTGACCTTTATTCTCATGGATATACTCAACAATCGCCCATGCAATGGAAATACCGTCATAAGTGCTCGTGCCTCTACCTAATTCATCAAACAGTACCAGACTGCGCTCGCTTAAGTTATTCAAAATAGATGCTGCTTCGTTCATCTCTACCATAAACGTTGACTCTCCCAGAGAGATGTTATCGCTAGCACCGACGCGGGTGAAAATCTTATCCACAATACCAATCGATGCGCTCTCTGCCGGTACAAACGATCCCATCTGCGCCAGCAGGACAATCAATGCAGTTTGACGCAGCAATGCAGACTTACCGGCCATGTTGGGACCTGTGATGATAATAATTTGCTGGCTATTATTATCCAGCAATACATCATTGGCGATATATTGCTCGCCCGGTGGTAACTGATGTTCGATTACAGGGTGACGACCTTGATGAATATCAATCACCAAACTGTCATTCACTTCCGGACAGACATATCTGTATTCTGCTGCAACATCCGCAAAACTTAACAAGCAGTCCAGTTGTGCCAATACGTTGGCATCCAACTGCATCTGAGGTACATACTCACCCAACGCCAGCATCAACTCCTGGTACAATCTGTTTTCAATGATTTGGATTTTATCCTCTGCAGTAGTGATTTTTTCCTCATAAGTCTTTAGCTCCTCAGTGATATACCGCTCTGCGCCTACCAGCGTCTGCTTGCGTATCCACTCCGGAGGAACTAGGTCCTTGTAGGTGTTTCTAACCTCCAGATAATATCCGAATACATTGTTAAATCCAATCTTCAGGCTCTGAATGCCTGTGCGTTCAATCTCGCGTTGTTGAATCTGCAAGAGATAGTCCTTACCATCCGATTGGATGGCACGCAATTCATCCAGTTCCGTATCGACACCGCGGGCAATAACGTTGGGACGCCCTTGTGCTAAAGGAGGATCGGGTACTATCTCCCGTTCAATGCGGCTTCGCATCTCGCTGCAGGGGTCCAGTTCTTCGCCTAACAAACTTAAATAGGCATTCTCACGGGCTTCTTCACAAATGCGCTTGATGGGGGTTACAGCGCGTAAGGCGCGACCTAACTGTACCATCTCACGGGGACCGATACGACCCGTGCTGACTTTGCTCACGATACGTTCCAGATCTCCTACTTGTTGTAATGCTTCGCGCAAAGTTTCCCGTGCTTCCGGATTTTTGAACAGATGTTCTACGACCGTCTGACGGTTGCGTATGGGCCGTACCTCCTTCAAGGGGAACGCCAACCAGCGATGTAACATACGACCTCCCATAGGTGTAATGGTCCGGTCAATCACATCGTATAGCGTTTTGCTCTCTTCCGTTTGACCTCCCGTCAACTCAAGGTTGCGAATAGTAAAACGGTCCAACCAAACATATTTGTCTTCTTCAATACGGCTCAAGTGTTGTATATGCCCTGTTTGCAGGTGTTGGGTCATATCGAGGTACATCAATATACCTCCGGCTGCAGTCACGCCGGCTGGCATCTTTTCCAGGCCAAATCCCTTGAGAGAACTAACACCCCATAACTTCTGCAAACGTTCACGTGCCGTACTTTCTACCAACTGCCAGTCCTCTAACTCAAACGTGAAATACTTGCTGCCGAATAGATTTTCCACCTCTGCCTTGCGACCGCGAAGAAACAATACCTCTTTCGGCGCAAAATTGGTCAGCAGTTTGTCAATATACTCGCTGTCGCCTTGAGCAGCTTGGAACTCTCCGGTAGAGATATCCAGAAAAGCGACACCTACCTGGTGCTTGTCGAAATGCAGACAGGCTACCCAGTTATTCTCTTTTTGCGTTAGTGTGGTATCCGAATAACTCACGCCGGGTGTCACTAGTTCAGTCACACCACGCTTTACCAGTTTTTTCGTTAACTTCGGATCCTCCAACTGATCGCAGATAGCCACGCGCAAGCCTGCCCGCACTAACTTGGGCAGATATGTATCCAATGCGTGGAAAGGGAAACCGGCCATTTCCATGGGTTGCGTTGAGGTGCTGCCACCATTGGAACGGTGAGTCAGCGTGATATTCAAAATCTTACTCGCTTTCACCGCGTCCTCTGCATACGTCTCATAGAAGTCACCGCAACGGAACAGCAACATCGCATCCGGATATTGCGTCTTGATGTCGCGGAACTGCTTCATCATCGGTGTAATCTCTTCTTTCATTATCTCAAGTCTACTGTGATTTTCAAATTATATCGTCTGCCTGTCAGGTAATTCGGACTCGCCCATTGTGCGCCGTAAGCATCACTTACCCAGAAATACGAGTTCACGTTCTTCCAGCCTACAAGGTTGAAAACCTCGAATTGTATCGCCCATTGCTTCACATGCTTGGCACTGGCTGCGCGCATGAACTTTGCTGTCTGGGCATTAAATACATAGGTTGCACCCAAGTCTATACGTTTGTACATAGGCATACGTCCCCAACTCTGATTGTTGCGCGGAGCATAGAAAGGCAAACCTTCTGCAAACTGCATCTTGAGGTGGAATTTCAACTGCGGCAACTGAGGAATATAGTCCTGAAACAGCATAGAGAAATTCCATCGTTGTTCCGTGGGGCTGGGAATCCAACCGCTCGACGCTACGCCGCCTTCCACAAATTGTTGCCGTGCAACCATTGTTGAGAAGGATATCCAACTATCCGCGCCAGACACTAACTCTCCGTATAACTTCAAGTCCAGACCGGTTGCATAGCCCTTTGAGTCGTTCTTGCCCGAGTAGCGCACGCGTACATTATCTACTGTGTAGCTTTCCATCCGGTCTATGTATTTGTAATATGCCTCAGCGGTAAACTTAAACGGCCGTCCCCATGCGCGGAAATAATAGTCGCCACCCAACACAACATGGGCTGAACGTTGAGCCCGAAGGTCCTTGTTTAGTTGTATACGTGTCACACCAAATGCATCGGTCACCGTATCGCGTAACTCCTTGTAGAACGGAGCTTGATAATATAAGCCTGTTGCCAGACGGAAACAGAAATCACGTTTCCATCCGGGAATCCATTCAATACTCGCACGTGGCGAAGGGAGCACCTCGTTGTTCCAACTCCACCACTGAAGGCGACCGCCTACCGTCAGAATCCATTGACCCGAATGGGTGTGCCATTTATGTTGGTTCTGGATATACGCTTGCACGCGAGCTGAACGCATCTCCGCCTCACCACGCAATGTATAGTATAATTCCATCGAATGACCGTCGTTAGGCAGCGAATAACCGGCACTATCGCGCCAAGTCCACTCGCTGATACGGTCGTGTATCAGTTCTGCTTGACCGCTTACTCCCCAACTGAGCACATTGTCTCCGCGGGTCCATGCACCGTTATGCGCCAGCGTTATAACGCCTGCCTCCAACGAATTCCGCGCGTGCTCATGATAAGTGCCTATGCCCAACACTTCCGATTGACCGGCACTTGGATCAACTTGCTCTGAATGCGGATTGCCCGCCGAAGACGCATTGCCCATAGGGGCATTGGATAGAACGTATTGACCGGTGATGTCGAAATTCTCGCGCTCGTTGGTATAAAAACCACTCAGGTCAAAACCTATCTCTACTTCATTGCTTACGTGCCCTTTGGCACTCAAGGCAGCAAATGCCGTAAGGAAACGGTCTTTCTCCTGACCGTCATAATAAATGCTCAAGTTCTTCGCTTCCTGGCCTCCAAATGACTCACTCAGAGAGTCCGGCGTGAAACGGTAGTCGTTCTGACTCACATTGCCAAGAAAAGACATTGTCCAACCCCTTGCACTTGGCTCTTTTTGTAACTTCCACGTGATATATGTCTGATAATCAATGTAGGTTGGCTGATAATTGCCGGCTGTTGCCAAGCCGCCCAACATATATTTGCTGGTCTTGTACCGCAATCCATGCATCTGGCTGTACGTACTGTCTCCGTGGCCAACGTACAACTGTGCGCCTAACAGACTCGCGCTGATACTCGCCTCAAACTTGTCAGGACGCTTATACGTAATATCCAGTACGGACGACATCTTGTCACCGTATTGCGCACTAAAGCCGCCTGCAGAGAAGGCAACGTTCTTGACCATCTCCGGATTCACAAAACTCAGACCTTCTTGTTGTCCGCTACGTATCAGCAAAGGACGATGCACCTCAATGCCGTTCACATAAACCGAGTTTTCATCAAAAGCACCTCCGCGCACATTATACTGACTGCTGAGTTCATTCGTCTGACTCACGCCGGCAAAAGTGATTAACAGACTTTCGATACTTCCGCCTGTCGCGTCTGGCATTACACGTGTCGTCGCTGCATCGATATGATCCATTGTGCCCTGCGTATGCTTGATACCGCGCACTTCGATTTCGGTCAATAACTGCTCGTCGGTCAATAACTGCACATTGATATTCAGTACGTCATGCAAATCAATCACGCGTTGCTGAACGGTCGTGTAACCGACCATTGAAAAGGCCAGCACCACAGTGTCCGCTTCATCCAGCAGTAGTTCGTAGTAGCCGTTTTTGTTTGTCGCTGTACCAAGCGGCTTGTCGCTATTCAGTACCGCTACGTTCGCCAACTCGATTCCGATATTATTGTCGTCCACCACATAACCATATACACGGGCATTGCGCGCGTACGCAAAAATACTGCACGCACACAGCAACAAAAAGTTTACTATTTTTAAGATTTTGCCCATAATCGGTTTATCGGGGTGTAATCGCACTTTTATCGGAGTAATTACGCACTTTGGACCTACTCAAAAAATGTACGATTATTAAGATTTTACACTTTCGTTCAACTCCTCTATATAGCTCGTCAATTCTTCGCCACCAAGACCTGTCTCGGATGAAGTTACAAATATGGGAGGTAACTCTTCCCATTCCTCTAACAGTCGTTCTTTATACTTCGTCACTTTGTCCTTCAGCACCATTTTGCCTAATTTGTCACCTTTGGTGAACACCAACGCAAACGGCACGCCGTTCTCTCCGAGCCAGTTGATGAACTCAATATCTATCTTCTGCGCCTCGTGACGGCAATCAATCAGCACAAAGAGGCATACCAACTGCTCGCGCAGAAGGCAATAACGCTCAATCATCCGTCGTAGGGCTTCACGCTGTTTCTGACTCGCCTGCGCGTACCCGTAACCCGGCAGATCCACCAAATGCCACTCTTGTCTTTGAGCTGCATTGTCGCGGTCTTTTGTCTTTTGACTTTCGACTAAAAAATGGTTAATCAACAGCGTCTTCCCCGGTTTTTGACTCGTTTTGGCCAACTTGGGATTATGGCACAGCATATTGATTAGACTCGATTTACCAACATTGCTGCGGCCGATAAACGCGTACTCCGGCAATGTGCTCTGCGGACAATCCTTCACGTCCGGACTGGAGATAATATAGGTGGCGTTTTTAATCATTGCACACAATTTTGCGGTGCAAAATTACTGCTTTTTTTTGACATATGCAAGCAAAAATGAAACTATTATTTGCACGCATGCAAATTTATTTGTATCTTTGCACCGTAAATTAAAAGTACTATCATGAAAAAGACCTTCTTTCTATGCCTCACGCTTTTGATGACAGTCAGCCTCTCTGCGGCTACATTCTTCCCTTCCCGTACTGATTTCCGAGACGAGCAAATCTATTTCCTTCTGCCTACACGGTTTTATGACGGAGACCCATCGAACAACACGCAGTGTTGGGATAATCAGGCCAAGAATGCCGGTGATCCCGCTTGGAGAGGTGATTTCAAGGGACTTATAGAAAAAATGGATTACATCAAAGCGCTCGGATTTACGGCCATCTGGATTACGCCAATCGTCGAAAACGCTTCCGGTTATGACTATCACGGCTACCATGCGCATGATTTCTCGAAAGTGGACCATCGTCATGAGTCTGAAGGAGTCTCATTCCAAACAGTTATCGATGAAGCGCATAAGCGCGGAATGAAAATTATCCTTGATATAGTCCTCAACCACACCGGTAACTTTGGAGAGGCGAACTTGTGCAAACTCTTCACCCGAGACCCCAACGCAGATCAAAGTGTTCTTGACGAATGTATGATTCCTTTTACAAAGAAGGAGGGCGGAAAACTTCCGGATGATTATGCTTCGTTACCAGGTAATCAGCAGTACTCTGCACGGTTGTCTCAAATGAAAAACACCACTGGAGTTAACTATGATACACATAATCTCTGGCATCATTATGGTAACTTCAACTGGGATGAACCCAATCGGTGGTTCGCGCAGATTGCCGGTGACTGCGTGGATCTCAATACGGAAAACCCGGAAGTATATAACTACCTCATTCAGTGTTACACCACTTTCATTAACATGGGCGTGGATGGTTTTCGTATCGACACCGGCGGACATATTCCCCGTTTATCATTCAATAAGGCTTTCGTCCAGGCCTTTCAGACTGCTGGCGAAGCCGCTAAAGACAAACGAGGCGGTACTCCTTTTTATATGTTCGCGGAGGTATGTGCGCGCTATAGTTCCATCCTTTATCGTGACCAGGCTTGCCTTAGTCCGTTCTACTATACCTGGGCGGAAAGCAAATCCTACCCGTGGGATAATGATGCATCCTCATGGTACAACCTTGTTGAAATGGAAGGTTCCGTCTGCACTTCACACACCAACTGGAATTCTTGCTGGCAGCAAGGGCAAGATGACAAGGGTGGCTTAAGTACCCAGCGGACTTCTCAAAATGCGCTTCTCAGTGGAAACAACTACCACACGCCTGACTACTCACAAGCTTCAGGACTAAACGTCATAGATTTTACGGAACATTGGAACTTTACCACAGCAGGTGAGGCTTGGAGTATTGCGAATCCGGGCAATGATAAGTATTATAATGATGCCACATGGAATGTGGTGTATGTTGATTCACATGACTATGCTCCTGATCATGCGCCGCAAGAAAAACGTTTTAGTGGTTCGCAGGACACATGGGCAGAGAACCTCAGTCTTATGTTTACACACCGCGGTATTCCATGTTTGTACTACGGCTCGGAGGTAGAGTTCCAGAAAGGTAAACTGATTGACAAAGGTACGGAGATAGCGCTCATTGAGTCCGGTCGTGCTTATTTCGGCGGATATATCAAAGGCTCGGTCAACACTACTGACTTTGCAGAATACAACAATGCAACCGGCAATCTCGCTGCTTCGCTCTCGCACCCGTTAGCGCAACATATACAGCGGCTCAGCAAAATCCGTATGGCGGTACCTGCGCTTCGCAAAGGACAATACTCGGTGGAAGGATGTTCCGGTTCCTTCGCTTTCAAACGGCGTTATACAGACGCAACGACCGATAGTTATGCACTCGTCTGCATCAGTGGCGGTGCAACCTTCTCCGGCATTCTTAATGGTACTTACACCGACTGCGTAACGGGTGATACAAAAACCGTCACCAATGGTTCGCTTTCTGTCTCTTGTTCCGGTAAAGGCAATCTCCGTGTCTATGTCCTTTCGACCACCAAAACACCTGCTCCGGGCAAAATAGGAGAGGATGGCAAGTATATTTATTCATCGACTGCGAAAAATATTCCGAATCCTACATGGGACGGCACAGAGATGGAGAAGACCGATGAACCCGGCCAGCAAGGAGGTGGTGACACAGACCCGGTTGAGCCTTGTCTCTCTGATGTCAATGAACGCGCGGTATTCTTCACCAAGTCGAGTGATTTCGGCTCAAGCATTTATTGCTACATATGGTACGGACCGAGTAATACGCAGGTCTGCGGCGCATGGCCGGGAAAGAAAGCTACCTCACTCGGCAATAACAACTACAAGTTCGTAATTCCCGATGAGGCGGCTCCTATTGACAATACATGGAAGATTATTTGGAATGACGGCTCTGGAAACCAAACGCAGGACCTTACTTATCGCAATCAGTACCTCTATACAGGTGCAAATAAAGGCCTCATCCAGCCATCTTCACTTGTCACTACCATTTGTGAGAATAGCACGGCCATCGACGAAGTGGAAGCTCCGTGTCACGCAAAAAAAATCCTTCGCGACGGTCAGCTGCTTATCATTCGTGACGGCCGTACATTCAATGCGCAGGGCACATTAGTTGGCTTTTGAATGCTGTTTACGCGTCCAACTGATAAAACCGATGATGCATCCTAAGGTTACTATGCCGGCAATCAGATAACCAAGCCAGCGTTTGTCAGGAGTTATATTTAATCCTTCCGGCGCGATGAGAATGTAACTGCTGCATACCATTGTCATAAACAGTGCCGGTATCAACGCAATAAGATAACCGAATCGGAAACGCTCCTGTCCTTGAGAGAGGGCAGGGGTTGTTTCTTGCCTGTAAAGCCAGATCGTTCCTGCCCAAAGCGTGAAGACCGCCAGTGTTTGGTTAGTCCAAGCGAAATAACGCCATACAACATTAAAATCCACAAACACCATTCCAAAAACGCAGAGGAACAGCGGTATGGCAATGATTAGTCGCTTCGAAATCGGTCGTTGGTCCAGATTGAAATAATCGGCTACAATCAGTCGTGCGCTCCGCAAAGCAGTATCACCACTGGTGATTGGCGCGGCAATAACCCCGATGATAGCCAACAAACCACCTATCGTGCCTAACCAACTGCGGCTTACCTTGTCAATTACCAGCGCTGCGATATTAGCACCCGGGTGCTGCGCTGCGTAGGCCTGCAAGCCGTCAATGCCATACAGACCTGTTTCCGGGTCCGCAAAGAAAGTGCCTGCTGCGGCTGCCCAGATAAGTGCCAATATACCTTCCGCCACCATTGCACCGTAGAAAATCCAACGACCTTGACGCTCATTCGTCACGCAACGCGCCATGATAGGACTTTGCGTGCCATGGAAACCCGAGATAGCACCGCAGGCGATACTCACGAACATCATCGGAAAGAGCGGTAAACCGTTCGTCTGGCGGTTGTGCAAGCCGTCAAAAACCTCAGGCATCTCACTGGCATGCCAACCAAGCATCACCACCATGATACCCATACCCATGAACAGCAATATACCGCCGAAAATAGGGTAGAAACGGCCAATCAGTTTATCTACAGGCAGAACAGTTGCCAGAGAATAATAGCCGAAAATAATCAACACCCACACAATAGGTATCACATGGCCGCTAAACTCAAGAGAACCTAAGCTGCACAGCCCTTGAAGCAAGGTCGCCGGACCGCTAAGGAAAGTGGTGGTCAGTAGTATCAGTAGTACCAAGGTCAGCAGGCGGATAACCATCTTCAGACCTGTTCCCTTACCCAACTCGTCTCCGATGATATTCGGCAGCGATACACCGCCCTTGCGGATAGAAAGCATACCACTCAGGTAATCATGCACACCGCCGGCGAAAATCGTACCAAATACGATCCATAGAAAAGCTGCCGGACCATAGAAGATACCCATGATAGCACCGAAAATAGGACCTAAACCGGCAATATTCAGAAACTGTACTAAGAAGATACGCCATGGCGCCATCGGCACAAAATCCACACCGTCCGTTTTCGTCAATGCAGGGGTCTTACGCTCTGGTTCAATGCCGAAGATATTCTCCACTAATACGCCGTAAGTGAAGAAACCCACCACCAGCACTATCAGCGCAATAATAAATGTAATCATACCACTAACTCACTAACTCATTAACCCTTACCCAGAATAGCCGCGCCGTCCGTCTCTACATGCTCGAGGCAGGGGAACATAAACGCGTCGTTACTTGGCTGTCCGGCGAGCAGTAGGTATGCCCACAACTTATTGCAGGTAAGCTTATTGGTCAGATAAATTGCATTCTCGGTATCGCCTTGTTGGCCTAGTTGCTCGTTCTCGGTCTCTAACGCCGCGAGTTTCTCCAAGATCGGACGAATCTTCGCATCGCCATCCTGTGCCACCTTTACCCATTTCTGCGCCCAACGTTTGTTCCATTGGTCGATGAGTGCATTCTCTTTCTTACGCTCGGTCGTAAACCACGCGGGGTATGGTACTTCACCATTATTGCCATTGAGTGTGGCGATCCAGCTTTCTATACGTTTCTGCAGCGCGTCCTCGATGGCATCTACCTGCTTGGCTTCGGAGCAGTTCTTCCAGTCTGCACGCGCCTCTTCGAACAGCTTATCATCCTTCAAAATAACACTTTTCGGTGCTACAGGATCGTCGTAGCGGTACATGTTAATCGCTTCGCTCAGTTGCGTTTGCAGGTCCATCAACTCTTCGGTGATCTCGCCCAGACGCGCGTCACGTGGATCATCGGCCACCTCTTGGGTGTCAAAGCCGGCATTGGCGGCATAGAGACGTTTATAGAGCTGCGGATGATTCGACTTGAGGTAGGCTTCCGTCCCTTTCGGGTTACGCTGCGCCATGTTGATGATCTTCAAGTATTCCTCCTTACTGATGCCCCATTTCTCTGCAAACTTACCGGCCATGACGTCCATCATCTGCGCTTCGCTCATATTCTCTTTGATAGCACCGGACATATAGAGCTCCATCATCTCCTGTTGCGAAGGCATCAGACCCGCATTCACATTACTCTGGTACTGCGCCATGGCCTGTTGGCCACGTTGTGCCTGTTGGCTGCGGACGGCATCTAAACGCTTCTGCAGCTGCGTCTCTTCGCCCATCGCACGAGTCATAGCGTTCTGCAGCGCCAACTCATAGGGCTTGTATGTCTTGCGCAACGCTTGCTCTTTGGCCTCCGGCGAGAGGATATCCTCTACGCGCGGTACTTGCGGGAACGCAGCTACCGCTTCGGCGAAAGTCTGCGGCGTACGTGCGGCACGAACATCCTCCACAGTCGGAATGTTTACATACGATAAATCATGGGCGATGCGGTCCTGCGACCAACGCCACTCATCTTCTTGAGCCATGCTCGGCATCGCGAGCACTACCGCCGCGACAGCCATGATAAAAATCTTTTTCATTGTATCTAATTTTAGTGATTCTTTAGTATTTTACTTCCTGTCCCTGGACGGTATATGTCTTTTCCTCTCTCAGAATGAGCAGTTGCCCGTTGCGGACCGTCTTCCGTGCCCGCCGAGGCTCTTCTGCCGTGGCATCCGACACTCCCTCTCCAATATCCTTCGTCTGGAAAGAGCCTTGCTCTAAATAGACAAGTTCGTTCATGCGATTCTTGCCTTCGATGGTGTAGGTGTACAACGTGGAGGCTGTCAATCCGCCAAGTGTGATAACGAAATAGTCGGTACTGCTAATAGTTGTGTCTTTCTTCTGCGGCATCGGTCGCAATGCCGGCAATTTTAATTGTGTGACAACATCTCCTGTTGAATCTACTTGATATTGCTGATACAGCGTATCCGCAGTATAAACACTGATAATGTACTCTGCCGCCGCTGTATCCGGCAACCATTTGATAGACGCTGTTGCGGCTGAAATTTCTGAAGGAATAGAATAACTGGTTATTTCTGCAAAAGAATTTGTAAATGTCTCATCTGCTTGATATGATGCCAGACACGCAAATCGCACGACAAGAACCGCTTGCTCGGAAATTCCTTCAAAAGCCTGAACATCAAGGGTTGGTGGTGTAGGTGCATCGCAGTACACAGTGTCAAGATCCGGACAGTTGCCAAAAGAAAACCATCCTAACGAAGTCACCTTCTCGGGAATATGAATTTCTGTCAAACTGCTGCAGACATTAAAAGCCGCATCCTTAATGGAAGTGGCATTGGTCGGAAGATGGACACTTTTTAGATTTGTACAGTTACTACAGGTGTTGGGCCATATGGTGGTCAAATTATCAGGGAAAGTAATGGAAACTAATTGCTGACAATAATGAAAGGCATCACTGCCGATGGAAGTGACAGTGTGAGGAATACTAATGCTTGTGAATTGTTTACAGCCATAGAATGCACCGCTTGCTATGGCGGCTACTTCTGTTGGGATTTCATAATTCATTAGAGGAATTCCGGCAGGACATACTACAAGGGTAGAGGTGTCTTTGGTATAGAGTACACCGTCTATATCCACATAGGCAGTATTTTGTTCTGCAACATGGATGGCTGTGAGTTGGGAACAATTGGAAAAGGCTTGCTCTCCGATTGATGAAACGTTACGAGGAATCTCAATGGATGAGAATTGATGACATTGATAAAAAACTTGACCACCGATGGTTGTGAGAGTCTCTGGTAGCGTGGGAGTCTGCAATGCGGTACAACTATTAAAAGCACATTGGTGAATAGTGATGAGATTTTCAGGCAAAGTAACGATTGACAGTTTTGGGCAAGAAGTAAATGCGTATGCACCAATGGATAAGACACTGTTTGCTATGGTGGCAGTCGTAATGTTGGGATATGTATCAAAGACATTGTCTCCGATTGATGTCACACCATCGGCAATGTTAACGGTTTTAATTTCTGCGCGGTATGCATACCATGGCACATTGGAAGCATTGTCATAATTTTCCATCTGTCCGGATCCGGAAATAATCAATGAACTATCGGCAGTGTTTAAGAACCATTCCAGATTAGTCCCCTCGTTATCGGCACCGCAGTATCCATGATACTCCTCTGCAGAAGAGTACATAACTGCCATCAACAATAGTGTAAGAGAATAGATTTTTTTCATATTGTCAATTCGTAATTTCTTTCCCGTGTAAAGTGTATATTTTATTATATCGCAGAATATATATCTGTCCGTCAATAAGCACTTTCCGCGCCTTGTTTGGCTCGGGTGCTATGATATCAAACAAACCTTCACTGGATTCTTTTGTTTCGAAAACTCCTTCTTCGTGGTAGATGTGTTGTCTGGCAGCATTGATACCGGATATGGTATATGAATATGTCGTGCTGGCGTTCAAACCATCAAGTGTAATGACAAAATAATCCGTAGTGTTGACTGTAGTATCATTTTTGTGGCGATTAACTGAAGGTGCATAGCGTTGCGAGGATTGTAGGTTGCCCTCGCCATCCACGATATATTGTGCAATTTTTGTTCCGGAAATATAAAGGTCTATTGTATATTGCGTTACTGCACTATCCGGTAACCATTTGATTTGAGCAGTATAAGATGTGATATTCTCGACCTTGGAATCTCCAAGGTGGTAGCCTTTAATGGCAGCAAAGGCCTTTACGTATAAACTATCTGCTTTGTAAGTGGTTAAAGCCTCTTCCGGTACATAACAAGTGACTTTGTCTTTGGTAATATTTGCAAAAGTCTTAGTGGTTACTTGCGGAGGGGTTAAGCCTTCAAAATAAATGCTATTCAACTGATTATTATTTGCATCATTAGGTAATAAACCATCTACTTTTCCTCCAGTGAAACGTGTGTCGTCATAAGGAGCTCCTCCCCAATAAGTCCATGCTTTACCGCAGATAAATGTATCTCCAATTGTCTTGACATTCGCAGGAATGGTGATGGACTTTAACCATATACATCCAAGGAAAGCATTTTCGCCAATACTTTCTGTGCTGTCAGGCAAAATAACGTATTTCAAACTCCAACATGCACTAAAACAACTTATTGGAATTGTTTTTAGATTAGATGGAAGTTTTATCCCTTTTAACTTTACATCGCTGTCAAAAAAATGCATTGATAATTGATCGGATTTTTTCAATTCATCTGGAAATACTATTTCTTCCAATTCATAACAATCCCGAAACATCGTTCCTCCACCAATTATTTGCTGAAGTTTGGGCATCTGCAATTTTCGTAGATTCCAGCATATACTAAATGCGCTACTGCCTATTTTTTTAAGATTTGGAAGGTATAATAAATCCGTGTTTAATTTCGCGGTATTAAAGGCATTACTTTTAATCTCTTGAATACCTATTGGCAGCGACAAAGAAGAAAGTGTACACGCTTGGAAAGCACTGGCACCGATGGTAGTTACCCGATAGATTAATTCGTTGTTTTTGACGTTATTCGGCACTACAATGTTTCCCGAATAGGTATTTTGGCTACCATTGTTAGTAACTTCCACACTATCACCTCCTAATTTGTTGTAATAAATAGTGTTTCCATTTATATCCAATGCTGTGAAATCGTAAGCAAAAGTAGATGGGGCAAGCAATAATGTTGCCAATATTACATATATCTTTTTCATAATTACTGTTATTTGTCTGTTTTCTGTTGGCAGATTTGCATATTATTGACTGTGGCGCGTGTGCGCGGATGGGCTTCGCCCAGAACCTTGGTATATATCTCTAACGCCATGCGGAAATAGTCCGCTGCCTCCGCATATCGGCCGTACTGATAAGAGATGGCGCCCAAGTTGTTATAATTGCCCGCAACCTGCATCGGTGGAGTCTTTGGATTTTGGGCATACACTTCCCTTACCTCACGGAACAGTTTCTCGGCCTTCGCGATTTGTCCCTGCTGGTACAGCACTCCAGCAATATTATTTTTACTCTCGGCCACCGCCAGATGCTTGGCATCAAACGCTTTCTCACGGATCTTCAATGCCCGCTTATGGCAGTTCATGGCTTGCTTGAGGTCTTTCTTCGCACGGTATAGTTCGCCGATATTATTCAGCGTCTCAGCCACCGCAGGTGCATCTTTCCCCCGCACTTTCTCTTTAATCCGCAACGCGCGCTCGTACCAAAGTGCCGCACCGTCCAAATCACCTTGCGCCTTATGGACCGAACCTAACTCATGGCACGTGGTGGCCATCTGTCCGCTCATTTCGCCATATTGTGTTTCGCATATCCGGTATGCACGTTCAAAGAAACGCTGTGCCTGAGGATAGTCTGCCATGATCTCCTTAACGAACTGTCCTGCTTGTAATTGATAGTCCACATCGGTAGTGTCCAATGCCGCGCGGCGGAGAATGTACGTAGCGGCGCTATCATTCTGGAAACGGGAGAGAAAAGCACTATACATGCGATAGTAATCATCCCCCAATTCCCGTTTCTGCTGTGTAGTAAGCGCCCGTTGCTGGTCTAATTGTGCCTGCGACTCGTCCAGCGTTTGCTGTGCCCGGGAGATCTGCTCTTCCTGCGCGCGGATGGCATTCTCCCGTTGCTCCAAATCGCCTTTTTCCCGCACTAACCGCTCCGCCTCCTCGGGATTACCGTTTTCAATAGACTCTTGTATAAGCGCGGTCAGAGAATCCAACCGACCGTAGTCCGTGCGTGCGAACCGGTCAGACATTGTCTGTAACAACGGCTCAAAGCGTTCGTACTGGCCTTCCAACTCTTCCAAGCGACGACTATACTCCTGCTCTGTCATCTGCTTGGCTGCCAACTGTTTTTCCAGAGCCGCCAGACGCGTCTGATAGTATATCTCTACGTTCTCCCGCGCCTTGGCGGCGATGGCTTCTTTCTCGGCCTGTAACTCTCCGGTGTTGGCCAGTATAATCTCTAATGGCACACTCTCGGAGCAAGGGATACGTTTGCCTATCAAGCCTTGCTCGGCGGGCTCGTAGCCGCTCTTGGTAATACTCGCGATGGTATACGGGTCGCCGTTCTGCAGGTTTTGCAGCAATAACGAGAAATCACCGTTCGGACGGCTCTGCACGGCATTATGCGAGCCCCGTACACGAACGATGGCGCCTTCGATAGGCGTCCCCGGACGTCCTTTGCGGGCGAGGCTGCGAACGTTACCTTCTTGCATCACTGCGCTCGCGTCCCACGCGCATAACGCGCATATGATCCATAGTATTATTCTTTTCATGGCGCTACTACAATGATATCATCTTCGCCGCAGGGCATATAAATCGAATCCGTTATCCCATTGACCGTTACGGCATAAACTGTCTGCTGGTTTTCGACGGGAATATGCAAGTTAATAAGTCCTTCGCTGTCCGGTGTCGTTTCGTGTCCGCCGATAGACAATTTCTGTCGCTCAGGGTGAGCAATACCTACCAGACGGAAGTGAACATTACCGTATAAATCTTCATCGCGGTAGAGAGGCAGCGTCATTTGCCGCTCTAACACTACCGTCGTATCGCAAGGCTTAAAGCCTGCAGCACGGAGACATATTTGCACGTCTTTCCCGATAAACTGTGGCGGAATATTGCGGAAGAGCAACGTCTGCCCGACCTCTGCTAACGTATCACTCTTTATCTCGTTATCCAACTGCAACTGTATAGCTATCTGTTTGCAAGGCGGCAACATATTATTTACAGCACTCCCTTCCTCTACACGGATACCGACATCCACTGTCTGCGCAAAATGCCAAGTGAGACTCAGTGCAGCGGAGACTACCAGCGCCAACAGCGACCAGAGTACTGCACGTTTGCGACGACGTTGTTTCTCGCGTAACAGCAGTCCGTCGAAGTCTAACTGCAGCATGCGGGCTACCACCATCAACATCGCGCGGTCGTAGGCCTTGCGACGTGAACGGATACCCGCCTCATGGGTGTTGACGCCTAAGATAGAGCGGTCCTGTAACGGATCCGCGTGTCGCGGAAAATGACGTCTCAAGGCCTCCGGAAAACACTCTGTGTGAGTATCACCGCTATAAGGTACGCCGTCAATAATAATTGGAATGATACTGTCCCGATGCCCCAAAGAGACAAAATAATCAATGCCGCTATTAATATAAGTGGACTGTGCTGCGCGGGGCGAACAGACAACTATCAGATAGCGTGATTGCTCCATGCGGCTCTTCAGTTCCTGCATCAACTCTTCCCCGGCATGGATATCATTCAGGTAGCAATACAGAGGCTTGATGCGCCGCGGAAGCGACTTGTCCTGCTTGCATAACACCGCCGGCAACCGATAACGCTCTATCGCATGCTGCAAACGAACGGCCTCACGGGCATCGCCGCTCTGGAAACTGATAAACGCAAAATATTTGTACTCTTTCTGCATGCCTATGGGATTAGATGATAGGACGTTTGGCCAGGTGCTCGATAATAACCGGATAATTGCCAAAGTCGATATCCGTCACGTTATCCGGGTGGATACAGATACGGAGCGTGCGGCAACAGGCTTTCTCTCGCGCGGCGGCGAAGAAAGTCTGTATCATCAGGTCTATCTTCTGCTCCGTGGAAAACTCTGCCGGCAAATCTACAAAACGATTACCCATCACTGCTACATTAACTACTTCCTCGCGTATCCGCGGATTGGCTAAATTGTGCCATAACTGCTTCAGACACGCGATATACTCATCTTTGGTGATGGCAATGGAACCGTTTGTCTGCAGGTGAGTGAAAGCCGCCATGCAGAAATGCTCCTCGTTAAGATTCACCGGACACAAAGTGCCTAACGCATAACGGACCTTACGACCGGGTAAAGATTTTATTGTCGCTGCAGGCTTCACTCCCTCTAATGCTCCGTCTATCGCCGCATCCACGTCGAAATGCTCCTGTTGGCACATCCTCAAGAATGCACCGTGTAACGAACGAGGGGTGATGATTCTTCCTAATTCGGCATCAAACGTATCCACTACATGAATTACTTTCAGCCCGTGCTGGGCCAGGATGTCGCAGCACTCTATAATCACGCGGATATCTGTATTCTTATCCTTATACTCCGCGCGTGTCAAGGGCCAGTTATACAATACCGCCAAACACGCTATCAGCAGGATAAGCAATACTAACAGCCAGGGATGAAACCATAAATAATGGATATGTGATTTCAACCTCGCAGAGTCTTCAGGAGGAAGAAAAGCAATAAATGAACCATTAATAGTGAAGAGCATCAAACTCCAGGAAATAAAACTCTTTGCACTCCAGCGCGCTAATTTTTTCCAGTGCTGCGCAACATATTTATGACTGCCGAAATAGGTCATGGATTATGGGTGTTCAATTTTGCTCGCAAAATTACAACTTTTTTCTGATATGTGCAAGAGGAATAATAATTTTTATGCCGCCAAAGACTATTTGGAGAGACATAAAAAGAGAAAAATACATGAAAATGTAAAAAAAATGCAAAAATATTTGCACATGTCAAAAAAAAGCAGTACTTTTGCACCCGCTTTCGAGAAGCACGGGCGTTTAGCTCAGCTGGTTTAGAGCATCTGCCCTACAAGCAGAGGGTCTGCGGTTCGAATCCGTAAACGCCCACAAAAGAGGACACCAATTGGTGCCCTCTTTGTTTTTCTATAAATTCCGTAAACTATTTTCTTTTGATAAGGCGGTAATTGTACCACTTGACGTACTCGTAGCGATGGAAAATAGCGTAGCAGATAGTAGTGATGCATAGTCCCACCGCCATGCCTCCAAGGACGTCGGCCGCGAAATGCTGGCTAAGGTAAATACGACTATAGCCGCCTAACGCAGCTAAAAGGAAAAGAAGAACTTGCAGTATAATCAACGATAAAATAAACGGTGTTGAACCGGTTGTGAATCCTCGTTTGGCAGTACGTTGCGAGATAATAACGCATAATGCGCCTGCGAGGGCGAAGAATGACGTAGTATGACCGGAAGGAAAAGAGAGCCAATAGTTCATCTGTACGCCTTCTGCCAGAGGTAGTTGTATTTCCGGCATATGCTCTGCGAACCATGTTAGAGGCCGCGGTGCCACGATAATATGCTTGATAAATTGCGTTGTAAGCGCAGATAGCGTTTGGCAAGCGGCAGCAAAAACGCCGTCTCCTATACGACTGAAGAGCAACAGACATACGCATAACACATACGGAAACCACTCCGCTACGTGCGTGTAATACCTATAAAATATATCGCGCGCGGGCGTGTGACGGTCACAGAGTAGCAAGTGTAACTCGCCTTTAGGGATGAATAAAAGGGCTAAGCCCAGTGCTACAATCAGCACCAGGCTTAGCGATAAAAAGATAGCGTTATTCTTTAAAAACTCTTTCACTTTTTACTTTACTCTTTGTCCGTACATATCATAGAGCACGTTGCCCTTCTGGATATACAGACGACGGTTGACGAAGGTTTTGACAGCTGCGGGTTCACTTTCCTCCTGCTCGTAGTGATCAATATCTTCCGGCACTGTGAATTCGCAAGAACGGAGCTTCATACCCTTTGCGTCGGTCAACTCTACAAAATATACATCGCCCGGCTTGAAGATTTCTTCGGTATGATAGACGGACTCTATGGCGTTTTCAATCTTTTCACCATTGAGATACCATTGGTACTCTCTGAACTCCCAACCTTCATTAC
Source organism: Paludibacteraceae bacterium (assembly GCA_017394705.1). Lineage (GTDB taxonomy): Bacteria > Bacteroidota > Bacteroidia > Bacteroidales > Paludibacteraceae > Colicola. The sequence continues at coordinate 17,588 of JAFPXH010000006.1, read as the reverse complement.
CACCATGGTTGGTTTTGTAAACAGCCAGTACGTTGTTGAACTTGAAGTTGAATACATTATCCGGATAGCGTACCGCGATGTCGAGAACCGGAGAAACGGCTTTACCTCCGCAGTTATTATCTTCTACCTCAACGGTAGCTTTATATCTACCCGGTTGCAGGCTTTCTATCGGCAAGGTGATAATACCAATATTCCGTCCGTCCACTGTCTCTAATACCTTGATGGCATCCGGACTCAGGACCTCCGCCCGTTTGCCTTCTAATGCGAAGTACACTGCTCCATAATCGCCATCCTTATGCATTGAGAAGGGTAGGTCATATGTGTCTCCATAGCAAGCGAACTGCGCCGCTGAATCGTTACTAATCTCCAAATTGAGACATTTCTTGATGGTCAGGTTGCAAACAAAGATAGAGTCGCAGCGACCATTGTAGTTGCCTTTCTCAATCGTCCACGTAATCGGCTCTGCCGGTGTCTCATCGTAGTAAACACCATTGATGGTTGTGTCATTGAATGCCGTTGCATCAAAGCGGTTAGGTATTACACGATGGACAAAATTCTGCGTTACGACCACAGAGTCGCAATCATAGTCCACGGTGTCCATAAGGGTTTTGGCATCGCCTTGATAGTCCTCAGAAACACAAGTATCTTTGACATGCCAAACGGTATCGGCGCGAACAACGCAGAAGGAGAGCCCCAAATTTTCTGTGTACTCCTTGCCGGTACAAGCATTGACATATTTGGCTGTCACCAACAGGTCATACCATCCGGGTGTACTGTACGCGTGTTGGGCAGTTTTCTTCTCATTGTTGGATGCACCCGGACGGGACGAGTAGGTGATACCATCACCGAAGTCCCAAAGCACACTTTCGTAATTGTTATTACCGATATTGAGTTTCATGTTAATGGTGTCGCCCAAACAGAAATGCGTATTGGTGACGCTATCAATATCCAAGGGCTCGTCATTAAAGGCAATACTGCGTTGCACCGTAGAAGAACCACAAGAATAAGCGTACGACTCTTTCCAACCATAACCATACACATGAGCAAGGAATCCTGTCTTGCCTTTCAAATTATGGTTGCCTCTCGGAATCTGTATGCGTGCAAATGAATAATCTTCATTTCCTCTTAGTGGGGAAAAATATTGCTTGATATTCGTCCCGTTCCACGTCATCGTTTTAACATTTTCAGTTGTGGTAAGGATATTCATAAAATGGAATTTTGTACCGGCAGGTTTGCCTTTATGAATATATTCTGTATGATAAGTAGCAAAGTTAATCTCCTTGATTACTTGTTCAATAGGACTAATCCATAGCATCGCAGGGTCGCTGACCAGCGAGTCATCCTCAACAGTTTCCGTCACATTGTCATAGCGGTTAGATACCATAAATAGGTGCACTCCGGCGGGGCACGACGTCGTTAGGAAACAAGATGAATCTGCTACCAAGGGAGGATCTAATGTCTTCATCTGGTCTTTATCTGCACAATAGGCCAAACTTTCTCCTATTTCAAACGTCCAATAGTGTTTCTTGTCCACATTGAAATCAAAGGTATGCACCAGCTGAGGTTCGCCATCCTCGCTATTGATATATACTTGCGTACCATCATTGATAGCCATAACGGCTACGATGTCACGACGATGCTTGCGTGAAGCAGTGATACCGAACTCCGTTCCCCAATACGCAATAGGCATGGCTTGCGAATAAATATGGTCACGGTCACGCACTTTATTCGGGATGTTGGTATGCGGGCAACCTTGGAAGACCGCAATTTTCTTTTTATCACGGGCTGTAACGGTGGTGCCACTCAAGTCTGCTTCGTTTCCTGCCGTGTTACCTGTCCAAACGTACCACACGTCTCCTTTTTTAAGCGTAGGGGTTGTCTGCCTTCCGATTTTTCCTCCATTGGTAGCCGCTGTCAGTGTATAATCAACAACGGTATTGTCTTCTACAGCGACAATAGCAAAGTGGCTACCTTGCGGCTTGTTCTCGTGGTCAGATGGTGGGTATGTTTGAATCAAGTAATCATCCAATAGTGCTGATGTAGGAAGAATATTTGCTGCATCGAAAGACATCTCTCGGAAGTTACCGGCGAAAAGCGAGATGTCTTTGGTGGCTGTCACATGAAGGGCTGTTTGTGTAACAGTCTCGTTGTTCATACTATAGCACTTAGCCTCTTGTATTTTTTGGTTACCAGGACCTCCGTTCGTACTGATTTCGGTACTACTATTGTCTCCCACGTTAAACGTAATGTCTCTTGCCACACCGGGTTGCTGAATCGTTATAGTACAAGCCTCTTTCGCCGAGATGGTCAGTTTAAGTGTATCCGGACCTCCGTCGTTCTCACTCGCACGTAAGAACGTTACCCAGAAGTCCTGACCTTCTGTAGAAGGAGCTTGCGCCCAAGAATGTACATTTCCTCCGATAAGGAACGCTACAAGCAATACTAATTTAAAATACTTTTTCATATAGATTGTGTTATTTGTCAAATGTTCTATATTGGAACTTCCTCGGGACATGGTCCCGTGATGGTCCTATTGAAATGTTGTATTTCGTCCTATATAATCTCAATCTGCTTTAAAGCGGTTCTCAATACTAAAGTATCTCGATTTCTACACGTCTATTATTCTGACGACCTTCTTCGGTATCGTTGGTATCCACCGGTTGGGTTTCACCACGTCCTTCTGCTTGCAGACGCTCCGGCGCTATACCGCGTTCGATAAGATCTTGCATAACGGCATTAGCACGTCCATCAGACAATTTCTGGTTCGCCTCGTCTTTACCGACGCTATCGGTGTGGCCGACAATCTTCACGCGGATCTTCGGGTTGCGTGCCAGATACATATAGAGGTCATTGAGTGCCTCTTCCGAACGCGAGAGGATACGTGTCTTGTTGGTAGCGAAGAAAAGGTTCTTGACTACAAACACTTCACCTTTCTTAATTGGCGAGAGGGCTACGTTCATGGAGTCGCCGATAGAAGCGATGTCCATATCCAGTGTGTCGTAACCTAACTGCGCTATATGCAGGCGGTATTTCGGACCTTGCTCTAACATCTGGCGCACCGTTCCTGTGGTGGTGTCTGTAGCCAAATTATAAGCCGGTTCCTCTTTATCGCTGCGAAGAATCTGTACCGTAGCAGGAACGGCGAGTCCTGTTTCCTTATTATATACACGTACGCGCAGAACAGGACAAGGCTTGAGGGCAATAGTAACATAATTGGTACTACCCACTTTTTCAATCTCAAACACCTGCGTAGCCGGGTAGAATCCGTCTGCTTTAGCTTCTGCGGTGAATGAACCGACGGCGTGTTTCTGTTTGAAGCCCTTCGGACCGATTTGTTTCTCACGCATAGCAATCTTGCCGCTCTCTGTGCCGCGCGTCTCAACAAAAGCAACCTTCAGCGGCTCTTGTGTTTCCGCGTTCACGACGCTGTATATTGCGTAGGATGAAGGCGGTGGAACAGGACGTGCTTTCTTACCCGGCACCTCAAACTGCACGGTGAATTTAGCACCCACAAAGAGGTTGTTCAGCTTTGTATCGCCGTTCATAGCGAGCATTGTATTGGTGCTCTGTACGGGAACAGCATCTGCTGCAAATTCTACAGGCAGCGCAGCTGGCGTTGCATTGGTATTGAGCACACCGTATTCTGCGAACAGCGCCACGCGATAATGGATATGCTCCTGCCCGAACGGCTGGCGTTGACCGGGCTTGACGGCTTGACGTTTTTTCTTTGCCTCTTTGCTGTCACTCGGCTGTTTTTGCAGCCACTCGTCCAAGTCCAGACCCACCTCAGCAGCTACGCTGACGTCAGGTTGCGCGAACTTGATTGCAGAGTTGGTACGACCGTTCAAATCATGAATACCCATACCATAAGGCTCCGTGAAAACAGGGTCGTTAACCGTGATATCGTATTGACCTTTCTGGCTATAGCCCATAGGAAGCCCATAATGAATTTTTGCACCGAGCAGGAAATAATATCTACTGAACTGGGCACCGAACATAAGCGGAAGCCCGATTTCTAACATGTTTCGTGTCTCACGCAGGTTGTCAAATAGGTAGCGGTACTCCGCTCCGTATGTGGCGTCTTGACGGGTTGCAGTAAAACCATAGGCGGATGTCGAGTTCAGGAAACGGAAGTCCAAGCCTGTCTCAAAGAGGAAATGACCATACTCGAGATTATAGGTCAGATCCAACCCTACACCAGGGCCACCTTTCAGTTGCTGATATGCATTGCTCTGGTTGAGCGTACCGGCTCCCCACAACGAACCATCCTGCATGGGCTGGATTTTATCCATCATGGCGGCATAGCCCAAACGCAAACCGAGGTTGAAATAAGAGATTACTTCGGTTTTCGGGTTAGCGAGACTTTCCTGATATTTCTCATAATCGCGGATGGCTTTTTCCTCTTTAGCCTTTGTTTCTGCTTCTTTCTTAGCTCTTGCTTCTTCGCGTTGAGCAGCCGCTTTCGCGCGTTCTGCAGCCTCTTTGTCGCGTTGAACCTGTGCCTTGGCATTAGCTTTTGCCTGTTCGGCTTTCTTTTCCTCAGCGGCTTTAGCGGCAGCTGCTCGTTTGTCTGCAGCCGCTTTGGCAGCTATGGCTTTTTTCTTCTCAGCCTCGCGTTTCTTGGCGTCAGCTGCTTTCTGTTTCTCACGAGCCGCTTTGGCTTTCTCTTGCTCTTTCTTGCGCTTCTCTGCCTCTTTCTGGCGTTGAGCCGCTGCTTTTTGTCTGTCAGTCTGCGTGGCAGGAACAGGTTCCGGCATAGCGGAAACGATAACCGGAACGCTGGTCAAACTCAGGATAACACTTACAATCAGTATGTTACGAAGTATGTTTGTCATATCTGTGTCCTCCTATGCGATTAATGGTTAATGATGAATTTGAAACTACGTGCAGCTTTTCCAGTGACGACACGCAATAGATAGAGTCCGTTGCGTCGCGGTGCTTCAATCGTGCGTCCTCCGTTAGGCAAATCGAATCGTCCGCCCTCCAAAGCACGTCCGCTCACATCGTACCATTGTGCGTAGCACTCGATATCTTTATTCTCTTCGTCAAACTGTGCATTCACAAATACTTTGTCACCGCTCACTTCGTAAACGGCTGTAATCTTAGGATCAGCTGTGTCAAATGAGTGCTTTGCACCATCCGTCTTAAAGGCAATAGGACACGTGCAATAACGTGAATCCGGTTGCCCTTGCTCTTTGATAGTGAAGCAAACGTAGTACTCACCCTTGTTCTCCGGATTTGTCTCATCCAAATAGAGTACCGATGTCCGCTGATCATACAGAGTGTCGCCATCATGAATCCACACGAAATCACTCAAATCCTGTGTTGGGAAGGAATCCTGGCGCACGCCCAGCACATTATTGTAACGTTGCTCAAGGACAGGAATATCGAAGGTCAACGTGAAGTTCAAATCTTTATCAAAGACGCTGTTCGGGCACTCGGAACCGATATGCATATGGAGTCCGTATTCCGTTCTGTTCTTGGCTCCGCTTGGCACTTTAACAATCAGCGCGGTGTCGCCTTGTGTACGTATCTGGTCTTCTTTGAAGCCCGCTGCAATCGCATCGGCATTGAACTGCAGCGTTACGCTGTCGCCGCTCAATTCAACCTCTGCCGGATTTTCCAGAATAATAGTCATATCCACCTCATCGCCCTCTTTGCTGCAATACGGCAGTTCAATGTCCTTGATATTAATCTGGTAGTTACCGATATTTACTTTGAAAGCAATACTATCCGTATTGGAGAAATTGATACATCCGTCGTCTTCTCCCATATGACGGTAGATGAGCACATACGCGTTGTAAACCGATGCTTGGTCATAGAAATGCTCTACGGAGTCGGCTTCCTCAACCATGAGACTGTCCTTGCCGTCTCCGAAGTACCAGTAGATACTATCGTATTCGTAGTTCAGCTCGCAACCGAACGTCACTTTGTCATCACCGCAGATTTTATTGTCTCCATCCGCTCTATACACTTTCCCGTTGATGGTAATGAAAGCCGTTAAGTCTTTCGTTTCACCACCAGCCGGATACCCGTAACTCTCGCGTTGACCAAAACCATACACATGTGCAATGAAACCAGAGTCAGAGGAGAGGGTATGTGTGCCGTTTTCCAGACCTGTAACACGTGTAAACATATATTCCGAATTGCCCAGCAAGTCTTGGAATTGTCCTGAAATATCATTTCCATCTAAGCGAACCGATGCCACATTATCTTTGGTGGTTACAATGTTAAGGAAGTGGTCTGTTACTTGCTGAGTTTCAAATGTACCAAAAGTAAGTGTCTTAATCTTTTGCTCAATCGGGTTCACCCAAATCTCTGACGGATCACCGTTGCAATATTTGTACTCAACTCCATCTTCCTTATATGTCTTATTATGATCATATTGGTTACTTGTCAAAAAGAGATGCACGGCCGAAGGACATGAAGTTTCGATATAGTGACTCACTCCGTCATAGAAATCATGTCCATCTCCATTGTATCCAGCTGTTTTTCCTGTTTCCTGTTTCCCAAAATCAAACTCGAAGAAATGATGTTGATGATCCAGAGAATTGGGATCGTTAAAAGCAATAGTATCAGCTATTTGCCCATCAATCCAAACTACAGTACTATCCACTAAAGCCTGTACGCGAATTTTGTCAATGCGTTCATAATAACCATTCAACTTTTTATAGTCGCTGGATGTTTTCTCTTTTTGGTTGTCAATCGTGGTTAAGGAAGACGTGATAGCAAATCGTTTTCCCCAATAGTTAACAGGCATGGCCTGTGAATAAATATGATCACGATCTTTTATACGTATAGGGATATTAGTGTGTGAGTTACCATTAAATACCGCAATTTTCTTATTCCCACGAGCCTTAATAACTGTTCCTGTAAAGTCGTATTCGGGTCCTTCATTTGGACCACTCCATACGTAATACACTTGTCCTTTTTGGAGTGTATCAGTCGCAAATGTTTCACCGATAGCTCTGCCCTTTCCGTGAGTACGCGCAGTCGGAGTGATATCAACTACCACATTATCTTCTGCGGCTACGATTGCAAAATGTGAACCATGAGGGAAATGTCCGGCGTCCTCCTTGTGAGCGGAAGGAGAATAGCATTGGATGCGATATTCGCTCAATAATGCCTTGGTTGGCAGAATAGCTGCCACATCGAAAGATTTGTTTTTATAGTTAGCAGCGATGAGCGAAATGGGTTTATCTGATGTAACGTGTATTGCATGATTTGAAGGAGTTTCTTCATCATCGTCAGTTACGTAACAAGAGGACGCATAGTTATTGAGCAATAACTCTTGAATGTCATTATCCCCCAATTTTACCGAGTCTTCATACTCTGTGTACTCATTTTTAATGTACACGGTTGTGGCTTCTTGCGCAGAGAATTTTAATAACAATTTGTCATAGCCGTTGTCTGTTCCGGATTTTCCTCTGTCGCCACGCATAAATGTTACCCAAAAGTCGGTACCTTGTGTGGATTGCGCAAACAGAGTGCTCGGCAGCAAGCTCATCGCAGCCAGCACCATTCCTAAAAGTAATTGTTTTTTCATATGATTTGATGTGTTAAATATGCGTAAAACCAAATACGGCGCAAAGGTACGCATATTTTTACACGCGCGCGTGCAGATATTCGCGATAAATGTGTAAAAATTGACACACTTATCGTATCGGTTGTCCTAAGATGGTATAAGAAGCGTTTTCGCGGACGATTACAATCTGCCCCTCACGGATTTCCTTACGCGTCGATAATATTTCTTCCGATGTATTACAGACGGAAGGAATATCTTGCGGATTGTCACCATACTTATCTCCGTAACTCTGTTGGAGTTCACGGAAATCTACGTTCTGACCCTGTTTATTTCCCCATATATATTCCACTAATTCGGGATAGTCGATAAACGGATTGCGGTTGCCTTGAATCTTATTTACCTCGATAGCGCGAGTTTTCTCTTTCTCGCTCACAGGATCCATACGATGCCAATTTAACAGCAAATCTCGCAACCATGGCTGGAATTCCTGCCAATGTTTATTGGTCATCGCCATCCCTGGCTCACCTTCTTCCTCCCAAACTAGAGAATCTCCATAGCACGTGGCAATATAGAAATATGCGCGTGCAAAGTCACCCTTGTATTCATCAGCAGGACAGAAAACACGTTGCAGACCATAGGCCGAACCACTTCCCGTGACAAACGAGCCGTTATTGAACGTACTATCTGAAGGAATACCCGGAGCGTGATTACCTTTACTGCGGTTTGCGGATGCATTACCCGGTACCAAGTGGAAGAGATCACAATAGGCCTTGTTGACCGTTCTACCCCACCAAGATTTCGGTAGCATATGCTCGATATCAAATGCAGCTATAGCGCCGGTAGGATTCTCCGGGTCAAAGTAGTGTACCTCATTCGAATACATATCCAATACTTGGTTTGTCTCCGGGTCTCTGTCAGTCTTGTAGAACCCATCCCATGTGTGGAGTTTGCCGCTACCATAACGCAAGCGCACACCGCAATAGACAATCGCACCTAGCCGCGATTTCAGTACAGAATCCTTTGTGTTTTGGGCGCTTTCGTAGTACAGACCCGGCATAGGACCAATAGCCATACAACTGGAATCGACATCAAAAGAAGGCGGATTATATTTATAGCCGGATATCTTAAGCGGCATTGATTTCTTCACAATATTATTATCCAGACCACGTGCGCTGATAAACAACGAGTCATAGGCAGTATAGAAGCCATCAAGCCGGTAGAGCAAAACAACTTCGCCACCTTCTGCAGGGAGAGATGCCGTTGAAAGTGAGAATACTTTTTCTTTATCTAGCGACAATTGAATATTGCCATCAATATGCTTGCCGACTATATTAAAGGTAATAACATCTTCTGCCGGCTCACCCGGTTCTACCGGAACACTCCCGAAATCTAAAACGTATGGTGTCTCAAAAATCGCTTTTGTCGGGAATGGGTCTTCGGCCTCAAACTCAATCTTTTGAACATACCAGCGGTTGTTCTTGTCGTCTTTTGCCGATATGGAAATGTCGCTAAGAGCTTGATTGATAGTTAAATGATAAGGCGTTATTTGGGCTTTTGAACCATCTTTCCATGTTAGTGTTTTCCCGCAAACGAGAATACCTTTATTTGCAGTAGTGTCGCTTTTATGCGAGTATGATGCGGCGTAGAGAGTCATTGAAGTGATGTTGTATTTTGTGTTCAAGCCAAGTGTCAACTCTCCTTTCGCACTACCAGTTCCTCCCTTAATACCTTTGCCGCTACCGGCATTGTAGATGTTATTGGCTACGGCAATACTAGTAACACAATTGTCAGTTGCTGTGTTGATAATCTTGGTCAACTCGCTGATTCTTGAACCGGAGTCACTACTGCCGTTTCCACTTTTGAAAACGATGGTGTACGTCTCTGCCATAATACTAACAGAGAACAAAACGGCTGTTAATGTGAGAAAAAACTGTTTCATGATATAAATGGTTAAAATCTTTCGTATATTTTTATTTCTTAGGCAGACAAAGCAGCATCAGATTCAGTACGACGTACCAAAGGATGCAAGCAGTTCCGCTGAAGAGTGCAAATTCAATATGTTTGGTTGCAATAGCTTTGGCTACGCAAAAAGCAATCAGAATAACACAGCCGACAAGGAATAGAATGACGGTTGTCTTATCGCGTTTGAAACTCTTAAAACTGAAGAACGGAATCTCCGCGTTCAGCAGGTAACAGCTAAACAGCGATAACCCGATTAGTACCCATGCTATCCAGTCGTAAGCAATAATCGAGATAGGCATACAGCACAATGCGCCCCAGAAGATAGCGTTCGCCGGTGTTGCGAGTCCGATAAACGAATCATGCTGGCGCTCATCTACATTGAATTTCGCGAGACGTAATGCCGAGAAAGCCGCCATGAGCAAAGCTATCAATGCCCACCAACCTACTATCGGCCGCAAGTAGCAGAAGAGCATCATCGATGGTGCCAGACCAAAGGTGATATCATCGGCTAACGAGTCCAACTGAATACCTATCGGACTCGGCGCTTTCAGCAAACGGGCACTTAATCCGTCGAAGAAATCAAAGAAAGCTCCGGCGAGAATGAACACAAATGCCCAAATGAATGCTCCTTGCGTAGCAAGAAAAACGGCTATACTGCCGCAGAGCAGATTGCAACTGGTAATGGCATCAGGGATGATTCGTCTTTTCATAGGATTGATCCTTTCAATTTTCATTTTCAACTTTCAAGTTCCTCCACACAAAATAGGTGATTATAAAGGTCGTTATACTGCAAGCATTGGCAATCCAGAAAAATGTCGAATAGCCTACCGCCAGTTCGATGGAGCCCGCTACAAACCCAGGTATCATCATACTAAGCGCCATGAATGCAGTACAAATGGCATAATGTGACGTTTTATAGGCACCTTCGGAATAATGCATCATATACATCATATAAGCCGTAAAGCCGAAACCGTAGCCGAACTGCTCAAAACTGACAGCCGTGCCAATGAGCCATAGCGAATCCGGTTGCGCCATACTTAGATAACAGTACACAAAACTGGGTAATGTCAATGCAGCGGCCATCAGCCATATAGACCTTTTCAGCCCTCTGCGCGAGATATAGATGCCGCCTAAAATGCCTCCTATCAGCAGGCATACAACACCTATCGTGCCGTACAGCAATCCCACGGTATCGGTACTCAATCCAAGTCCTCCGCCAAAAATCTGCCCCTCACGAAGCATCGTTGCGCGCGCGTCCACCAGGAAGGGTTGGCTTAACTTGACTAAAAAGCCTTCGCTCAAGCGGTACAATAACATAAAGGCTATGGCCAAACCAACTCCCGGTTTGGTAAAGAATGTCGCGAACGCTTCGCCCAACTCTTTCCATACCTCTTTGCCTTTTGCTCTTTCGCCGTTTGCCATTTTGCGCGGTTGGTCTTCCGCAGCACGAGGAAGGAAGAAACTATGGTATAGCGTCACCAGTAACATCAGCACACTCGTTGCGCCTAAAGTCACTTGCCACGAGAAGGGTATATCGCCCGTCCTGTTCTCTATCTGTCCGGCGATATAAACCAGCACGCCTTGCGAAAACACCGCCGCAATACGGTAGAAAGTGGATCGGATGCCAACGAACGCCGCCTGACTCTTACTGTCGTGCGCCAGCATGTAATAGCCGTCCGCTGCGATGTCATGAGTCGCTGAGGCAAAGGCCGCAATAATAAATAGGATGAGAGTGAAGCGGAAGGTTCCTGCGCTGGTTGCTTTGGCTGCAATCGTTTCCGCCGCAGGGTGGGGCAGAGTAAGCGTCAGCACGATACACAGTATCGTCATCAGCGCTTGCATCGCGATAATCCACCAGCGCTTTGTACGGATGATATCCACGAACGGACTCCATAAACCCTTCAAGAACCAAGGGAAATAGAGGAGGGTGGTGAAGAAAGCCAACTGGTCATTAGGTACGCCCATTTTAGCAAACAGCATCACGGAGATGCTGTTTACTAAAAAATAGGGTATGCCTTCTGTGAAGTACAACGTCGGTACCCACACCCAAGGTGATATACGATTTTCGCCTTTCACCTCAACTTTTACGTTTCACCTTATATTATATATAACGCGTGTGCGCGCGCTTGCTTATTGGAAGTTAGCGCGGTTGTCTTCCACTTTTGCGTTGGTTTCCATCAACTGAACTGCCTGATAAGGAACGTACGCGAAGCGGCTTGCCAACTGTGCTTTCTCAGCCTCCACGTTCATTTCTTCGGCTGTGTTGTTTGCGGCTCCGGCTTTTACAACGAACACACCCATATTACCTTGGATAGGCTCGCTCAACTCATTCTCGGCCAGGGTCAGCGTCTTACCAATAACGGCAGGTTCCATACCGGCATTGCCGAAACGGCTGTCTGCCAGACTCACGCGCTCAACGCTCTGGAGAGGTTGATTCAAGATCTCTACGGCGTCCTCAATCTTCTCTATGCCTTTCAACTGTTTTGCTACGTAAGCGGCTTTCGCATTATTTGTCGCTTCGTATGTCAACTCAGCGCGAACAGCATCCAACGGACGATACTCGCCGTCGTTAACCTCTGTCAAAGCAGCAATTACAAACTGCTGACCACACTCGAAAACGTCGCTCACTTGGCCCTCTTTGGCATCAAAAGCCCAGCGAACGATAGGACGGCTGGCTTTCAACTGACCAATTTTATCGGTCGTGGCAGTCAGGTTATACTGCGGTACAACGGCCATTCCTGCCTCTTGGGCAGCTGTCTCCAATGCCTCTGCATTGTTGTTGGTTACGATGAACTGCTTGGCCTGATTATAGATAGCCGAATAAGTCTTGCTCGACGGGGTTACCTCACGTGCGAGAATAGCCAGTTTTACTTTCGGGGTCGGTTTGCCGAGTTCCATAATCTCGTATGTCTGCTCACCCATTCCCTGTGCTACGGTGAAGCGACCGCCGCGTTTGCCGGCAAATGCAGGCTCAGCGATGTTCTTCGGCAGATCATCTGCTTTGAACCAACCTAACTCTTGGTCTTCGCCGCCTTCTACGATTGCCTTCAGTTCAACGGAATCAGGAAGCGAGTAGCCCGCTTGCATGATACGAGCCATCGCATAGGTGTTGTTTTCAAACAGGATATCCGTGCATTGTCCGGCTTTGGCGCCCTTGGCAAATGCGAAGTCTTTAAACTGCGCCGGAACGGTCTCCTCCGAGTAGTCACGGCCATCGTACATGATGTCCGAATTGGTGTTGACTACCAGACTGACGTCTTCAGCCGTCTTGAACTCGTCCTGCAGTCTTGTCAGCAATTCCTCTGCAGCTTTGAAATCGTCCTCCGAAGGAACGATGTCAAATGCGATATATTTGATAGCGCGGTTCGGAGTCTGCTTGTACTCCGGTTTGTGCTGCTTGTAGAGTTTCTTGATATCACCCTCGCTCACTTTTACCAAACTGTCAGCAACAGCGAAATACGGTTGCATCACATACTCGGCACTTACACCTTTCTGACGAGCGTCAAATGCGAACTCTGCCTCCAGCGAATTGGCTTTGAATAAATGCTGCATCAATGCCATGTATTTCTCCTGCATATAACTGATGCGAACAGCTTTCTCCCAGTACAGCCAATAGGTCTTGGCCTGCTTGAGGTTGGCGTTCTGCTCTGCATCTTCGCCTTCCTGATTGATGGCTTGCAGCAGATTGATAACGATGTCACGACTAAATTGACCGTTCTCGTCCGCAAAAGCGCGGCGACCACTAATCAACTGGTGAACATTTTCGCCGATACAGAGTTCACTCAACTCGTCCTGCGTGATGTCCATACCGATTTTCTTTGCCTGTGCACGCAGCGTATAGTCCATCAACATCATGTTCCATACCTGATTGCGGATCTGAGTACTCATCTCTTCGTCAAAATCCGAACGACCGCTCTCGATCTTGTACACTTCGGTCAACTGCTCTTTGGCGGCCTCATACTCCGTATAGTGAATCTTCTGACCTTCAATAACACCTACGTTTTCGCGGTTGCGGTGGAAGAAACTACTACCGGAGTTCAAAAAGTCTCCGAGAATAAATGCCAACATGGCCAAACCCACGATTGCTATCAGCAGGGCGCCATGGTTTCTGATTTTTTGTAAACTTGCCATTTTTTATATTAAACTTTTAATTTTTTAACGTTCAATCACAATTCCGGATTCGTGGATCTGAGAATCTTACAAGTACCGGAGGTCTCCGGCAGACCACTATAGTTCTGCACTTTGGCATTGATGGTAACGGTGTCGTTCGGTTGAATCTGCTCTTCAGAGGTCAGTTTGGCACCGTTCAGACCTGCACCACGATAAATCTCGAAGTAAGACTTACCATCGGAAATGATGTATGTCGCGTTACCGTTACTAACGCTGAACTCCAGGATTTCCGTTACAACACCCATAATGTTATACGCCTCTGCACTCGCTTTGCGGCTTGGCAGAGCCAGCGCTATCTCGACGGCCTTGCTTACGCTGATTTCGTCTTCTCCCGGTTCCGGACAACCTGGGAAGGGCGGAGGAGCTACCATCGAGTCAATGCGCACAATAAAGCCCTTCGTCATCTCCGGAGTTCCATTGTAATTAGTCAGCGCGCCGATTACCGTTAATTTGGATCCCACACGCGGCACATCGCTGCTGCGGTAGAACTGACGGTTATACAAGTTATTCGTGTAGTAGCAGGCAATCGAAGTCTTGTTGCCGTTGTCCGAGAGATTGAAATTGATGTTCTTATACGAACCCGGCACACTAATCGGAGTGGTTGTGTTTTTCGTCAGAACACCCGATAGTTTATACATCTCTGCTGTCTCTGCACCCGGCGTCATGGACCGACAAATAGCTATCGCCTCGTCCACGCTGATCTCTATACCGTTCGTATCCGGCATTACTACCGGAATGGAATCCAGATTAAACCGATTGTCGCCTGGAGCCGGCATATAAGGAGATTCATTACAACTTACCAGTACCAGCGCCAAGAACGCTACTAATGCAAAAATGTTCTTTTTCATATGTGTATTATTTAAGATTTTCACCTCTGTGCGTGCACACGTATGCACACTACTTCAAAATAGCGCACAAAGGTACGAAAAATATTTTGCTCATGCAAATATTTGCAGAAAAAAGTGAAAAAAAATAACTTTTTCTTGCGTGTTCCAAAAAATTGTTGTAATTTTGTCCGCTTTTTCGTGGGTAGGGCAATTTGTGCCCGCGCGAGAACGAGATATTATTTACTTAATCAAGGAGGATAAAACTATAGCAACTACTCCCAACAGACCGCGTGGCGGTCGAGTAATCAAAGAGGATCCGCATCGTATCAACGATAAGATTCGCGGCGTCCTGCAAGTGCGCCTTATAGGCGACAACGTAGAGCAAGGTATCTACTCGTTCCAACAGGCAATGAAGATTGCCGATGACCAGAACCTCGACCTCGTCGAGATTGCACCTACGGCCAACCCGCCAGTGTGCCGAGTTATCGACTACCAGAAATTCCTCTACGCCCAGAAGAAAAAGCAAAAAGAGGCGAAGGCTAACGCCAAGAAGCAGGAAGTCAAGGAAATCCGTTTCGGACCGCAGACAGATGACCATGACTATAACTTCAAGCTCAAGCACGCGATTGAGTTCCTCAAAGATGGAAATAAGGTGAAATCTTATGTCTTCTTCCGCGGACGCTCCATCGTCTTCAAAGAGCAAGGCGAACTCCTGCTCGCGCGTTTCGCCAACGACCTCGCCGAGTACGGAAAACCCGATAATGTACCGAATCTCGAGGGCAAGAGAATGATTCTCAACTTCAGCCCGAAGAGCCAGAAGTAAATCGGACCAATATCGAACCAACATCGGACCAATATCGTATCCTGCATCACCTTATATATACATAGTATATATTCCGTGATTTTGAAATAAACTGTTCGAAGGCCTACCTTTAAATCGGCGCCGAGCGCGCCGGGCTGCCTGTCGGACGAATTATTAACAACTAAATTATTATTACAAAATGCCAAAGGTAAAAACGAACTCCGGTGCAAAAAAGCGTTTCACGCTTACCGGAACCGGTAAAATCAAGCGTAAGCACGCTTACAAAAGTCACATTCTGACGAAGAAGACTAAAAAGCAAAAACGCAACTTGACTCATGTTGCTATCGTTGATCAATCGAACACACGCTCCATCCGTGAGATGTTGTTGCTTCGTTAAGTGTAACCATTAAAGTGAAAGGAAAAGAAAATGCCAAGATCAGTTAATCACGTTGCTTCGCGCAACCGTCGTAAAAAGATCATGAGCCTTACCCGTGGTAACTTTGGTGGCCGCGCTAATGTTTGGACCGTAGCAAAGAACACATGGGAGAAAGGTTTGCAGTATGCTTACCGCGATCGTAAGAACAAAAAACGTACATTCCGCGCTCTGTGGATTCAGCGTATCAACGCTGCTGCTCGCCTCGAAGGTCTGAGCTACAGCCAGTTGATGGGTGCACTCAAGAACGCTGGTATCGTTATCAACCGCAAAGCGCTTGCTGACCTTGCGATGAATCAACCGAAAGCTTTCAAAGCTGTCGTTGACCAAGCAAAGAAGAAAGCAGAAAAAGCGGCGAAGTAATCGCGCCCTTGCGGCTAAGAAGCAATTCGAGCAATCCTAGTCGATTAGAAACTAGTTCTTACTAAAACCAAGAGACGACCATCCGGCCGTCTCTTTTCGTCATAACTCTTCAGTATCGAGAAGAATCGTTACCGGACCGTCGTTGATGAAATCGACTTTCATATCCGCACCGAAACGGCCTGTTTCGACATGCAGACCATATTCCGTGCGTAACTTTTCGTTGAAATAATCATATAGCGGTTCCGCTATTTCCGGTCGCGCGGCGCGGATAAAAGAAGGACGATTGCCCTTTTTACAATCGGCATAGAGCGTGAACTGAGAGATAGATAGAATAGCACCATCCACATCTTTCAATCCCAAGTTCATCTTGCCTTCGGCATCTTCAAAGACCCGCATCTGAGCCACTTTTTTGGCCAGCAGATCTGCTTGCACTTCGGTATCTCCGTCCGTTACGCCTACTAACAGCAGGAAACCTTTTCCTATCTGTCCGACGGTTTTGCCGTCTATGCGCACCTCTGCACGCGAACAACGCTGAATAACGACCCGCACGGTTTAACAGTTTAAGAGTTTAGCGAACTGCTCCTCCAATTCTTTGCTGGCGGGGACAAGCGGAAGGCGGAGATGGTTTTGTATGATGCCTTTTTGCGCCAAAACGGCTTTGATGCCGACCGGGTTGCCTTCGGCAAACAATAAGCGAATTATCTCTGCGTATTGTGCCTGCTTTGCTTGGTCCTTTTTATGTACGATATCCCAGAAATCTTCCGGGAAAGCGTTACTTGCTACCGAAATAAGACCTGCTCCGCCTGCTTGCATAACCTCACACGCAAGGGCGTCGTCGCCGGAGATGACTAAAAGACCGGCTTCGCCTGTTAGACCGCTATCGCTGTAAGACCGCTCACTGGCGTTCGCTGTAAGATTTATCAAATCTTTGATTTGTTCCAGGTTGCCGGAGGCTTCTTTGATAGCGACGATCTTGTCGGGATGGGCATTATAAATGCGCATAACGGTCTCCGGCAGGAGATTCACGCCCGTGCGCCCGGGTACATTATATAATATAACGGGAATAGGACTCGCTTTTGCGATTGCGCAGAAATGTTGGAATAGTCCTTCCTGGTTCGGTTTATTGTAGTACGGACAAACTGAAAGAATGGCTGCAAAACCGGAGAGGTCTATGGCCCGCAAACTCTCGCATACCGCCGCGGTGTTATTGCCTCCAACGCCTAAAACCAGAGGCAAGCGTCCGTTGACGTACTTGCGAATGAACGTACGTACTTCGCGTTTCTCATCGGCTGTCATCGTGGCGGCTTCGCCGGTTGTGCCGAGAACAACGAGGTAATCCACATGGCCGGAGAGTTGAGTGTCTAACAGCCGTGCAAGAGCTTCGTAATCCACTTTGCCGTTGGCGTCAAACGGCGTGACAAGGGCTGTTCCTAATCCTTTCAATTTATCCATAATACTCATCCTTTCACTTTTCACCTTTCACCTTTCACTTTTCACTTTTCACTT